>CAYVTR010000040.1:0-2811 GCA_964454905.1 uncultured Woeseia sp. | reverse complement strand
CTCTTGATCAAAAAGAGAAATAGAGTCTTGAGTATGTCCAGGTGTATAGAGAACTAATAAAAGTCTGTCACCTAAATCAATTGTCTCATTTGGGGTTAACCATTCGCTTATCTTAAGTTCAGGTAACGAATACCCTTCCACTTCACCAAGATGCTCAAATCGAGTTAGAGGTAACTTATTATCAGTTGCACGCTTTCTTAAATGCGGCAAATCAATAAGAGCGGTTTTTTCAAAGACAACCTCATTTCCAATGTGATCATAGTGCAAATGTGACGGAATAAATGTTATCGGAAGATCGGTAAGACTTTCTACAACTCTACGAATGTCCCTCTGCCCAGTACCCGCATCAAAAATAATTGCCCTGCTATCTCCAAGTATTAGGTAGTTAAAGTTCAGTTGATAATATCTTGGCTCTCCAATAGCAAATGTTCTTTCATCTATTTTCTGAATCGTATAATAATCATCAAACCATGTAACCTCCTCTCCTTCATCCTTAGGTTCCAATAATTCAGGCAATTCACTAGAAGTCATTGTGTAAATAAGGAGATTAGCTCTTTGATTAACAATAATTGAAGCTAATACCAATAAGGTGGTAGTTATCAAAACTGTTGTTTTCAATCTAGTTATTCGCATTCAATAGTTTGATGATCTGAAACAGTTAACAGTTTTTTGAAAGAAATTCTCTATCTTTGTATCACTCATCTTTCCAATTAGGTGATCTTTTTTCTATGAATGCATTAATACCCTCTTTAGCATCATATTTTAATAAATTATCTTTCATAGTCTTAGACGTATATTTATACGCTTTAGATAAATCCATTTCAGCTTGAGCATAGAAGGCTTTCTTTCCAATTGATACTGTCATAGATGATTTACTAGCAATCTTTTCTGCTAATTTGCTTACTTCAAAGGTTAGTTCTTCCTTTTGAACCATATTATTTATTAACCCTATTTCTTTTGCTTTTTCAGCATTAATAAAATCGCCAGTAAGAAGCATTTCCATAGCATTTTTCTTGTTAACATTTCTAGAAAGAGCAACCATTGGGGTTGAGCAAAAAAGACCGATATTTACCCCAGGTGTAGCAAACTTAGATTCATGAGAGGCAATTGCAAGATCACAACTTGCAACCAATTGACAACCTGCAGCTGTAGCAACTCCATCTACTTCAGCAATAACCGGTTGCGGTGTATTAACTATTAATTGCATTAATGAAGAACAAGTATCAAAAAGATTTTTAAAGTAGGCTTCACCGCTGTCTTCGTTCTCTCTAGCGGCTGTTATTTCTTTTAAATCATGCCCTGAACAAAATACATTTCCGTTTGCTGCTATAACGATAACTTTTATGGATTGATCAGAAGATGCACCTTTAATCTCATCCATTAGAATGCTCATCATGCTCTCAGATAAAGCATTTCCTTGATCTGAATTATTCATGATAAGACGCAATACTCCATGATCAGACTTTTCTTTAATTAATTTCATGATATTTTTAAATTAAGATTTTGTTGATTCGAGATTTCGTTTATCAGCAGCATCCCAATCTTTAGGTAAAACTCTAGCAACAAAAAGAAAGTTTATAACCGATGGTATGAAAATACAAAAAGTAACTGACATTGCATATCGCATTGATTCTAAGTCATTATAATTTTCTTTAAAGACATCTATAAGCCAACCTGCAAAAGTTGGGCCTCCTCCAAGAGCAATCATATTTAAGATAAAGAAAAATAAAGCTGTAGACATGGCACGCATTTTGATTGGTGCTAAAGTTTGAGCAATAGCGAAACTTGGGCCTAAGTAAACCCCAATAAAAACTAAAAATAAAGTAGTCCAAAAAAGATTCATTTCTACTGAATCAACCCAATAACTGATAATGCCAATTGGCAGACATAAGGAAATTGCTATAGCAGGCAACCATCCATAGGCTCGAATATCTCTTTCTGCCCATTTATCGGCAAGTTTTGCTCCAAAAAAAGTACCTCCAACATAAGCTATGCCATTTATTATTCCTAAAATAATTACTAGTGTTTTAAAATTGAACGTAGGATCTAAAGCAATTAAAAACTTCGTATGAAAAGCTGCAGTGGCATATGATGCAAACGAACCAAAGGCTATTCCAAAACACATAGCCCACCATGCAGGAATTTTTAAAAGGGTTCTTAGTGATTCTAAAAATGGCGGTTGAGCTATTTCAACTTTTTCATAGAGATCCATTGCTCCCCTTACTGGCTCTCTTAAAATTAATCTAACCAAAACAGCAAGGGCTATCCCAGTGAGGCCAAGAAAAATAAAGATTCGTCGCCAATCTACATCTTCATTTGAGCTTCCCAAAAGTGCTGCGGTCGCAAAATAAGCAGCCATTATTCCTAAAGGTATCCCCATAGAATAAACACCAAGAGCGCTTGCTCTTTCTTCTTTTGAGTACATATCAGAAATAATTGAATGGGATGGCGGGCTTCCACCAGCCTCTCCAATACCAACTCCCATTCGGGCAATAGCTATCTGTAAAAAATTATTTGCCAAGCCAGTAAGTGCTGTGAAACCGCTCCATGTAGCTAATGCAATCGATAATATATTCACCCTATTGTATTTATCAGCCAACCAAGCAATAGGAATTGCAACGGTTGTGTAAAGAACGGCAAAAGCTAAGCCTATGAGTAAGCCTAATTGTGTGTTCGTTAAGCCTAGATCTGCTTGAATAAAAGGAGCGAGAATACCAACTATTTGGCGATCAATAAAGTTAAAGCCATAGACAATAGTTAAAAGTAATAACACTAACGCTCTATAGCTTTTTCTATTCATTCCCACTCAAT
>CAYVTR010000039.1:0-3464 GCA_964454905.1 uncultured Woeseia sp. | reverse complement strand
GGATTACCTCCACTGCTGTCTGCCCAGGTTTTACTGTGACCAATTTTCATACAGCAAGTAATGTACAAGAAATGATGGATGCTGTCCCTTCTTTCATGAAATTCAGCTCCGAAAGAATTGCGAAAGAGGGCGTTGAAGCCATGTTTAAAGGTAAGAGCTTATGTGTTCCGACAAAGACCTACAGGTTTCTGGTTTTTCTGCTGAGGGTCACCCCATACTCTTTTATAAGATTACTTGAAAATGTGTTAGCGCCTGGACGATATGAGCAGAAATAAGCCTGAAAAAATCGCTTATCAATATGGATACTTTTGAGATAGATAGTTCAGAGATCTTACAACCTCAAGATTGGACGTTTCCTGTCCCTATCGCATATGGACCTGGGAGATTGAAAGAAATAAGTGAGTTCTGTAATTCACTAAATATTTGCAATCCACTAATAATTACTGATAAAAACAGCAGAGAACTGCCTTTTATAGAAAAGATAAGAAAACAGTTGTCTGATTCAGGCATAAACTACGATCTGTTTTCTAAATTTTCCCCGAACCCTAGAGAGGATGAGATAGTAAAGGGATGTTCAAAATTTCAATCGGGTAACCATGATGCGGTCATTGCCATAGGTGGCGGCAGTGCAATGGATGGTGGAAAGGCTGTTTGCTTAACGGTCAACAATGATATTCCTCTTTGGGATTTTGAGTGGGAACAACCGCCACCAAAAATTGGCAATGATAATCCGTTCCCAAAATTGATCTGTATTCCTACAACAGCTGGAACGGGTGCAGAAACAGACAGCACTGCTATGATCACAGATCTCAAAAAAGGCATGAAACTGTGTATTTGTCACCCTGAGCTAAAACCATCCTTAGCACTTCTTGATCCGGAATTAACTTTACAACTACCCATCAACTTGACTGCTTGGACTGGTGCGGATGCCATGATCCATTCTCTAGAGGCCTATTGTGTCCCAGGATTTAATCCTATGTGTGATGGCGCTGCTTTAGAAAGTCTCTCTTTAATTTCAAAGACTCTTGTTCTAGCTGTTGAAGAACCACAAAATCTAGCTGCAAGAGGGGGTATGCTTGTTGCTTCATGTCTCGGAGGCATTGCATTCTTGAAAGGACTAGGTTTAGTCCATGCCATCTCGCATATGGTCGGAGCAGAATTCGACACTCATCATGGTCTTACAAATTCTATAGTTCTGCCTGTTGTAACTCGCTTCAACTTGCCTGGTATGGATGAAAAAGTCAGACGGATGTCAGAAGCAATGCAATATGAGGACCATTCCGTTGAGGGTTTCATCTCTAATATTGATAAACTTTTGGATAGAATTAATATCCCCAGAAGTCTAGGTGAGATCGGGGTACCTGAAGATAGCGCTAAAAGCATTGCAGAAAAAGCGATGCTGGATTCCGCCTATGTAACCAATCCACGATCATCTTCTTACGAACAAGTCTTTGAGATGGTCTCTACTTCTATCGCAAAGGCAAGATAAATGCTTGAAAAGCTGTCTGCCCAGGAAATTGTCTCACACATAATTTCAAAGCAAATAACCGCCGAGGAAGTTATTGAACATTATCTTAATCGAATCAAAAAGTTTAATGGTTCTTTAAACGCTATTGTTTCACTTAAAGATGAAGAAATAATTAGAAATGAAGCAAAGCATTTGCAACACAATAATGAAGGACCTGAAAAGTTACTCTTTGGTTTGCCAATGGCAATTAAGGATCTCATCGATGTAGAAGGTTTGCCAACCACTTATGGTTTAACCGCTTATAAGGATAATTTCCCATTGAAAAACTCCATCATTGTAGATCGACTTATAGATCAGGGAGCCATAATAATCGGTAAAACGAACACCCCTGAACTGGGACTAGGCTCGCACACCACAAATAAGCTATTTGGTCCTACAGCAAATATTTTTGACCAGACTAAAACAGCTGGGGGCTCTAGTGGTGGAGCAGCTTCAGCAGTAGGGGCATCCTTAGTTCCCTTTGCAGATGGCTCAGATATGATGGGTTCATGTAGGAACCCGGCTGCATATACAAATCTTTATGGACTCAGAACGACACCTGGCTTAATTCCTGAATATCGCAATATAAAAATAGATAAACAATTTCCACTTCTGTCTACCCCTGGGTGTTTAACGAAAACTCCTACTGAAATGGCACTTTTACTCGATGCAATAGTTGGAAAACATTCTTCAGACCCATTTTCTTTTGATCCTGACTCCTCATTCAGAGAACACCAAATCAATGATGATGATTTTTCTAAACTTAAAATAGGCTGGCTTTCAAACATGGGTGGAGCTTATAAATTTGAAGATGGAATAATTGATCTATGTGAATCAGCACTAGATGATTTGGATCAAACTGAATTGCAAGTTACTCACTTAAAATCTGAAATTAATTCAACTGGTTTATGGGATAGCTGGACAACACTACGTTCTAAAAATATTTTTGATTACTTAAATGAAATGAACGTAGCTATTCAAGAGGAGCTAGGATTGCCTATTCGATGGGAATACGAAAAGGGTAGGGGAGTAACATCCAATGATATCGAACTATCTCTGGACCAAAGATCAGAGTGCAAAAATGTTGTTGAACACTTATTTATGAATTTTGACTTTCTTGTCATGCCTTCTGCTCAAGTTTTTCCTTTTGATATAGAATTAAAATATCCTGAGGAAATCTCTGGCCATAATTTGGATACTTACCATCGATGGATGGAAGTCGTGACTCTCTCGAGCTTACTTGGTTTACCCACAATTTCAGTCCCAGTTGGATTTAATAAGAATGGGTTACCAATGGGAATGCAAATAATAGGTAAAAAAGGTGATGACTTAAGAGTAGTTTCTTTTGCAAAAAAATATGAAGAAATTTTTAATTTTTCTAGATATACACACATAAAAAATGTTGAAAGTTTTTAAACAGTTAAATTCTTTCAAAGAAAGAATAGCTATTGAATCTGAGGGTAGTGAATTCTCTTATGCCCAGCTGATAGAGAGATCTGACTTAATAGCTTCATTTTTATTGGATGAAGAAAAGGATCTAATGGAAGAGAGAATAGGCTTCTTGATGAGGCCTAATGTCGACTATATCTGCACTCTTTGGGGCATATGGAAAGCTGGAGGCGTAGCAGTGCCTCTAAGTCTTTCTGCTAAAAAGAACGAGCTAGATCACTATATCTCTGACTGCGAAATAAAGATGATTATTACCAGTGATAGTTGTCAACAAAAAGAGAACATACCTAATAAGAATAACCTTCAGATATGGAAGTTAGAAGATCTATTGCTAGAAAACAAAAGAAAGCTTCCTGACCTCATATATGAGAGAAAAGCCATGATTCTCTATACAAGTGGAACCACAAACAAACCTAAAGGCGTGGTTCATACGCATAAGAATATTGAGGCCCAAATAATTGCATTGGTGGAAGCCTGGGAGTGGACCAAAGAAGATCACATACCTCTC
>CAYVTR010000038.1:0-4353 GCA_964454905.1 uncultured Woeseia sp. | reverse complement strand
TCTGTGACATCTTCTTTTGAAATCGTGTCTTCAAATGGATAGAGATTAACAATAATAAGGTCTATATTTTCAATACCTAACTCATCTTGTATCTCATCATCTATATCCGGTCTGTTTAGAAGACCCCCATAAATTAATGGGTTTAAGGTTTTAACTCTGCCATTCATGATTTCAGGGAAATTGGTCAGAGACGAGACTGTCATTACCTCAATACCTAGCTTTTCAATGTATTCTGCTGTTCCACCCGTGGAAATGATCTTTACTTGATTGCTATTAAGACATTGAGTAATCAGATCTAGGTCTTTCTTATTGGACACACTGATGAGTGCGGTTTTAATTTTTACTGCTTTATTCTTTGACATATCTGAATAAAGGTTTGCTTAGATAATTTTATATGCTTTCAGTTTGTTTCTGAGTGTCGTTCTATTGATACCCAGTATTTTTGCTGCTTCACTTTGATTATTTTCGGTGTATTTCATTACTTCTTTCATTAATGGTCTCTCAACCTCTTTAATAACAAATTTATACAGATTAATGGGCTTATGACCATTTAGAGTTTTAAAGTATTTTTTTAAAGCTGTTTCTGTCGAGTGATTTAAGGAACCGTTTAGTTTTTGATTTTTTTTATTATTTTTATTTTTCACAGATAATAATTCCAATGCAAACAAATGCGTATTATTTAAAACGGAGTCCTTAAATTAATAAGGACATTAACTATAGCATGGATCTAGTATTGACTGTATTAAAGTTTGAGGGATTAATGTGATTTTATAAGCCCAGCCTTTTTTCTAAGTAATGAATATCTGTGCCACCATATTTAAAGGCATTGTGTTGCATAATTTCCATTTGAAGGTCTCTGTTTGTTTGTATGCCTTCAATAATCATTTCTGAGAGAGCGATACCCATTCTGGTGATGGCGGACTCTCTTGTGTTAGCAAAAGCAATCACTTTAGCAATCATAGAGTCATAATAAGGGGGTACTTCATAACCAGTGTAAATATGGCTGTCTACTCTGATCCCTGGACCACCCGGTGGGTGCCAAAGTTCTATTGTTCCTGGGGAAGGAATGAAGGTTTTTGAGTCTTCCGCATTAATCCTGCATTCAATCGCATGACCTTTCTCGGTAATATCTTCTTGTTTTATAGAGAGCGGTAGTCCCATAGCAATCTTTAACTGTTCTTTTACAATATCAATTCCAGTAATCATTTCTGTTACTGGATGTTCAACTTGCAGTCTGGTGTTCATCTCAATGAAATAAAATTGATTATTCTCGTATAAAAATTCAAGCGTGCCAGCACTTTGATAGCCGATTGTTTGACAAAAAAGAATACATTTTTCAAACATTTCTTTTCTTTGCTCTTTTGGTATTTTTGGTGCAGGCGCTTCTTCAATAATTTTTTGATGGTTCCGTTGCATTGAACAATCTCGATCCCCAAGACACACAACATTCCCGTGTTGATCAGCTAGTACTTGGAATTCAATGTGTCTTGGTTCTTCAAGTAATTTTTCCATAAAGATGGTGTCATCACCAAAGGCGGCTTTTGACTCAGTTCTTGTCAATTCTATTGTGTGTTGTAAGTTTCCCTTGGTGTGTGCAATTCTCATTCCTTTTCCACCACCACCAGCAGCAGCTTTTATCAAGACCGGGTAACCAATTTCATCAGCTAATTTATAGATTGATTCCATATCATCATCAAGCGCCTCATCAGATCCAGGAATACAAGAAATACCTACCTTTTTTACTGCATCTTTTGCACTGATTTTATTGCCCATTAATTTAATGGTTTCTGATTTAGGTCCAATAAAGATATACCCGCTTTCTTCAACTTGCTCTGCGAAATTACCATTTTCAGCTAAGAAGCCGTAGCCAGGGTGTATAGCCATTGAGTCAGTCACTTCAGCTGCACTTATAATTGAGGGCATATTTAAATAACTGTTTACTGATTCTGGGGGGCCTATACAAACCGACTCATCTGCAAGGAGAACATGTTTTTGTTTGCTGTCTGCCACAGAAAAAACTGCTACCGTTTTAATGCCAAGTTCTCGACATGCTCTTTGAATTCTTAGAGCAATTTCACCACGATTAGCAATCAGAATTTTATCTAGCATTTAGTTTATTGTTGGCTAATCAAAAATAAAACTTCATCGTATTCAACCGGGTCACCATTTTGAATAAGAATTCTTTCCACAACACCATCGACATCACACTCTATTCTATTCATCATTTTCATTGCTTCAATAACGCAAAGTGTATCGCCTTCAGAGACAGGGTCACCTACCTTGACAAATGCCTCAGCATTGGGCTCGGATGCTTGATAATAGGTACCAATCATAGGGGCTTTTATTTCATGAAACCCATTCTTTGGGAGTGGAGTAGCTATCTCAGGTTGTCCAATGCCTTCATCAATATCATTTGTATAAATAGTTGTAGTGTCATTGGGACTTTTAGAAACTGTTGTCTGTTTTGAGATCCTGACTTTATCATCACCTTCAGTGATTTCTATCTCAGATAATCCAGACTCTTCTAGCAATTCGATAAGTTTTTTTACTTTCCTGATATCCATTAGGATTGATTATTAATTAAATCGATGGCTGCATCCAAAGCCAGATTGTAGCCCGCAAAACCAAGCCCAGAAATAATACCTACTGCTATGTCAGAAAAATATGATTGTTTTCTAAATTCTTCTCTTGAGAAAATATTACTAATATGAACTTCTATAAAAGGCACTGAAACTGCCAAGAGTGTGTCTCTTATGGCAATACTTGTGTGTGTGTATGCTCCAGGATTAATAATAATGACATCAGCTGATTCTGACTTATTTTGAATAAAATCCACTATCTCTGATTCCGAATTACTTTGAAAGCATTCTAGAGAACAATTGGCTTTTTGAGCATTGGATACAAGCTCTTGTTCAATTTGCTCTAAATTCTTATCGCCATAGATGCTGGGCTCTCTTTTACCTAAAAGATTTAAATTAGGACCATTAATTAGCAAAATAGTTTTCATATTATAAATTCATATTTTAAGAAGATAGCATCATAATTACAGAATATAGCTACATATTCAACGAAAATATGATTAAACTAGGCTAGTTTATTTTTTCTTTTAGATAAAAATAAAACCACTAGCCCAGTGCTCATTGGCACAATCCTTTCTACTATATCTCCAGGCGTGTCTGGAAGAAAGTGGAAGAAAATCGTTAGAAAAAAACCACTCATAATTGAAACGAGAGCTGCTCTTGCTGAAACATCCCAGTAGAAAACTTTTGATAAGACCATAGGAACCAATGAAGCGCCCAGAGCTGTCCAAGCAAAGACGACCCTATTAAAAATTGTATCTGGTGCAAACAATGAGAATAATGTTGCTAAAATTACCACTATAATTATGGCGATACGTGCAGTTTTTATTGAGGAATGCTTGCCACTGTTCCAATCATGACTTACTGATGTGGCGACAGTTAATAATTGACTGTCTGCAGTGGACATAATCGCTGAAAGAACAGCTGCAGTAATAATCCCTGAAAAAATTGGCCCGAATAATCTGTCACTGACAAAAAATAGAACACTTTCTGGGTTACCAACCGTTGTGTACATTACCTTTGCAGATAAGCCCAGGATAATCATTCCAGTAAAAATTATTGAAGCCCATATTAGAGCTATCATTTTTCCTCGTTTAATAGCTTGTTTGTCTTTAATGGCCATGAATCTGTTGACCACAAACGGTTGACCAGGATACCCAAAACCTATTCCAATTGTTCCTAATGCAAAACCGGCAGCCATTAGACCCGTGTGCAGCCCAGTAAAACTTTTTTCTCCAGTATCCCAGGTGGCATTAATAGCGCTTGAGAGGTCACTAAAGCCCCCTATACCGATTAGGAGTAACATCCAGGGTAAAATCAAGGCCACGAACATCATCAACACTGCCTGAATAGCATCAGTGACGCTGACAGCCCAAAAGCCTCCTATAAAAGTGTATATTAGTATGACCAAAGCCCCAATAATCACACTTAGATTTTGAGAAATACCTAAAACAGAGGAGAAGGTTGTGCCTGCAGCCTGGAATTGAGCGGCAACATACATAATGAGTGTTGAGGTAATAATAATGACCGTTAGGCGCATCAATAATTGTCTCTCTTTATCATCGTAATTATGAAACAGCACATCCGGTAAACTGACTGCTCCAGTTTGTTGACTTAATTCCATTAACCTTGGTGCCACCCAAGTCCAACTGACATAATAACCAAAAAGCACACCTGGTATTAACCAAACAGCAGATAACCCCCATGCATAGGCAGCACCACTAACTCCTAGTAAGGTCCAAGCTGATGAAGAACTTGCTGATGCACTTAAGGC
>CAYVTR010000037.1:0-6070 GCA_964454905.1 uncultured Woeseia sp. | reverse complement strand
TGGACGTATTTCAATTGCTAATTCGGACTCTGAAGCGTATGCCTATGTTAATGCTGCCATCGATGCTGCTTGGCGTGCTGTAGAAGAGCAAACGTAGTGCTTTAAGCTAGAAGTCAGCTATTACACAATATGTATTTTCTCTTCCAGCCCAGTGATACTCTCTAGCATTTTCACATGCTGAAAAACTGGGATAAATTTGTCCTTTGTGCCAACGACCATTTTCTTTGTAATACATAGCATAATCAGTAGCAGCTATTGAGTAGCTTGAAATTAAAGTCAAGGATAATGCTATAAATAGATACTTTTTCATACCAAATACCTCTAACTAAATAGAATCAAATAATGATCTTTAAGTCAATTTTAACAGGGCAACTTTTGAAGCATGAAATACAGAATTGTTATTGTAAGAAACTTTAACTAGTATATTTCTATATATATGAGCACTGATACTGTTAGTTTAAATTTTTGTGTCAATCAGGCAAAAAATCATTATGGTGGTTTTGGTTACTTAACTGGTGTGACTTTACTTGTCAGTTGTAGTAGTATCATATTACTTCAATACCTCTTTGCCACTGATCAAATAAACCTATGGTTACACTTTCTTTTGAGTGCATATCTATTCTATATGATCTATACCCCTTTGCATGAAGCAGTGCATGGGAATATTTCTGGAAAACATCAATCACTTAAATGGGTCAATCCTGTCGCAGGAGTTATCTCTGCTATGTTCTTATTGCATTCATACACCGAGCATAAATGGGACCACTTACTTCATCACAAATACACAAATGACCCAAAATTAGACCCTGATTATTTTGTAAAAGCTGATAATCCATTGAGCGTTACACTCAGATGTGTGCTGATCCTTTTTAAAAATATACCTTATGCCATCAGGAACTGGGATCATCCTAATACAGATACTAAAAGAAATATCACACAGGGCAAATTAGAAAACTTAATACCAATTGCTATTCTGGTCATAATTACAAATATGACAACACTACCCTGGTACTTCTTCCTGATCAGTTATGTTTTCCCATTGTTGGCGGGTACTTTTCTGCTTGGGTTATTTTTTGATTACTTTGTTCATATACCCCACGATAATCAGAAAAGGTTTGGCAATACTAATGTGATAAGGTTTAGCCCTAAACTAGATAGGGTCATCACATGGATTTGGTTGTGGCAAAACTATCATGCAATCCATCACTTGTTTCCAGCTATACCTTTTTACAATTACAAAAAGTTTTTCAATAAATCTGAAAAAGAACTAAGAAGATTGGGCTTGCCAGTTTTTGATGTTGTTATGACAGATTTATGAATTATTCCAAGAACATTTTCAACTTCTTCAGGGACTATCAATCGGTCACTATCCAAAGAGTGCTTTAAAGTCGATGTACCTCTACACTCATCCTGACTGTGAAAACCACAAACTTGCTCAACATCCGGAAAGACCGGAGCGTTTAAGGGCTGTGATCAACCGCCTGGTAGAAACAGGCATGACTCAGGACATGAAGGTCAAACTGGCAGAGGAGCTTTCTGATGATGTTCTAACCCATGTGCACCCTTCGAAGTACATAGAGACTATTAATCGGAGTGAACCGACGATCTCAACCGTTAGCCTCGACCCCGATACCTACATGAGCCCCGGTAGTCTTAGAGCCGCGAAACTCGCCGCTGGCGCTTGTGTCGCAGCGGTCACCGATATTCTGCGAGAAAAAACAGACCGAGCTTTCTGTGCTATAAGACCACCTGGTCATCATGCAGAAGTCGCTGCCGCTATGGGTTTCTGCATCTTCAATAATATTGCCCTAGCAGCAGAAACAGCGCTTGCCCATCCAGACATCAATCGAGTCGCCATTGTGGATTTTGATGTCCATCATTGCAACGGCACCGTTGATATTTTCAAGGACAGACCTGAAGTATTGGTTTGTTCCAGCTTCCAGGAAAATTATTATCCTTATCGCTATTTGGATTTCAACAATGAACACATCATTAACTCACCCTTACCGGAGGGAACCGATGGCAAAAATTTTCGAGCAGCAATTGAAAAAGACTGGTTACCAGCGCTGGACTCCCATCAACCCGACTTCCTCTTAATTAGTGCTGGGTTTGATGCCCATGAGCAGGACCCTTTAGCAGAATTATGCCTTCATGAAGCAGATTATAGCTGGATCACGGCGGAACTGCTTTGTATCGCCACCAATCATTCCCAGGGACGAGTCATATCAACGCTGGAGGGTGGTTATGATCTATCTGCTCTGGCTAGCAGTGTTGAAGCTCACGTCTCGGCGTTAATGCAGTAGGTCGTTGAAACCCTTTAAAATGGTGGAGTTTATGGTTAAGAAGCTATTAGTAACCTTGGTATTATATTTCACTCATTATTAATAAACATTTCCTTGTAAAATCGATACCAGTCACTCTGAAACATTTCTTGGGGATCGTATTTAAGTTTAAACTCTAAAAACATTGGAAATTGTGGATAAGCTTCAAGTAATTGATCTTTTCTAGCCCATCGATGGTAAGTGAGAAAATAAGAACCCCCATGATTTAATGCCACATCAATCAAAAGTTGAAAATCACCGCGAGCCTTTTCTAGCCCTAATTCTGAATGCTCCACACGAATATTTAATACGATGCTGGCATAATCTTGTTTGGCCCAAGGAAGAAAAGTTTCAGTATCGGTTTTGATTAATCTGATCGTTCCATAAATAATATCTAGTTGCTGTTTCTCATTAGCTAAAGACAGGTCTGTCATAAATTCATAGATTTTTTGCCTCGGCACATAAACCTCACTAATCATTAAAGATCCAGTCTTATAATCTGGAAGTGTCTTCTCTAAGTAGTCCTCATAATTTTCATCGTAATAGCTTAATTGATGAGTGTCAGTCCAATAGAGTTGACCATTCGTACTCAAATAATAATTGGTGTAATCCTTGAATACTTGAGCTTTGTCTGAATGCGCCAATGCTAATAATTCTTTCCATTTATCTGACGAGATCTTTCTTTGTTGTTGAGGTATTGGTGTGTCTAAAGGTACCGGTATATAAAATGAGTAGACACCTCTTTTCAAGAAGTCCTCTGCCGTGCCATCAGTTTTAAATTGAAGGTCGCCGTATAAATATCCTTCATTAATTCTCTGACTGGTCTTATCGGCAAAGTCAGATAAGTTAATAATCTCTACGTGGCGTTTTAATTTTTGCCTAGGAGATAGTCTTAGATCAACTTCTGTAATCACTCCAAAAAGCCCATAACCACCTATTACAAGTCCAAACAGTTCAGCATTCTCATTCCGGCTTACATTAATTTTTTTACCATCAGCATTTATTATTCTAAAGCTCTCAACATCCTGAACCATGGGTTGCAGGATCAACCCCCGCCCATGGATGTTGGAAGATAATGCGCCTCCTATTGACAGCCGATCTGCCCCAGTTTGCTTTTGGGTAATGCCCCATTGTTTTTTACTGTATCGTTGAGAAGAAATTAGATACTCAATAAGTTCAGGCCATTGAATACCGGCTTCCACAGTTACAATTCCATTTTTTCTATCAAATCTAAGCACATCATTCATCTCAGACATATTGAGATGCATAGTGCCACTGCCGTACTGTTGGCCACCCATTGAATGCTGCCCTCCTGAGATACTGATGGATTTGCCCTGATTTTTGGCCTGCTTAATTAAGGTTAAAACTTCGTAGGTTGATTTAGGATGGTGAAGTGAATCAACTAATGTGGGATTAAGTCTGGAATGCAGGTCATTCAGGACAATTTGTTGAGGTGTGGTTTCAGACCAGCCGGGTACTGAAAAAGAAGTTATTAATAATAGTATGCTTAGATATTTTCTCATTTATAACCTTCCCTTTATTATTTTATTTTTAACAATTTTAAAACACATAATTTTATTATTTCGAAAAAATTTAATTAGAACTTATTTTTTTACTCTTTAATTTTGAGTTGTTTAACTCATAGAAACCCAATACTAGAAAGAAAGCTGACAGAAAGACATGAAAGATGGAGGGAATGGTGGCTCCCCAAAATTCGTGATCATTCAACAAAACAGAACCTAATATTAAACGTACAATAGACAGACCGAAATATATGATTCCAAATATATATATCGCCTTTCCCCTCCTTTGATAAAAAATATAAGTCCCCTTATACATATTCACTAATACTGAAATTTGTAGAGTTAGAATCATTATTTGTGTGAACAGAAGCCAGGTATAGGATAAAGTGCCACTCTGCCAAGAATCAAAAGCAGGCAGGCTATCGATTGGGTATACATATTGTATTAACTGAGCTAATACGCGAGATAAAAAGATAAAGGTCAATGCACCCAAAATTATAAAAGCATTTTTATTTTCTGTCATCTTCATGCTAATCCATTGGAACTGTGGGCAATAGAATATAAGAAGGAAAATCTTTGGAATGGTAAATAATTTGATCCGCATTGAGGTATTCCTCTCCTCTGGCTAAATCCTGCTTTACATTCAAATTCCTGTCGTATCTAGGAAAATTACTGCTTGAGATTTCTATTCTTATTTTATGCCCAGGTAAAAAAACATTACTGGTAGGTCTCAACTGGATTTTGGCTAATATAGGTTCGTCTTTGCTTTTTGGAATGTCCTCAAGCCTGATGATTCCATCTGAAATATTGTATGCATTTCCATCGGGGTAAACGTCCACTAACTTAACGGTAAAGTCGGTGGTCTCCGCGCTCGAGCTAACATATAAATGGGCTTCAACTGGACCAGTTATTTCCAGAGGAAATTCCAGTGTGGGGCCATTATAAATCAATACATCTTCACGCTGTTCTATATTGTTTTGGGTTCTTATGCCTCCCCAAGGTCCTAACATGGCTCCGCCTGCAGTGGGTGCTGGGTTCATTGGATCGTATGTGAAAGAGTCAGAAACATTCCCTAAATCATCCTTGACAGGAGTCAGTAATCCATCGCCATTAACAGAATTAGCTTTTCCCGAGGAGTCAAAAAAATAAGGTTTATAGACCGTTCTTTTTAGTGGCCATTCTTGTTCTTCACGCCATTCATTTACTCCCATGACAAAAATTTTTACATTTGAAATTTTTTTTATTCCTTTGTTCAGGATTTCATCAAACCATGGAATCGTTGGCCAGATACTGTTCTCACGATAAGTAACACTTTTTCCGTTAGGCAAAATAACTTGTTCCGCATGCTTCCAAGGTCCAATGATAAGTCGGGTGTTCTCAGCTATATAAGAATCTGAGTGACTCTTCAAAGATTTGTAATCTTCAATTTGCGTTATTAAAAATGGATCGTACCAACCCGCTAAAAAAAATACAGGGCTTTGGATGGTTTCAGTTCTGTTGTTTCCATCAATTTTTTTCCAAAATTCATAATTGTTTTTATTTAGTACCCAATCATTGTAAAAATCTGTATCTCCTAAAGCCACATTATCAGCCTCAATAATAGGTAAGGTTTCAACTCCTTTTTTTAAATCTTCGAGAACAACATCTCTATCCTCTTGGCCCCTACTTCTCATTGACCAATAAACTGCAGTGGCTAGAGAAAAGGCTCCTCCTGGATAAAACATCCCTTCAAAATCTGAGCTGCCAATGTGCATAAAATAGCCCTTGATTTTTGGATCAACTGAATCTGCTATTGCCCACTGGGTATGAGCAAAGGAAGAAGATCCCCACATAAATAAATCACCATCAAACCAACTCTGTTGCTTTATCCAAGCAAGAGTTTCTTGTCCATCTTCTCGCTCATGAATTAACGGATAAAATGTCCCACTTGAACGGTATCTTCCCCTAGTGCCTTGAAGTAGAACGTTATATCCTCTTGAAGCCCAAAAACGACCAATTAATTCAGATTTCAAGCTATTTTCCAAAGTGAAAGTTAAGGGAATACGGACCAATATGGTTGGGGCTTTTTCTAAATCCCTAGGTCTAAAGAGCCTTGCTGATAGCGTAATCCCTTTCTTTGTTTCAAATGATTGGTTTCTCGTGAGGTCTACCGAATAAAGGCTGTCCTTATTGTCTGGGTAAGAAAAAGCCAAATTTGCTAAAAAATTCATAGTCGGCCCATAAACG
>CAYVTR010000036.1:0-6721 GCA_964454905.1 uncultured Woeseia sp. | reverse complement strand
ATTATGTTTAAAAGTATAGATTATAAGAGATTCTTCATTTCTTTATTTCTTATCTCAACTTTTATAGGGGTTACCCTAGTTAACCTTGATACTGCCAGCAATCTTTTTAATAGCACACAATCATTTATAGCTAACAACTTCGGATGGCTAATTATCTTAAGTGCAAATGGTTTTCTAATTTTTTGTATATGGATAGCTATCAGTAAGTTTGGAGAAATTAGATTGGGTGGAACTGATGCGAAACCAGAATTTAATTTTATAAACTGGATCGCTATGCTATTCAGTGCTGGATTAGGTATTGGAGTAATATTTTACTCGGTTGCAGAACCTGTTATGCATCTTAGCTCATCGGCACTCTTTGAAGAAGGTGTCTCTTTCAATGAACGGGCCACTTTATCAATGAATCTAACATTTTTACATTGGGGGTTTCATGCTTGGGCTATATACGGTGTCGTAGGATTATGCTTTGCATATTTTGCATTTAATTTAGGAAGACCTTTCAGAGTCAGTTCATTCTTTTTAGATACTGGACTGGAGAGTGCCTGGAGCCGAGTGATAGTTGATGTGTTTGCTATTCTCGCAACAGTCTTTGGCATAGCGACATCATTGGGCTTGGGAGCAACTCAGATAAGTACAGGGCTTCAATATCTTGATATTGCAAATTCAAGTCTCCTAGGGACATTTTGGATTATTATCTTTATTACTATATTAGGGCTTATAAGTGTAGTTCTGGGTCTGAATGCCGGCATAAAAAGACTCTCGCAATTAAATATGATTTTGTGTGGTTGTTTCTTGATCACTATATTTTTATTTGGACCTACCGGATATATTCTGGATGGATTTGTAGAAAATGTTGGGTCTTACATTCAAAATTTTATTAGTCTGTCAACGAATGTAAATGCCTACAGTGACTCTGACTGGCAAAATGCATGGACATTATTCTATTACTGTTGGTGGTTTGCTTGGTCACCTTTTGTAGGTCTTTTTATAGCAAGAATTTCTTATGGTAGAACCATCAAGGAATTCATCCTTGGGGTTGTTTTTTTACCCTCATTGATTGTTTTCTTATGGTTGAGTGTGTTTGGAAATGCAGCAATATATCAAGAATTTATGGCAACTGGATCACTAGCGAATGCTATCAATGAAAATATCTCAGTATCACTTTTCATTTTTTTAGAGCAGTACCCTGGTTCAACTCTTTTAATGGGTCTTTCTTTAATCAATATTCTTACATTTTTTGTCACTTCCTCTGATTCGGGCGCGCTAGTAACCGCTATGATGACTTCTTCAAATCAAGTAGATTCCAAACACAGTGATCCTGCAATAATTACTAGGGTAGTTTGGGCGCTAACGCTTGGGATAATAGCTATTATTCTCTTGATGGGTGGAGGATTATCGGCATTGCAGACATCTGTTATTGTAACGGGCCTACCTTTTGCGATGATTGCATTTTTTGCTGCAAGAAATTTATATGTAAAATTAAAGATTGATTCCGATAAAATTTAGTGATGAGATGACGGATAATATGACGATGCAATCCTCTAAATTCCCTACAGATGGCCTCTAAATTCCCTACAGATGCGGAAGTAGTCATAGTAGGCGTAGGTGGCATCGTCGGATCGATGCTCGCATACTGGCTCACAGAACTCGGCCAAAAAAACATCGTAGGGTTGGAAAAATCTACTGTAATTCCTTCAGATATAGCATCCACCGCCCATGCTTCGGACTTTGTCTACAACACCACTCACGACAAACTAGGCAACTGGACGACCGCCTTTAGCCGAAGTTTTTATGAAGACAATGGCTTCTTCCTGAAAAAAGGAGGTCTAGAAGTCTGTCGTAAAGACGACGACGCACTTTGGGATGAACTCAAACGAAAGGTTGCATCAGGCAAAGCCTTTGGAACTAACATCAGGCTCATTTCGGCGTCCGAAGCCAAAGAAAAATTTCCTTTATTAGAAGAAGAATCAATACGCGGCGCCATGTGGGATCCAGATGCCGGTCTAGTAACGCCCCGCTCACAGGACGTGGTGCGCTTTGCCATAGAAAGCGCCAAAGAAAAAGGCACGCTGACCACATACACTGACACACCAGCTGTGGACTTTGAAATTGAGAATGGACGTCTTACAGGGGTAAAAACGGATAAAGGAACAATCAAAACCGACAAAGTTGTAATTGCATCGGGAATCTGGGGACCTTTAATCGGGGAGATGGCTGGCGTTCCAGTCCCACTCTCGCCCGTGGAGCACCCTTTATTATTTTTTGGCCCGCTCCCCCAAGCACAGGGAACGGAGGATTTTCTCGTCTATCCACTACTTCGCGATCAAGGCAATTCAGCTTATGTAAGGGATACAGGAAGACTTCATGGGGGGATGCTTGAATGGGGATTTTACGAGGACAAAGAGCCTCGACTGGTTGATCCGGAAGACATTGGCAATCCCGAGAAGACGATGGGCTCTGACTCAATGAGATACCTGGATCTTGAAGAAATCGCCGAACCTCTAGAAAAAGCGTTAGAAACGACACCTATAATTAATGAGTTAGGCTGGGATGAAAGAAGTTCATTCAATGGCCTGCTATCCGTGACTGCTGATGCTGGCTCTTTAATCGGTGAAAGCCCTGAAGTCAGAGGCTTTTGGTTATGCGAAGCAGTGTGGGTTAAAGACGGTCCTGGATGTGCAAGGCTGTGCGCCGAACAGATGGTCAATGGCAAAACACAGGTGGACATGCACTCTTTTGACATTGCCAGATTTTATCCCGCTCAAAAAGAAAAAGAGTTTGTTAAAACACGAGCTTTTGAAAATGCACAAACCATCTATACCCCACCTGTACACCCCAGAGAGCCCTACATTAGCCAAAGAGAACTATTTGTCAGTCCCTTTTATTTAAGAGAAAAAGAGCTTGGAGGCTATTTTGATAACGAAATCGGCGGCTGGGAACGTGCCTTAGCCTATGAAAGCAACCAACAAAAACTCGATAATTATTTCCAGGAGGTCCCAGTTCGAGAAAATGAATGGGATCGACGCCACGTACCCTACGAGATCGCTAACGCTGAACATCTAGCCATGAGTGAATCAGCTGGGATGATCAATCTATCGCACTTCGCGATCATGGACATTGAGGGTTCAGATGCAGAACGCATGTTGGAGTATCTTTCCGTGGCGAAAGTTGGCGGCAACACCCCTGAAGATCGAATCATCTATACTAATTTCCTGGACGATGATGGTGGTGTCCATGCAGACCTGACCATCTCCCGCTTAGGCGCAGATCGTTATCGGGTGGTTACCGGTGGCGCCGATGGCAACCGAGACTGGGTCACCTTACGCAATTATCGGGACGATCTGGGACTGGAAGCAGACATCAATATTCGGACCCACGACATGGCAACTTTAGGATTATGGGGACCTCTGGCAAAAGATGCCCTAGGCCATTTTATTGATCCCAGTGAAATCAGCATTGAGAATTTTCCCTTTGTTGCAGCAAAATACCTGACCCTCAATTTATCTGGCGGAAAAACGATCGATGTCTGGGCAGCACGCATTTCCTATGTCGGGGAGAGCGGCTGGGAAATCTATTTGAACAATGACAGTGAAGAGGGCCTAGCACTTTATGACTCTCTGCTTGAGGTTGGAGTTGTGCCAGTTGGTATCGAAACTTACGCCAACAGTCGACGCCTTGAAAAGAGCTTTCGACTTCAAGGTGCAGATCTTGAGACCGAATATAATGCTTGTGAATCGGCTGTTGAAAGGCTTAAGGTCAAAGCAGCAGACTTCCACGGTAAAGCAGCACACCTTGCTCATCGAGAAGAAGAGCCTAGTGCAATTCTATGCACCATGACGCTGGATAATCTAAATGTGTCGGGTACCGATTCGCGATATCCGGTCGGTATTTCACCAATCATTGATCCTGATACAGGCGAAGTGCCGATAGATAGTAAAAGCCGCAGGTCCTATAGCACCAGTATGTCGTACTGCCCATCAATCAAAAAACACGTAGTCATGGGTTACCTGCCTCAAAACATCGCTATACCAGGGAAGTCACTGTTGCTGGAGTACTTTAACGAAAACGGTGATGGCATTTATCCCATGACCGTTCAGATAGTTGGCAAGGGGTCTCTCTATGATCCTAATAATGAAAGAGTTCGTTCTTAACTTAACTGGAGCAAGATAAACTTATGCCAGAAAGGAAACGCAGAAGACAAACTGGCGGAAGAAGAAAGAAAATAGCAGCCAGAGAGCAAGGTGCAAGAAAATATCGACCATATATTGAGCGCAATATTCCGTATTTTGAAATTTTAAATGAGGAAGGACTGGCTTTAATAGAAAAGAATGCCGATATTCTACTTGAGGAAATTGGAATTGAGTTCCGTGATTTCCCGAAAGCGCTAGATTTATTTAAGAATGCTGGTGCTGATATTGATGGTGAGTGCGTTCATTTTCCGCCAGGATTTTGTCGGCAAATCATTCAATCAAGTGCCCCAAGTGAATACATACAACACGCAAGGAATCCAGCTAATAATGTTATTATTGGGGGGCGGAGAACAGTTCTTGTTCCAGCTTATGGATCACCATTTGTTAGAGATTTAGATAAAGGTCGGCGATACGGAACCATTGAAGATTTTAGAAATTTCGTAAAATTAGCATACATGAGCCCAAATCTTCACCACTCGGGCGGAACTATATGTGAACCAGTTGATGTACCTGTCAATAAACGTCACTTTGACATGATATACAGTCATATTAAATACAGCGATAAACCATTTATGGGATCGGTAACACATCCGGAAAGAGCTGAAGATACTGTGTCAATGGCGAAGCTAGTTTTTGGCGAAACCTTTCTCGAAGAAAATACTGTCTTAACCAGCTTGATTAATGCTAATTCACCTTTAACGTTTGATGACACAATGCTTGGTGCTGCCACTGTGTATGCTGAGCATAATCAAGCAACAATAATTTCACCTTTTATTCTGGCTGGAGCAATGTCGCCAGTTTCCATAGCAGGTACCGTTACACAGATTCTTGCTGAAGCACTCGCAGGCATGGCTTATATTCAACTTCTTAAACCAGGAGCTCCGGTAATATTTGGGGCATTCTCAAGCGCAGTTAATATGCAATCAGGAGCCCCCACATTTGGCACTCCAGAGCCTGGTCATGTAATGACGATTGTGGGTGCGCTTGCTAGGCGATTAGGCGTGCCCTTTCGAAGTGGTGGTGGATTATGCGCATCAAAAATTTCAGATGCACAAGCTGCTTATGAATCAGCTAATACAATGCAAGCTTCTGCCTTAGCGGGAGTCAATTTTATGCTGCATACAGCTGGCTGGCTTGAAGGCGGTCTTTCTATGGGGTATGAGAAATTTATAATGGATGCAGATCAAGCGGGAATGCTTGCTGTGATGCTTGAAGGTGTTGAATTATCTGAAAATGCTCAAGCAATGGATGCCTTCAGGGAGATTGGCCCAGGCGGTCATTTTTTAGGCGCGGCGCATACACAAGCTAATTTTGAATCTGCTTTTTATCGGTCTGAACTCGCTGATAACAACAGTTTTGAGCAATGGGAAGAAGAAGGAAGTTTAGACTGTGCAATGCGTGCCAATTTAAAATGGAAAGAAATGTTAAAAGAATACGAAGCTCCAAAATTGGATCCTGCAATTGATGAAGCTTTACTTGAGTTTATAGCTAAGAGAAAATCTGAATTTGAAGATAGGGATTATTGATTTAAATCATTAAGAAGTATTTTATCAAACTTATACTGATGAGGATTTGTAAGAGTTAATTCGAAATCCACAGCGTTAAAACTTTCGAATAAATTAAACAGAGAGAATAAATAAGATACTTTTCTTAGGGATAGAGAATCAGCTTGATAGGAGAAAATCATTAACACGAGTAAACCTTCAGAAGCTGTCGGTAAGCGCATGCGAGAGGATCTGGAAAACGCCTATATGGAAATTATTCCAGTTCCAGGTATTGAAGAGAGGCTCGGGGCTCTTCAGCCAAACACGAATGTGGCTATCACATGCTCGCCGACGAAAGGTGTAGATGAAACCATAGAGCTAAGCGAAAAACTTATCGCACAAGGTTTTCAGGTTATTCCGCATATTGCAGCGAAATGCGTTAGTGGGGAAAAACATCTTGAAACTATCGTCAAAAGACTCGATGCATTGAGTGTTGAGAGTATTTTTGTGCCTGGCGGTGACCGATCTGAACCAATAGGTGAGTTTAATAATGCCTATGATCTTCTTAAAGCTTTGCAGAAATCCGGTCATAATATAAAAAATATTGGAATTGCTGCGCATCCTGAGGGGCACCCAGATGTTAACGAGAAAATCTTAATGGAAGCACTTGAAAAGAAAAAAGACTTAGCAGATTACATTGTTACTCAAATGTGCTTTGATGCAAATATATTGGGTGACTGGTTGGTTCGGATTAATCAGCAAGGCGTCCATCTTCCTGTTTGGGTCGGATTGCCTGGTGCCATTGAGCGAGGACGTCTTCTTAGAACTTCTCTTAGAATAGGTGTCGGGGACTCCCTGCGTTTCTTGCGAAAAAAATCACAAGTTGCGGCAGAGTTAATGAAATCTAGTATCTATAATCCAGATAAATTGGTAACAAGTATTTCTGAGTATAAAGATATTGCTGACACCAATCTTGCTGGATACCATATATTTTGTTTCAACCAGATTGAAATAACTGAAAAATGGCGTACTGAGACAATTTCAAAA
>CAYVTR010000035.1:0-9368 GCA_964454905.1 uncultured Woeseia sp. | reverse complement strand
TCTATAAAACGTAAGATTATATTTATATTATTTTTAGTTATATTGGATTAAATAATACAATTTATTATTATATATGAGGAAACAACAATGAGGAAACTTATAGCTTTTTCGACCATTTTGTTCGTAAGTTTATCAGGTGTACTTTCGCCTGGGCTTTACGCACAAAATACATTAGAAGAAATAGTTGTTACCGCTAGGAAACGACAAGAGAATCTTTCTGAAATTCCTTTAGCAATAACAGTGTTCTCTGCAGAAGACATTAAGGAAAGCGGATTTAAAAATCTTGAAGACTTGTCACTTCAGGTTGCAGGATTTCAACACTCGGCACAGGGTGGTCAAGCACCAGGAAGAGTCAACTCACAATTACGCTTTAGAGGTATGAATGTAAACAGTCTTTCAGAAGACCCTTCACTAAATGTTGCGACCATGTTTTTGGACGGAGTTTATGTGATTGGAGGCTACCATACAATTCCTCTTGAGGAAGTAGAACGCGTTGAGGTAGTTAAAGGCCCACAATCAGCATTGTACGGAAGATCAACATTTGGTGGTGCTGTTAATTACATCACAAAGGATCCAAACGATGAAGAAGCAGAAGGCACAGCCTCTTTATTGGTTGGAGAAGATGGTGAGAGAATGATACACAGTTCATTTGAAGGGCCTATTACTGATGTTTTATCAGCAAGGTTAGCTGCTAAGTATTACACCAGAGATGGGATCTTTACTGCTAGTGATGGTGGTGAAATGGGAGCTGAGGAAACAAAGAATATCATGGGAACAATAGTCGCTAAAGGTAATAATTATAAAGTTAAGTTAAGAGTGTTTCACAGTAAAGATCATGATGGTTCTCCTGCTGGAGGTTTAATTATTGGCTACTTGAACGATACATGCACGGGTCAGTCAGTTTCTACCAATGACCCAAATAACCCAACAGTTAGTCCTAGATTTTATATGTGTGGAATGGTTCCTGGTCCAGATTCTGCAGTAGCAATAAATGGTTCTACAAATGCAATTGACATGACAACGGTGATGCCAGATGCATCTAATGATTGGTTGAGCAATCAACTTCCACTTAGTGCTAGCTTTCTTGGAAAAGTGCCTGATATGGACCCGTACGAGTATGGGATGAGAAGAAACATCACTCGAATCAATTTAAATAGCTCGTTTGACCTAAACAATGGCATAACTCTTGAGACAAGCTGGGGTTTCAATGAAGTTGCAGCTAATTGGGTAAGAGATTTTGACTACACATCAAAAGCCAACTGGACTGCCCGAGACCCTTATCGATCTTATGACAGAAGTTTTGACGTTAAATTAGTCGGCAATGAAGAAGGAAAAGTAAGATGGCTGGTGGGGTTAAACCGATATGAACAAGACTTTATCCATAGAGGACAAGGTGGTGCGTCTCATGCTATGGGAATCAACGCCTTCGGATTACCTGTGGAAGGTTATTATTATAAAGTTACTGGCGCTCCATGTGGCTCAGTCCCTGGAACTAAAATGCCATACCCTGCAAGCTTATGGTTCATAGGTTGTGGCAATACACTTGCCCCATGGGATTTCTTAAACTTTGGAGCTAGAGAGGACCAGTTTCATTATAAAGGCACTTCTGGAATTGACACTGCAGGTGGTAATAACAGTGATATTGTTGTCTCTCATGGCCTCTATGCTGCTGTGGATTATGATATCAACGATCAGTTGACCTTGAGTACTGAAGTAAGATGGCAACGCGAAGAAATTTCACAATATTTAATTCAAGCTGAAGCCAACACACTTAAGTTTGACAACATTCTACCTAGAGTCATTCTCAGATATAAAGCTTCAGAAGATTCAATGTTCTATGGCAGTTACTCTAAAGGAGTGCTTCCTGGTAAAGCAAATGATGCCATTGCATCTGCGACTGATTATGAGTACGCCCAATACGTCTCTCAATTCCCGAACGCCAAGAGATTTCTTGAAGAAGAAGAACTTGATAGTCTTGAGTTTGGTTGGAAGGGAAATGTGGGGATAGTAAACTTATCAGTAGCCGTATATACAGCTGAATGGGAAAACCAGAAAGGAAGAAGTGTGGCTGCGATCAATGAAACTTGTAGAGCAGGAGATATAGGTTTAACCACATATTATTGTTCTGAGGTTGGAGCACCAAGATTAGTCTCTGCTGTCAGCAGCGAGTTATACATCAACACCAGAAACTTTAATGTTATGGGTGATTCTGAAATCTCAGGTATTGAAATTGAAGGTTCCGCTCAAGTTACGGATAAGTTGACTATTACAGGTACACTTGGTATGGCTGATTCTGAATACTCTGATTATTACTATAATTTTGTTAAGCCTTTTGCGGGCTTTGAACAAATGGCTGGAAACACCATGCCTAGATATCCTGAAGATATGGCATCTCTTAGTGCTACCTATCGTGACACGTTAAATAACAGGTGGGATATGTTTATTAGAGGAGACATTAACTATTTTGGTGAAACCTATGCTGATGAAAGTAACCTAGCAACGTGTGATAGTTACACCAAAGTCAATGCTCGTGCTGGGATTGAAAAAGATGATCTTAGAATCGAGTTTTTTGTTAGTAATCTAACAGATGAAGATGCGTATACAGCCTGTGCAAGATGGACTGACTTTGCAACACCAAATGCATTTGCTTTCTTAACAGCAAGTCAAGGTGTATCTATAAGTCCAATGAGACCAAGAAATATCGGTCTAAGAATTTCTTACGATTTTTAAATCGTTATTGATTCAAAAAAAACCTCAGCATTTTCGCTGAGGTTTTTTTTGCAAGGATCCTACTTGATGTTGAAATTCTTTTTTCTTAGGATAGCTTATTAATTATTTTTTAGAGGAAACCAAAAATGCTAGAGAAACTCAAAGATTGGTGGACATTAGATCAGGAAGCTGAAGAAAATAGTGCTGATAATCCATTGACAGCCTTAACTGATGATCAGCGCAGAAATGCTGGTCCATTACTAGCTCTCGCATTTGGCTGGGGGTTTCTAGTGACAGGTTTATTTACTGGCAGCCAGTTAGGAAACGGTATCCCATTTTGGCCAGATATAATTATCACCACTTTTATAGGTAATCTAGCGAATTTTATAGTAGGAGCAATTGTTGGTTATATCGGCTATAAAACAGCTTGTAATAGTGGATTACTTTATAGATATGTTTACGGGAATGTAGGAGCCTACATCCCAGTTCTGTTCATTTCTATTCTAACCATAGGATGGCAGGGTATTGTTGTTGGAGCATTTGGCATAACGTGGACATTGGCACTACATCCTGACATTGAGGCAACTGAGATTTTTTCCTCTTCAACATTCTTAATAACTGCAGTTCTTGCTGGTATTCTTTATACAGCTACCACTTATTTTGGGGTCAAAGGTCTTGAAAGAATCAGCATACCCTCTGTGGCGGTTCTTGTCTTCGTTGGATTATATGCGATCTATTTAAATATTATCCAAGCAGGAGGTTTTTCTGGATTTCAATCACTCTCAATTGCTTTGGCTGCCAAAAGCCAAATGACAACAATTGAGGCAATCAATATTGTTATTGGATCATGGATTGTGGGTGCAGTTGTGATGCCTGAATATACAAGATTTGCTAAAAAGGGATGGGTAGCAATAGCGATTCCATTTATCGTTTTAATTATGGCTCAATGGTTTTTACAGATTTTAGGGGCTTTAGGTGGTGTCGTCTCAAGCGATTCTTTGTTCTCTGCTTTTCTAGGTATTGATCTGAACATACTGATGCAACAAGGGATGATCATTGGATGGATAGGTATTATTGGGATGAGTCTTGCGTTATGGACCACTGGTGATGCAAATCTATATCTTCCTGTCATTCAAACCTCCAGCATACTAAAAAAACCTAAACATCTTATGACGGTTATATGCGGTATATTAGGTACTATTCTAGGATTGGGCTTATATCAATATTTCTTTCAATTTCTTACAACCTTAGCAACTGTCGTACCGCCATTGATTGGACCAGTAATAGTTGAGTATTATCTTATTGACAAGGATAAATTTCATCAGCGGAATTTTGATGGTGTTGCCATTTGGAATCCCTCGGCCTTTGTAGCCTATATAGTTGGCGCTTATAGCGCTGTTTATTCTCCTGTATTTATAATGCCTGCTATCACAGGATTATTGGCTTCAATGGTGATTTATTGGCTGGCTCGGAAACTATTGAAATAATTACCATGGATTACACTTGTTTTAACTTTGAATTAAAAGGACATATAGCTCATGTGTCACTATCTAGAGGCAAAGAGCTAAACACAATGACCAAGGCTTTTTGGTCTGAACTTCCACATCTTATTGATAGCATTTCAGATCAAGGTGACGCACGAGTGATTCTATTAACAGCTAAAGGAAAACACTTTTGTGCTGGTATGGATCTAGCTAACTTTAGCAAAGGCGAAATCAAAAAGAAGGGCATGAAAGCAAATCAAGGTAGAACCAATGAGGCTACTTACAGGATGACAAAAGATCTGCAATACACCATTAGTTGCCTGGAAAAAGCTAGAATGCCAGTAATAGCTGCAATTCAAGGAGCTTGCATAGGCGGTGGCGTAGATATGATCAGTGCCTGTGATCTAAGATACGCTACGAATGATGCTTTCTTTTGCATACAAGAAATTAATATTGGGCTTGCAGCAGATGTCGGTACCTTACAAAGACTTCCTCATTTAATTCCTGAAGGTATAGTTAGGGAGCTAGCCTTTACAGGGAGAAGATTTTCTGCCAAGGAAGCGCTTGGCTATGGATTGGTTAATGCTGTATTTGATAATCAGGATGAGATGATTGCTCACACTGAATCAGTGGCCAATGAAATTGCAAATAAATCACCGCTTGCTATATCTGGAATCAAAGAAGTAATTAACTATAATCGTGATCATTCGATTGAAGAATCATTGAATTATGTTGCACTATGGAACTCTGCTATGAACTATGCAGACGATATGAAGGAAACTTTTAAATCCCAGTTAGAGAAAAAAGACCCAGAATTTGAGCAGTTAATTAAAAAGAAAAAGTATCTAGAAGACTAAGCTTATCTTTTAAAGCCATCCATCATTGATCTGTGATCATCAGTAAAGTCGATCATCTTTTGTTGTAGCTCGTCGGTTGTGGTACCAAGCACTTCAAACGATTCAACTTCAAATGTATCCACAAATTCAGGCATAAAACCACTTTGCAAAAACTGGTCAACATTGAACTCAGCAGCCTCATGGTTTTTATAAACCTCATAGAGGAAAATATCCGACCCATCTTTACCTGAATAATACTTATAAACCAGGGTATCGGGTTCCGAAGTCCTAACATTGTTTACAGGTCTCTTGATTAAGCCATCAACTTTATTTGATTGACCTTCAATAATATTTAAATCCAATAAAAAAATTATCTGCTCCTCATCCAATGAATGATGCATAGCCCAAGTGGGGCTACTAATTAATAAAAATATCATTAGTGTGTTTTTCATAATTACTTCTTATTTCTCTACTAACTCGATCCATTCGCCAGCAATGCCGACGGTTACTCCAACTTTCCTTCCATCATACGGAAAGGCATCAATGACTGTTGGCTCTTCCCTCCAAACCACATCTATTTCATCTAGGGAGTCTACATAAAATGAAACGACAGAAGTGGATGGAGGTAAATGGCCTTCAGCTATTTCTCTCGGAACTATTGCATCTTTGCAAAATTTGATCAGTGAAAAGAAGAAAAATTGACATGAATCTTTTGGATATTCATCTAACTCAATAAGGAAATCCTTTTCAAACTCTGCAATTGCAAGAGGATAAACAGTATCTTCAGGTAGATTATTTAATCTAGAAATAACACCTATAGTCCAATCTGAAGCTTCGGTCACAGGCATATCAAAGGTATCTCGATAATAGTTCTGTAAATCTTCCATAGACGGTCCACCGACAACCATAATAAAAACTCGATCAACATAAGATTTTGCAGACCCAAGATTGTATCCAGATCCATCGGGTATAATTCTCGTAAGATAGATCATTTCATCAGATGGTCCAAGAACTTGCATAGCTCTTGGAGCATTTGGAGTAGGGTATAAATCATAGGGCATACCAATGATTTCGAAAGGAGAATCAACTAACTCATCCGCTAGCTTGTCCGGATCTTCAACCAGAATCTCTGTAGAATTCCAGCCATGGGTCCCCACAGGCTTATAATTTGTTTTCTCTTTATCCTCTATGAACCTTAAGTAAACGTTTTCTCCACTTTCTGGTTGCATGATTATATAGGGATGATTAATCATATCCTCTGCATCCCAGATAGAAGCTAAGTTTTCGTTGACGTTTCCTTCTGCCACTGTGTCATAACGAAGGTAGTCATTATAAGCTTGTTCTGTAACACTCAAATTGGTAACTAACATCGTTACCATTAAAATGGATTCCAACATAAACAATCTCCTCTAGTATTGATTAATTAATAAATAAATATCACTTCCGATTAATTATAGAATACTGTATGTTTCGATGAAGTAAAAAAAACATTAATTGATGATTACTACTATTTCCCAAAATCCTAAATATTACAGATGGGTGATCCTATTTGTTTGTTTTCTAATTATTACCTTTACTAATGGCCTAACCTTAGGTGGACTGTATGTTTTTGAAGAAGAGATAATTAAGTCACTCTCTGAAATCACAGGAGAAACTATTCTTCGTGCTGACTTAAAACTCAGAGATGCCTTAACTTTATGGTCAACAGCCGCAATTGGCTTTTTCTCAGGAATGTTGGCTGACAGAATTGGTGTAAAAAAATTAATGGTTACAGGTATGGTTATTCTTTCTGCCTGCTTTTATTTCTATGGACAAGCTCAATCTTTAGTAGATATGTACATCTTGCATATCTTTATGGGATTGGTTCTTTGTATATCTGGAATGATTGTTAACGTTATTCTTATTTCTAAATGGTTCAATAACAGCAGAGGATTAGCCATAGGAATTCTTTTAGCAGGGACAAGTGTGGGTAATGGTCTTTTTCCTCAAATCAACACCTATCTTTTAAGCATTGGTGATTGGAGGGAAGTCATGTTATGGCTTAGCCTAATACCTCTATGCTATATTCCGGTTCTATTACTATTGGTCAAGGAGAGTCCGGAGGAACTAAATCAAGAAAACCAAGAGGTAGAACAAGATTTTAGTCAGACCAATCATAGTGGTGGTTCGACTCTAAAAGAGGCTCTAAGCACTAAGAACTTCTGGTTACTGTCCTTGATGGCATTTTGTACTTTTTATTCAATATTAGCTATGACAGGGCATGTTTTCTTATTGATGCGTGAAGAAAATTATGCACCACAAGTCGCAGCAACTGGAGTATCAATAATTTTCTTTGGTGGGTTTATCGGAAAAATACTCAGTGGAAAAATGGCAGAACTGGTTGGGAGAAAAAAGGTTCTTCTCACTGGAGTAGGTGTGATGTTTACCGGTTCCATTTTTATTGTAGTTGCACTATTTTTCAAAAACCCAATCTATATCTGGATAGGCCTAGCTTTATACGGAACAGGCTGGGGAGGTTTATATACATTAATTCAGCTACTTACAGCAGATTTGTTCGGCCTGATTGCGCTAGGGAAAATTATGGGTGTCATTAATATTTTGGATACTATTGGTGGCGGTTTAGGACCATATATGACAGGCATCCTATACGATATAACCCAAAGCTATTTACTGCCTTTTTCTTTAATTAGTTGTTTATTGGTAATTGCCTTTATCTCTTCATCTTTACTTAGAATTGATGATCAAGCCATAGAGATTAACCGCTAAAAACTTTTTAATGATACCAAACCATTTCATCAATAATCCATCTTATCGTTGGGTTATTCTTACTGTATCATTTCTTCTGATGATGATAGCTAACGGTATGACCTTTGGTGGTCCAACTGTATTTGATGATATTATTCTCAATACCCTTACCACGTCCTCTGGAGAATCAATCACCCGAGGTGAATTAAAGTTTAGAGAAACAGTGATGATTTGGTCCGCTGCTGGATTTGGCTTTTTAACAGGCGCCTTTGCTGATCGTTATGGGGTAAAACCTATAATCATCATTGGTCTAATATTAATGTCATTAATGTATTACCTATATTCCGATGTAAATAATATTAATCAAATTTACATGGTCTATTTAGGTTTTGGACCATGTCTGATATTTGTAGGGTCATTAGTGAATGTCCTCTTAATTTCTAAATGGTTTTCTAAAAATAGAGCTTTAGGTCTTGGTATCATGGCTTCTGGCTCCAGTATAGGCTCGGCCGTTTTAACCCCTCTATACGCATGGATGCTGAATTTTATGGAATGGCGTTCAATTTTGTTTTGGAACTCTTTAATCCCTTTATTTATGATTTTGTTTGTTGTGTTTTTACTTCATGAAAACCCTATAAATTCGTCGATAAATCAGTCAAATAAAGATAATCAAGCACAAGGTTTTCGCTTTATTGAAGCTGTAAAGACAAGAAATCTCTGGTTTCTAATCCTAATGGCCATGTGTATTTTCTATTCAATGATGGGAGTGACAACCAATGCTTTCTTATTTTTAAAAGATTCTGGATTTAATACCCAAGTTGCCTCAATCAGTGCAACATTATTATTTTTGGGAAGCTTACTCGGTAAGATAAGTTGTGGATTCTTTGCAGAAGCCAAAGGTAGAAAGAAAGTTCTATTAATTTATTTTTCTCTATTTATCCTAGGCGCGATACTACTGACTCTATCAACTGAGTATAAGAAATCATTATTTATCTGGTCAGGTTTAGGTATTTTTGGTTTGGGTTTTGGTGGTATATACACACTAAAACAATTACTCTCAGCAGATCTTTTTGGAATTAAATCACTTGGCAAAATTACCGGCCTAATTAATCTAACTGACACCATTGGCGCAGGTTTAGGGCCAGTATTAACTGGGGTGTTTTTTGATCAAACCGGCAGCTATCAGTATTCCTTCCTTATAATCACCTCCGTTGTCATTCTGGGTTTATTATTTGCAAGTTGCTTATCGATTGATGATAAAAAAATAGAAAATTCGAAACGTAACTAATCAACTTTTATCTAGGTATAATCTAGATTATGTACACAGTAGAAAATTACTCTCTCGATGGAAATATTACCCTTGTCACTGGGGCATCCAGAGGTATAGGTGCAGGTATTGCTGATTTATTTGGTCAAGCTGGATCAACTGTAATAGGTACTGCAACCAGTCCAGAGGGAGCTGATTCAATCTCCGAAAGATTCTCTAAAACAAACATAAAGGGAAGAGGAGTGGTTCTCGATGTTTCTCAATCCTCTCATGTCAAAGAATTAATAAAAGAACTGAAAGCAAAGGACGAAAATCCATCAATCCTTA
>CAYVTR010000034.1:0-11992 GCA_964454905.1 uncultured Woeseia sp. | reverse complement strand
CACACTATGACGAAAATATAGAAGCAGGTCCTCTAGGTTATTATGAGTATGGTAGCCCCAGTGTGTTATTCGAAAATGATACTGATGACTAGGTGATGGATCCTAGAAGACTTGAACTTCTGACCTCACCTTTTTGAGAGTTCTGGTCTTTTAAAAAGATCTAAACTTCAAAGAGATAGCTTTATCACCAGGAAGATAATATTTTTTATTGAGTCTTATTTAAATCCGATTGATAAGTCTCAGTTAAAGCCATTACTGATAGCAAAGTAAGTAATGCTGCAAATGCTATGTAAACCGAAACCCAAAAAATATCTAATTCTGTCCACAATTTAACAGCTATTGTTGGAGCAAAAGCTCCGCCAAAAATTGCTCCAAATTGATAACCTAAAGTTGCTCCTGAATATCTAACCTCAGTACTAAATAGTTCTGTAAAGAAAGCTGCCTGAGGTCCATACATCATTGCTAGAAAGATTAAACCTCCTGATATCGCTAAAACTATTAACCAAAAATTTCCTGTATCAACTAATGGAAAAATAGCAAAAGCCCATAGACCTGATAAAACTGCACCCAACATAAAAATACCTCTTCTTCCATGTCTATCAGAGTATGAAGAGAATACAAACTGCATTGGTACCATTATTGCTGAAGCAATTAAAACTGCAGCAAGCATATCATCTCTTGCCATGTTTGCGTTTTGGACTCCATAGGCTAATAAGAATGCTATTAGAATATAAAAAGTAACTTGAACGGAAAGAAAAGCTCCAGCAGCCAGAATTATTCTTTTAGGATATTTTCTTATTGCCTCAATAATTGGTGATCTTTTTATTACAGACGCAGCATCAGTGTGTTGTTCATTTCTATGAACCGCTAACTCTTTAAACGCTTTAGTATCTTCAAGATTTAATTGAATATACATACTAATAACAATTAAAACAGCGCTTGCAAGAAAAGGAATTCTCCAGCCCCACGTATTAAAAAATTCTTCTGAAACTAATGCGCTAGTAATAATAAGAGCTAAGTTAGCTAATATGACTCCAATTGGAGCACCAGCTTGAGCAAAAGCCCCATAATATCCTCTTTGATTTGATGGAGCGCTTTCAGTAACTAAAAGCATTGCTCCGCCCCACTGACCACCTATAGCTAATCCTTGAGCAAATCTTAATAAGGTAAGAAGAATAGGTGCTGCAACACCAATCATTGCATAAGTTGGCAATAGGCCTATTAATGTAGAAGAGATGCCCATTAACATTAAAGCACTAATAAGTGTTTTCTTTCTTCCTATTTTGTCCCCAAAATGTCCAAAGATAATCCCGCCAATTGGTCTAGCTATAAAACCAGCTGCAAATGTTAATAAAGATAAAATTAAGGCTGTTGAAGGAGGAATTTCCCCAAAAAAAGCTGTTGGAAAAATAAGAGCTGCTGCTGCTCCATAAAGAAAAAAATCATACCATTCTATACTGGTACCAGCTAAAGCTGTAAGAGCAACTTTTCGCATATTTGAATTAATATGGTTATTTTCTAAATTTCCTTGATCCATTCTTTACAGTATAGACTAAATGGTGGGCCCGGGAGGACTCGAACCTCCGACCAATGGATTATGAGTCCACTGCTCTAACCAACTGAGCTACAGGCCCATTGTCTTTATTGATTTCCAGCTGCTCTAAAAAGTTTACCAAGCCACTTTTTGCTACTTTAGGTTCACCATAGGCGCACCAAAAAAGACAATTTTAGCAATGTTATCTCGATTAACAAGTAGTCTATTAGTAGTTTAAATCAAATCGATCTAAATCAACACTTTATATGTATTCCAAGCAGTTGACAGATGCTAATTTGTTTTTTATTGTTGAGTTGATAGGATTTATCAGTAGAACAAATAAACAGAAATTAATAACGGAGAGACTAACATGTCAAAAAAATTATTCATTTACACATTAATCATCACTCTTACCTTTTCTTTTAAAGCCCAATCTGCAGTGACAGAGGTAAATGGTTGTAATCTAAAAAATGGAGCGACAACAGAAGATGTAATTGCTTTGTCTGCCCTGATGAATGAGATCATGGATAGTGATAATTATAAGGAACCAAGATTTGGACAATTAGTGCTGGAACCATATGTTGAACAATCTGAAAAATCAGAATTTGATTTTTATTACCTAAATTATTGGGGTAATTACGATATATTTGGGAATGATATGCACGAATGGTTTGACCATGATAAAGGCAAAGAGTTTTCAACTAAGTTATCGGAGATGACTGATTGTAGAACACTCAATATATTTTACACGACAGTTACTAGAGAGTATCCCGGAGATTAGTCAAATAATCTAAGACCTGTTCTTGATTATGCTCACTTAATTTAGAGTTACTATTATGGACAAATTGAAAGAGAATATAATTGATGCAATTAAAATTGCAGGAATGCTGTTCTTTTTAATTATACTCATCGGAACACTTGTCTGGCCTGGCGGTCTTGATGCATTAATTAATCTATTTCAATAACTGAGTTACAGGTCTTTTATCTTTATTGATGATATAAAACTCTAGTATGAATATATATAGAGCTTATTAAGGGATTAAGTTAACTATCGTTCATAAAACTCTTAAGTTTCTCACTTCGGGAAGGGTGCCTCAGTTTTCTTAATGCTTTGGCTTCAATTTGCCTAATTCTTTCACGAGTTACATCAAATTGTTTACCCACTTCTTCAAGCGTATGGTCAGTGTTCATATGGATACCAAATCTCATTCTTAGAACCTTAGCTTCTCTTGGTGTCAGGCTTTCAAGAATGCCAACGGTGCTTTCTTTTAAACCTGTTTTAGTCGCCGCACCATCTGGTTGATCTATCGTGGTGTCTTCAATGAAATCACCTAAGTATGAATCATCATCATCACCGATTGGCGTTTCCATAGAAATAGGTTCTCTTGAGATCTTAAGAACTTTCCTTATTCTAGAAATTGGCATTTCCATTTTTTCAGACAACTCTTCAACACTTGGCTCCCTGCCTTTTTGCTGAATCATTTGTCGTTGAATTCTATTGAGCTTATTGATGGTCTCGATCATGTGCACAGGGATACGAATAGTTCTTGCTTGATCTGCAATGGAACGTGTAATGGCCTGTCTAATCCACCAAGTGGCATAAGTTGAAAATTTATAACCTCGTCGATATTCAAATTTATCAACTGCCTTCATCAATCCAATATTACCTTCTTGAATTAAATCCAAGAATTGAAGCCCTCTGTTTGTGTATTTTTTTGCAATCGAGATAACCAATCTAAGGTTTGCTTCTACCATTTCTTTTTTTGCACGATCTGCTCGAATGCGTCCCATGTTTAATTGCCTATTGATGTCTTTTATCCCTTGGATTGAAAGGTAAGATGATTTTTCTAACTTTGCTAGTTTCTTTTGATTGGCAATAATTTTTGATTTATTTCTATTAAGAATAGATGAGTATTTTCTTTTTGCTCTGATGTATTTATCAATCCAAGTTAATTTTGTTTCGTTACCAATGAATGTTTTCCTAAATTCATCCATAGATACACCAGCTGTTTCAACGACAATTTCTCTAATTTCTCTTTCAAATCGTTTAATTTCATCCATATAAGCAATAATTATTCTTTGCAAGATATCAAAAAGTTTTGGTGCAATCTTTAAACCCATTAAGGTGTCTATGTTTTTTTGGAGTTGTTTTTCTATTTTTGGATCGTCGTTATTTCCATCCCTAAGCGTGATTAATTTGAGAGTCTGACGGTTGAGCTTTTTAATTTCTTTTTCGATAGCTTTTACATCAATTTCCACTGCGACAGTTTCTTTATCAGAATTGATTTCAATAATGTCATCATTTTCAAAAGCAAAATCAGAAAAAATTTCTAAAAGTTTAGTTTCATCTTTATCTTCTTGATTTTTAATGTCTTCTAAGATTGTTTTATATCGTTCTTGTATGAATTGAAGAACTGGAATAAATGAAGCTAGTGCTGCTTGTATTTTTTTGTTTCCAGCTTCTATTTTTTTTGCGATAACTATTTCACCTTCTCTATCAAGTAATTCTATAGTTCCCATTTCTCTCATATACATTCTGACTGGATCAGTTGTTTTTCCAATTTCATTTTCTATTGGGTTAACCGCTTCTTGGTTGACTTGAATGGCAGCTAGTTCTTCCGATTTGGGTGCATGCTCTTGAACGACTATGCCGAGATCACTAATCATTTCTACTATCTCATCAAGTCGATCGGCTTCAATAATTCCTTCAGGTAAATTCTCATTGAGTTCCGCGTAGGTTATAAATCCTTCATTCTTCCCTTTTTCTAAAAGAATTTGGAACGGTGTCTTCTCTTTTGTTGCAGATTCAATTTCTTCACCTTTGTCTTCACCCAGAACTGATTCAATTTCCTCAACATCAATCAATTCCTCAAATTCAATTGATTGCTTTTCTTGCTCTTCTACCTTTAATTTGTCTTGTTTTTTTGCCATGGTATCTTTTGATTAAAAATGGTCGCTTATTATATATCTATTTGTTTCATATAGTTATTTATTTTATATTTTTTGATAGAGTCTTTAACCTTGTTGTGTCTTCCTCATTGAGTGATTTACTTTTTGCTCGCTCAATAAGTATGGCCAACTCTTTTCTTAGGTCCTGTGCGTTTAATCTTTGTGTGATGTCATTAAATTCACTCAACATTTCATCTTTATTAATTAAACCGTCACCCATAGCCAGTTGACTAAGATAGCGTTGTAATTTCTGATCTTGAAAATGCTCTATAATTGTTGCTAACTTGATGGAATCTTTTGTGTGTATTAGTTGTATGATTTCTCTAAGGACACCAATCCCTTTTTGATCAAGATGCCTAAATTGATTGTTGAGATCAATCATTTTTCCAAGCTCTGGTTTATGCAGTAATATTCGGATTGCTTGATTAATGAGGCTAGGTCGATTCTTTAAATACGCTCGCTTTTTTCTCTGACCATCAGTTCTAGAGACCTTCTTAGTGATTTTTTTACTGGGGGCATAGTTGGTAACTTTTTCTAAGGCTAAGTTATACTCTAATGCTATTTTTTCTATCATCAGATCTTTATAAATACCGTCTTGTATTGTATCAACCAAAGCCATAGCATTTTCAACTGCATTGGCTTTGCCTTTAACTGAATTGATATCAGAATTTTGATTACAAATGGTAATTAAGAATTCATCTGTAGATTTTGCAGTTGCTAAACGAGCTTCAAACTCTTGATGTCCATGTTGTCTGATAAATTCATCCGGGTCTTCGTCTTCAAGGATTAAAAAATAAGCTTCTTTATTTTTTCTGACCAGTGGTAGGCATAGTTTCATTGCTTTCTCTGCAGCCTTTCTTCCTGCATCATCGCCATCAAAACAAAAAATGATCTGATCAGAGATTCTAAACACTTTATTAATATGACTTTCTGTGGTTGCAGTGCCAAGAGTAGCTAAGGAATTGCCAACTCCAAATTGATACAGTCCAATGACATCTGTATACCCTTCTACAATAACGGCACTTTTTCTTTCAGCAATACTTTTTTTAGATTCAAATAAGCCGTAAAGTAACTCTCCCTTTTTAAATAATGTGGTTTCAGGAGAATTTAAATATTTCGGCTCTTCATCAGAAATCACTCTTCCACCAAAGCCCACAACCTCGCCTCTGTTGTTTCTTATAGGGAACATCACTCGGTTTCTAAATCGATCATAATAACCACCGCCGTCTTTTTTTATCAATAAGCCACAAGCCAATAGCTGCTTTTTATCCCTCTCTGTTTTTCCAAAGTTGTTTAATACATCATCCCAGGAGTCTTTGGCAAAACCTAACGCATAATGTTTTGCTGTTGTTCCATCAATACCTCGGTATTTAAAATACTCAATCGCATTTTTTGATTCTTTGAGATTCTTCTCATAATATTCTGATATTTGAGACAACAGGTTTTTTAAATGGTTATTTTCTTTGCTAACCACTCTGTCTTCTTTTGTTTTTGGTACAGCTACTCCGACCATTTTAGCTAATTCTTCTATTGCTTCAACAAAGGTGAGACGCTCATAATCCATTAAAAAGCCTAATGCTGTTCCGTGGGCACCACATCCAAAGCAGTGATAAAATCCTTTTTCTGGGCTGACTGTAAATGAGGGTGTTTTCTCATTGTGAAATGGACAACAGGCTTTATATTCTTTGCCTGCTTTTTTGATTTCAACCCGTTTACCAATAACCTCACTAACGTCGGCTCTTTCTATTAGATCATCAATAAAATCTTGAGGAATTCGTTCAGACATAAATTGGGATTATTAATAATTCTTTGCTTGTGACTCGATGATTTAGTCTATGCAGAAAAATGAAAAAAGTAAAAGAACTTATGTTTTTAATATGAATTGACTAAGACAATGATTCTTTGACAATTTGACTGGCAGTTTTCATATTAATTTTTCCATCAGCTTGTTCTTTTAACTTGGCCATAACTGTGCCCATATCCTTAAGAGCATTAGCACCAGTTTCATTGATAATAGTAGAAATCATTAACCTAACCTCTTCTTCACTTAATTTTTCGGGTAAGTAAGTCTTGAGAATTTCTGCTTCAGCCATCTCCTTGTCAAACAATTCATTCCTTTCAGCCTTTTCATACAGTTCAGCTGCTTCAAATCGTTGTTGAACTTGTTTCTCAATGATTGAGAGAATGTCAGTCTCATTAATCTCAGTTCTCGTATCAATTTCTTTTTGTTTAATAGCTGCCATCAACATTCTTAAGGTGCTTAATTTAAGCCGATCACCTTTTCGAAGTGATTGGTTTATGTGTTCTTGAAGTTGTTCGAGTAAGGACAAAGTGTTTGGTCAATAGAGTCTTCGTGAGCGATTACGTTCTCTAGACACACGTTTTTTTTCTCGTTTTGAAGCCGCCGCCTTTTTTCGTTTCTTTTCTTGTGTGGGTTTTTCGTAGAATTCTCTTTTACGGTATTCATTAATAATACCAGCCTTCTCACAAGATCGTTTAAAGCGTCTTAGTGCATAATCGAAATATTCGTTATCTTTTACTTTAACTAATGGCAAAACTTATCCCTTTTAGTTGAGTTAAATAAATATATACTTAATCCATTAAATAGACCGTGAAATATACAGTTTAACCCTAGAAAAAGCAAAGAAAATGACATCCCTTTTAATCCTTGGAATAGAAACCAGTTGTGATGAAACTGCAACAGCTTTATATGACTCAGAAAAAGGATTAATTGGTCATAAAGTCTTTAGTCAAATTGATTTACATAATCAATACGGTGGTGTTGTGCCTGAACTTGCTTCAAGGGATCATATTAAAAAACTATTGCCAATGATTGACCATTTAATAAATGAAACAGGAAAAACCATTAATGATCTTGATGCCATTGCTTATACGGCTGGACCCGGTTTATCGGGTGCTCTACTGGTTGGCTCTGTCATGGCAAATGGTTTAGCATTTTCATTAGGGATTCCTTCAGTACCTATTCATCACATGGAGGCACATTTATTAGCTCCATTATTAGAACAAGATTCAGCAAAGATGCCGTTTATTGCATTACTGGTATCGGGAGGACACACTTTACTGATTAAAGTTGAGTCTAAAGGGGACTACGAAATAATAGGTCAGACCCTAGATGATGCGGCTGGAGAAGCCTTTGATAAAGCCGCCAAACTATTAGGTTTAGCGTACCCAGGAGGCCCTGAGATTTCAAGATTAGCTGAATCTGGTACAGAGGGAGCATTTACTTTTCCGAGACCTTTATTAAAAGATAAAACAAGCCTAGATTTTAGTTTTAGTGGCCTTAAGACATCATTGATGTATAGAGTCAAACAGTTAAAGTCAGATGAGCTATTGACAGACCAATGTAGAGCAGACTTAGCTTTTGCTTATGAAGAGGCAATTGTTGATAGTCTTGTGGAAAAGACACATCGGGCAGTGCAGAAAATAAATGTTGATTCTGTCGTTGTTGCTGGTGGTGTTGGTGCAAATAAAAAACTCCGTTCTAAAATGTCAGAAACATTTCTTAAAAAAAGAATTAAGGTGATCTACCCTAGTTTAGAGTTTTGTACAGACAATGCGGCGATGATTGCTCTGACCGGTAGCTATAGATTTCAACAAGGTATTCTTAATAAAAATTATCAGATAACTATTAATCCAAGATGGTCCATTGATAAAATTTATGAAGAGGTTAATGCTTATGGATAAGATTAAACTTTCAGAGCTAAAGGTTGAGACCATTATAGGAATATGGGAGTGGGAACAAAGAAATCCACAAACTATTTCAATAGACTTGGAGATGTCGACTGATATTAGTGCTGCTGCAAAGAGCGACTCCATTCAAGATGCGCTGGATTATAAAGCTATTTCAAAAAGGATAAAACAATACTCAAAAGATAATCACTTTCAACTGATAGAAACTTTAGCCGAGAATCTAGCACAGATCATTTTAGAGGAGTTTAAGGTTGAATGGGTTAAGTTAAGCGTCTCAAAACCTTATGCTATAAGAGATTCAAAAAATGTTGGCTTAACTATTGAACGTATAAGGAATGAATAAATTGTCTCATAGGGTTGAGATATATCTAAGTTTAGGCAGTAATATTGAACCAGAAAAGAACATAAGGTACGCCCTAAGAGAATTAAGCAAGATCTTTTATGACCTTCAGTTATCTTCGGTTTATCAAACAGAAGCTGTTGGTTTTGTTGGTGATGATTTTTTTAATATGGTCATAAAAGCGTTCAGTAATCTTAACCCAAGCAAAATTATATCTGAACTTCATCACATTGAACGTTTAACGGGAAGAGAAGTTGGAACAGGTCAGTTTAATTCGAGAACTTTGGATATTGATTTAATACTTTATGATGATTTAATCGATCAGGAGCTTAACTTACCACGTGATGAAATTCTAGAATATGCATTTGTACTTGGTCCATTAGCTGAAATTAATCCTTTGGGTGTTCATCCCATCGAAGGAGTGACCTATCAAGAATTATGGTCTGCATTTGATAACACTTCATCAAAGATGAAAAAACAGGAAACTTTGCCTATTTAAGAGTTAATACCACGGCCTCCATCAACAGCAATAATCTGGCCAGTAATATAGTCAGCATGTTCTATTAAAAACAATACGGTTTGTGCAATATCATTTGGTTCGCCAGATCGTTTGAGAGGGATTTGATCCACAACTTTTTGTTTGATCTCCTCTGACGGTTCATTTTCAGGCCATAAAATCATTCCAGGAGCAATACCATTGACTCTAACTGCAGGCGCCATATCTTTAGCCAATGATCGTGTTAGCATCACTAAACCTGATTTAGCAGGACCATAGATTGGATGATTTTTCAGTGGTTTGCTAGCATGAATATCAACCATATTAATGATACAACCTTTAGATTCTTTTAGGTGGGGTGCGGCATATTTGCATAAAAACAATGGTGCTTTCAGGTTTGTTCCCACTAGATTATCCCAGTCATCAAGAGTTATGTCTTCAATAGGTGTGGGATAAAAAGATGACGCATTATTGATTAAAACATCCAATTGCCCTGTTTTTTCAATTACTTTAGTAATTAAACTCTCAACTTCGTTCTGATTGGTCAGATTCGCGCCAATTGCTATTGCTGAATCATCTCTAATCAAATTGAGTTCAGAACATAATTCATTAGCATCATCGCTTGAGGTATTAAAATGAATAACTAAATTCATTTTCTGGGCATGCAAGGTACGAGCAATTGTTGCACCGATTCTTTTAGCACCGCCTGTAATTAGAACCCATTTATTAATATGATCATTCATAGATGTATTTTAATTGAAAACGAACATGAGCGATAATTATTAACTGTGTGGCACTAAAAAAAATATGACGTCTGAAAATAAGCAAAAAGATCAAGATCCATCATTAGAGCATTCCTTACTTGTTAAGGAACAACTTATGCAGCACATTAATAGAAAAGGCGGTTGGATCAATTTTGAGGAATTTATTGATTTTGTTATGTATAAACCAGAGCTTGGGTATTATTCAGCAGGAGCAGAGAAAATTGGTTATAGCGGAGATTTTACGACTGCTCCCGAGATTTCAAAGTTGTTTGGTATGGCATTAGCAAATCAGATAACCCCTATCTTAGATCACTTTCAATGCCGTTCAATCATTGAGATTGGTGCCGGTACCGGCAAGCTTGCATTCGACATCATTTCACAATTGAATGAGTATCAGGTTAATTTTGATCATTATTATATTCTTGAATTGAGTGCAGATCTTAAGCAACGACAGCAATTAATGCTCTCTCATTTACCTAAAAAAGTCTTCAATAAGATTGTGTGGCTTGACTCTGCAACTATGGACCCCATTAATGGAGTAATTATTGCTAATGAGGTCATTGATGCTTTGCCCTTCACTCGGTTTAAGGTTCACAATGGCCAAATTTATGAACTTGGCATCTGTTATAAAGATAATGAGTTGATTGAACAATCGCGATTAGCTGATGAGCTTTTAACTGATTTAGTATTAAGGATTAGTAAGGAAATAGGAATAACGTTTGATGATGGGTACACTTCAGAGATTAGAATTAATTTTAAGCGCTGGTTTAGAGCCATTGAGTCCATGCTAAGTGCTGGGGCTATGTTTTTTGTTGATTATGGTTATTCTAGGCAGGAGTATTATGATCCAACAAGAACCAATGGTTCTATGATTTGTCATTACAGAAATGTTGCACATGAGGACCCATTGTCTCATCTAGGGATTCAGGATATTTCAGCGTCAGTTGATTTTTCTTTACTTGCCGATGTGGCTTTACAACGGAATATAGAAGTTGGTTTTTTTACATCACAATCAGATTTTTTGATTAATTCAGAAATTTTAGAAGTTATTGACAGTGTCATTGATGAAGGGCTTAAAATGAAGCTCACTCAAGAAGTTAAACAGTTGTTATTGCCTAATCAAATGGGTGAAATATTTAAATGTATGCTGCTCAACAAAAATATCAATCCAGATAATTTTGATGGGATTAGGGATTTACGTCATACTCTTTAATTCGTGTGATCATGGAAACTATTCAAACCATAATACTAGCAATAATACAGGGATTAACTGAATTCTTGCCAATATCAAGTTCTGCTCATTTAATATTAACCAGTGAAATATTGGGTTGGAGTGATCAAGGCCTACTCATTGATGTTGCATTGCATTTTGGAACTCTGCTTGCAGTGTTGTACTACTTTAGATCTGAAATTCTTAAGATGTTTGAGTCACATCATTTTTCAAGCACTCAAACACTGCTAAATTCACCAATTGGAATTATTACCATTGCCACTGTCCCTATTGTTATTGTTGGAGGTCTCTTTAATGGATTCATCGAGCAACATTTAAGATCACCTTCAATTATTGCTGTGGCCAGCATTGTTTTTGGAGTCCTCCTCTATGTTGCTGATCTAAAAAACACAAAAAAAGATGAAGTCTTGGAACTCACCTTACTTCTCGGCGTATTGATTGGCCTGTCTCAAATATTAGCTTTGATTCCAGGAACCTCTCGATCAGGGATTACCATAACCATGGGCCTGTTCTTAGGTTTATCAAGAGTGGAGGCTTTAAAGTTTTCATTTCTGCTTGCAATACCGGTGATATCCGCTGCCACTATTCTGCAAAGTATCGAATTATTTAATACTCAGCTTATAGATATAAATTTTTTGCATTTGTTCCTTGGGATTTTCATCTCATTTATTATCGCCTTTTTAACTATCCGTTGGTTCTTAGAGTTTGTTAATCGAATTGGTATGTTGCCATTTGTCATCTACCGAATCTTTTTAGGTCTAATCATTTTACTTACTTTATAACTGGAGTAGAGATTATGAGCACTGAAAACACTGAAAAACGTTATTGGATTTGGGGGCAATTTGATGAAGCTTCAAGCTCAACTCTAAATAAAATTCAGCGAACAGTGCATGATGAGCTTCAAGGGCCGTTTTTTATTCTCCATTTGACCCTATCGGGTCCTTTTTTTGATCTCAGTCCAAGCACT
>CAYVTR010000033.1:0-13840 GCA_964454905.1 uncultured Woeseia sp. | reverse complement strand
AACCGGCGACCTCTTGCATGCCATGCAAGCGCTCTCCCAGCTGAGCTATAGCCCCTTATTATTGATTTGTAATATATTCTATCGCTTTTTTGAGTCTGGAAATAACGTTTTCTCTATCCAATAGGGTTATTGTTAGATCTATGGAAGGTGATTGTGTGCCTCCAGTAATTGCTACTCTCAAAGGCTGTCCGATCTTGCCAAAACCGATGCCATGTTTTTCACAAGTATTGGCAATCATTTGATGAATTGATTCAGGCTTCCATTCAACTTGATCAAAACTGACAACTAAATCTTGCAATGGCTCAAGAACTGTTGTTTTAAGAAATTTCTGAGCAGCAACATCGTCCACTGTAAAATCTTCTGCATAAAGTGAATGTAAATAATCCAATAACTCGTTAAGAGAATTGACTCTGGATTTATAAGCTTCTATGAATGAAATAAGTGTCTCGGTTGTTGGTATACTTTTTAGAGTTGATTTTAAAGTAAGGAATTCTGCAAGATCTGAATTATCTGTATTCATCAGGTGTTGTTGGTTAAGCCACTGTAACTTCTCTAGATCAAATTGAGCACTGGATTTATTCAGATTGTTGACATCAAACTTGTTGATCATTTCCTCAACGGTAAATATTTCTTGGTCACCAAAAGACCAACCCAACCGAACTAAATAATTTAGTACAGCTGCAGGCAAGAATCCTTGATCTTTATATTCTAATATATTCATGGCTCCGTGCCGCTTGGACAAGCGAGATCCATCGGACCCTAGGATCATTGGCAAATGAATAAATGCAGGTTTGCTATAAGACATGGCATCCATTAATTGAAGATGCTTAGCGCTGTTCTTTAAATGGTCATCACCACGGAGTATGTGGGTGATTTTCGATTCATTATCATCGATAACAACAGCGAAATGATAGGTCGGAATCCCGTTTGATCGTAAAATAATAAAATCATCAAGTTCATCTTTATGAACTGTAATCTGCCCATAGACTAGGTCGTTTATGATGATGTCTTCTTTGTTATTGGCTTTGAATCGGATAACAAATTCCCCACTCTGATCATCCTTGTCACGACAACGACCATCATATCTAGGGTTTTCTCCCTTCTTGGTTTGCTCAGACCGCATCTTTTCAAGCTCATCAGGTGTGCAGTAACATCTATAGGCATGCCCTGATTGGATCAACTCTTCTGCTTTTTCCTGATAGATCTCAAATCTGTCGGATTGATAGACGATCTCTTCATCATGATCTAAACCCAGCCATTGCATTCCTGATAATATTGCCTCAATTGATTCTTTAGTTGATCGCTCACTATCTGTGTCTTCAATCCTTAAGAGAAACTGTCCGCCATTATTCCTGGCAAATAACCAGCAATACAGCGCTGTCCTCACTCCTCCAATATGAAGAAAGCCAGAAGGGCTTGGAGCAAAACGAGTCCTAACCACTGCTTGATTCCATTAATTTCTTTAATTCTTCGGCGCTCTCAACCACCGCTTCATAGCATCTGGGTTCGATGGTGAAATTAGCAAAACCGTGAATCAGATCTTCATATTCTTTATAAAAAACTTTAACGCCAGCAGTCTTTAAAAACTCATAATAAGCTAAGCCTTCATCTCTGAGAGGATCAAATCCAGCAGTGATGATAACCGCAGGAGGCAATCGTTCTGGAGTTTTATAATGCATCGGCGCCACATATGGATTTGTATGGTCTTCTTCAGTCATATAATTGTCATGAAACCATTGCAGAAGATCCTTGGTTAGAAGGAAATAACCCTCAGTAAAAGTTTTAACCGATGGATAATCACCTGTGCTATCAATCCCTGGGTAGAGTAAATACTGATATTCAGGGACTTGTTTAGATTCTTCAAGACGCTTGATACAAAGACAGGTTGATAAATTAGCGCCCGCACTATCCCCTCCTACTACAATTTTTTGGGGATCAATGTTTAAACTGTCAGAGTTATCAACCAACCAATCCATGGCCTGATCACAGTCTTCTAAAGGGATGGGAAATGGGTGCTCTGGTGCTAATCGATATTCTACAGAAAAAACTCTCCAGCCGAGGAGTTTAACTAAGTGTTTACAAAGTGTGTCATGTGTTCGTAGACTGCCAATCGAGAACCCTCCACCATGAAAATAAAGAAGCGTTTGCCCCTGATGATTAGCAGATTTTTTTGGAAAATACTCACGAACCTTTATCGAACCGTTATTAACCTCAATCTCATGATCTTTATGTTTAATCCTCGGTGGTCTTTTCTGAAGTCTATCAGCAGTCTTGTCATAAAAATCTCTGATGGTCTGAGGATCTAGACTATATATATCCTTGGTGATTGACCTCTTCTCTAGGACATACAAGATAATCTGTTGGCCAGGATGCATTGTCCTATTATCTCGGACAATATCATGGCCCCGAAGCAGACGTTTTTTTAAGCCGTCTGGCAATTTCATAATTAAACTGAGTTTTAGATCCATTCGTAAATACTTACCTTATTGAGAAGTTATTAAACTCTAGATCATCTTCAATATCAACTTCGTCAACCTTAATCACCTCTGCCATCTCAGGTCCCTCTAACAACCACAGCTTAAGTTCATGGATAGGTCTCTCCAACCCCTGGGCTATAACCTTAACAGTGCCATCTATTAAATTTTCAGCTGACCCAGTGATGCCTCTTTTTAAAGCCTCTTTTCTAACGCTGTCCCTATAGAAGACTCCCTGAACTCGTCCATGAACAATAAAGCACCGAGTAATCATAGATAGGTCATTTAATTAGTAGATAAGAATATCTGAACCTGTTCAACAATCTGATCAGTATTGAGTTCAAAGATTCCACCACTAGTGTTCTCTAATTCAGAGTATGTTTTATTCTGTATAAATTCAGAGGCTGTTTTTGTCGGGTCAGTAAGTGAACTGTCATCATTAATAATTAAGGTGGGTTGAGTGAGTAAAGGTAATCGCTCTTCTGACACATAATTAAACATTGCATGAAAACCAAACCATCCGTTATCAATGTTCTGTAACTGATCAGAAAAATTGGACAAGGCCCGGTCAAAAGGAACTCCCTCAGCACGATTAGCAACGGTAAAATCCCACATAGAGCTCAATGATTCTAAGTTATCATCAATATTAGATGTTGATAAAGACCCTAACAATTCCTCACGTTTATCTTGATTAAAAAATGGGTATGTGACAAAGACAATGTTGTTAATCAAATCAGGGTGAGCAATTCCAATTTCATTAGCAATTGCAGAACCTGTATGAAACCCAAGCAAGGAAACTGTATTAGAAATCTCAGATTCACCGATCAAAGCTTGGATGGCTTCTGTCGAAGATTGTGCATAATCTTGGATGGTGATAGGGGCATTGATTGTTTCTGAACGACCATAGCCTATCATGTCCAGAGACACTGCTGAAAAATGGGTTTCCTTTGTTAGATGCTTGCAAAAGCTGTCATAATAAACCCCTGAGTATGGCATTGGATGCAGGCAAACAAGCGTTGGGCCTTTATTTTCATAAACTCTGACATGGATCTGACCAAGGGAAGTATTAACATATAAAAACTTTGGAGCATTAGCAGACATAGAAATCAATTCAATAATTAAGCTTTTTTCATAGGGGCATTATAATCAAAAAACCCTACAGTCATTCTACTCTTCCTATTATTGACTGTAGGGTTTGTTCTTATTTGAGTTTATCTTTAAAAAGTTAACCCAGTATTATTTCGTCACTAGAAGTCATACATAAATCTTACGCCAACTTCTCTTTTATCACGGAAAGCCATATGGACACTCTCAACACCGAAGTTATATGTATAAGTGGAAAATCTTACGTAACCACTTGTATCAGCAATATTATTACCGCCAAGTGGAGCGTCTTCATCAAATAAATTTTTAACATATAGTTCAGCGGTCATATTTTCCATGCGCTTCCCTAACCTAAGATTAACTTCTGTTGCACTTGGAATCTTAGACAGGTTTGTAACTTCATCAAAATAACCATCGTTGTAAAACCACTCACCCCTGATATAAAAATTTGAGTCTGTTTCATAGTTGGCAATCAATGAGGCTTGAACTTTGGGGTATCTTGGAGCTATTGAACCCTTAACTCTTGAACAATCACCAAAGACAGCTTGAATATCACCACAACCTGCACCATCAGGGAATTTACTAATTTCAGCTTTAACATAGGCTAAACTTGTTTTTAATTGAAAATTATCTGAAACCAAGTAAGTCCCGTCTAATTCAAATCCTTTGATATCTGAGGACTGCCCATTACCACTAAAGGCAACAGTACAAACCACAACGTCTTCACTTCCTGCATTACAAATACCATCAGCTGTAATTTGACCAAATCCTGAGTAAACCTGGTCTGTTCTATCCATCATAAAAAGAGCAATGTTATAGGCTAACTTTCCACCTAGAGCTATTTTTTTATACCCAAACTCATAATTAGTTAGAGATTCCTCGCCATAAGTGTCATAAACCCCTGGGTTTTGAGCTGCGAATTCAGCCTCCTGTCCAGAGTTTCTTAATTTAGAGGCGACTTCTTCGTTAAACCCACCAGGCAAGTTACCTTCACTGTATGTAAAGTAACCTATCGCATTGTCTGAGAATTGATTTTTAATAGAAAGACGTGGCAATGTTTTCTTAAAAGATCCTGGTGAAAGACCGGGAGCTGTTAGATTGATTACTGGTTCATTGATCTCATCATCTTGACGTCGCAATTCTGCAGTAATGGTTAAGTGATCGTTAACGCTGTAATCCATAGATGCGAAAACACCTGTGGTTTCAGCTGACTGTCTTCCTGCTGTCCCTCCTGGATTATAGATATCTGCGAACCAGAAACCAAAGTTATCGTAGTATCCACCGTGAGTGATAGTCTCAATATCTGCTGTATTAAATCCAACTGACCAATCAAAATCACCATTGGAACCTGATAATCTAGCTTCAAATGATTCGTCATTAGTTACCCTAGCGCCCGCAGTATGAAAACCATTCTGTGGGTCAGCATCAAAATCCATAAAAGCAAAGTATTCGTCTTCATTGTCTCCATAAATTAGATTTAAGTTCATATCCTCTGAAATATCATATGAGATATTGATCGAAACCCTTTGACCTTCTCTAGCTAGACCAAAACCATTATGAGAAAGATCGCTAAAAGATAAATCACCTATAGGACAATACCCATCAGTTGAATTGGCGCCATTAGTTCCTTTGCAAGACCCATCAGAATTGATAACTGAAGCCGTGGCTGCTGCATAAAGGGCCTCAGAACTATTCATCCCAACACTTTCTGGAGTTTCTATAGTGCCTTTATAGTGAGATTCGAGCGTTGGTACTCCTCTGAAGAAAGACCATGTTTTATCATCAATATCCCAAAAACACATTCCTGCAATTGCACAGTAGTTATGATCTTTCAAGCCTGCTGTAACCGCGTATGCGCCTGGCCCATCATCATCCTCATAATAACCTGCTCTGATTCTAATATTTAATTGGTCACTAGGATTGATATCAAAGAGAGCATTGAAAGCAAGACTCTTCTCATCTCCCATTCGTTGACCAGTAACATATGAATTCTCGTAATGACCCGCTTTATCTTTATAACTCATATTTAAGCGATAACCGGTGCTTGAACTTATTGGTCCTTCTATAAAAGCTGACATTGAAGCCTCGCTCTTTTCAGCATAATCTAATATCAAACCACCCTTGAATTCATCTGACGGTTTGGCTGAAATAATATTGATTGCACCAGAATATGTGTTTCTACCAAAAACAGCAGATTGTGGACCTTTAACAATCTCAACTCGCTCTGCATTATTAACTGGTACTGTATGAATCCCTCCACTGACAAGAACGCCATCAATAAATACACTTCCTGTTCTAGCTAATGGGCTGATTGAATCAAAAGTAACGCCACGAAAACGAGGCATTGCTTCAATCCTTGCGTTTTGATTATTGATCGCCTCAATAAAGAAACCAGGAGTTGCTTTTTGAATATCTAAAATTGAGACAAAAGCAGAATCTTTAATATCATCTGCGCTGATTGCTGTAACTGCTAATGGTGTCTCCATTATTGATTCATCTTTTTTTCTTGCCGTTACAGTGATTTCTTCAATAACCATTCCTTGGGCAAACAAAACATTAGTAGTCATAGTACTAGTAGCAATTAGTATTGCTGCTAAACAAAATGAGAGTTTATTTAAATTAAACATAAGTATCCCCGTCAATTAATAAAAGCTGTGCATGCAACAATAGATTACGAGCATCTTCTATAAAACTTACATAGGCTTCATCTCGGCGTGATGAGAGCGAGGGGAAAATACCTGCTGTTTTTCCACGCTCGTAAATAGTTTGGCTAATGGTCATATCATCCTCCTCTAATATAAAAAAATGTAAATAAATTAGTCTTAGGATATTAGATTATTGAACACGTTTGTAAAACTCATTGACCTAAATCAATTACATAACTATTTCTTATCAAGCATATTCATTTGATTACAGAGTATTTTACAGAATTAGACAGGAGCCTGTCAATTTGACAGGTAGTTAAATGTTATTCAAAATAATAGAGATGAAGATTAAAAGCAGTCTATTTTTCTTTCTGATAATGCTATCTTATTCAGTTATGCCAAATGAACAGAATGAAACCCTAGTAAATCCGAATGGAACATATAAAACTGTGCCACTGGAAAAAGATTTTATTACCTTAAAAGTTGTCCAAACAGGAGTAAAATCTCTACAAGATTATGAAAGTCCAAAAATAGGTCTAGAAAGAAATCTTGAACACATGGTAGAAATGGCAGAGCTTGCATGTGCTAATGATTCAAAACCAGATATTCTGCTCTATCATGAATTCCCTCTTACCGGATATTCCTCAGGAAGTCGTGCAGAAAAACTGAACTATACCATTCAAGTTCCTGGGCCTGAAACAGAAGCATTGGGTAAAGTTGCTAAAGATTGTGATTCCTATCTTGTTTTTGGTAGTTATGCCACCGACCCAGAATGGCCAGAACATATATTGAGCTTGAATACAGTTATTGGCAGAGATGGGGAGATTAAAAAAGTTTTCTGGAAACCTCGTAATATAAAACGCTTAGATAAAAACAAAGAAATAACGACTACAACAATTGAAGCTGTTCGTGATAGATACAGAGAAAAATATGGGATAGATGAAGAGTTCCCTGTTTTAAAAACTGAATTTGGCAATATTGCAGTCAGCACAGTCCAAGGTGATCCCTTTATATTCGCTGCGTATGCAATGAAAGGTGTGGAGATTATGCTAAGAACAGCAACGTTATTTTCTGAATCAGATGTTCTAGCTATGGCGTGGATAAATAATTTCTATAGTGCTATGTCCAATATCACTATTCCTCTAGGAACACCCTATAGTGATAGCGGAGGAAGATCTTTAATTGCCTCTCCTCAAGGAAAAATTATTGCTCAAGACCCAAGTACCCATGAAGAAGGTATTGTCACAGCAGAAATACCAATTGCACAATTTAGGAAGAACCGAACTATACCAAATTATGCCTTTGAAATGGTCCAAGAGATTTTTGATCAATACCAACAAGAAATTCCAATAAACCATCTTGATATACCTACTGATGATTTACCTCAAACAGGTGAAGAAATGAAGGATCTATTTGATGAAATTAGCCGTTATTTGAATCAAGGTTCAATGTCAGAACCTGTAACAAAAGATTAGTAAAGGAAACAATAATGAAATATAAATTATCGCTATTAACGTTCGGATTATTTCTTGCTATGCAACCAGTTGATACAGCAAGTGCCTTTGAATTAACACCTGGTGCTGGCTATCTAAAAGCCAGCAGAAAAGTTACTTGTTCGCTAGAAGAGAACAAACCTATTGTTTATTGGTGGTACGGAAGAATGTATAGCAGAGTTCAAGGAGAAAAAGATCGGTTACTGTTTAGAGTTGAAGGAATGAATATTAGACAATGTGCCAGTATAGAAGATCCTAAAAGAGGCAAGGGCTTTAGAATGGTGAGTCGTGAACTCCTCTTCTACCAAGACCCAGAAACTGGAGAAATACTAGATCAATGGACTAATCCATGGACAGGAGAAACTGTTGATGTCCTTCATGTTGCCAATGATCCAGTCAATTGGGGCAATCAATATGAAATAGATAGAGATGGGAAACCTTATAAAATGAATCTAAGCATCCATGGTGATGATTGGTGGGATACCTCAACTATTCCGTTATTTTATAAAAACCCATTGGCAGGAGATTTTCAAGATTATGTAGGTGGGATCTATCACGCAACTGAAATGTTTAACACCACTGGAAGTGTCTCTGATTTAATAGACGACAACAACGATACTGCTAAGGCCAACATTGGGTGGGAAAGAATCTCTTATTGGCTTCCCTGGATGAAAATGAGTGGGAGAGATGGCATTGTCTACTTTCATACTTTTGGGAAAAAACTCAATAGCTATGATGAATTACCAGAATCAATCAAAGCTGAGATAGACACCAATTACCCAATCTATAAAGAACCTCCGCCAACAAACGATGATAGGAAAAATGAAACCAGTTGGACTTATTTCAAAAAAATGCTTGGGAGCAATAAATGAATTCAGGCTCAAGAAAAAAAGATTTATCTAATGACATGGAGTTTTTAGCTGACTTTCAGCTTCTCCTGGGCAATATTTTTAGAATTAATGGAGCCTTGTTAGATGTCTCTGAGAGGGTCTGTGGAAAAGATAAATTAATTACCGTCCCAATCTGGAGGGTAATCGCTGTTATCAGGCAACAACCTATGACTGTCTCAGCCATTGCCAATTACCTAGGGCTTAAAAGACAGAGTATTCAAGCAACAGTAAACCAAATGAAAAAGAAGGGGTTGGTGACTCTAAAACAAAACCCACATCATAAGAAATCATTTCTCATAACTTTAACAAGCAAAGGCCAAAAAACTCTTGAGCGAATTTTTTCTTACCAAAAAGAATTGACTAATATTTTTGTACATGACATGGACTTATCCATAACAGATTTAATCAGAACCACTGAATTCATTAGAACTCTAAGAGAAAATTCAATTAAGAATATAGACATCTCAATACATTAAAATAAGGAAGACTATGAAAGCTTACATGGTAGTAAGATGCGTGATACATGATAGAGAAAAGTTTGTTAACGGTTACGGAAAAGAGGCTGCTAAATTAGTTAAACAATTTGGAGGCAAATACTTAATTCGTGCACCAGGCGGAACCCCATTAGAAGGAATAGAGTCAACCAATAACTCAGTTGTAATTTCTGAATGGCCTAGCAAAGATAAAGCTTTAGAATTCTGGCATTCAGATGAGTATCAGGCTGTAAAAAAATTAAGAAAAGGAATTGCTGATTGCAAGGTTATTGTTGTTGAATCAGACAATATTACTTAAAGAAGAGCTATGGCTAATACAATTGTTAAAAGAACCACTTTAATTGTAAGAGATATTAAAAAATCAACCCAGTGGTACCAAGAAGTCCTCGGCATGAGTGTTTATTATGATGGTGAAGTTACCTTAGGCGGAAAAGGCATGGCTGCAGGTAAAAAAGGAGATGTAACTCACCTTATTATTCTTAAATGCGATGACCCGGTGATAGGCATGATAGGTCTTCTTCAATGGGTCGATCCATTATGGCCTGCCCCTGAGATCCCCAATGAGGTCAGTTACGGCCAACCAACTTTTGTATTGGAAACAGAGGATTTAAATGCTGTTCATAAGAGAGCAGTTGAATTGGAAACAAATATATTCAGTGAGCCTCATGATTGGTCAATCAGAGGTGCCAGTGGGGAGATGATTAAGTTTATAGGTATGTCTTTTTTTGATCCAGATGGGCATTTTTTTGAAGTCAATCAAAGATTAGATTAAGACAGAATCAATTATGAGATTTCAAAGAACCAATTATTTAGTGAGCGATGCAAATAGAGCACTGTTATTCTACAGAGACATCTTAGGGATGACTCTGGATTTTATGAAACAATCCGAAGATGATTCTTACTCCTATGAAGTGTTTGATATTAATAAAGGTAAACCCATAGAATTTGCTATTCTCGGTTACAAGGATCAACCTAGAGTAATGGCATTAACAATCTTAGGCGAAGACAATTTAGGTAAAAACCCTCTGCCTAGACGATCCGCAATTTGTATAGAAGTAGATGACGTGGATGATGTTCTCAACAAGTGCAGAGAACATGGTTTTCATTGCTTTAAAGAAGAACATCTGGTCACACACGACGGTCGTGAAGGACGTGAGGTAGGCGTCCTTGATGACGATGGAAACTTAACACTGATTTATAAAATTGAGAAAAAAGAATGAGCCTTCAAGAGATTGCTGTAAAGGATAACCCTTATAAGAGGCAATCCTATGCATGGTATATGGTCGGACTGATGACCGTTGCATATATGTTTTCATTTATTGATCGCTATATATTAGGTTTATTGATAGAGCCTATAAAAGCTGATCTGGGACTTACAGACACCCAAATAGGACTTCTCCTAGGACCAGCATTTGCGATTTTCTATGCCACCATGGGTTTACCCTTAGGATATCTGGCTGACCGTGTAAAAAGAATTTCTATCGTTTCTGTTGGAATATTGGTTTGGTCTGCTGCAACCGTTGCCTCAGGTTTTGCTCAAAAATTTAGTCATTTGTTTATTGCTAGAATGACGGTAGGTATTGGGGAAGCCACACTAGGCCCATGTGCATTATCAATAATCAATGATAGTTTCCCTGAAGGAAAAAGAGGCCGGCCAATAGGGTTTTATACCATGGGAATGTCATTGGGTCCTGCTTTTGCTTATTTATCAGGTGCTGCAGTGTTGATATGGAGTAATTCCATTGATCTCATCGAACTGCCATTAATAGGTGCGCTATCTCCATGGCAATTAGCCTTTATAATTGTGGGTCTGCCAGGAATTATTCTCGCTCTGTTTGTCTACCTCCTAAAAGAACCTCAACGACCAAGGGATCATAATCCGAGCGATAACATAACTGAGGGAATATCATCAGCAATAAAATACTTCTATAGTCGGGGATGGGCTTTGGCGAGTTTTATCTTACCGGCTTGTGTAATGACCATCATCGCCTATTCGCAGGCATGGATGCCTGCAATGTTTGAAAGGACATGGGACATGGACCCTGCAAGATTCGCCTTTATTAATGGACTTCTATTGCTTTGTTTAGGTCCTATAACCAATAATACGGCAGGTTGGTTGTCGGATAATTTATCAAAAAAAGGCTACAAAGACGGTGGCCTTAGAGTGGTTATCTGGGGTGCTATTATTTTAATACCCACAGCTGTTATAGCTCCTTTACTGCCTAACCCGACTCTTTGCTTTATTGTTCTGGGGATTAATCTCATAGGTATCGCTCTAACCTCCTCAAGTGCCTTGATTGCTCTGTTAAAAATAATTCCAACCAATTTAAAAGGTATCTCGGTGGCCTTTTATCTTATGTGTATTAGCATTTCTGGGCTTTTACTTGGACCCACAACCGTGGGGGTCCTAAACGATAATGTTTTCCAGTCTATTGATGGTGTCAGATACTCGATGAGTGTCGTGCCTTTAGTTTTTGGCTTACCCGTATTGTTTATGATTCCTTTTATGCGGAAACGCTATCTTAGAGAAATAGAAGATATGGAAAAGAAACAATCAATTTAATTAGCTAAGATTTTTAATTAAATCAAGAATCTCCTCTGTCTTATTATTCATCAGCTTTTCATCTCCTCTAGATTCAACATTTAATCTTACTAGAGGTTCTGTGTTTGACATTCGTAAATTGAATCGCCAATCAGAAAATTCAAAACTATAGCCATCGAGATCATCAATGATTGGTTGTTGAGGTAAATAATGCTCCTTAATTCGTTCTAAAAGAACTTTTGGCTCGTCCACTTCTGTATTGATCTCACCACTTATAGGATAACGCTGCACCCGATCAGCAACTAGTTGTGATAATGATTGTCCTGAATTAGAAATGTTTTGTATAAGAAGAAGCCAAGGTATCATTCCGCTGTCACTGTAATAAAAATCTCTAAAATAATGATGCCCGCTCATCTCGCCGCCATAAACTGCCTTATTTGAACGCATGGTCTCCTTGATAAACGAATGCCCTGCTTTGGATAATTCAGGAATTCCTCCGGCTTCTGATACCTCTTCTTGTGTGTTCCAAACTAATCTTGGATCATGAACAATGTGGTCGCCTGGATTTGATTGAAGCAGTTCTTCGCTCAATAAGCCAATAAGATAGTAGTTTTCTATAAAGTTCCCTCTAGCATCAAAGAAAAAACAACGATCAAAATCACCGTCCCATGCTATCCCGAGATCAGCTTTATGCTCGATTACTGCTTGAGATGTGACTTCTCTGTTTTCAGTTAACAAAGGGTTAGGGATTCCGTTAGGAAATGATCCATCTGGCTCATTTTGAACTTTGATAAAACTAATAGGTAATCTAGATTCTAGAGCATCAACAACCGGTCCTGCGCATCCATTTCCTGAGTTAACAACAATTCTCATCGGCTTAATATTACCAACATCAATAAAGGATAAAATCTCATCGAGATAACTGTCTCTGACATCTGCATTCTTTATATCGGGCTTTATATTTGCATCGTACTCAACTGATTCAGCTATAGACTTAATATCACCAAGGCCACTATCAATACTTACCGGCATTGCGCCAGAACCAACAATCTTAAGGCCATTATAGTCAGCTGGATTATGGCTTGCCGTTATCATCACTCCAGCATCGGTATTGAGATGATTGGTTGCAAAAGAGTGTGATGCTTATCTCATTTTTGGCAGTTATGCCACAGATAAAGAATGGCCTCAACACATTCTTAGTCTTAACACGGTAATAGGAAGAGACGGTGAGATCAAAAAAGTGTATTGGAAGCCGCGTAACATTAAACGTTTATACCCAGACAGAGAAATCACAACGACTACAATTGAAGCAGTACAAGACAAATACAGAGAAAAATACGGTATCGATGAAGAGTTTCCTGTTCTGAAGACTGAGTTTGGCAATATTGCCGTTAGCACTGTACAGGGTGATCCATTTATTTATGCAGCCTTTGCCATGAAAGGGGTAGAGATTATGCTAAGAACAGCCACCCTGTTTTCGGAATCAGATGTCTTATCAATGGCTTGGATAAATAACTTCTATAGTGCCATGTCAAATATCACTCTTCCCCTTGGAACTCCCTATAGCGAGAACGGAGGAAAATCTTTAATTGCCTCCCCACAGGGAAAAATTATTGCTCAAGACCCAAGCACCCATGAGGAAGGAATTGTTTCCGCAGAAATTCCTATTGCAGAATTTAGAAAAAACAGAACCATTCCAAATTATGCCCTTGAAATGGTGAAAGAAATCTTCTCTCAATATCAACAAGAAATTCCAATGAATCATCTTGATATGCCGATTGATCAGCTACCTCAAACCGGTGAAGAAATGAAGGAACTGTTTGATGAGCTTAGTCGATATTTAAACCAACCTAAAATGTCAGAACCTGTTTCAAGAAATTGATCAGATGTCCCTACTTAGAATTGATAAGATCATGAAATTGATCTTTGTTTACATCTGATGTCGCTCGTTGATCAATGTCTCGAATTATTTCTCTTGCACTATTACTAGCAGTGGCCTTAAAGATAAATGGAAAGACTGCATGTATGAGTGCTGCCACTCCAGAAATAATCATTTTGAAGCCATAATAAAATGCCTGAGACATGTGTTCGAAATAGGATTCATTAATTGAATGAGGGTGATGAGTAAATAAGTTAAAGATACGTTTCATTATCAATATAACTAAAAATAATATACATATAATCTTACGTTTTATAGA
>CAYVTR010000032.1:0-14029 GCA_964454905.1 uncultured Woeseia sp. | reverse complement strand
GTCAAAGAATTAATAAAAGAACTGAAAGCAAAGGACGAAAATCCATCAATCCTTATTAATAACGCAGGTATTAGTATTGAAAGTCTCATGATGAGAATTAAAGAGGATGATTGGGAAAAAGTAATCAAAACTAACCTATCTTCGGTTTTCTTTCTTTCCAAAGCTGTGATTGGAGGAATGATAAAAAAAAGACGAGGTAGGATTATTAATATCGGTTCAGTGGTCGGCTCAATAGGGGCTATAGGGAACGCTCATTATAGTGCGGCCAAATCTGGTTTAATGGGTTTAACCAAATCTATTGCTTTAGAAGTTGGCTCTAGAAACATAACCGTGAATACCATTGCGCCAGGCTATATCGAAACTGACATGACTAAAGATATGAATCAAGAATTAAGCGATGCATTAATGAAGAAAATACCACTAAGCCGTTATGGCCAGCCAATAGATATAGCAAGCACTGCTCTTTTTCTTGCATCCAGCTCTGGAGCCTATATAACAGGTCAAACTATTCATGTGAACGGCGGGATGCATATGGATTAGATATTTGTCTAAAATTGCTTGAGAAAAGAATGATTTTACATACAATACAATAATTCAATATAGGGGATTTGAGATGAGCGTAAATGAAAGAGTTAAAAACATTGTAGCTGAGCAACTAGGTATTGGTGTTGATGAAGTAAGTAATGAATCCAGCTTTATAGATGATTTGGGTGCTGATTCACTAGATACCGTTGAGCTTGTTATGGCTCTCGAAGAAGAATTTGATATCGAAATTTCAGACGAACAAGCAGAGAACATTTCTACCGTTCAATCAGCAATAGACTATATTAACAATAGCTCTGACTAATCTAACTAATAGTTAAAAATAAGTCTCTATTTGTAAACCATAAAACCACCAGGTAGATACCCTATTGGTGATTTGAATTGTGAATAAATCTTGCAATTTCGTGCATAATAATAACTACCAAGATTCTGCTTAATAGAACTCATCAATGGAAAAAATGTCTGGATTATTTATAACAATTGAAGGAATTGAGTGCGTAGGAAAATCTACCAATGCAAAATTTATTTCAGATCTACTGAACAAAAAAAATATTAAAACACATGTAACTAGAGAGCCAGGTGGCACCTCTCTAGGTGAAAAGATCAGACAAATACTTCTTTTTGAACAAAACGATTCAATTTCGCCTCTAGGGGAATTACTCCTTCTTTTTGCTGCTAGGGAAAAGCACATTAATGAAGTGATCAAACCTAATTTAGAGCAAGGCAAATGGGTCATTAGCGATCGATTTACCGATGCTAGCTTTGCCTATCAAGGTTTCGGTAGAGGACTGGATTTTGATCAAGTTAATCAATTAAAACAAATCATTCAAAATGACTTTGATCCTGATCTAACATTTCTCTTAGATGCTCCAATTGATGTCATAAAAAGCAGAAGAAAGCTTAATCCGAATGATCGTTTTGAATCTGAAGATAGAGAGTTTTTTGAAAGAGTAAGACAAGGGTATTTAGAACTGGCATCTGTCTTCAAAGACAGGGTAAAAATTATTGATGCTACCCAGCCTATAGAGCAGGTTCAATCGGAAATTCAGAGTTGTTTATTGGATTTTATTGGAAAAACTTCATGAAGGAACCAATGGAATGGTTAGAGCCTATCTACAAACAACTTGAATCCGCAATTCACGAACATAAAACAACCCACGCCTTCTTAATAAAAGGTCAAACAGGTGTGGGTAAGAATAATCTTGCGATGCATCTAGCTAATGGTTTTCTTGGTGAAGAGACAATTAATCCAACCAATAATAAAGATGATGAAGGGACAATCCCAGATTGTAAATTAATATCCAGACAAGAAAGTAAAGAAACTATTTCAATAGATCAAATTAGATCTTTAAAATCGTTTCTCTTACTAACCAGCTTAAAAGGCCGTGGTAAAGTAGGTGTTATTAATCCAGCTGACGCGATGACATACCCGGCAGTAAACAGTCTGCTTAAAATTCTTGAAGAGCCCCCTGAAGATACATTATTGATTCTTTTAACTGATTCTATAAATAAACTTCCAAGTACGATTATCAGTAGAGTTCAAATTATCACAGTTGAGAATCCAACTAAACAGCAAACCTTAGATTGGCTTAGCACATCCAATCAAGCAGACAACTGGGATGAAATTATAAATATTTTTGGATGCAGGCCTGTTCTTTTAAACAAACTTGGGCACACTTATCTTAGTGAACGCATAGAAACTGTTTCAAATGAACTTCATCTCCTGTTAACAAAAAGAATTAAACCATCCCAATTAGCTAACTCATGGAAATCTGAAGAATTAGAGATCAATTTAAGACTCGTTTATTACTGGTTTTCAAAATTTTTATACCACCATCTCCTTGAAAAAGATAACCATGATTTAATGCCTGAATCTCTTCAAGAATTATTGGGTAAGGATATTAATATTGAAGAAAGTTTTAATCTACTTAATGAAATTGCTAGCATAAGGCAACTTAAGATTAATGGAAAAAGCTTGAATTGGAGTTTGCAAATCACTAATTTACTTAGTCCAATATATTCAAATATGAAAGGATTACAAAGTTTTGAGTCGAGAACCTAAAAACATAGACGCTCTTATTATAGGGGCAGGACCTTGTGGGTTATTCCAAGCATTTGAATTGGGTCTACTAGGAATTAATTCAATCATTATGGACAGCATGGATAAAGTTGGAGGACAATGCTCTGAACTCTATCCGGATAAACCAATTTATGATATTCCTGGTATCCCTATATGTTCGGCACAAGAGTTGATTGATAACCTTTTGAAACAAATAGAGCCTTTTAATCCAAAGATTCAACTAGGTGAAGAAGTGATTGGCGTGGAAAGAACAAATAATGAGTACTTAGTTACAACAAGTAAAGACATTCAATTCATCACTAAAACAATTTTTATTGCAGGAGGGGTGGGCTCATTTCAAGCTAAAAGACTAAGATTAGACAGTATCAATGACTATGAAGACCAATGGCTATATTACAAAATCCAAGACAAAAATAAATTACTTGGAAAAAATATTGTCATATTTGGAGGAGGGGATTCAGCATTAGATTGGGCTATAGAATTTGCGACTGATAAAGATTTTTTAGGTTCTTCCGGGACTCAAGTAAGTCTTGTTCATCGAAGAAATGAGTATAGAGGTGCTCCAGCCTCAGTTAATACAATGAAAGAACTATCTAAACAGGAACTTATCAAGCTTTATGAAGTATCCACTTTAAGATCATTTAAAACAGATAATAATCAATTAAAATCGCTCACTCTTTATAAAGATGGAGAAGAATTAGAAATAGAAGCCGATGTGGCGCTAGTTTTTTTTGGATTATCACCGAAACTAGGACCAATAGCTGACTGGGGTTTAGAGATCAATAAAAAATCTATTGAAGTAAACACTGAGTCTTTTGAAACAAATCATCCAGCTATTTTTGCTATCGGTGATATAGCAAACTACCCAGGCAAGAAAAAATTAATTCTTAGTGGCTTTCATGAAGCAGCGCTGGCTGCATTTGCTGCAAAAGCAATTATCGAACCAGAAAAGAAAGTTCACTTGCAATACACCACGACTAGCCCAAAACTTCAAGAACGACTAGGGGTATCTAAGAAATAAAGGTAGACTAGAAGATCTTCAGAAGGGGATGAAGGAATGGGAATAGAAATTACAGGATGGGGTAAATGTACTCCGCCTTCGATATTAACAAACGATGATTTATCAACAATTCTTGATACTAATGATGAGTGGATAACTTCTCGAACTGGCGTTAAAGAAAGAAGAATTGCCCACACCTCACTGAGTGATATGGGTGCAGTCGCTGCACAACATGCTCTAGCTAGTGCGAACAAAGACCCTAAAGACATTGATGCAGTGATTATGGCCACTTGCACACCTCAATATATTATTCCAAGCACTGCTTCAATCATTCAGAAAAAAATTGGTAATAATACCGCTGCTTCCTTCGACTTTAACTCAGCATGCTCAGGTTTCGTATATGGCCTAACCACAGCCTATGGATTAATTTCATCGGGTGTAATGAAAAATATACTACTTGTGGGAGGAGAAAAAGTCAGCTTCTTTTTGGACTGGTCTGCTAGAGACACGGCTGTTTTATTTGGTGATGCAGCTGGAGCTGTTGTGATTGAATCAGTCGACACTGATTCTAAGCTTTATTCATCAAAATTAACCTGCGATCCATTTCTGGGTGAGGCATTAATGCTCAAAAATTTTGGCTCTAGTATGAAGTTTGATAAGGACAAAGACAGTTACTTTTTTGGCATCAGTTTTGTAGGTCAAGAAGTATTTAAAAATGCTGTTAAGACGATGGCTAAACTTGCTGAAGAAGCTTTAACGGAGGCAAATCTTACAATAGATGACATAGATCTATGTATACCTCATCAAGCCAATTTAAGGATCCTAGAAGCCACAGCCAGAAGATGTAATTTTCCTATGGAAAAAATGATTGTAAATCTTGATAAATATGGCAACACGTCAGCTGGCTCTATACCGATTGCTTTAACAGAAGCGCTTGAAGAAAATAAAGTTAAACCCAATTCAAAAATGCTTTTCTTAGCCTTTGGAGGAGGTCTTACCGGTGCTGCAGCAATAATTGACTGGGGCTCTAAACTAACATCAATTAAAACATCAGATGCAACCTTACCTGACAGTGATAAAACAGCGTTAGAATTGATTAAAGAAATCTCTGGCTAATAATTAGAGGTTATTTGCATGAGAATTAAAACAGATGTGCTCATAATTGGAGGCGGTGTTGCAGGCTCTGCTATGGCATCTAGCTTAACCAATAAAGGTTATAGAGTTGTACTTCTTGAAAAATCAGAAAAACCACAAGATACCGCAAGAGGTGATCATATACAGCCTTATGTGTGCGAAATTCTTAACCAATGGGGTGTGTTAGACGATTTCTTTGCTGCAGGTGCTAAAAAAAGAGCAGGTTCACTTTGGTTTGATGAATCAGCTAATTTTCTAATGGATGCCAATGTCTCAAAGCTAGATATTCCTCAACCTTTCTTTATGTTTATTAACCATGAGAATATCAGTGAAGTATTTTTAAAGTTTGCCTCTAAAGATGACAACTTCTCCATTTTTAAGCCTATTATTAATTGTCAACATATTTCCACCGATGATGATGAAAGTTTATACGCATTAGTTTTAAAGGATAAAACTGAACATACCATATCGACAAAGTTAGTGGTTGGCGCTGATGGTATTGCCTCAAGTATCACTAAGAAATTTGAATTAGAAAGAGAAACATTTCGATATAATCGAGCCTTAGCTGTGCTCTTCTCTAAAGAGTATCAAACAGATTCTCACAACAACCTTAGAACCTATCTTACTGATAGAGGTATAGTCACGATGATACCTCGTGCCAAAGGGGGCTGCAAAATAGGGCTTACCATAGACCGAAATGAGGTCAAGGAATGGAAGAAAATGAGTGATAATGATTACACTAAATTTATAGGTTCGCTAGTTCCAGAATATAAATCTCTACCAATGTTCTCTGCAGGCATCTATCCTCCATCAATGATCATTGCCAAACGCTGGATAAAAGATAATCTGGTTCTTATTGGTGATGCTTGTCATGGACTTCACCCTGGCAGAAGTCAAGGAATGAACACCACGATTAAATGTATAGATCAATTGGTTAAACTATTACCGAAAGAGAGTGATTTTAATAAACAACAAGTCTCTGAAGCATTAGAGACTTACCAAAGCATTATGAAGAACAAAATAAAACATTTGCTGGAATCAAATCATAAAATGGGGCTCGCTATGGATACATTTGATAGGCAATCAAAAGTTGCAGAAATCAATAAGTATATTGAGCTTGAGAAGGATCAGGAAAAAGGCTTCATATATCGAATGAATTCTGCTGGATACGGAGTCAATCCTTAAAAGAAATCATCAGTTATGCCAGAGTTAAATATCACACAAGAAGATGGGGTTCTCTACATAGAGATTAATCGTCCACAAGTCCTGAATGCCATCTCTCCTGATTTATTAGATGGACTGATTGATCTTTGTAACTCTATTAAAATGAATGACAACATTAGAGTGGTCGTCTTGAGAGGGGCAAAGGACAATTTCTCCTCTGGAGCTGATCTGCCTTCATTCCAAAAGAAACTGAAAGAAGACCCACAAAGAGTAGCTGATTTAGGGAGGGTTGCAGCTGAAGAACTCTCATTATTACCGCAAATCACAATTGCTGCGATTCAAGGCCATTGCATTGGTGGTGCGGTAGTTTTAGCTTCAGCATGCGATATAAGAATTGCCTCAGAAAATAGCAGATTTGTTATCCCTGAACTTGACGCTGGAATTCCTCTAACTTGGGGCGGACTTGACCATCTAGTGAGCTTGGTTGGATTTTCTGTAGCCACAGATTTAGTAACCACATGCAGGGAATTTGATGCTAGAGAGGCCTATGAAATCGGTTTTACAAGCAGAATAATAACCGCTAAAAATTTTATGATGGAATTAATTTCTTTAGCCAACACCATTGCAACCAAACCTAAAACAGCATTAAGAATTACTAAACAACAATTAATTTCTATCAGAACTGGAGCTTACAATTCAAAAAAAGATGCCGCATTGATGCTTGAATCTCTTACCAGCCCTGATGGAAAAGAAACCCATAATAAATACGTCAGAAAACTTAGCTAATATTAATAATCTCTTCTTTTCTTTTTTCTACAAATGCTATTAACGCTTCATTCACTGAAGGGTCTAATTTTGGTTGCTGGTATTCTTTCAGCAAAGTTTTCCATGCTTTATTGGCCCGTTGAGTTGTGGTTATTGATCCATTTTTTTCCCAATTTTCGAAATTATTCCAGTCAGAAATCATTGGGGTATAAAATTCAGTGGCGTAATGATCCAGGGTTTGATCGGTAGCAAAAAAATGCCCTCCAGGACCAACGCTCTTAATAGTCTCTACCCCTAGATTCTCAGAATTAATCTCAATGGGTTTTAAAGTTTCTGACATTATTTGCAGCATTTCAGCATCGATGATTAATTTCTCAAACGAAGCTGTTAATCCACTTTCAAGCCATCCTGCGGCATGATTAACCAAGTTTGCATGGCTCATTACGGTTGCCCACAATGACATTGAGCTTTCATACACAGCTTGGGCATCGACTGCATTTGAAGCATTGGTGTTGCTGCTTCGATAAGGGAAACCATAGAATCTAGCGAGTTGGCCGCTGGCAATGGTAGAGCGAATGTACTCTGGTGTGCCAAAAGCAGGAGACCCAGATCTCATGTCAACATTGGAGGAAAAAGAACCGTACATTATGGGTGCACCAGGATGAACCAACTGAGTCAATGTCACAAGAGCTAAAACCTCAGCATTTTGCTGTACGAGTGTTCCGGCCTGTTTGATCGGCGCCATGGCTCCAGATAAAGTGAATGGAGTGATGCAAGTCACCTGTGCAGAGCTTGCAAGTTCTATAGCTGCTTCCGACATTGGAGTATCAAGCTGCATCGGGGAATTGGTGTTAATAACACCCATAACGGATGGATTAATTGCCAATTCTTCCCTGGTGCATTCAAGTGCAATGCAATGCATATCAATGCAATCTCTGGTTCTTTCTGCTCCCATAGGATAAGACTGACAATTCTTATCCAATAGCTGAAATTGGGCTAAATAAAGATCAAGATATCTAGTTTCTGGAGGCAATTCGATCGTCTCAAAAGACATACCACCTTCTTGATGAATAATGTTTAGGCTTTGAATAATTTTCATATAATTCTGAAGATCCTCAAAACTTCCTCTGCGTCTACCTTTATCCAGATCACTGCAATAGGCTGGGCCACCAACTGCACTAAAAACGATATGGTTTCCTCCTATTTTGATGTCTCGTTTTGGGTTCCTTGCACGCAAGGTAAATTCTTTAGGTGGCTCCAAAATTTTTTTTGATACCAAATCTCGATCAAAATAGACCATTTGTGTTGATTCATCCACATCCAAGCCAGCTTTTTTAAGAACCTTCCTTGCATCTCCATGCAGTATCTTCATGCCAACGTTTTCTAAAACATCAAGTGAAGCATGATGGATGGATTCAATTTCATCTTGGCTCATAATCCTTAAGGGAGAAAACTTTGTTACCACCTCCTGCCAAGGCAGTTGAGAAATTGAACTCTTCTTTGGTTTTCTTCTTGTATTTCTTGGACTCATTGCGTTTCAACACTATTAAATTTATTTCATTCAAAATTACATCTTACGATAAAATAAATGAATCTATACACACATCTGCCTTTGTTTGTCGATATTATGGAAAAATGGAAGATGAATATTTAGATAATAGAAAATATATATCCAAAAATTAGACATCAATTTTGATTAATACATCTAAACCCACAAATATTCGATGGCGAGTCCTATTCATCACACTTGTGCTTGGATATATTGCTTATGTATTTAGGGGCAACCTTTCAGTCATTGGTAAATTTTTGATGGATGACACGGGCATCTCACAGATAGAATTAGGTTGGCTTCTCTCCTCATTTTTATGGGGCTATACACTCTTTCAGTTTCCTGGAGGTTTACTCTCAGAGAAAATAGGTCCTAAAATTACACTTGCTCTGTGTACACTGGGTTGCACTGTAATCACAATAATTTCTGGTTTAATTGTAATAGGTGGTTTCACATTAGCTTTAATGATTCCACTTTTATTCATCTGTCGCTTCTTATTAGGAGTATTCCAAGGTCCTCTATTTCCTGCGATGGCAGGAGGAGTTATAGCAAGGTGGTTTCCTTCCGGTTCTTGGGCGCTTCCTAATGGAATGAACTCTACAGCACTGGCATTAGGATCTGCATCGACACCACCACTGATTGTTATTTTAGCTCAGTATTTTGGTTGGCAATCGACATTTTTCCTGATCTCGATATTGGGTCTAATCGGTTCTCTAATGTGGTGGAAATATTCAACAAACTGGCCTAGAGAACATCCTGACGTTAATCAGAAAGAATTGGAATTAATAGGTCAGTCGGAGTTCAATAACAATCAGATGTCTTGGTCACTGGTTAAGGAAGTACTCGCTGATAAAAATGTCTTATTCGCTGCGTTGGGTTATATGTCAATGAATTATGTTTTCTTTATATTCTATTCTTGGATTTTTATTTATTTCGTTAACATAAGGGGTTTCAGTGTTCTAGAGGGTAGTTTTCTTGCGAGCTTACCTTTTTTAATGGGGGCTATAGGTGCCACTTTAGGCGGTTACCTATGCGATAAACTGCAACAGAGCTATGGTGTAAAATGGGGGCATAGGATTCCTATCATTATTGGTCTGGTTCCATCTGCTGGTTTCTTGCTGTTTGGCTCGATTACTGACAATCCTTACCTAGCAGTTCTTTCTTTGTCTCTATGTTATGGCTTTATTGAATTAACAGAAGGGCCATTCTGGTCGGCCATAGGTTTTGTTTCAAAAAAACCTCAAGCTGCGGGTGGAATTCTCAACACAGGTGGTAATTTAGGTGGAGTATTAGCAACCCCACTAATCCCAATAATGGCAGATCAATTTGGTTGGATGATAGCTCTAAATAGTGGGGTAATTTTTGCTCTATTGGGTGTCTTTTCCTTCATGCAAATTAAGTTTAAATAATTGAAATAATTCCTTAAAAACGAGAAAATTTTAGTATGAATGTTAACCCAAGATATAAAATCTTATTCGATCCTATAAAGATAGGACCAAAGACAGCAAAAAATAGGTTTTATCAAGTCCCTCATGCTATGGGTTCAGGTAATGATATGCCTAATACAAGAGCTGCTCAAAGAGGAATTAAAGCGGAGGGTGGTTGGAGTGTCATCAACACAGGCTATTGTTCTATTCATCCTAGTTCAGATGATAGACCTCTTCCGTTTGCAAGATTATGGTCTGATAAAGATATTGCGTCCCATGTCCCTATGGTGGACGCAGTGCATGAACATGATGCCCTTGCTGGTATTGAATTCTTTCATGGAGGGGCTTATACAGCTAACAGACATACACGAATGCCTCCAATCTCTCCATCTGGAATACAAGAGAAAGTCAGTGAACTTATGGACATGCATCTTACAGCGCCAAAAGTAATGGATAAGAGAGATATTAAAGATCTAATTCAATGGCATTTGGATGCAACTGAGCGAGCCATCCAAGCTGGTTTTGATATCATATATTGTTATGCAGGAATGGGTTTTTTACCGTATCATTTTCTGCACCCAACATTCAACAATCGATCGGATGAATACGGGGGAAGTCTAGAAAATCGTTCCAGATTAATGAGGGAACTGATAACTGAGATGAGAGCAGTTGCTGGTGATAAAGCTGCAATTGCTGTTCGAATCTCTACAGATGAGTTACTAAGTTTTAAAAGTGAATCGAGTGAGAGTGAAGCTCATGAATTCTTTGAGTTAAATGGTGAATTACCCGATCTATGGGATATAAAATTATCAAAATGGACCAAAGAATGTCCAAGTAGTAGATTTTCTGAACCGGGCCATATGGAGCCTTACAACGGTTTTGTAAAACAACTTACTTCTAAGCCTGTTGTAGGAGTGGGATGGTTCACTTCACCAGATAACATGGTTAGTCAGATTAATAGAGGGATTCTTGATTTTGTTGGCTCAGCAAGAGCCTCAATAGCTGATCCATTCCTTCCTAATAAAATATTGGAAGGTAATGAAGACGATATCAGAGAATGTATTGGCTGTAATATCTGTGCCTCATGTTACAACCAAGGTATACCCGTTCGGTGCACACAAAATCCATCGATGGGTGAAGAGTGGAGAAGAGGCTGGCATCCAGAAAGAATGAAATCTAAATCTTCTGATAATTCAGTTCTGGTTATTGGGGGAGGGCCAGCAGGGCTGGAAGCAACTTTATCGCTGGCTAGAAGAGGGTACTCAGTTGCTATTGCTGATTCAGAAAAAGAACTGGGAGGACGAATTAATAAAGAGTCAATGCTTCCTGGTATGTCTCCATATAAAAGAGTAACCGATTATCGTGTCAGTCAAATTAATCAATTAGATAATGTTGATGTCTATCTAGAAAATACATTGAACCCAGATGATGTTTTAGAATTGGGATTCGATCATGTAGTAACAGCTACAGGTTCATCGTGGCTACCCTCAATCATGGATGAAAAAACAGCCCCTATAGCCGTCACTAAAACGAATAGTATTTTCACTCCTGAAGATGTACTTAAGGGTTGTGAGCTAAAATCACAGGTGCTAATATTCGATTTTGATTATTATTATATGGGTGGCCTTATGGCTGAATATATAAAAGATTTAGGTCATGAAGTAACCATTATCACGCCCTTTGAAAAAGTGTCTCCTTGGAGTTTTAATAGTAATGAAGTTACTGAAATTAAACTGAAACTATTAGAAAAAGATATTAAAGTTATCACTGATCATCGCATTATAGAAATAGAAGAATCATCGGTTAGAATCAATCATCAGGTGAGCAATAAGCAGAAAGATATTGCTAGGGGTTCACTTGTACTCGTCGGTAATAGAAAACAAAACGATTCGCTTTATAATTCACTTAATTCAAACCAAGAAGCTTTAAAAGAATCAGGAATCAAATCGCTTCAAAATATTGGTGACTCTAATGCACCAGGGGCAGTTGTTCATGCTGTCTATGCTGGACATCTTTATGCCAATACATTTGATCAAGAAGATGATGATGCTAGCGATGAATTCAAACTTGAGTACCCTGTAATTCAGTAATTAATAATATAAAATTAGTAAATGGAGAGTGTTTATATGAAAGGAGATATGCAACGTTGGACGCCAAATGTAGCCTCAATTATTGAGCATGCAAAAGAGTTACATCCAACTACCGAAATTGTTAGCAGAATGATTTCTGGTGAAATTCATAGAACAAATTATGAAGAAGTCTGTATAAGAGCAAGAAAACTTGCCTCAGCGTTAGAGAAGGATGGTTATAAGAAAGGAGATGTTCTTGCAACTTTAGCGCTTAATACTTTTAGACATCTAGAAATGTATTTTGGTATTTCTGGGATGGGTGCAATCACCCATACGTTAAACTTCAGGCTCCATCCTGAGCAAGCAGTTTATATCATCAACCACGCCGAAGATAAAATAATATTCTGTGAACTGCCTTTCATACCAATCCTTGAAGGATTAAAGGATCAACTAAAAACTGTCGAGAAATATGTAATTCTTTGTAACGAGTCTGAGTTACCTGAAACAACCCTAGGCAATGCAATCTCATACGAAGAGTACATTAAAGATGGCGATGAGGATTATAAATGGCCTGAACTGGAAGACGATGCCGCTTGTGCTCTTTGTTATACCTCTGGAACCACTGGAAACCCTAAAGGTGTGCTTTACTCTCATAAATCTAATATTTATCATGCAACCTCTGCATATTCAGCACTTACTATTGATCGAGATGATTGCATATTAATGGTCGTCCCAATGTTTCATGTCTTGGCATGGGGAATCCCATATTTTGGTCCAATGACTGGAAATAAACTAGTGATGCCAGGAATAGGAATGGAAGGTGAATCACTCTATGAGCTTATAGATCAAGAAGAAGTTAACAGCACTTTTGGTGTTCCCACGGTGTGGATGCAACTGCTGGCTTATTGTCGAGAACATAAGAAAGTCTTAAGTTCAGTTAAGAATACCATCATCGGTGGATCAGCTTTATCTCTTGCGATGCTGAAAGAGTTTGATGAAGTTCATGATGTCAATGTTATCCATGCTTGGGGAATGACTGAGATGAGCCCATTAGGAACCACAAATCTCCCCACTAAAGAAATGGAAGCAATGAGTAAAGAGGACAAATACACACTGCAACTCAAGCAGGGAAGGCCTGTTTTTGGTGTGGAGCTTAAAATCATAGATGACTCTGGTAATGACCTACCTAACGATGGAGAAGCTTATGGGCATCTGATGGTTAGAGGCCCATGGATCCTTCAAAAATATTTTAAAGCAGAAAAAGATGCTGTAGATGATGAAGGGTGGTTTGATACCGGTGATATATCAAGTATCGATAAAGACGGGTATATGACTATTGTCGATAGAGCAAAAGATGTAATCAAGACCGGTGGAGAGTGGATTAGTTCAATAGATCTAGAAAATGCTGCTGTCGGTCACCCAGAAATAGCAGAAGCATGCGTGGTAGGCGTCCCTCATCCAAAATGGGATGAAAGGCCAATTATGTTCGTTGTAACAAATTCTGGTGACAACATTGATAAAAATAGCATTCTAGAGTTTCTTTCTTCAAAAGTGGCGAAATGGTGGATACCCGATGAAATCATTTTTCTGAAAGAACTGCCTCATGGTGCCACTGGCAAACTTCTCAAATTTGATTTAAGAGAAGAATATAAAAATTTATTAATTGATAAACAATAGGATTGTGATCTCAATAATTCTTTGAAGTATTTTTAAGACTATGACAAATAATTATGCACTTATTACTGGCGGTTCCTCAGGAATTGGTTATGAAATTGCCAAGAATTTAGCTGGACGAGGATATAACATTCTTTTGATTTCTAGGAATGAGAAAAACCTACAGGACTGCTGTAATAAACTTTCAGATGAATTTAATGTATCTGTGGATTACATTTCGAGCGATCTAGCAAACAAAGACTCAGTGACTTATATTTACGAAACATCAAAACAAAGAGGATATAACATAGAGATATTGGTAAATAATGCTGGTTACGGAATAGCAACCCCATTTCATGTCACCTCTATAGAAGATGAAGAAAACTTCATTCGTGTTTTAGGAACCTCAGTGATCACTCTTACCAAGCTATTCGTCAAAGATATGATTAAACAGAAAAGTGGTAAAATCATGATTGTTTCATCTGTAGCAGCATTTGCGCCACCTTCTGCAATTCAGGTTCTCTATGGACCTATTAAATCATTTATGAATCGATTTAGTGATGCCATGAATTCTAGTTACAACCGTCTGGGGATTACCTCCACTGCTGTCTGCCCAGGTTTTACTGTGACCAATTTTCATACAGC
>CAYVTR010000031.1:0-14444 GCA_964454905.1 uncultured Woeseia sp. | reverse complement strand
AAAAAATTTAAGAGTTACGGCAATAGTTACGGCAGTGTTATACGTACTGCGTGATACTCCGTTAAGTTAACTGGCAGTTATACTTAACCTATTTAATTTGAAGCAAAGCCCCGTGAGCGTTAGCTATACGGGGTTTTAAATGATTAAGAGCAATGGTGGGTGCTGACGGGATCGAACCGCCGACATTCGCCTTGTAAGGGCGACGCTCTACCAGCTGAGCTAAGCACCCAATGATATAATCGCTGGGTATCTTATCTTAAATTTAATCGATTGACAGTAAATGATTAAAAAGTAACGAGTATTGGCTACTCTTAAAGCGAAAAGAAGATTGAGCCCGATAAATCGAGCTTCAATCTTCTTATTAAATAAGGCCTAGTTACAAGCTTCTTTTAGAGCTTTACCAGCTTTAAACTTAGGTACATTACTTGCATTAATCCAAATGCTTTCACCTGTAGCTGGATTTCGACCTTGTCTCGCAGCTCTGTGGCTAACTGAGAATGTTCCGAAACCAACTAGAGCAACTGAACCGCCTCCAGCTAATTCGCCAGCTATTGCTGATGTAGTAGCATCAATTGCTCTACCTGCGTCTGCTTTTGAAAGTCCTGTGCTTGCTGCTATTGCATCAATGAGATTACCTTTATTCATTTTATACATCCTTATATGTGTATTTAAAATTAAATCCATTATTTTCTAAAGAGAGATTAATGAATCATTGTTGTCTAGTCTCAAAGAGTTTAGACATACAATTTATACCAGTCCTTTAAAACCCTTGTCAACAAAGGGTTTCAATTATTTTTAGATATTTAATGAGGTAGGTTTTTCTCAGTTGATGATTTATTTTTAGGAGTTGCTGAATCTTTAGCTTGAGAAATTTTAATTTCAGGCATTCTTTCGAGAGCAATCTCCAAGACTTGATCTATCCATTTGACTGGAATGATGTTGAGTTTTTCCTTAATGTTTTTAGGGATTTCAACTAAATCTTTTGCGTTTTCCTCTGGAATCACTACTGTGTCTATACTTCCTCGATGAGCAGCCAAAAGCTTTTCTTTTAAACCTCCTATTGGAAGCACCTCACCTCGTAGGGTAATTTCCCCCGTCATTGCTACATTTGCTTTGACTGGAATTTCAGTTAATGAGGAGATTAAAGCTGTGCACATTGCAATACCTGCACTTGGCCCATCCTTAGGCGTAGCACCCTCTGGGACGTGAATGTGTATGTCTAGATTTTGATGAAAATCCTCATTAATGCCTAGTCCTTTTGAGCGACTTCTGACGACTGTGGTTGCTGCCTGTATTGACTCTTTCATGACATCACCCAGTTGGCCGGTATTAATTAACTTTCCCTTGCCTGGAATAACTGTTGATTCTATGGTGAGAAGCTCTCCGCCAACCTGAGTCCAAGCCAATCCAGTGACTTGACCAACTTGATTGTCTTTCTCGGCAATTCCGTATTTAAATTTTTGAACTCCCAAGTACTTATCAATCCCTGTCGGTCTGATGTGAATGGTTTCTTTCTTTGACTTTAAAACCAGTGATTTCACTACTTTTCTGGCTATTTTAGCTATCTCTCTTTCTAAGTTTCTAACGCCTGCTTCCCTAGTATAATGGCGGATTATGGCGCGAATTGCGCTTTTTGTTATCTTAATCTCATCGTCTTGAAGGCCGTTAGCATCCAATTGTTTTTTTACCAAATACTGATCAGCAATATTTAATTTTTCGTCCTCGGTGTAGCCTTCGATTCTAATAACCTCCATTCTATCCAATAATGGAGGAGGAATACTCAAGGTATTAGCGGTACAAATAAACATCACATCTGAAAGGTTATAATCCACTTCAAAGTAATGATCATTAAATGTGGTATTTTGTTCTGGATCTAAAACTTCAAGTAAAGCTGAGGATGGGTCTCCCCTAAAGTCCATGGACATCTTGTCAATCTCATCAAGAAGAAATAAAGGATTTTTTACGCCAACTTTGCTCAAATTCTGCATTATTTTTCCGGGCATAGCCCCGATGTAAGTCCTTCGATGACCTCTAATTTCAGCTTCATCTCTTACTCCGCCCAATGACATCCGAATAAATTTTCTGCCTGTTGATCTAGCAATACTTGCACCAAGAGAGGTTTTTCCAACTCCAGGAGGTCCAACCAAGCATAAAATGGGTCCTTTTAATTTTTTGGTTCGTTGCTGTACTGCCAAGTATTCAGTAATTCTTTCTTTAACTGTTTTTAATCCATAATGATCCTCATCAAGAATCTTTTGTGCTTGATCTAACTTAACTTTTGCTTTGGTTTTCTTTTTCCATGGTGCCCCTATCAAAACATCTAGGTAATTTCTAACCACTGTGGCTTCTGCAGACATGGGTGACATCATTTGCAGCTTTTTAAGCTCTGAGGATGCTTTCTCATTTGCCTCTTTAGGCATACCAGACTTCTTTATTTCCTTTTCAAGTTCGTCAAGTTCATTGGATGCATTATCAAGATCTCCCAATTCCTTCTGAATCGCTTTCATCTGTTCATTGAGGTAATACTCTTTTTGACTCTTCTCCATCTGATCCTTAACACGACCTCTGACTTTCTGCTCAACCTCAATCATGTCAATTTCAACGTCGATTAAACCGATGACATACTCTAGGCGTTCTTTGATATTAATTTGTTCTAATATTTTCTGCTTCTCTTCAAGCTTAAGAGACATATGAGCAACAATAGTGTCAACCAATCGTCCTGATTCATTGATGTTTGCCAGGGTGCTAACAACCTCTGCAGGGACTTTTTTAGTGATTCTGACATAACTCTCAACTTGGGATATCAGCGTCCTTCTTAAGGCAACAATATCTTTATCTTGCTCATCACCCTGCTCATGGAGAACACAATAATCAGCTTTAAAAAATTCACTGGATCGAATTTCTAGAAGGTCGACTCGTGACACGCCCTCAACCAATAGTTTTACTGTTCCGTCTGGTAGGGTCACAAGTTGCAAAATATTTGCCAAAGTGCCTACGGTGTTTATGTCATTAATCTGTGGGTCATCAATATCAGATCGTTTCTGTGATGAAAGTAGTATTTTTTTATCCTCAGCCATAGCTTGTTCAAGGGCAACCTTTGATTTTTCTCTACCAACGAATAAGGGAATTACCATGTGAGGATAAACAACCACATCTCGCAATGGGAGCAATGGTTTATCAATAACAATATCTAATGAAATTTTTTCTTTGATTTCACTCATGGTCATAAATGATTTTTTATCATCATAGTTTATTTATGGGGTTAAAAACAGAATTTTCAAGTCATTCTGTTATTTAATTAAATAAAGTTATTTAGTGCCGGTTAATTTAGCTTTTCTTACTTTAGTTTGCTTCTCAGCTTTCTTGGTATCAGAATCCTTAGAGAGAATAAGAAATGGTTTGGATTTATTTAAAACAAACTGCTCATTGACTACAACTTTCTTTAGCTTTTTATCGTGTGAAGGAATTTCATACATGGTGTCTAACAGCGTCTCTTCCATAATAGTTCTCAAACCTCTGGCTCCGGTTTTTCGCCTCATAGCTAACTTAGCTATAGTGCCTAAAGCCTCTGGTAAAAATTCTAGTTTGGTGTCTTCCATAGCAAATAATTTCTGGTATTGCTTTATCAAGGCATTCTTTGGCTCTGTAAGTATTCTAATCAGTGCCTCTTGATTTAATTCTTTCAAAGATGAAACCACTGGCATTCTTCCAACAAATTCTGGAATCAAGCCATACTTAATTAGATCTTCTGGCTCTACTTTTTCAAAGATCTCACCAAGATCTTGATTGTCTTCTTTATCTCGGACATCTGCTATAAAACCTATCCCTGAGGTATTGGTTCTGTATTGAATAACCTTATCTAAACCGGAGAAGGCCCCACCGCATATGAACAAAATATTTGCTGTGTCTACTTGAATGAATTCTTGTTGGGGGTGTTTTCTACCTCCTTGAGGTGGAACAGAAGCTTTTGTTCCTTCTATGAGTTTTAATAAAGCTTGTTGAACACCCTCACCGGAGACATCTCTGGTAATTGACGGGTTATCTGTTTTTCTAGAAATTTTATCGATTTCATCGATATAGATAATCCCTTTTTCAGCTTTCTCAACATCATAGTCACAATTTTGAAGCAGTTTCTGAACAATATTTTCAACATCCTCACCCACATAACCGGCTTCTGTGAGAGTTGTTGCGTCTGCTATGGCAAACGGTACATTCAAAATACGAGCCAGTGTTTGAGCCAGCAATGTTTTTCCAGAGCCAGTAGGTCCGATTAATAGAATGTTACTTTTTCCAATTTCTACATAATCGTTATCCCTAGGCTTAGGTTTATCATTTAATCGTTTGTAATGATTGTAAACAGCAACTGATAAGACCTTTTTTGCAGTGTCTTGATCAATAACATACTCATCCAATAATGATTTGATTTCTTTGGGTTTATATAAAACTAAATCCTGGTTAGCTTCGTTATCATTAAGTTCTTCTTCGATAATGTTGTTACACAAATCAACACATTCCTCACAAATATAGACAGAAGGCCCAGCTATAAGTTTCTGAACTTCATTCTGTCCTTTTCCACAGAAAGAACAATATAGAATTTTATCCTTGGGTTTTTTTGTGCTTTTGTCAGTCATTTATTCTTGTTATTTGTTGATTTCATCTCGTTCTGAAAGAACAACATCGATTAAACCATATTCCAATGATTGATGTGCGTCCATAAAATTATCTCGATCAGTGTCTAATGCAATTTGTTTCTCTGTGTGTCCTGTGTGCTCCGCAAGAATGCTGTTAACTCTACTCCTAAGTTTTAATACCTCTTTGGCATGGATATCAATATCACTTGCCTGTCCCTTAAAGCCTGATATTGGTTGATGAATCATCATTCTAGAGTTTGGTAACGAGTATCTTTTACCTTTGGCTCCTCCGGCTAAAAGGATAGCACCCATGCTGGCAGCCTGTCCCACACAAATAGTGCTTACATCAGGTTTAATAAATTGCATAGTATCGTAGATAGATAAGCCAGAGGTTATTGTGCCTCCTGGGGAGTTAATATAGAGAAAAATATCTTTACTTGGATTCTCACTTTCTAGGAATAAGAGCTGAGCAATAATCAAATTAGCCATATGGTCCTCAATAGGACCGACAGCAAAAATTACATTATCCTTCAGTAAACGTGAATAAATATCATAGGCACGTTCACCTCGAGGTGTTTGCTCAACCACCATCGGGATAAGACTTAATTTTTCTTGTTCAATACTCATTGGTTGTTATTGATTAATTCTTTAAACTCAATTTCTTTTTCATTAAAGCTGGATCTCTCCGTTAGCCATTCTACCACTTGGTCTTCCATCACTGTGGATTTCAACTGGTCCATCAATTCAGGATTCTGTTCATACATTTTACGTATTTCATCACCATTAGGATATGCTTTCGTTACTTCTTCAAGTTTAGTTTTAACCTTTTCATCATCTAACTTCAATTCTCTTGAAAGCACCAATTCATTTACAAGCAAACCAAGATGGACTCTTTCTGCTGCAATTTTCTCAAAATTGTCAATTGATGGTGCTTTCTCTTCGTCCTCTATGCCCGACTGTCTCATCCAGTCCTTCTGCATAGCATGAGCTTCTCTGTGGACCATAACCTTGGGTACCTCTATGGTATTTTTCTCTCTCAAATAATTCATAAGATTGATTCTAAGATTGTCTTTAATTTTATTTTCTTTTTCTTTTTCCATACTGTCTTTAATTTCTTTAATAAGGTCATCAGGTTTGCCACTTTCAACACCAAAACCTTTAACAAATTCTTCATTAATCTCAGCAAGAACCATTTCTCTGACTTCTTTGATTGATACAGAGAAAACCGCTGCTTTATTGGATAAATCCTTTTGGTGATAATCTTCTGGAAAAGTGAGGTTAAATTCCACATCTTGATTAGCTTTAACCCCTTGTAACGATTCATCAAACTCAGGCAACATCTGACCGGAACCTAATTGCATGACAAAATCATTGGCTGTGCCACCTTCAAAGGGTTCATCATCTACCTTACCGATAAAATCTATTAACAATTGATCACCTTTTTGTGACTCTCTTTCAACAGATTTCCATTCCCCTCTTTGCTGCTGGAGATTATCCATCATCTCATTGATGTCAGTTTGGGTGATTGTTGAGGTGTATTTATCAACCTGAATCTTTTCCACGTCTTTTAGTTCAAACTCAGGAAAGACTTCGATGGTTGCTGTGTATTTAAAATCACTACCGTCTACAAATTGGTCAATACTTACTTCAGGAGGGCCTGCAGGCTTTAATTCCTTATCCTGAATGACTTCAGCATAGGTCATCTCTAAAACATCGCTGAGGACTTCTTGATTGACCTGATTTCCGTATTGGCTTTGGATGATATTCAATGGTGCTTTTCCAGGTCTGAAACCGGGCAATTTTGCTTTTTTAGTGAGTTCTTCAAAACGGTTTCTTTTTTTAGCTTCCACTAGGCTTGAGGGGACTGAAACATTAATTTCTCGTTTCAAGCCTTTTTGTTTTTTAATCTTGATGTCTAATTCACTCATAATTTTCTCAAATAATTAATGGTGGGAAAGGAGAGACTCGAACTCTCACGGGTTGCCCCACTGGATCCTAAATCCAGCGCGTCTACCAATTCCGCCACTTTCCCTAAAAGCAGTCAATAAGGCGGGAGATTATACAATAATTCTCTACTAGATCACTAGAAGTGATCAAATAATTGTTCCCTACAGAACTAATTAGGCTTGTTTTTCAATGATGAAAACTAAAAGAATACTAAGTAAACCAAACCCAATAGCTCCAATCAGTATCATTTGAGGAATTGCTAGGTGTTCAATGCCGGGTGAAGTTACAACTGGGTTAACCACTCTCATTAAGTACCAAAAAGAAGTGCAAAACGAGATTGTTAATGGGCTGATCACTGCCACAATATGGGATTGAAGTTTAGATGCTTTACTTAGAAGAAAACGGGCAAACAGGTAGCTAATCAAAATAGGAATAAAATTAATAGTACCTATTGTTAAAATTGCTAAGATATCCACCTCAATTGCCATCATTGAAGAAATAACAGCGATTACAGGTAATGTAATCATTGCTCTAAAGTTCCAGTTTTTAAATTTTTCAGTCATTGTTATCGAATATAAAATAACAAAAAAAGCCGCCCAAAGGGCGGCTTTTTTTATGCTTAGCAAATTAAATTAGAATCGATATTTTAATCCCATTTGTATTTGCCACCTGGATTGACCGTCATTGTCTTGCAGATAGAGACTGTCATCAGGGTCAACACCTTTGATCTCAATGCGACCATCATCCATAGCGTCTGCTATGATCTGTCGACTGGTGTTGTAACCGTACTCAAATATTCTTCCTTCTTCATCATCAAGCATGTTCATAACATTCAACAGATCAAGGTAGAAGAGAAATTTGTGACCTTCCATAAAAGAAGGTATCTCTTGAGTAATCCTGACATCCAATCGGTCATAGCCTGGATTTTCAAAAGCATTTCTTGGAGCATAAGTGCCTTTGTATTTTGCCAAAGGCCCATTATTAATGTGATTCATCACATCAGTGGCCACACTAGCACTTGAGAAGACAACCTTAGAATCATCAGCACCTGTGGGGATATAGGCAAGAGAGTAATCATCCTTGAAATGACTGAAACCTGATCCACCTATCGGACTATATCTACCATTATCAAACGTCACGCTATAAGGCTCACCAGATTTATTAATATAAATTGCTGAAACTCTGGTTTCATTGTCACCAAAGAGCATGGTTCTGTATTCCAAACCAACCACCACCTTGCTATCAGCCATAAATGAAGAATTAGCAGCAGGTACATTTTCACCGTCCCATCTTTGTGTATAGCCGTATGCAGATTCAGCTTGAGCTGATGTTAATGGGTAGACATCCTTAGCATTCACAGATGACCAAGATCCAAACATACTCAGACCCATGTCCCATGATTTTCTAACTGAGAAGGAATATGCCTCAGCACCACCTTCATCGGTATTAGTCAACATGAAATCACCAGGCCCATGTGAATAGATACCTCGTCCATCAGACAGGTGACCTTCAAGGGTTAAACCTAGTTCTTTGTAAAAGACCGCTTCATCAACTGAGTCATGATTATACTCTAAAGTTAATTCATAACCGCCAGCCGTAACGAGATCTAGGGCTAAATTCATTCTCCAACTTTGAGGCGCTTCAAAATCTGGATCAGTAACTTGGGCGTCATTAAAGTATGGGCTTGAAGGGATACAATAATTACTTGATGCTCCCATCCAGAAGAACGACGGATCACCCGCAGGCATAGGTCCTACTGTGCCGCCACAGCGGAAAGAAGGCAGCGTTGAATCATGACCATAAACCTTCACATAATCACTAAGGCCACCGGATCGACTGTACGCATTTCCGTACCAAACTCTTGGGATACGTCCCATGAACTTGCCGTAACCACCTCTGATCTCAGCACTGACTATACCATCTCTGTCTCCGAAAAGTGACTCTGAAGCATCATAGTTAAAGCCAAATCTCGGTTGCACAGAATCATAGTCAAATCGCTGGGCGTTTGAAAACCCATTTCTCTGTTCAAATTTAGGGTTTGCCACAGGCAATGTGGGCGTTTCAACTGCGTCGTATCGTAGACCAACATCAAGCGTTAAATCACCAAGATAAATCCTGTCTTGAACATAGAGAGAGGTTTTTTCAATATCAAAATTGGCTGCCACACTGTCAACAGCGGCAATACCTGCTTGTGGAGTATGGAACCTTAGATAAGAATATGTTCCGGCTTCAAAATCAGCAATACTATCAAACTGAACTTCACCGTTGTATCGTGCAATAAAGAGGTTATAGACTGCACTTTCATCTCGATCTATCCCTGCTGAGAGGACATGATCACCTAAATCGTAAGTAGCTTTAAAACTTAAGAAATCAGAGTCAATATCAATATAATTAGCACCACGATATCGATCACCACCTAGATAGACATTATCGCAATCCCACCCATCACAAACTTCAATGTTCACTTCTGGCATAAATGGATCACCTAAAGAGGCGTCATCTTCTGTTAATTGATAATGAGAATATCTAATTTTGGTTGATAGTCTATCGCTCCAATCACTATAAAGAGTGAATGATTCACGATCAATAATAGGAGGTTTCGCATACCAGTTGTTACTAAAGACTGTGGAACCCCTGTTGTATTTTCTTGGGTATAAATCTTCATCCCGTTGGATCATAACCACAGCTCGATGAATATCTGAAATGTTTGCATTCAGTTTAAGAATCATTTTTTCGCTGGTTTCAGGAGTTGTAAAGTTTGATATTTCCCCTGGATCATAGTTGTATCGATTCATGGCAATACTTTTGATTTGATCTGCCATGGCTGTAGTAAGAGCATCAGCTTTAATTGGAGCATTGCTGTCTTTAGTTCCATACAAAGCCGGACTCGCTGATTCAAATTCTTCATAACCAACGAAGAAAAAGAGTTTATCTTTTATAATGGGTCCACTGAAAGTAAAGCCGACAGTTTCTTCACTAAATTCTGGAAATTCAGTTCCGTCTGGAGAATCACCCACATTGCTTTCATCTCGCTCAATAAAGAAAACACTTCCATGAAAGTCATTGGTACCTGATTTTGTTACTGTCGCGATAGACCCACCTGTGGTGTTACCTCTTGAGGCATCAAAAGGAGTAACATCAACCGACATTTGATCTACAAACTCCATGCCGATAGGATTACGCATACTACCAAAGCCGTTAGCATTCAAACCAAACGGGTCATTAAAGCTAACGCCATCAATAGTAAAGTCATTGAATCTGTTGTTTTGTCCCATTACAGAAATTTCAGAATACCTACTGGAACCTGAGCTTATTGTTACTCTAGGATCAATTTTTGCAATATCAGCGATTGATCTATTGACTGTTGGAATACCATCGATAGCATCTCGATCAAGAAATGTACCTGTTCCCATCCTAATAGAACCCTGACCTGCTGCGGCAGTAACAGTAATTTCCTCTAGGTTATCTGACACCAAAGTAATTTCGAGATTAGTGGTTTCATTTAAAACCAAAAAAACATCACTGATACTTTGAGTTCCATAACCTGATGCTGAAACAGTTATATTATAAGGTCCGCCAATTAATAGATTGGATAAGTAGAAGCCTCCATCTGTGGCAGTTTTAGATTTTGTCGAACCCGTTGGGGTATGTGTTGCTGTTACTACTGCACCTGAAACATTAACAACACCTCTGATTGAAGAAGTTGTTTCAACTTCTGCAAAACTGGATGTAGTAAATATGAACAAGGCAGATAATACAATTGCGTATATCTTTTTAGACATCGTGGCCCTCATTAATTAGATAGTTTAAAAAACATGTTTTAAGGTATACAAACCTTAAAAAATAAATCCTAAACTATTCTTTGATTTTTACAAGATGATTACACAAGCTACTCAAATATGATTAATTTAAATTTGTCATTAAAAACTTCAAGATAAAGTGAAAGATGTCTCATTAATCATATGATTTTAAAAGATATTTTTTATTCCCATAAGAATTCCATATAAATAATATGTTTTAATATTTTTTACACTCTTAGATGAAATGTTTTTTCTTAACAACAAAAATAAGGCGGAAAATAAATAATGTCGCAGATTCAGTAAAAAATTAAGAAGTTTTACAGATAAATATTGGAATTCGACTTTGGATCCTCTCCTGGTAACTCAGATAAACGGTATAAGCTTGAATAAATTGTGACCGCATATATGATACTGATATGAACACAAACAATGAGATTAAATCAGCTGGCTTAAAAGTTACTCATGCCAGAAAATCTATACTGTCGATCCTAGAGACAAGCGATAAAAGTCACCTTAGTGCTGATGACATCAATAAAATTCTTTTAAAAAATAATGATGAGGTTGGTATTGCAACCATTTATAGAGTATTAAATCAGTTTGTTGATGCAGAAATTTGTATAAAACATCATTTTGATTCTGGACAGGCTGTTTTTGAATTAACTCCTGTAGGTCATCATGATCATATGGTTTGTGTCAAAACTGGAAAAGTCATTGAGTTTGAAGATGAACTAATTGAACAAAGGCAACATTCACTCGCTAAGAAAAATGGTTATAAGATTGTTGATCATACTCTAGTTCTATACGTTGAACCGATCGATTAGCAATTTCTAAAATAACCCTTGAATTAATCCCTCATCATCCACATCTATGTTTTCTGCTGCTGGTGTTTTCGGTAGACCTGGCATTGTAATCACATCGCCGGTAAGAGCCACTATAAAACCAGCACCTGAGGATAATCTGACTTCTCTAATTGGAACGTCGAACCCAGTCGGCCTGCCTTTTAATTTTGGATCTGTTGATAGAGAGGCTGGTGTTTTAGCCATACACACAGGCAGTTGTCCAAACCCTTGATCTTCTAGTCGTGTTATCTCTGTTCTTACGTCCTTGTCAGCCATAATATTATCTGCACCATAGACATTTGTGGCAATGGTTTTCATTTTATTCCAAAGACTCATATCATCCGGGTATAAAAAATTAAAATCTGCTTTGTGAGTCTCTGATAAATCCACTACTGCTTTGGCAAGATCTACTGCACCTTTCCCTCCATCTCTCCAATGATTACAAATCACCACATCAACCCCCAAATAATCGCATTTCTCTTTGACCATCACAATTTCTTGTTCTGTATCATGGGTAAACTGATTGATAGCAACAACCACCGGTAAGCCAAATTGTTGAATATTCTCAATGTGTTTTTTTAGGTTTTCAGTGCCTGCACTTACAGCATCAACATTTTCTTCGCTAATCTTATCAAGAGGCACTCCACCGTGTGATTTTAAGGATTGAAGAGTGGCCACTAGAACCACAGCATTAGGTGTTAAACTGGCCTTTCTGCATTTTATATCAAAGAATTTTTCAGCGCCAAGGTCTGAACCAAAACCAGCCTCTGTGATTGTATAATCAGCTAATTTCAAAGCCAATTTAGTTGCAGCTATGCTGTTACAACCATGAGCAATATTAGCAAAAGGCCCGCCATGGATAAACACTGGGTTACCTTCTAATGTTTGGGCTAAATTTGGATTAATGGCGTCCTTTAATAAAGCTGTCATGGCGCCTTCAACATTTAGATCTGCTGCTGTTATTGGTTCCCCATCATGATTATAAGCAACAATGATTGATGCAATATTCTTCCTTAAATCATTAATATCATTAGATAAACAAAAAATTGCCATAATCTCAGACGCTGCAGTGATTGAAAAAGTGTCTTGTCTTGGGATTGAGTTTAATGGCCCACCCAGACCTACAACTGCCTGTCTTAGTGCCCTATCATTTAGATCTAAGACACGATTCCAGACTATTCTTCGATGATCGATATTGAGTTTATTACCATGATGAAGATGATTATCTAAAGAAGCTGCTAAAAGATTATGAGCTGAGGTAATGGCATGGAAGTCACCGTTAAAATGAAGATTGATATCTTCCATCGGGATAACTTGTGAGAAGCCTCCTCCAGCACCGCCACCCTTCATACCAAAACATGGTCCTAGTGAGGGTTCCCTGATGCAAGTGGCTGTTTTATGCCCAAGCAACGACATTGCATCACTTAAACCAACAGTGGTTGTGGTTTTACCTTCTCCAGCAGGCGTTGGGGTAATGGCTGACACCAGAATTAATTTACCGTTCTTATGTTCCTTAAGCTTTTCATCATTGATTAAAAGATTAACTTTTGCTTTATATTTACCGTAAGGTTCAAGGTATTCCTCACCAATGTCTAACTTAGAAGCAATTGTTTCAATTCTTCTCAGTTCTGCTTCTCTAGCAATTTCTATATCTGACTTCAAAATAACCTCTCACATTTGAATTTATGACAAACAAGACTATATATTATCTTTCAAGATTACAATCATTTCTGGGCCGTATAGGAATCGAACCTATAACCAATGGATTAAGAGTCCACTGCTCTACCTAATTGAGCTAACGGCCCTATGAAAGGTGGGGTGGACGATGGGGCTCGAACCCACGACCACCTGGACCACAACCAGGGGCTCTACCAACTGAGCTACGTCCACCATAGTTTTATAGAAAGCAGAAGTATTCTGCTTCAATTAACCAACAAGTCAAATAAACTTCTTTATTCTGAAGCCTCAATGACTAACGATAACATTTTATCTCCTTGCTCAATAGAATTAACAATATCCATATTGGCAGTATGTCCAAAAACGGTATGTACACCATCCAAATGAGGTTGAGGGCTGTGACAAATAAAAAATTGACTGCCTCCAGTGTTTTTACCTGCATGGGCCATAGATAAAGTTCCGGCTTGATGTTTATTGTCATTAATCTCACAATCAATTTGATAGCCTGGGCCACCTGTCCCTGTCCCTTGAGGGCAACCGCCTTGAATAACAAAGTTAGGAATCACTCTGTGGAAAGTTAAACCATCGTAGTACCCATTCTCGATAAGATCCGTGAAATTTTTTACGGTATTAGGAGCGTCTTCATCAAATAAATCAATATGGATTTCTCCTTTCTCTGTTGTCATCTTTACTTTACTCATATTTGCCTCTTAGAAAAATTAGTCATTATCCAGACTTATTCAGACTTTGTAAAAGTTTTTCTACTTCATCATGAATAAAATCTTGATTAGTGAAGATTCATCTAAAATTTGTTTTGATCTTTGGAGGATCTTGTATTATTTAAGCGATTGTTGTTTAACTAATCTTTGTTAACCTAATTCTGAGGTATAAATCAAATCCTCTTGAATAATACTCTCTTCAAAATTTAAGAATAAATCATATTCTTTAGTCACATCATGATTATTCTCAGTAATTCTATTATTTGATTTTTGATTAATATCATCCCCTGCAAAGTTCCCTAACAATAACATCAGGTCTTCATCTACAGGATCACTAATTAAAAGATCAGAAAGTTCTCCATCGTCAAGGGCTATGCTTTCCTGAATTTCAAAATCACTTAACTCAGGCAGAAGAATAGAATCATCAAGTGCATGTTCCACTATCAAAAGATCTGATGTCATATCTAAATGATTAGAAGTGTTGGGCAATGAGAGTGTGTTGTCATCAGATTTGGAACTTACTGTATCTTTTGAAGCACATAAGGCACAACCACAGACATATCTGAAAGGGTCAGAATTGATTGGTTCATGGATAGGAATATTAATATTATTATTATCATCAACATTTATCACAGGGTTCTTATTTTCAACAATAACAATCTCATCGTTTGATCGATCAGGGCTAATTTTTTCTACTCCCCCTGATTCATTAATATAAGTCACAGTGGTGCCTGTGTTTACAGCAAACCATATGTCTGGTGCAAATAATGTACCGCTCAACAAATAATAATCATAACCAGCGTAGACATTATCTCCAGTATCAACAGGTAC
>CAYVTR010000030.1:10325-14632 GCA_964454905.1 uncultured Woeseia sp. | reverse complement strand
GTTAAGCATGCAGCTAGTACTGGGTAAAACATTCTTTGGGCACCAACCCTAGAAGCATCTCTATAGTTCATTCCTCGTCGGTGCAAGGTGGTTGTGTGTTCAGAAACCACAATAGCATCATCAACAACGATGCCGATTCCCATAATCAGTGCAAACATGCTGATCATATCAAGAGATAAACCGATGACATACATTCCTCCTAAAGCAGCTAAGAAAGCAACTGGTATGCCTAAAGCAACCCAAATTGCAATTCTTCCATTTAAGAAGACAAATAAAACCAATAGTACTAATACTAGACCAGTGAACCCATTGTCAATGAGCATATCGATTCGCTGTCTCACTGAATCCGCAAAAACATCGTACACAACTATGTCTAAACTTTGAGGATATTTCGAAGAAACATTTTCCATATATTTTTCAACTAACTCATGCGAAACAAGTGAATCAGCTCCTTGGGTTCTAAATACAACTAAACCTATTGACGGACCAGTTTTGTTAACACGGTAGCTAGAATTTTCTTGGAATGTTTCATATACATTTGCAATATCACCCAGATAAAGCTTTTCTCCTGTTGATTTAGATAAGACTTCGATCTTTCTGAGGGCGCTAGGATCTCTTGCCAGCTGTTCACTTCTTATTTGTCTAGATACCCCTCCTGAATTAATACTTCCAGATGGTAAATCTATGCTAGAAGCTGATAGTTTTTTAGAAATATCATCTAATGATAGGTCTAATTCTCTTAAATTATCCGACGGCACTTCCACCCAGATTTCTTGATCTCTTGCTCCTTCAAAATCTACACTTGCCAGACCCATATTAATTAAATCATCACGCATTTGACGTGCAAAATATTTCAGTGTTTTATTTGAGAAAGGGCCTGAGATATCAATTCGGCAAACCTCGTCCCTTTGAACCACTTGACTAATTACAGGTTTTTCTATGTCTTGTGGAAAAGTTGATATTCTTGAAATGGCAGATTGAACATCAGTTAATGCTTTCGACATTGAGGCGCTTTGTTTAAAACCTATAGATACTTTGCCTCTGCCTTCGTAGGCAAAAGAATCAACATCGTTAACATCATTGATAAATCTAACTTCAGGCTCTATTGCATTGATGATATTTTCTTCAACATCTTCTGCACTTGCTCCAGGCCACTCAACATTAACAGTGACTATTTCAATTCCGAAGTCTGGCATCAACTGCCTTTTAAGTTGGCTTAATCCAAAGATTCCAAAGAGAATCATTAAAGCCATTAAGAGATTGCCAGCAACTTTATGCTGACTGAAAAAGGTAATCATGCCTTGGCTTGAATAGTTAGAGTTACTATTATTATTTTGTTGCTTATTCTTTTGGCTAAGATTCTTATACATAGTTATAAAATATTAACCAATACGCCTTCGCCGGCTTCCATTAATTGGTTTGTTATAATCATATCCCCTGTTTGAATATCTGAATTTTTTTGCACGGTCAATATTGCATTACTCCCATCATATCCAAGGATATTAATAAACTGTTTAGTCAGCCGCTGGTCTTTTACAACAAACACATAGGCATCTTCATAAATAGAAGTTTCAGGTACGACAATAACTGAATAATAATTTTTATCAGGCACCAAAAGCCTCACAAAAGCACCTGGTCTAATTAAAGCTGTACCGCTGTCTATTAAAGAAAGAGCGGCATAAACATCAACACCACCCGTATTAGATTTAATCTCAGCTCCGATTCTTGCAATGATTGCTTCGAAAGGTATTGTTTTATTTCCTGTGGTCCAATTAATTGATACAGGCCTTCCTATGATGGAATTCTCATCCTCTAATAATCTACCGTACTGAGCTTTTGAAAGTGAGAACCTAACCTCAAGATTATTAATATCAATAATTTCCCCAATCTTGTCATTAAAAGTACTGACCTGTTTTCCTAAACTCACCAAAACATCATTAATGACTCCATCATAAGGTGCATAGAGTTTAGTGTCTCTTAAGTCTTTCTCTGCCTCTGCGAGAACTATTTCTTGTTGGATTTTCTCAAGTAAGGCATTATCCCGAAACTGTTCTGAAATTGATCCTTGAGCAAATAACTCTAAAGCCCTCTCATAATCTCTCTTCAGAATTTGAAACTTTGCTTTTTCTTCAACAACATCATTTTCATATTCAAAATCATCAATTGTAACTAGAAGCTCTCCCTGTTTGACCACACCCCCTTCTTTAAAATTATCTCCTACTTGGGTGACTTGCCCACCAACAAATGCTCTTAAATCGCTTCTTCTTGATGAAACAATTTCTCCAAAAAGTCTCAATTGAGGTTGTATGTCCTGGTACTCAGCTTGTTGGGCAGAAACTGGCCAAACTTTCTCTTCGGCCACTATCAATGGGGGATCAAGCTTCGTTGCTGAAAGATAAAAAATAACTAACACAGTCCCAACCAACAGAATTATTGTTGCCTTGGTCGAACGAGGTACTGCGGAAATGTATTTTTTTACTTTATTTATCATTTACATATATATATAGGTTCGCTTCTCTCGAATGTTCAGATTCCAAAGAGCTAAGGAGTTAGATCCTAATTAAAATAATGATTTTTATCTGCAAGAGTTACAAAAAGTTACATTGGCATTACTTAGAAATAATCATAAATTTTGCTTCACTCTCTGCAATAACAGTCAGGTCAGAAGCAAGTAGAACTCTACCTTGCATAAAAGCCACTCTAGATTTTGTTTTGATACATCTCCCCTCAAGAAGAACTTCATTATTTATTGGTAAGACTTGTCTATACCTCAGATCACATTGAGCAGTTTGAGCGACTTGGTTTTTAAGAAATAACCAATTAGCCATCACATCATCCAAAAGACTAAAAATAATACCTCCATGTGTGGTGTTTTGATAACCAACATGATTTTCTGTAGGGGTAAACTTTCCTCGACATACCTCATCATCATCAATAGTAAACTTTATTTTTAACCCTATAGGGTTATTAGGCCCACAGACAAAACAATTATTGGCATTGTAATCTACCTGTGTCATATCAATCTAAATTGTCTTCCTTGGTCATTACTCTCAATTAATCCAGCTGTGGTATCTCCGAAATGTGCTGCCAGTATCACTGTCTCAGAATCAGTTAATTCATTAACTAAATTGATTCGAGTTTGGTTAGATAATTCCTTATCATCACAAAACATTGTAGACATTGCTGGACATACAACCTGGATAGGATTATGCAGAATATCTCCAGTTAGAAGACCTTTTCGGTTATAGCTACTGATTTCAATACAACAGTGGCCCGGGCTATGCCCTGGTGATTTAATCAGATTAATACCAGATCCCAAGTCAATTGACTCATCTATTATTACAGCTTGTCCAGATTCAATGATAGGCAAAATACTATCTTCATATACGAGACGAGTGTATTCATCAAAAGGGTTGGTTGTTTCTTTTTTCATACTTTCAATTTCTGTTGATGAAAATAAATACTTAGCATTGGGAAATGTTGGTACCCATCTCTTATTTTTAAGCTTTGTGTTCCAACCAACATGATCTGCATGTAAATGAGTACACATGACAATATCTATCTCGCTTGGGTGAATACCATGAACTTTCAAGTTTTCAATGTAATTGCTTTGTCTATTATTCCAATGTTTAAGAACGCCTTCATTGGCTTTAAAAATTGGGCCTTGGCCAATTCTTATTTTGTCATTACCAATACATGTATCAACAAGAATATTAATATTTGGTGTTTTTATAAGGTAGGAGTGCATGCTGATTATAATCATCTTAGTATCGTAATTATAAAAAGGGTGAATCCATTTTTTATGCTGACTAAAAAGATCTAAATCAATATCAGGGAACGCATTGACTGCTCTAAACGATTCAATCCCGTCTAAAACCTTATTAACAGATATTTCACCAAAATGAAGAGTCTTCATAAAAGACTAGTGTAATTGATAAGTCCTAAAAATGTTTTATTTAAAGTAGATCCCAAACATTTGTTTAAACCAAGTCTGTCTTCGTTTACAAACTAAACAAAAGATCAATGCTGCAAAACCCGCTATGAAACCATCAAAGCCGGCTGCATCTATAAGCTTGTCGGTGTTTTGCCTCACTGGTTGGATCCAAGATATCGCTCGTGAAGATTCTAATGCAGCTTCTAATTCAGCAACTTCTTGTTGAGCTGAACTAAGGTTAGCTCTTAATAATTGAACATTCTGGTTGGCAGTTTCTAATGCAGTTTGGGCTGCGCTGATCTCTGATTCATTATTGGTAAGTTCTGTATTGAGTTGATTGATTTCTGCATTCAGCTGATCAATTCTAGTTTGG
>CAYVTR010000030.1:0-10225 GCA_964454905.1 uncultured Woeseia sp. | reverse complement strand
AAGTTCTGTATTGAGTTGATTGATTTCTGCATTCAGCTGATCAATTCTAGTTTGGTCAGTAGCATCTATTTCTTGAATTATATTATTGACTTCCATCTCTAGCTCAATTATCGAACTTCTCAGATCATTACTGATTAAGTTTAATCTTTGAGTTTTTGCGTTTGCATTAGCTGATTGTGTTTCTGCAATAGCTAGTGAAGAAGCTATTGCTTGTGAATTACTTCTTACACTGTTTATTGAAGATTCTGAGATACCCTCTGGAGTTATATAGGCCAAGAACACAAATATGGTGGCAAACAGAATTGTTAAATCTGTAACTTTAGTTAGTTGTTTTAAGAAAGGTTTAAACATACTTATAGATTGTAGCTTAAATTTATAGCCTAAATAAAAAAAAGGGCCCTTTGAGAGAGCCCTTTCTTATGCTTTTAAGAATTTAAAAACTTAAAAAGCTTATTTCCCATTTACATACCGCTTCGGCCGTACATACCTGAGAGAATTGCAAGAACGATGATACCAACAACACCGTTATCACCTAGAGAATTGATCAAGTCGATCAAATTTCCCAATACAGCGCCTACAAATGGTACATCACCAAATACAACGCCAGCGGCAACACCGAGTGCTACAAGAGCAACTGCGATATCTGTTAGTTCTCCAATCCAACCTTTGATTTTACCCATGATAAAATCCTCCCCTAATTAAGGTTAATTTTACAATTCCCTTATAAACAATAAATTATTTATAAGGAGCATACGATCTAATCAAAAGCATAAGAGTGAGTCAAAAGAACGTTAATTATTTGTTTTTTTACAACATTTACATAAAGCTTTGAAAGAACCTATGCAAATAGGTTATAGGTACATAGTGGATTATAAGCATAAACACTAAAATGCATAAAAAGACGAATAAGTTATTGATATAATTGATTTTTTTAATTTATTATCAAAAAAAACTAAAATAAACCCTTTATTAGCATATTCTTGCGCTTTTTAGACTGATTCTAAAATAACTTTGTCTTCGAATTATTAAAAAAGGTGGTGGCCAGAGGTGGAATCGAACCACCGACACGCGGATTTTCAGTCCGCTGCTCTACCGACTGAGCTATCTGGCCACAAGTTGGGAATATTCTATAGAAAAATGCTCAATTGATAAATTAATTCTTATTCTAGAGGAATATATTCTTTTGGTTTTGTTGAGCCCTCTCCAAAAAAGAATTTCTGCAGCTCTTCATTAAGAAATCTTCTAGCTTCTGGGTCAACCAAGGATAGTCTATTCTCATTAATTAACATGGTTTGATGTTCTAGCCATAATTGCCAGGCTTCTTTAGAAATTGACTCATAAATCTTCTTACCTATCTCGCCTGGGTAAGGTGGTCTTTCAAGACCAACTCTATCTTCTTTGAAATACTCGCAGTAAATTATTCTTTCCATTGATTTGTTATTTTAATTGATTAATTAATAATTTTACTGGTTTTGGGACTCCTAGTTGATTAATTTGTTTCTTAGAAAAACTAACATGATGACCTTCCAAGTTCATGGTATTTTTAATCTCAATAACAACTGGTGTAATTTCTAAATTAAAATGGCTAAAACCATGATTTATTATTTTGCCATATTCAATTTTTTTTATGTCTTGTCTCATATAATTAAACCATTGCTCTATATTTTTGCTGGAGTCTAGCTCTGGAAAGGACCATAAGCCACCCCATATTCCTTTATTTTCTCTCTTTTCTAAAATAATGTTATTGTCTTGATCCTTTAAGATAAGAAAAAAAACTGTTTGTTTTGGCTTCTTCTTTTTTATTGTTTTGGTGGGCAACAAATTGACTAAGTTCTTCTCAAAAGCTATGCAATTCTTTTTCACTGGACATATCACACATTGAGGTTTTTTTGAGGTACAAATTGTTGCGCCGAGATCCATTATTGCTTGGGTGTAAACACTATAGTCTTTCTCTGGCAAGCATTCGATCGCGAGCTTCCACAGTTTATTATTAGTTTTGCTTAACTTTAGATCTCCGCTGATATTAAAAAACCTAGTTAAGACTCTCTTAACATTGCCGTCTAAAATTGGTCTAGGCTCGATACAAGAAAGCGATAATATAGCCCCAGCTGTCGATCGCCCTATTCCTGGTAATGCCATTAAGTCGTCAAGTCTCTTTGGTATGATTCCCTTATATTGATCAACTATAATCTTTGCACTCTTGTGAAGATTTCTAGCTCTCGAATAAAACCCTAAGCCTGACCAATGACTCATGACCTGGTCTTCGGTTGCATCGGCAAGCCTTCTGACTGATGGAAATGTTTTTATAAACTTCTTAAAATAAGGTATGACAGTAATTACTTGGGTTTGCTGCAACATAATCTCAGAGACCCAGGTCTTATAAATTGACGGTGACACCTGCCAAGGAAGATCTGTTCGCCCATTTTTATACCACCATTGTAGCAATGGTTTTGTGAGATCCCTCTGAAAACTTGTAGTCAAAAAACGTATCTTTATTAGCTAACCAAGAATTTTTGTAACGCCAATAAAAGCAACTATGAATATCATAATGTAGGTTGCATGCACCCATTTTAGAGTAGTGTTCATGCCACCAGTAATTGAAGATTCCAATTCTGGACTCGAGCCTTCTGTGGCCAATCTTTCAAATGCCATTCCCAAAGGGAAAAAGGCAATCTCTATACCTAATATTGTTAAGTTAATTAACCCATACAACCCCACTTTTAGTGCTATAGAATTTGGCTCATAAGGCCCATAACCCGTAAAAGAAGTAGCTGCCACAATAATTAGACCTGCGCCTAATGAAGCAACGACAATCCGATTTATCTTGGAGAGCTGTTGGCCCCAGGGCTTATCTAAATTTACGGCTCCACCAACATTAATTACTAGCCACATTAAAGTAAATACCCACATCATGGTTAATGTTAAAAAGCTAGGATCTATATATCCCAATGATTTAGACAAATGAACCCCTAAAGGTAACGCCATAACCCACATGATTCTGGGAAGAATCTCAATTTTAAGAGCCATTTCTAACATTTGAAAACGAGCCTCTACTCCTAAGTTAGAGTCTGTGGATTTCTTTGAGCAAAGCATTACTCCCATGTCAGTTCCTAACCAAAAAACAAACATACAAATATGTAAAAATTTCCATATCTCATACTCAGCCATTGTATAAACCCCCGCTTATTATTAACTTGCTTTAACTTCAGGCTCTACTATCTCACCGTCCTCTTGCCAAATATATAGTTCTCCTATATACATGGCTAAAGTGGCTTGTGTTTCTTCTGAAGAATTGTCAGCCTCTAAGGCTTCTAAATTTCTTTGTGCTAACTCTATTGCTCTTGGAACTCGCCAGTCTCTAAAAGCTCTACTCTGCTCCATGTTGACTGAAACACGAGTTTCATCCAAATATTCCTCCGTTACCGTAACATCGGCACCAGACCATGAAAGTCTTATTTCAGACATCTTCCTCTCCTTAAATTAAGCTATCTATGATTATCATTTAATGAAAATAATTTGACAACTCTTTATCAAGTATAAACTTTGATATATTCTACATTTAATTAACTTTTTTTTAGGGAACGAGACTATGAGACCTCATGTTGAACTAATACAACAAAGTGACCTTTGTTGGCACCCTGCTGAACTTCACGCTGGCACAGGAAGAGTAATGCAAAGAAACCTCTCTTATGATGAAGAAGATGGGTCTTGTTCAACAAAACTATATTTCGAAACAGCATGGGATCGTCCTGCCGGTTATCATGAGGCTGACACAGAATGGTTTGTCTTAGAGGGCAAAGTAAAAATGGGAGACCAAATTTTTGGTCCGGGGATGTATTGGCGAGCACCGGCTGGTTTAAAAGTTCCTGCCATTAGTGTTGATAAGGATGCTGAAGTTCTTATCTTTAGAGAGTATGGTGATTGGGGCTTTTCAGTTTCTGAAACAGATAAAAGTGATTTTATTCCTGAAGGAGGTAACACTGCCTCAGAGGAGCCTGGTAAATTAACCGTTTGTGATTCTACTAAAATGGATTGGATGGATAATATCTATGAAGGTGATACACAGCGTTTTTTACAACTCAAAATTCTCTACCATGACCCATCTCCTGAGGATCAGAATGAAAAAGGATTTATTACTATGCTTGGATGGGCGCCACCAGGATGGACGGATGATAGGCTCATACATCATCCAATTTTTGAAGAAGCCTATACCTTAACTGGGCATCTTGATTATAATTTTGGACGTTTCACCCCAGGAACTTATTTTTTCAGGCCAGCAAAAGTGAAACATGGCCATTTTATTACGGGCGAAGAAATGGGAGCAAGCTGGATCTTTAGGCTAGATGGGGCTCTAATTAATTGGGTTACTCTTAATTCAGAGGTTATTGTAAAAGGTGATGCTGTTAACTATGATCCAGAAACTCAAGCGCCCGTAATGGCTGGAATTCCAGTCAGATCTAAATCAACAGGGCCATGGGATTTAGATGGCCAATAATCTCTGGGTTCTAACCACATAATAAAGCAAAACTGATGAGTGGCATAATCGACATTGTGGTTAATCTTTTTACCCCGCAGGAAGTGGAGCTTGGACAAACAGGCTTGGACGAAAATTTCAAAAAACAAGTGAGAATGCCAGAAGAGATGAGAGGTGGCGTTCCGATCCCTGATTATATTAAGAAAATGGATCAAGCTGGTATTGAAAGATCATTATTAATTGCTGTCAGAGCTGGTGATATCAGAGTTCCTGAATCTTTTGAGGTACCTTATGAAAGAGTCTATGATGTGTGCCGTCAAAACCCAGAGAGATTTTCAGGATTGGCTGGTGTTGATCCATTTAGAGGTATGGAAGGGTTGAATGATTTAGAAACCGCAGTCAAAGAATATGGCTTTGTTGGTGCTCACTTATACCCTCATTGGTGCGAATTACCACCAAATCACCGAAAGTATTACCCTTATTATGCAAAATGTTGTGAGCTTGAAATACCCATCATGATGCAAGTTGGTCATAATTTAATTTATTCAAAAAATAGAAGGCTTCCCAGTGTCGGTAAACCAATATATTTGGATCAAGTAGCCATCGATTTCCCAGAGTTAAAGCTGATTGGTATACATATCGGTATTCCTTGGACTGAGGAAATGATATCGATGTGCTGGAAACATGAAAATATTTATACGGCTGGGGATGCTTACGCACCTAAATATTGGCCTGAAGCGTTTGTTCATTATGCTAATTCATATGGAAAACATAAAGTTATGTTTGGAACAGACTGGCCCGTTATTGATCCCATAAGAGCAGTCGATGAATTTAATAATCTAAATTTTAAAGATTCATCTAAAAAACTAGTTCTCCGAGAGAATGCGATTCAAGTGTTCAACTTGGACAAATAGAGTGAAATCAAATATTCAATTACCTAATACCTATAGACACCTATCAATACCTGAAGGCATTCGTTCCGCAATGTCGAGGAACCCAAGTAAAATTGCCTATAAACACGGGGACAAGAAAAGAACTTATAAGGATTTGGTACAACGGATGGATAGGATCTCTTCTGGGTTGCTACATCATTTAAATCCCTCTGAAGACCATCTTGCAATAGTGGCTAGTAATTCTATTGAATATATGGAGATAGTCTTAGGGGCCTCTCAAGCTGGTATACCGATAGCTACAGTGAATCCCAAATTATCTGACAAAGAAATTAAGGCCATATGTGATGATGCTGAAGCTAAAATCCTATTTGTGGACAAAGCATCATATAGGACTCTGGAACATGTTGTTTTCTTAACAGTTGAAAAAATCGTTGTGATTGAAAACGAACTTGAGGATTGGATTATTAACAGCAAGCCTACTATAGAAGCTCCGATTGTTATGGAGTGGGACGTGTTCACCATGCCTTACACCTCAGGAACAACTGGAAAACCCAAAGGGGTTCTAGTTCCGCATCGCTCAAGAATCCTTACTTTATTTGGAATGGCTGTTGAGTACGGTTGTTACTCTCCTGATGACCGTTTTTTAGCTATTGCACCCATGTGTCATGGAGCGGGCATGATTTTCTCTTTAGCTCCTATCTTCTTTGGAGGTTATGCAGAAATAATGGATTCTTTTGAGCCAGAGGTTGTTTTAAAAACAATGAAAAATGAGAATATTACTGGGTTTTTTGGAGTGCCAACACATTTTCATGGCATCCTAAATCTTGAGCAATCTATTCTTAATAATGCAAAATCCCATCAACTTAAATCAATCATTTCTAATGCTGCGGCTCTACCTCAACAAGTAAAAGAACGCATTATTGAACAATTTGGTGAAGGTCTACTTCACGAAACCTATGGATCAACAGAGGGGGGGATTATCTCTAATCTAAGGCCTGATGATCAACTTAAAAAGTTACAATGTGTGGGGCAAGCGTTTCCTTGCACGGAAATCAAAATCCTGACAGAGTCAGGTAACATCTGTGAACCAAATGAGGTCGGTGAATTGTTTTCTACTAGCCCTTATCTATTTAATGGTTATTGGAAAAGGCCTGATGAAACAAAAGAAGCTCTGGTTGATGGATGGTTAACAGTGGGCGATATGGCTAGACAAGATGAAGACGGTTATTTGTATATCGTTGATCGAAAAAAAGATATGGTGATTTCAGGTGGGGTGAATATTTATCCAAGAGAAATAGAAGATGTTTTACATAACCACCCGAATATACAAGATGTTGCAGTTATTGGGGTTCCAGATGAAAAATGGGGAGAGTCTTTAAAGGCATTTATTGTTACCCATCATCCTGATGTATTAAAGTCGGAAGAAGTGCTTTCATTTTGTGAAGAGAATATTTCTAAAATTAAAACGCCAAAAATTATCGAGTTTATAGGCACAATTCCCAGAAATGCTAGTGGTAAAGTTCTAAAAACAACCTTAAGAAAGAATTCTTGATGAGCGAAAAGAAAATCACTGTTGAGTTTTATTTTGATTATAGTTGCCCTTGGACATATTTAGGTTTTAAGAGACTAATACAAACAGCAACCAGAACAGCATCAATCATTGAATGGAAACCAGTTAACCTAGAAATAATTAAAGAAATACTAAACAAGCCGTCACAAAATACACCCGACTATGTTGCTAATTATCGAAAAAAAGATCTGCAAGATTGGGCATCTTACTGCAGTCTAGATATCAAAGAACATAAAAATTTAGATCATAGAGTATCCATTAAAGCATCTAAGGGAGCTTTGGCTGCGATAACTGAAAACACCATTGTAGAATATAGCGCAAAAGTGTTTAAAGCATTCTTTAGTGACATGACCGATATTGCTGATAGTGAGGTTCTAATTGGGATTGCCAAACAATTAGATATGGATATAGACAACTTTAGATTGACTATTGAAAGTGAAAAAAATCATGACATCATATTAAAGAACACTAATGAACTCATTAATAAAGGTGGTTATGGTAGCCCCACGATGGTTGTTGAGGACGAAATATTCTTCGGTAATGATCGAATGAATTTAGTTGAATTTGCTATCGGTCAAGCGAGTGGCAAAGTTCTTGTGTTACCAGGACAACATAACGCTTAGAGAAGAGTTTATGATACATTTATTCTATGGGCTCCAATATAAAAACTAACAGAAGAAATTTTGTGCTTGGAACAACTTTTTCAAGTTTAATGCTTAACTACTCTTCCTCGATTCTTGGTCAATCATCAACACCTTATAGAGCATGGGAAGACTTAGCTCGAAAAAAATGGACATGGGATAGTATCACTCACTCAACACATGGGACTAATTGTACAGGTCAGTGTGCTTTCAATGTCTTTGTAAAAAATGGTGTTGTTTGGAGAGAAGAACAGCAAGGAGAATATGGTGCATCAAGTGATGCCCCGGATTATGGACCAAGAGGCTGTCAAAAGGGATTAACTCATTCAAGGTACATGTACGGCAAGCAACGAATCTTATATCCCTTGAAGCGTGTTGGTGAACGAGGAGAAGGTAAGTGGGAAAGAATTTCATGGGACCAAGCCATGTTAGAAGTGGCGGACAAATTTATTGATCATAATCTTGAACATGGTCCTGAATCGATCACCTGCGGACTAGGCACTCAAATGGTAATGAAAAGAGCTTCTTATGCGAGCTTGCTTAGATTTGCAAACATTAGTGGTGTTCAGATGCCTGAAGCCTTTGCGGGAGTTGGCGATTTATTTTCTGGAGCACAAATTACCTTAGGACATGTAACACTGGGCAACACTATGGCAGAAATCTATAAGTCAAAATGTTGTCTGATATGGTTCTGTAACCCAGCAGTGACTCGCATTCCTGATGCTCATTTCTTTTGGGAAGCAAAATATAATGGAACAGAAGTTATTTCAATTTCACCTGATTTTAATGCCACAGCAATGCATGCAAGTAAATGGTTAAATCCTAATCCGGGTAGTGATATTGCTTTAGCAATGGCAATGGTGAAAACCATACTGGATGATAAAACCTATGATGTAAAATACATCAAGGAACAATCAGACCTCCCCTTTCTTGTAAGAAAAGATAATTATAAATACATAAGAGAAACAGACATCTTTGATAACTCAGAAACAAGGGATAATTTGTTTTATTTATGGGATAACAACACTGATAGTTTTATAGCTGCTCCCGGGACAGGAACGCCTCCGCCTCCGCCTCCAGGTACCCCAGAACATTTAATCCCACCAATGCCCTCTATTGATCTTGGTGAAATTGATCCAGCATTAGAAGGTGAATGGGTTATTGAAACTAAAGATGGTCCTATAACTGTTACCACTGTATTTGAGCTCACTAAACAAAGAGCCTCGGAACATACCCCAGAAATGGCTCAAGATATTACAGGCATTAATGCTGAGGTGATTAGAGAAGTAGCAAGAAAATTTGCACAAGCAAAACCAAGCATGATTTATGCGGGTTACAGAGCCTCAAAGTATTTGCATGGGGATTTGCTCCAAAGAGCTTTCTTTTTATTATTATGTATTACTGGCAATACTGGTAAAGAAGGGGGCGGTCTAACCATTACTAACCTAGCAAAAGATGATGCTGTCTTCCCTTTTGCCATGAAAAACCCTATAGCTGCCTTTAGAGTTGCCACTCTGTCAAGGTGGGATTATGTCCATGGGAATATGAAAGAACTGAATAAAGAGGTTTATGGTGAAGAATTGGCAGAGGAGTATGACCGATACTTTAAAGAATCAACTGATAAGGGTTGGTTTCCTGACTATTCAAAAATCCCTTGGAAAATGGGCATGTTCTCAGGCACTAACGCGGCCAGTTGGCGTTCCTCTGGTCAACATTGGAGAGAAAATGCATTTGGCAAATTAGAGACAATTGTTACCTTTGCAACCGATATGGGCACAACTGCAATGTATTCTGATTATGTTCTGCCTATTGCACACCATTATGAACGACATGATTTTCACTTAGAGCCTAGAACTCCGTATATGCAAGTAATTGATAAAGCGGTTGAGCCTCTTGGGGAATCAGTAGATGACTGGACAGCTTATGAAAGATTATCAAAAGCAATTGCTCAAAGAGCTATGGAAAGAGATATCAAGCCGATTGATGATAATGTCGTTGGTGTTCCTTTTAAACGAGATTTTAAGAACTTCCATAAAGACTACACTAGTGATGGTTCAATTCGTTCTGTCAAAGATGTTATTGAATTTCTTCTTAGCAACTCAAGTGGTATACAAAAAATAAGTTACGATGAACTCGCTGAGAAGGGTTTTTCAAGAAACAAAGGCTCTGAAACAACAGTTCACAGCAAAGAATCCCCCTATTACTCAGAGATCTGGGAAAGCGTTAACCATAAAGTTGGGTATAAAACACTCACACATCGACAGCAATTTTATATTGATCATGATTGGTTTTTTGAATTTGATGAGGTTCTGCCACGTCATAAAGATCCCTTGGTCAATGAGGGTTACCCAATGAAAATGCTCATGGGTCATGCTCGTCATGGAATACATAGTATGTGGAGAGATGATAGTTTCCTGCTTAGCCTCCAGAGAGGTGAGCCTGATGTCTACATCAATCCTGATGACGCACAAAACAAAGATGTTATGGATGGTGACTTAATTAAAGTGTTCAGTATAGCTGGCTCTTTTGTAGCACAAGCTCATGTGACCTCTGCCATGGGGCCCAACATGATGTATATGTATCACGGTTGGGATCCTATGATGTTTAGGGATAGACAAAACTTCGGAGCTGTTGTTCAGACTGGTGG
>CAYVTR010000029.1:10558-15004 GCA_964454905.1 uncultured Woeseia sp. | reverse complement strand
TAGAATTATTTACTCGAGCAGTTGAAATTAAAGAGTAAAAAGAAAAAAATCAAATAGATTTTAAAGATAAACCTTAGAGGTTAATTTCACCACTCATATATATAGCTGTTTTACCACCAATCAGGACTCGTTCTTCTTTGTGTTCACAATATAAGATTCCTCCTCTCTTAGATAATTGCTGCGCAACCATCTCATCTCTACCCAAGATTTTGCTCCAATAAGGGATCATTAATGTGTGAGCAGATCCGGTAACAGGGTCCTCATTAACACCAAGCTGTGGATAAAAACATCGTGAAGTAAAATCAACTTGATCACCAGGTGCACTGGCAATCAAACCTCGAGAATTAATTTGAGAGATCTTTGAAAAGTTAGGCTTCAGATTTTTAATAATGTCCTCACTAGAAAAAACAGCGAGATAATCGTCAGTACCCTTAAAAAGGTAATTCGGCTGAAACCCTAATAAATCTTCTACAAATGCCTTATCTAAGACATTAGAAGATTTGTCTGAAGGAAAATCAAGAAAAGTCAGATGATCTTTTTTAAATACTCTTAATGGACCAGATTTTGATTGAAAATTTATTTCATTAATTGACTGATCAAGAATTTCATCAAACAAAACCTTTGCTGATGCCAATGTTGCATGGCCACATAAGTCTACTTCTGTGGTTGGTGTAAACCAACGAATATCATAGGGTTGCTTAGATAAATCAATGAAAGCTGTCTCAGAGAGATTATTTTCTAGTGCAATAGACTGCATTAGCTCTTCTGATAGAACATCTGATATCAGAATAACGGCAGCGGGATTGCCTGAAAACAGCCTATCGGTAAAGGCATCAACTTGGAATATAGGTAATCTCATGTTTTAGATTACTGGTTTAAGCTCATTTTGTTCAAGATCGTAAATAAAACCTCTGACTTGAATATCATCTGCTAACAACTCATGATTTTTAATTAACTCAATGTCATCAATCACACTCTGCTCCAAATCTGAGAAAGCACTTTTTCTTAAACTATCAGGCAGCTCAGACATCAATTCATCTGTCATGTTCCCCATAAGGCATTGGGTATGATGAATTACCCAAAACTCCTTAGTGCCTAGAATTTTTTGAGACACTATTATAGAGTTCAAAGCATCATCAGTTGCCCTTCCTCCAGCATTGCGAATGATATGAGCCTCACGTTGTGCAAGACCAAAGATTTTTATCGGATCCAGTCTGGAATCCATGCAAGTTAAGATTGTTAATTTTTTGTTTGTCATCCTTAGCCTTTTTTATTCAGTGCCATGGTAATGGATTTAGAAATAGTTGATCTAGTATCTACTGGATCAATAACAGCATCTATTTCAAGATGTGCTGCTGCTTCTATTGCCTTCCCCCTCTCGTATGCCTGTGCAACTAGTTCATTATACAGAGCTTCTCTTTTATCGTTGTCAGTCTCTGCCTCTAACTCCTTCTTAAAACCTAATTTAACCGCTCCTTCTAAGCCCATACCACCGAATTCAGCTGTGGGCCAAGCCACAGTATAGATTGGATCATGGAGACTGCCGCCAACTAATGCCTGTGCTCCTAATCCATATCCTTTTCTGAGGAAAACGGCGACGACTGGTGACTGTAAACTAGCACCAACATTAAATAACTTGGCCATTCTCCTCACTGCGCCCTGTTCTTCACTATCAGGGCCAACCATAAAACCAGGGGTATCAGCAAGAACAACTACCGGTAGAGAATGGGCATTACATGTCGTTAAAAATTCAGCTGCTTTTTCTGAAGCTTCTGAATCTATCGCTCCACCTAATTGTTGGCAATCACTTGCTAAAAGGGCCATTGGCTGTCCTTCGACTCTGAAAAATCCTGTAATAATACTTCTTCCGTAGTTCTTTCTCAGCTCTAAAAAAGAATCTGTATCAGCCAGTAATTCAATAATATCTCTTATTGGGTAAGCCCAGCGTCGGTCTTCAGGAATAATGTCTCTTAATTTAGTTTGATCATTACATGAGTAGTCTGTAACTGGACCTTGAAAATAAGACAAGAGTTTTTTAGCAATCAAAGTGGCTTCTTGTTCATCCTCGGCAACAATATCTATGACACCATTTTGCTCTTGAATATCAGATGGTCCTATTTCCTTTGGATCAAACACACCCAGCCCACCGCCTTCAATCATAGCCGGACCAGCCATACCAATCCAAGAATTCTTTGTTGCAATCCGAAAATCTGAACACCCAAAAAGAGCAGCATTTCCAGCAAAACAATAACCATTATTAACAGCAATCTTAAGACAATGACCAGACAACCTTGCCCAGGTAGAGAAAGACGGAACATGAAGACCAGCAATTTGAGTAGTAACATCCACATCTCCGGGACGTCCGCCACCGCCTTCAGTAAAAATCACTATCGGTAAATTGAACTTCTCGGCTTGTTCAGTAATACGGTCTAACTTCTGATGATGAAAGAACCCCTGAGTACCCGCTAACACAGAGTAATCATAAACTATGGCAACGACATGGGCTCTGTTCTGATCAACCTCCGCAGCATTAATTGTGCAAAACCCAGTTAGAATTCCATCAGCAGCAGTCTCTGCTTGTAATTCATCATAGTCTCGTCGACTCCTCTGAGCAGCCACAGCAAACTCACCAAATTCTAGAAAACTGTCAGGGTCAGCTAAATCGTCTAAATTTTCTCTGGCTGTTCGATACCCAGATTGATGCCTCTTTTCAGTCGCCTTGATTCTGAAAGAGTCTTTGCTTTTTTCTAAACGATTGATAAAGTTTTTAAATTCTTTATTCATTAGCTAAGTAGTTTCCGTATCTAAATAATTGAAGAACAATTATAGACATCTGAGATCAATGAAAAAAGAAGATTAAACCCAATCGTCATAAAATTAATCCAAGAGCAATAATAATAAGAACGATTCCAATGCCCTTTTCAAAGAATGGAATGAATTGTTTGTACCTACCTCTCAGCCGTTGGTTTGAAAAGATATAAGAGATACTAGTAAACCAGATGAAGGTTGTGATTGACATGTATAACCCGTAAAGACCAAGCAATAATCGAGTGGTTGATGCATCCACAACAGCGGTAAAGACAGTGATAAAAAATAAAATAGCCTTAGGATTTAAAATATTTGTAATTAAACCTAGCGTGAATGAACCAACATAATTCTCATTGTCTTTCTTGTCTTCATCGATAACTGATGTTGATGATTTAAAGATTGATAAATAGCCTAAATAAGCAATATAGATCGATGCTAGAACCTTTAACCATTTAAAAACCTCAGGATTAGAGGATATGATTAAAGTCACTCCGGTAATTGCTATAAAAGAATGAAATAGAATTCCAGTGGCAATTCCAGCACTTGCCCAAATTGCAACTGTCCGATCAAATCTCAAACATTGTCTGGTAACCAATAAGAAATCAGGCCCTGGACTGGCTACAGCAAATAAATGAAGAATGGCGATAGTTAAAAATTCAAGCACTTAGTGGAACTAGTTATGTTCTGAAATATTAATAATAAAATGCCCATCAAGTTTTAAGACATTTTATCTTTTATCCAAAAGGGCAGATAAATGATATAAAAAAAGCAAATAGCAATTGGGATGGTAACTAAAATATGAAACGGAGGATCAGGGAAAAAATTCATCAAAGTATCGCTGTCAGGTTTATCTAATAAATACCAAAAATTTGCTCCTTCACCCAAGATAATATTGAAAAGGTAAATAAATCCCATGCCGACTAAACTTATCCCAATCACCTTATGCACATCCCTAAGGTAAGGTCTTTGTTGAAGTGCTATAGAAGCATAACCTACGCCCAGCAAAACTAAGCCATGCCCATAGAAAAAAGGAATAAATACTGCATTAGGAAAAGCATAATCTACATCAGGAGTAAGCAATGCCATCGTCGCCCCGCCAATGCCCCAAAAAAAAGCACAATTGAAGAATATTTTTTCACGTTTCCATAGATAATAGGCAATTGAAAAGGCAGATAAATCGCACATATGCAATGGGAATGCTTCTTGCCAAGCATGATTGAAGGTAAACGTATTAAATATGCCGTTAATATGATGAACTATAATCAACACTGCTATGGCAATACCGGCGGTTCTTTTTGAACTCTCATCCTGGGCTTTAAAATAGAATGCCACCCCAAAAATAATAAGAAATATTATGGCTATAGTTGCCAAGTGTTGAAAACCGAAGAGTTGAAAAGGCTCAAGATGCATTTACTATTTTTCCCCTAAAACAGTGCTTTGATTATGGTTTATTCTATAACCATCTTCTCACTCTTTTTAAATAATCTGTATAGTCTCCTACAAATATTTCGACCATGGCTTCTTCTTCAGGCTTTATTTGGAATTCTGTTATATAGAAAATAAAACACGGCAGGATAATTACCCCAATGTAAACGCCATTATAAATAGAGACTCCTAACAAAATTATTACCATTCCTA
>CAYVTR010000029.1:0-10458 GCA_964454905.1 uncultured Woeseia sp. | reverse complement strand
CCAATGTAAACGCCATTATAAATAGAGACTCCTAACAAAATTATTACCATTCCTAGATACATAGGGTTTCTTGTAAAACTGAATACACCTTCAGTCACTAAATTGGATGCTTCACTTGGGTTTAGAGGGTTTATTGTGGTGTCATTCTTGTGGAATGTTTTCACTCCTATAACAATAATTGTTAATCCAATTAAGACCATTAGTAGGGATAACAACCCCTGATAATTAAATGCTAGTTTAGGGAAATAATTGGCTAACCAAAAACTGAGAAGAGCAAAGATAAGAGTAACGATAGGTGGTGGAATTCTATTCCGTAATCTCACTTTTTATTTTGAGAACTTTTGCAGATGATAATCAGCATTACCGAATAAGGCATCTACGGCAACCAACTTTTTCAGGTAATGGCCGATGAGCATTTCTTCACTGACGCCCATACCACCATGGAGTTGAACAGCTTGTTGAGCAACAGATTTCCCTGCTGTTCCCACTTGATATTTAAGAGCTGAGACTGATTGAGCTTTTGTGTCCTCATCAGAATCACACTCGAGCATAGCCTTAAATAAAAGTGACTTACACATTTCAGTCTCAATAAACATATCCACCATTCTGTGTTGAAGAACTTGGAAGTTACTGATGGGTTGTCCAAACTGTTGCCTGCCCTTAGTGTATTCGACTGTTTGCAGATAACACGCTGTCATACAACCAATGCTTTCAGCACTAACACAAAGTGTGGCTAGATTGAGCGCTTCATTAAGCAGTCTTTTGGCTTCATCACCTTGAGCAATAATTGCCTCGTTTGTGATACTAACATTCTCAAATTCTAGCTCTGCGCAAGTCTGTCCATCCACAGTTGGATACTGATTTAATGACACTCCTGCCTGATCATTGTCAATTAAAACCAATGTAGTTTCATTATTAAGTGTCACCACGACTATAAAATGGTTTGCACTACCACCATTTAAAACCAAGGATTTTTTACCATTAATCAGGATGTCATCGCCTTGATGGGAAGCTGTGGCTTGAGGAGTAGAATGATCAGAGTTTTGGTCCGGCTCAATGTAGGCAAGAGACAGATGTTTTTCTCCCGTTATGATGCCGTCTATAAGCTCGATACGCCTATAAAAAGAGGAATTATCAATGATAGTTCCTGATAAGACAACAGTGCTCAAATAAGGCTCAACTACTAGAACTTTTCCAAATTCTTCGAATAAAATGGAAAGCTCCACTGGTCCATAACCAAGCCCACCTGAATCTTCTTTAAAAGGCAGAGATAGCCACCCAAGCTCAGAAAATTGTTGCCAAAAATCTCTATTAAATCCTTCTCCAGATTTAATGATTTCCTCTCTCTTTTCAAAAGTATAATCTGACTCACAGAACTTCTGGATTAATTCTCTAAGCATTTGTTGTTCGTCTGAAAAGTTTAAATTCATAGCTACAAACCTAATATCATTTTAGAAATTATATTTTTCTGTATCTCGTTGCTACCACCATAAATAGAGGCTTTACGATAGTTAAGGTATTTAGAAAGTGATTTTGCTGCATGGTCTGGACCGCTAGGCTTTGTATTACCAACATGGCCATGAGGTCCAGGATAAATAAGAGCATACTCTCCAGAAGCTTCAACAAATAATTCAGTCAATCGTTGTTGAATTTCTGTGCCACGAATTTTTAATATAGAGGACTCGGGACCTGGATGCCCTTTAGTTTCTATATCCGATAACATCCTTAGGCCAAGTATCTCTAGAGCAGAAAGATCAATCTCTAGTTCTTTAATTTTCCTAGATAAATCTGGGTTGTCCAATTCTGAAACTATCTGTTTTAATTTGTTCAACTGCCTAATTTCAGCACCAACAACTGCAATACCAAATCGTTCATGAGCTAATAAGAATTTAGCATAAGTCCAACCTTTGCCTTCTTCACCAATCAAATTCTCAGCAGGTACTTTCACATCACTAAAAAAGATAGCATTCACTTCATGCGCGCCATCAATTGTAATAATTGGCTCCACTTCAACACCCGGTGTATTCATATCAATGAGAAGGAATGAAATACCTTCCTGTCTTTTTTCTGTTGTTTCAGTTCTTACTAGGTTGAATATCCAATCAGCATGTTGAGCCAACGTCGTCCATGTTTTGGATCCATTAACAATGTAATGATCACCTTCTCTGACAGCTTTGGTTTTTAGAGAAGCTAAATCAGACCCTGAACCTGGTTCTGAATACCCTTGGCACCACCAGGTATCAAAATTTAATATGTCTGGTAAAAATCTCTTCTTTTGTTCTTCGTTACCGAAGGTGTAGATAACAGGCCCTACCATAGAGACCCCAAAAGGTAATATGTTTGGACAACCTGCTAGACCAAATTCCTTTTGGAAGATATATATTTGTGTGGATGTCCAGCCTGTTCCTCCATATTCAGCTGGCCAGTTATAACCCATCCAACCTTTAGTAGAGAGTGCTTTATGAAATTCAATAACTTCTTCTTTAGTTAAGGCTTCCCCTTTTTCTTGTTTGTTTTTGATATGTTGCGGGTAATCATGTTCGATCCAGGATTTTATTTCATCTCTGAATTCTAGGTCTTTCTCTGTAAAACTTATTTCCATAGTGTGTTTTATAAACTAATAAATCTTTATGACTGGTAATAGTAAACTATAAATATTACCTACACATTAAAATAATTTATTATTCGTACTCAGATTCAATCCAGATTTGAGATCACCATACCATCTCATCGTGTTTGTCGTGATTGATATAAAGCGGGAAGTAGTTCTGCCAAGAATCTCATTTCTTCAGTTGCATGGAGCTTTAAGTCTTCAGCAGCCTTCTTATTAACAGCAAATAAACGTGTTAAAGGCCTATTACCAATAAAACCCTTTATCGAGGATAACGATTTATTGCCTTCGCGCTCAGCAACATGTCCTAACCAAAAACGAGATCTCATCTCTGCTCCATTTAATGTGTTCACAACAACATGACACATTTTTGCTATATTCATTTCTTCATCGAGTAAGCCGACTCTTGCACAAATAACAAAGGTATCTTCATCATTAGCGTCATAACCAAAAAACTCATCAGAATTAACAAACTGTATTCGAAGTTTAGATAAATCCCCACCAATATACTCATGCACTAAATGACTGGCTCCTTCAATTTTTCCTGGTTCTTTATTCTCCCAATCCATCCATACATGATCTTTAGGATGCCACCAATTGTAATGTTCTGTTGTCTGGAGAAAATCAGAGAACCACCAACGAACCATCTCTGCTTTTACCTCAGGCATAGAAGTTCTCACAGCAACTAGATAAGTTGCATCAGTTAATCGTCGAACTTCATTAGCATAAACTCCAGTTTCTTCAATCAAGGTTTTCTCAGCGTCTATGCTTTGTTGCAATGGTTGTAAACCAAAGATTGAAATAACAATTAACAATATCAATAAAATGCTTATAAATTTTTTCATAACTAAACTCTAATATAGATTACTGATTTTATTCATTTTATCGTACTATCAAATTCTATATATTTTTACAAAGGGGTAATCCTTGAAAAATCCAACTCACATTTATCTTTTTAGATTATTTTCCACAAGTACTCTTATCATCTTTTTGAGTGGTCTATTCATTCCGTCAGTGAGCATGTCAGAGGTCCCTATTCTGCAACCAGGTGCTCCTGGTAACCCCACTCGTGAACTGGATGCCGAAACCGCAGTGAATATTGCCAATTCTTCATACACGATTGCTGATGTTGAATTTATGAAAGACATGATTATTCATCATCATCAAGCTCTATTGATGTCTAGAATGGCAATTCCAAGTACCAATAATCAGTCAATTCTTGATCTGGCTGGACGCATTGATGTTTCACAAGAAGATGAGATAAGTTTTATGCAATCTTGGCTACAAGAACGCGAAGAACAAGTACCTGATCCTACTGCGGAACACATAGAACACACTCATCACACCATGATTGGTATGGCAACTACTGAACAAATGGCTCAACTTGCTGAATCAAAAAGCACAGATTTTGACCAACTTTTTCTGTCTCTTATGATTGCTCATCATGATGGTGCTATAAAAATGGTTGAAGAGCTCAGAGATCAGCCTGGGTCAACCTATGACCCTATTCTTAATGAATTTGCCTCAGATATAACCAATGATCAGGCAGTGGAAATCGAACGGATGAACTCATTGCTAATAGGTCTTTCAAGTGATCCAAGAGCAGGCTTAGCTTCGGGTCTTTATGATGCAGAAGAAGCGATCATGAATATGCAACTCTTGGAATCACAACGCAAGCCTATGGGGTTCTATGACCCTGCAAATCCTGCAGAACGGGGAGCAGAAGAGTCTGAACAGGATGATGAGATGGAAGATGGAGAAAGTATTGTAGAGGATGAAGAGGAGATTACATCGATTGAAGAAGACGCAAAGAATCGGCGTTATCCAATGCTCAGTTTCTCCAATACAGACATGGCCTTCCAAGACGACATACTAGTGACTGGAAGCTACCATGGCTTCAACATCTACAGTATCAATGAGGAAGGTTTTCCAGAACTGATAACCTCTGTTATCTGCCCAGGAGGTCAAGGTGACGTTTCTTTGGTTGGAGATCTGCTGATTTATTCGGTTGAAGAGACTCGTGGTCGACTTGACTGTGGACTAGAAGGAGTAACAGTGGATGCAAGTCTAGATCGTTTCCGTGGATTACGCATCTTTGATATCTCTGATTTGAGCCGACCAAAACAGGTGGGTGCAGTGCAAACTTGCCGTGGCTCTCATACTCATTCAGTGGTCTCAGGCCCGACTTTAGATGGCAAGATTTTAGTCTACAATTCTGGCACCGGAAGTGTTCGAGAAGAGGAAGAATTAGAACAATGTATTGAGGACATCCCCGGTGATGACCGCACTGCCCTTTTTCGTATTGATGTGATTGAAATTCCAGTGAATGATCCTTCTCAATCACGAATCATTGACAGCCCTGCAGTATTTGCCGACCCTGAAACTGGAGTGTTGGCTGGATTGTGGCGTGGCGGAGATCATGGTGAGGATTCTCAGGAGACCGAGATCACAGATCAGTGCCATGACATAACGGTATTCCCATCAGCCAATATTGCTGCTGGTGCCTGTTCTGGTAATGGCATTCTCTTTGACATCACGGATCCAAGCAAACCCGAACGAATCGATGTGGTATCTGATACCGGTTTTGCTTACTGGCATTCTGCGACCTTCAATAATGAAGGCACTAAGGTACTGTTTACAGATGAATGGGGTGGTGGTGGCCGTGCACGCTGTCGAGCCTGGGATCCATTAAACTGGGGTGCAGATGCCATTTATGACATCATCGATGAGAAACTTGAATTTAGAAGTCACTACAAGATGCCAGCCCCACAATTGGAAACTGAAAATTGTGTTGCTCACAACGGTTCAATTGTCCCTGTTCCAGGACGAGACATCTTTGTCCAGGCATGGTATCAAGGTGGAATCTCAGTGATTGATTTTACTGATTCATTGAACCCCATAGAGATCGCCTACTTTGACCGAGGACCTATAATGGAGGACGAGTTGATAACTGGTGGTTATTGGTCTGTCTATTATTATGAGGGTGTTATTTATGGAACTGAGATTACCCGAGGCTTAGACATACTAAAACTAATACCGAGTGATTATCTGAGTGAAAACGAAATCGCAGCTGCTGCATTGGCCTATCCGATGATAGGCCATCATCGTGCTTTCAATCCACAACAACAAATGCCAATGGGCTGGCCAGCAACTCCAGAAGTGGCTCGCGCCTATATTGATCAACTGGTGAGAGACGAGGCCATAGATGAAAAAACAGTGCAACAAATTATCGAAAAACTTGACCAAGTCAAAAATGACATGGAGATGGGTGGTAATAACAGACTGGCCCGACAAATCAGCAGATTTAGCCTGTCAGCTGAAGGTTTAAATGCTGATGCGAAGACAAAGAGCCGACTCGAAAGATTAGACGCTACCCTAAAGGGGATCTCAGCAGATCTACGAAAATAATTGGATTTGATTTGATTTTCTTCAACTATTAAATTCAATTCCAACTTTCTTTAGCTTCTAGTCCTAAATGTTTTGTATTTTAAGAAGTTTTATCGACAAGTTCTTCCGGGTTAGGGAGGCTGTCAAAACTATCCGTGGCTTTACTAAACATATTTTCAGGAGACACTGATTCAAACTTAGCTTCATCATCATAGGGATCCGAGTAAAAACCTAAAACATAACCCCCTTTCGAATAACCAATTAAAGATCTTAATTCAGTGCTTAACTCTTTGGCGATGCTCGGAGGGCAAGACAAGTATTGATTTTCCTCTTGTCTTAACCAATTTAGGGCATAGTGTAGAAAGACTCCGGTACGAATTTCTGATGCAGTTTTATTCGCGCCTCCCCCGTGTAAAATGCTTCCAGTGTATAGCAATACGGAACCAGAATTCATTTCAGCATAAGCAATTTCTGTGTCATCAGGTTTTCTTTCTTTGTCCCATTTGTGAGAACCCGGGACGAGCTGAGTGGCCCCATTTTCTTTGGTAAATTTGGTTACAGCCCAAATGGTGCTCATCAGAGGTTCTACCTGCCTTGGGAGATAACCGCCCCATATTCCTCTATCTCTATGTAAAACCTGTTTAGTTTCGCCAGGACCAATACTTACAGCTGAAGTGAAATGTAGCTGATAACCATCAGCAAATGGGTTTAAATATTGCTCAGCGACGTTAATTACTAAAGGATTCAAAGCAAGCTCTCTGCATGCATTTGATCTGGCAATTAAGGCTCCAATTCTCTTAGTGCTAAAACCGGTAAATTCGTCTCTACCAAATGCCTCTTTTGAAAGGTATGGAGCTAAATCACTTTTCAATGCCTCAACAGCATCCATAGAAATAACATTTTCAATGATTACCGCAGCATCCTGATCTAGAACCTTTAGAATTTCATCTATTGTAGTTTCAGCATCTAAATGAATTATTTCTGCCATTAATCGTCTACCTTTTATTTAAGCATTAAATTCAATGCCAGCTGCTTTTAACCTTTCAATTAATTCATCACCCAGACCAACTGCAGAAGTCAAAACCCCTCCATATTGATCGCCTCCAGGTAAATTTTCAGACCTAGCTAAAACCAAAGCCGATTCACATACTAATTTTGATGTAGATTTATACCCCGGATCCCCCGATCCATAGATAGAACAAATCTTTTGTTCACCGTCTTCAGCTTGTGCTACAAAGGTCGATCTAAACCATCCCTTGTCTCGCGACTCTTCACTAGGTCCTTCTCCAGGCTTTAATAGGAAGGGTCGGACTAAATGCCTGATCGGAGAAGCAATAATCATCACTGCAATTAACAAGCCATAAGAGGTTATTCTGGCTAATTTTTTTGTTTTGAATAAGCCGTGTTCGCCAAAGACGAAATCCTTACCATAGGAGTTCTGATTTTGCTCCATCAATGCTGCGGATCTTCTCACCACTCTTGTGTTGGCTATAGCCATCATTCCAATACCAGACCATCCATCTAACCGCTCAATCTTTTGAATCTTAAATCCATCTTTTGAGTGCTTTTTTTGTGTGTCTGAGACTGTATTTTCAGGATTTAATACAAAAGGATCCCTCATTTTCTTGGGTACATTACCTATGGTAAACATGGTTTCAGTTGTGCCACCAGAAGCTGTGCCGACTGCTTCTTGATAAACATCCACTCGACTGACAAGCTTATCAAACTGAGAGACAGCAAAGTAAGTTCCAATATCAGAAGGAATAGAATCGTATCCACAAGAAGGGATAATTCTAATGCCTTTAGATGCTGCCTCTTCATGATGTTTATCAATCAGGTCTCTAACCCAGTGGTTCTCACCGGTAATATCAGTATAGTGTGCTCCTTGCTCAACACAGGCTTGCACTAAAAGAGATCCGTATCTGGCAAAAGGGCCAGCAGTAGATAAAACCACCTTTGTTTGCCTTGCTAATTCTCTCAAAGCCTCAAGATCTTGTGCATCTGCAATTAAAACATCACCTGAAAAGTTCAAATCTAATTTAAGTTGTTCTAATTTATCTTTGTCTCTTCCTGCCATTGCCCAATTTAAATCAGCATAATTGTCTTGTAAATATTTTGCACAAAGCTGACCAGTGAAGCCTGTTGCTCCATAGAGAACTATTTCATAATTTTTTTCTATCATGTTTTTTTTAACCATAACATCTGGATAGCCATTCCTACGAAATATATTAAGAGAAAGGCTAATTGAAAGTTAATTAACAAGGGATCTTCTAAAGAATCAACAAAAGGATCCCCGACTGGCAATCTTCTTAAAAAGTCAGTTACAGCAGGAATCATATGGAATAAGAGCGTGCTGGTGTAACCAAGTGCCTGAAAATATTTGGAGAGAGATCCAAAAAGCTTTACTTTCTCCATCACTACACCACCAGTAAGAGCAATTAATGTAAGCACGGCAAGTATATGAGCAATTCCGAAGCCTCCTTGGTTATAAATTCCTAAGGCAGAACCCGCCACAAGTAATGTTAAAAACACATATAGCCTCCCAGAATCTTCTTCTAGTGAAATCACCCTATGTTTATATATGGTATAGAAGCCACTTACTACCGCTCCCACTCCTAATACGGTATGAAACCAGCCCAAAATTGTCATTTCTGGCATTTAATCTTGTCTCCTTTAATTTCTAGTGCTTAACCTTATTTATCAAATTTTTCAATTTGCTCTATTAATCTTGATGCCCACTCGCCTAGTATTGGTATGAATTCTATTTGCGAAAGAATAACAGTCAACAGATACACTAAAATTGTTGCTCCAATTACCCAGCCTAAACCGGATGCGAGTCCGCGAATTAAGCTGAAGAATATTAATCTCCATAACGAATCATACATCTGAAAAAAATTATGCTGCCTTAAATCAGTAATTGCCTTTTCCAAGCGCTTCATTGAATCTTGATCTAAATCCATCATTTTACTCCCACTCAATTAGATATCCCTGAGCCATCTCTTCGCCAGTAGACCAGAGGAGCTCTGCCATTGGTTTATCAAATATGAAGTTATCACCACTGACGGTAACCGCATTACAGTCTTCAAAATAGGCACCGCTGACGCCTTTGAGAGCGGGATTAGTAGCCACATAAACTTGAGTGGCAGCCCCTTCTTGTAGTGTTTTTGAGATCGCGCCACCAAACCATTCAAAAGCTTTGCGAAGGACTATTGGAGCGCTGCGAGCAATATTGGTTTGAACTAAACCTGGGTGAATAACATTTGAAGTGATGTTAGAACCCTCCAAACGTTCAGCCAGCTTAAGAGAAAATAAGGCATTGGCCAACTTGGATCGACCATAAGCTTCCTGCGCATCAAATACACCTTCACCTCGAAGGTTATCAAAGTCTATACCCACTGCAGGTGCCTGAATATAGGCAGACTTACTACCAACATGGACAATGCGACTTTCTTGAACCTGTTTCATCAGGGGCATTAACCTATTTACCAATACAAAATGGCCCAGATAATTCACAGTGAATGTTCTCTCGACACCGTTCACCAATTCCACCGATTCACCAAATGTATTAATGCCCGCATTGCAGACTAGGATATCGATAGGAAGACCTAGTCTGGCAACAGTGTTTGCACATTCTACAATGGATTCTAAGCTAGAAAGCTCTAGGGCTACAGGGGTAGTTTTGCCTGGCACACTGGAACAGGCTTTACTGGCTTTCTCAAGAGTTCTGCCGGTGCCGATAACATGCGCGCCCCTCAGCGCTAAAACCCGCATGGTCTCAAATCCTAAGCCGGAATTACATCCAGTAACTATGGCTGTCTTTCCAGTTAAATCAAATCCCAGTGTCACCTCCTCAGCTGTTGATGTTGCACCAAAGGGTCCCACCGGATAGCTTTCATCAATGCTTACAATAGGCTGATCTCCATCACAACCCACGAGCACTGGCATTGCAACTGCCGTTGTCCCATATAAAAACTGTCGCCTGTTCATTTTCATCTCTTTGTTCATTTATATCCTCTTATTCCAATTCAATAACAATTTTGTCTTTAACCTACTTACTTTTCAAATTTAGTTCTGGATAAATAGGATCCCAATCTTGCAACCACTTAGGCTCTGACAGAAGTTCCACTCTATCATTAACCTTATAAGTCACAGGATAAGTTCCATTGGATTTTAAAGTTCCAGATTGGATGGCATTTAAAGTATTCTGCAATTTGGTAACCGTTTCCAAGCTTAACTCAGGAACCCCTATAGAGTCATCTCTGTGTGCTCCAAATACACGCAACCTATTTCCACTCACTGATTCTATTGTTTGAGCACCCTGTAAGTAGTCGCCCATATTGCTATTAGGTAAAAATCCATACAATTGCCCAGGATATAGAAAATCTCCTGAAAACAGGTAACCAGTCTCTTGATCAAAAAGAGAAATAGAGTCTTGAGTATGTCCAGGTGTATAGAGAACT
>CAYVTR010000028.1:0-16156 GCA_964454905.1 uncultured Woeseia sp. | reverse complement strand
GCATTAACCGATCTAGATCTTCTGAGAAAAGCTCACTGTCTGATTCCCAAGGAGGCAGTCCTTCGGGTGCCCAGGCTTCGGTTATGCCTTCTCTTTCATAAATACCTATTAGACCTGATTGTTGCTCTTGTCTGAGATAAGAAGAAGCTCTAGGATCTCTTATTACTTGGATTTCTTCATCACGTTGGGAAAATTCTTCTATAACATCGGTCACGATATAGTGGTGTTGCACGTTCACAATTGGGTAATCTCTGTCAACCATTTGTGCTATTCTCCGAGCATAGCAACCCGCTGCATTAACCACTGTTTCTGCTATAACATTTCCCTTTTCTGTAATGATCTGCCATTCACCAGAAGCCATGGGCTTTATATCAAGAACACGATTGTGTCGCTCAATACTAGCTCCCATTTTTTTTGCACCAACAGCCATGGCATTTGTGAGACCTGCTGGATCTGCATGACCATCATCGAGAGTCCATGCACCAGCAATCACGCCCTCTGTATCAATAAACGGATTGATCTCCTTAATCTTTTCAGTGTCAATGATTTCCATACGAAACCCCACATTGTTAGCGATTCCTTTCATGTAATGAAACCAATCAAGATCATCCTGAGTTAAAGCAAGTCGTATACCCCCTGAAGGGTGCCAACTAACGTATTGACCAGTCATTTCTTCAAGTCGAGAATACAACCAATTTCCGTAATTATGAATTTTTGCCAAGTTATAGTTGCCAACCATACTTGGGCATTGCCCAGCAGCATGCCAAGTTGAACCTGAGGTTAATTCACCTTTTTCAATTAAGAGGATGTCCTTGCAGCCTTCTTCTGCTAAATGATATAGCAGTGACACACCCATAATGCCTCCGCCTACGATAACAATCCGTGCTTGATTATTCATGATGATCTCAGTGTTTTATTTGTCGTTTTTAGTTTCTACCAGGTACTTTGATGCCTGTAGTCTTAATTCTTCAGAGATTTCAACAGATTTGCGTGTGTGTAAATCAAAGAGCACACAAATACATTTAAGAGTGGCGGCGACTTCATTTTTGCCAAGATTCTTCATCTCATAAAGAATTGTGATGGATTTATTCCCAATTTTGGTTAATTTTGCATCGATTTCAAGTATATCGCCAACCGATACTTCTGCTTTGTAATCAATAACATGCTGAACATCTGCCCAAGCAATTTTATTCTCTGCATCACTAGAACCGGTCCATCCAAAGACAGTGTAAAACATGTGATAAGCAGCATCATCAAACATGGCCACATAATGTCGAGTGGTCATATGACCTAAAATGTCACACATCCATGGGTGCGCAACGCTTTTTTGTACTAAAACCATAATAATTCCTCAATCAGTGTTGTCATCTATTAGGATCCTCTAAGACCAAGAGTTTGTCTTGCTTCTGCAGGAGTTTGAATTGAACACCCCATGAGCTCAACAATATTGCAAGCTCTTTCCACTAATTGGCCATTCGATGCAAAAACACCCTTTTCTAAATAGAGGTTATCTTCAAGGCCTACTCGAATATTCCCACCCAAGAGAACGGCTTGTGCCACCATAGGCATTTCCATAGCACTTGTCCCAAATCCTGCCCAATTACAGCCTTCTGGAAGTGCATCGACCATGGTTTTAAACGACGCTGTATTTGCTTCAGCAGCCCAACGTATACCTAGACAAATCTGAAACAGTGGAGGATCATCCAGCAATCCTTGAGCAATAAGATGTTTAGTAAAGGACAAGTGACCTAGTTCAAAGACTTCAAGTTCTGGTTTTACCCCTATTTCCTGTAATCTTCTGGCTCCTTGTTCCAGCATATTTGGAGTTGATATGTAGACATAATCTCCTTCGGCATAATTAAATGAACCACAATCAAGAGAACAAATTTCTGGCAAGAGTTCTTCAACATGCTCTATTCGTTCCATCATCCCAACACAGTCTGTGTTGTCGCTAAAATTCATCGGTGCCTCATCGGGACCTAGAAAAAGATCACCACCCATGCCGGTGGTGAGGTTAATAATAACATCCACATTATTTTCACGAATACGACTCACAACTTCGCGATATAGTTCTACACGTCTGCTTGGTTTACCACTATCAGGTTCTCGCACATGAATATGAGCAATCGCAGCGCCGGCTGTTGCAGCCTCTATTGCCGCAGCTGCAATTTCTTTTGGAGTGACTGGAATGGCAGGGTGTTTGTCAACAGAATCACCTGAACCAGTTACCGCACAGCTAACAATAACATTACGGTTCATGTATCAAATTGTTTAGAAATGTTGTTTTTATTGCTCATAATGTTCTTTCGAGCTCCTGTGACTGATTATATCAACTTCATCTCTTCTGCCCAGAAAAAAAGTAAGCAAAAGAACTTCCTTATAATTTTTCATTGTTTCAGTCTTCAAACGCTACGTCCCATAGATTGTTTGCTAAGGAAAATTGGAAATTCATCACGAATTTTATCATCGACTTCATTACTGATATGTTTGGGAAAATGAGTCGAAAGAATATGATTTTTCTTTTTAATAGCTACATCCAAGGCTTCAGGTTTTCCAGCATCACTCCATTGACTTGGACTGAGGCGATTATAAAATTCCGGGTAGATATACTCAGTTTGCATAACACTGATAGTTTGATCCGAGCCGAGATAATGCCCCTTATTGTTTAGACAGACGTCTTTAATTTCGTCAAAACCCAGTGTCTCTTCATTTACAGTTACGCCCTTTACCATTCGCATGCACGCACCCAGGAGATCATTATCAAGCAATAAACTTTCTAGACAGGCACTCAAAAGGCTGGAGTACATACCAGCCGATTCATAGATAATATTGGCTCCAGATAAAGCACTCACTGCAACGTTTGAAGCATGTTCTGCACCACCTTGAAAATCAGGTAACTTAGCATCTGACATTCCAGCACCAGTGCCCATGGGTAAACCGAAGTGTTGACCTATTTGTGCACACGCAGCAGATAAAATACCTTGCTCTGGTGAGCCACCGCTCATTGCACCTGTTCTTAAGTCTGAGACAAAAGGCCATGCACCCAATATCGCAGGAGCCCCTGGCTTTATAGCGTTCACATACACCAAGCCACCGAGGCATTCAGCCCATGCTTGAGAGACAGTACCAGCAAGGCAGGGGGGTGCTGTGGCTCCGGCTTGTCCTGCTGAAAGTAACAGCACCGGCATGCCGCCTTCTACTGCTATACGCAGGCATTCTAAAGATTCTTCAGCAAACTTCATTGGGGGAACTACAAAACAATTGGATTGACTGACAAATGGTCTCATCCGCCAAGCTTCTTCTCCACCAGCCATGAGATGTAAGAGTTTGAGTGTTTTTTCGAGATGATGGGCTTCCGTCCAGCTGGAACCAACATGCTTAGTGGTGCCCATGACACAATTATAGGCAGTGTTCAAATCCATGGCATAGTTATCTTTGATATCATTGAGCACACAAGTACGTTGAAACATGTGAATGTGTTCACAGGTGTCAGCGATGCGAGCCATATCATATAAATCTTGAGCCATTGAATCACGATAAGTTTTGGTTTCTGCATCCGCAATCATCACTGCGGCACCAGCAGTAGCAAAATACACACGACTGCCGCTGACATGTAAGTCATTGGTAGGATTTTGTGCATATAGGATTAAATCCTTATTGCTCATGTCAATAGCTTTTTTTACCACTTTTCGTGGGAAACGGAGTCGACCATCATCGCTCATCACAGCTCCCAAAGCTGTGCATGTCTCAATGCAGTGTGGCGTTGCTTGATTAAAGCCAACGTCTTCTAAAATACGAAAACTATTCTCAACTATATCTGCAACACCTTCATCATTTAGTGGTTTATATTGACCGCCTGACTCACCTGGATGAACAGGCTTTGATTTGTCTGATAATGGCGCTGATCGTATTGCAACTTTGGCTTTACGACCACCTCTTCTTCGAGACACGGTTAATTCCTCCCTAAGTGCAACTTATTGTTAATAATCCCTAATCAGTTTTACGATTTATTCTTATCTAGTCAATTGAATTTTTTGAGCCTTATGACATCAGGGAAGCTAGCTTCTTAATTTAGCTAGTGCTATTGACTTTGATTTTAATTGATACTTCTAAATACTTCTTCAATGATCCCTAATTGATCCTGGTTAGCTTGGAACCTTATTGCGATTCCTCCTTGATTCTCCCATGCTGTAATATTGTGTGGCCTATCGTCTATCAAAATATTAGGTTTATTCTGATACATCGCATAATTCCCTTTATCTCTATCAATAAATATCTCTGATGGTTTTGGATTGAGATTATTTTCAATCCATGCTCTCTTCCAATGTGCACAATTTTCTTCATCTCCATCCAGAGGCGATGAGAGAATAGAATAGCTTCCAGAAAATTCCACCACTATTGAAATCAATTCATCACAGCACCATGTTTTTGGAATAGTTGAAAAGAAATCACTGCCGATGATGGTTTGAAGAGTATTGTATAATTCTGAAGGCCCCAGGTCTTTCCAATGCTTTACTCCAGCTAAACTCGAAAAGGCACCAAAAAAGTCGGCGAGCACACCGTCCATATCAAGGAAAACAATGGGCTTATTGTCCACCTAATTAGATACTTTTAAGTTTTCTTCCAAACAATCTTGAGATGGCAATTACTGGACGCCATTGCCAAGGAAGGATATATGTTTTTTTCCTAGACTTAATTGCCTGTACCATCTTTTTAGCTGCTACATCAGTTTCCATAAGGAATGGCATCTTAAAATCATTAATATCAGTCATCTCGCTTTTGATATAGCCAGGGCATATTGTGGAGACTTGTACATTATGTTTTTGAAGTGTTGCTCTCCATCCATCTCCCAATCTTCTGACAGCAACTTTTGAAGCAGAATACCCACCAAAATACGCTGGCGCGGTAAAGCTGGCTATGGAAGACATAATAACAATGGCACCTTTTTTTTGTGATTTCATTGTTGGCACAAAAGGAATAACGGTATTTGTTACACCAAGTATATTAATAAGTAGGGTTTGATTAATTTGAGTTGGATCACCAGATGAGAGATGATCTGAGAAGGCAACACCTGCATTAGCAACAACGATATCAATTCCTTCCTTTGCCCAGGCAATAAAATCTTTTGCGGTAGACATTGATTGATCCATATCAGTAACATCAAGTGAATAGGTTTTAACATCCTCAGCACCTAGCGCTAAGCATTCGTTTTTAATAGCTTCAAGTTTTGCTTCTCTTCTAGCAACCAAACCAAGAATTGCTCCTTGGCTAGCATACTCTGCAGCGATTGCTGCTCCAATGCCACTGCTGGCTCCCGTAATAAATACTTTCTGATTTGATTTCATAGTCATAATTCCTTTGATTTAGGAGATATAATTTATCTTAATTATGACTCACTTGCATTAATTTGATGGTTTCCTCAATTAACCAAATTCTATCTTGACCCCATACAGTAATCAGATTTTCTCCTTCAGAATTTGATAATGACATTGTTGGTGGTCCCCATTTACCAAGCTTATATAGAGTTTCTCTATTTTTATCTGTTTCATTTGTCCAATTTGTAGAATCCAATTCAGTTTTTGCTTCTTCCCAATCTAAGTCAATTTTATTAATAATTGCTTTAAGTGTGCTTGTTAAATACCCATGTTTTCCCTCAGCCCAAACTGCTTTTGCAAAAGCATGAAGGTACTGTTCTTCTTTCCTGTTTTTTCTGACGTAATCAAACATTGAATAGCATCTTTCTACAGCTTCACCCACTGGATCAATTATATTTCCGAAGGGTATATTATTTTCATTAGCAATACGCATGCAATCCTTGACGATATATAAACCTTTTTCTGGGTTAATTTTCATACCCCTCATGACCATTGGCTGAATAATTTGGTATCTAAGCTCAACGTTATATTTTTCTCTGAGCTCAGCTAATGGCTTCATAGCAAGATAACTATATGGACTTCTACCAGACCAAAAAATATCAAGATAAAGCTCAGGCCACTGTTTTTTATTAACTACAGAATATTTTTTAGACATTACGGTCCCTTCCTTATCTCCTTTTTTAGCTCCCACTTCAGTCAAGCGTTTTTCAAGATGAGGTAGACGGTCAATTCCCCAGTAGCACTCACCTTCATAAGCAAAAACACCACCAAAATAATGCCCCATTTTTTTTCTCGTCATATTATTTTTCTTTATAACTGAGGATAAATGGTTATTGTTCAAATGATTTTTAGAATCATTCATTGAATGAAGTTCATCGGAATTTCCAGACCAAAGCGCCTCTCCAACTTGGACTGCAGTGTTTATAAACTTAGATTGATCACAATTGACTAAAATAGACTGAGCCACTTCTATGCTTTGATGATCAATTTCACTTGTCAATGGATGAAATTGAAGATTGTAATAAGGGGCAATCATAACAGCATCTTCAATACTATGCGTCATTAGCATCTCAGTTTCTGGTGTCGACGACTTGGGTGGTTTTCCAACGATTAAAGGAACAAGATCAATCTCATAATGATCTGTTAGAGGTTTGAGAATCTGGGCACATAAATGACTATATGGGTCATTTACTTCATGAAAATAATAGACGGTATGTGATCGATTTTCCTTTTGGCGTTTTTCTTCTCTTCTTAGGCTATTTTTTTGTTGTGCCTCAAAACTGAGCATTCGTCTCATGTATAGACTTCGAAATTCAAGTTCAAACCACTTAATAATATTCATCTAATTTGCAAGAGCGGGAAGAACTTTTTCTCCTATCATTTTTAGTCCTGCCATTGGGTTATCAAATAAGCGTATTGATAAGTCTGTTATTCCAGCTTTTTTAAACACATAAAATCGTTCTAATTCTTTGTCAATATCATTCATATCCCCAGCAGAACTTAAATCATCTATCAATTTTGAAACCAGATTTTCAGGGACATTGTCAATAATTCCTGATCGACTGATATACGCTTTTGCAAATTCATTATTTGGTCCAGCATTAAAGTTATCAATTACAATTTGTGCTTCTTCCTCATTTAGGAAGTGATGCAGAGAGAATGGTGGTAGTAATGATCCACGAAAGACTAATTCTCTACGAGCTTCTTTGAGTGATTCTTCTTTATCATCTTTGATATGCCAAGCCCAGAAATTCCCTATTCTGAAATCATCAATTGATTCCTCTCTTTTTGAAAGTCCTTGATGAATATTATTCATTGCTTCTTTCAACATTGGTAAGGCCACGTCACTCATTTGCAATCCATCTGCAAACTGACCTCCTAGCCTTAACATTTGAGGTTCAGTCGAGCAGGTATAAATTTTCGGTCGACTAGATTTTGCCCATGTAAAGCCTTGCATATAAGGCCTAGTGATATTAAAAATTTCACCTTCAAATTTTAAATTAAATTTTTTCTCCGAAGCATTGATCAATATTTCAACAGCTTCTTTAACTGATTTGATGATTCGAAATGGCTTTAATCCTGGACAAGTAGTTTCACGACATGAAAACTTCATTGCACCTAATGTTCCACCACCCGCACCTACAGCAATGATTGCTCGACCATTAGAGAGTTCATTCAAAGTTAAAAGAGCATTTGCCATTTTTAAAGGGTGCATCTCGAAAGGGCTAATTGCTAGTGGACCAAGAAGAATTTTTTTTGTTTGCTGTGCAGCAGGGATGAGACTCATAAAGGCATCCCATTGTTGGTGATAATTTGAAGTCCAGAGAGCTCTTACTCCATATTCTTCTGCTTTGATTGCAAGTTCAGCAACCTGATTAGGATGTAAATCAGGTTCAAGGATAATTTCTATATCCATAGATTATTATTAAGGGCGTTCATGTTCCCAAACTACTTCTTTTTCACCGTCTTCTCTAGCCAATTTTCTAGCAATAACAAAGAAGGCATCTGATAGTCGATTGAGATATTTTAGAGCAAAAGGGTTGACTTCTTTTATAGAAGATAGTTTAACGATAGCCCTTTCTGCTCTTCTGCATATAGCTCTTGCGAGATGAGTTTGAGCTGATTGTTCATTAACACCTGGAACCACAAATTCTTTTAGTGGGGGTAATTCTTCATTAATCTTTTCTATCAGAACTTCAATATTCTCTACTTTCTTCTCATCAATACTTTTAAATTCAGGGGCAGAGATTTCTCCAGCAATATTGAAAAGATCTTGTTGAGAGTTTTTGAGAAACTTCCCAATTTCTTCAGGAATGTTTGTTTTTGTGATTATAAGCCCAATAGCAGCACTTAATTCATCGAGAGAACCGTAGACCTCTATTTGCTGGTCATATTTTGGCACGCGTTGATTTCCTCCTAAATCGGTGCTGCCATCATCACCCTTTTTTGTATAAATCTTTGTTAATCGATTTCCCATTCTTTTATCTTAGCTTTTATCTCTATGATGAAGCAAAAACTTTAACCTTCAGGGCTATAAATAAACCCGAAATAAACTTTTCTGTCAGGAGTAATATAACCATTTGCTAGCGTGTATTTTTCATTATTAAGATTGTTGATTGAACTGTTAAAAGTCCAATGATTATTGAGCTGATATCGAATTGTTAAGTTTACCAAGGTGTAAGCATCAAGAACGACCCCACCAAAATCATTCCTGGAGGAGTTTTTAGCTAGATTTAAATTAAAAGTTAGTTTTTCAAAACTTCGTCTTGCACTAATTCCGAATGAATTTCTTGGTCGCCTTAGTAATTGCGTTGAGGTGGTCAAATTTTCTGGATCTTGGAGAGTAGCATGAAGATTTAGAATCCATTTATTTATATCGGTGTTTAGATTAAGATCAATCCCAGAAGTTTTTGATCTTTCAATATTATAAAGCTTAAAATCTATATAGTTAAAAGCCACAAGATCCTTAACTCTATTATCAAAATAGTGAAGATCAATATTTGTTGAGGAGTTAGGTTGATAGGACAAACCTAAGCTTATTTTTTCAGAGTATTCTGGCCGTAGTAAAGTATTACCACCAAAGCCATACAAATCAAAGAAAGAGGGGTTTCTAAAGGCTTTCCCAGCATTCAGTAATAATCTTGTATTAGGGTTAATATGATGGCCGTATTCAAGGTTCCAACTCATTTTATCATTAATACCTTCTTTATCATTTAAACGAATTGCTACCAAGAATTGGTTTTTCTGACTAGAAAAAATATTCTCTAGGAAGAGCGCCTTATTATTTAAACTAGTATGTATATTTAAACCATAATTGCTTGCATCAAACTGCTCATTTTCTAGAGCTATACCGGTCAATAATTCATTGTTTTTATTTAATCTAAAATTATTTCTCCACTCGACTATAAAGTTTTTAGAATGATTGAAGTCATTGGAATTATTTTGATCCAGTAAATCTTTACTCAAACCAATATTAATATTGGTATTCCAGGTCTCATTTTTTTTCTCATTTAAATTGAAGCTGAAAGTGGTGTTATTAAAATCTTGGCTTACTGGGCTTGCAAAAAAATCTAGATAATCAGTTGTTCCGTGACTGTCCAAAATGCTGGCTTTAATAATCGCATTGTCCCATTGACCATCATAAAATCCATTGATTGATCTATTATTATGTTTGCTGTTGATATTACTGATTTCTTTGCTAGGAAAGCCATCAGTATCATAATCATTAAAGTGCAAACCTACCTTGCCAGATGTCATTTTACTCACTGTGGAAATATTTATTATTTGTGTTTTATCTGAACCATATTTAAACCCTAAAGTTGTTCCGTCTGAGCCGCGTTTGGTAAAAATATTAATCACACCTCCAACTGCATTTGAACCATATAATGCAGCTCTTGGAGATTTGACTATTTCAATTCGTTCAACCATATTTGGATGAATGTTTTGTATTGCAGCTATGCCTGTAGCCGAGTCATTGATTGCTATCCCATCCACGAGTATTAATACTTGATTGCTATTAGATCCTTGAACAAAAATCGAAGTTAGTTGGCCAGGACCTCCGTTGGTTGAAATATTAATCCCATTAAAAAAACTCAGTAATTCAGCAATATCATTAACACCTGATAACTCAATATCTGATTGATCAATCACGATAATAGGCACGATAACTTCGTTAGTTAATTGTTGACTCTTAGCGGCTGTAATAATCAGATTTTCAATCAATTCTGAATCTTCTGCAATAGCCTCATAATTCATAAAAGCTAAAAGAAGAATTATCAGAAATAGTTTGTTTCTCATTAGTAGTTTCCTTATTTTTATGCGATGGACAGGCTCAACCTACTATGAGAACGCGTACCCACCGTACTTTTTTATTGAGCAGGTCTCCGGGCTGACAAGATTACTTCTCCAATACACCTTCCCGTCTATCGACAGTGGTTGAAAACTAAAAGTCTTCAGTAGAGGAGTTAACTTGATCACCGTTGCGGGGGCAGCGTTGGATTGTTTCCACCAACTTCCCTTACAGTTCATTAATTAACTGAAACTCAATCTGGCTATCTTAATATCAATTAGCTATGTTGTAAATTAAGGTTGTAATCTTTTTACCACCCAATTATTTTCAGCATCAAAACCGGAAGGGGTTTCAATAAGGTCTCGTTTGAAAGATAAGCGATCATGAAATCGTTCGCTCTGATTTAACCATAACTCAATTTCTTTTACCCAGATTCTATAACCACCCCAGAATTCAGGTCTAGGTATCTCAATTTCTGTTGAATCTAAGTCTGCATCTTGAATATTAAATCGCCTCATAATTTCTTGAAACTGGTTATCCAGTGACTCACGATCTTCAACATGATGACTTTGATTACTTGCCCAGGCTGAGAGCTGGCTCCCCACTTTCCTGGTAGAAAAATAATTATCACTCTCATGATTGGGTGATTTGATAAGCTTTCCTCGAATTCTCACCTGATAGCCTAGAGGATCCCAGTGAAACAATGCAGAGCAATCATTATGGGATGCAATTTCCTTAGATTTCTTGGAATTATAATTAGTATAAAAAACCAGATAGCCAAGATCTTCGTTAATTTCTTTGCATAAGACCATTCTAGAATTAGGGCAATCCATAGAATCAACTGTTGATATTGACATAGTATTTGGGTTGGGTTGAATTCCAGATTGCCTTGCTTCATGCAACCATTCTTTTAAAACTAGAATGGGGTTAGTGACGCTACTTTTTCTTAAGTCTGAGATCATAAACTAAATTGATGATTTGCTATAATATGTACTTCGATTCAATAATAGATTCAGATTATCAGGAATAGAAAGCTAATTACAAAAAAAGAGAATTATTATTTTTTTTAATAAATGAAAGATTTAGAGAAATTAAGATCAAAGCTAAGCGAAGTGGATTTAAAGATCATAGATCTAATTCATGAAAGACAAGTCTTGGCAGAAGAAATAGGAGCTTACAAAAGAGACAAAGGCCAACCCACTCGCGATTACATTAGGGAAAAGCAAGTCATTGAGTTAGCTCAGTCTCATGCTGAGAGCCTAGAGGTTGATACACATTTGGTTGTAGATTTGATGCAACTTCTCATAAAGAGCTCCCTTAAAACTCAGGAATTTGCTCGCGTCAAAGAGGAGGGTCAGGGCAGTGGTAAAAGAGCACTGGTCATTGGAGGATCAGGTAGAATGGGTGGCTGGTTCGTCGAGTTTTTGATGTTGCAGGGCTTTACAGTTGATATCGCAGACCCAATTGAATCTGAATCTGGGTCCCAACATTACTCAACATGGGAGGAAGCGAATGATGATTACACTATTACAGTTGTTGCTGCTCCTTTAAGACAATCAATCGATATACTGCAAGCAATGCTTGGGGCTAAAAGACGAGGAATAATTTTTGATATAGGCTCTATAAAATCACCCATAGAAAGCATCTTAAAAGACATGGTAAATTCAGGGATGCAAGTTACCTCTATTCATCCAATGTTTGGTCCAGATAGTGATTTATTGACCGGTAAGCAGGTTATTTTTATGGACATTGATCAGCAAAATACACATCAAGAAGTAAAGAAATTATTTGAGTCAACTACAGCTCAGTTAATTGATATGTCTATTGAAAACCATGATTATGCGATTGCTTATGTCTTGGGTTTATCTCATATGATCAATATAGCTTTTGCTAAAGTCCTAGCATCAACTGATGATAATAGAGCGTTGCTTCCTAAATTATCAAGCACCACTTTTAAAGATCAGTTGAATGTTGCTAAAAGAGTGACTGATGAGAACCCCCATCTTTATTTTGAAATACAGCATTTAAATGAGCACAGTCTAAAAACAATTAAGGAGCTTAACGCAGCAATTAATGAGATAACACACGCAATCACCCAAGGCCAAGAAGAGACTTTTGTTGCAATGATGGAAGAAGGCCAATCCTACTTTAATAAGAATGAATAAATTGTAGGATTGATTGATGGGAGATTTAATTTTTGATGATGGGTTTCGTGCTAATGTTGGGATTGTCATTTTCAATAAAAACAGAAAAGTTTTTTTTGCTAAGAGGAAGTATCAATCAGGTTGGCAGTTTCCTCAAGGTGGCATTCTATTAGGCGAGAGCCCGAAGAAAGCCATGTATAGGGAACTTAATGAAGAAACAGGCTTGGGAGAAAAAAATATAGAAGTGACATACATCTCAGATTGTTGGTATGAATATCGTTTGCCTAAAAGAAATATTAGAAAGCAAACAAATGGGATAACAGTCATTGGTCAGAGACAGAAATGGTTTTTATTGAAATTTAATGATAACCCCAGCTTGATTAATCTTAGTTCAAGTTCTCAACAGGAATTTGATTCATGGAAATGGGTTCAGCCTGAGACTACGATTAAACAGGTTATAAATTTTAAGCGTAATGTGTATGAAAAAGTTATCAATGAATTTACCCCTTTTATAAGGTAGAGATAACTTTTATAATGTCACCATGCATGAAGAACCGATAATATTTAGCGATGCTGCTGCCATAAAAGTTGGAGCACTATTAAAAGATGAAGAGAATCCTGATATGCATCTTAGGGTGTATGTTACTGGTGGAGGCTGTGCTGGTTTTCAATATGGCTTTTCGTTTGATAAAGATAGAGATGAGGCCGACACACAAGTCATTAAACATGGAGTTAAACTAATAGTGGACCCAATGAGTATCCAATACCTAACGGGTGCTGAGATTGATTTCCAAGAGGATCTACAAGGGGCAAGGTTTGTAATAAAAAATCCTAATGCCAATACAACGTGCAGTTGTGGTTCATCTTTCTCTTAATTAGTCAGCAATCAATCGACCTCATTCTATCTACTGTGATGGTAAATGAATATTTCCTAGCAAGATTCTCCCTTTTGAACCCGTAACTTTTGACAAGTCAACAGATATTTCATTCGTTCTAAGGAATGCAAGATAAGCAAATCCTAAAGCTTCAACCCATTCAGACTCAACTCCCCAAACTTCAGTTGATTGAAGTTCACCGTTAGGGATATAAATTAAATCTTCAATTCTTTCTACAAGGAATTTATTGTTAGAGCCTCCACCAGAAATTGCAATCCAATTACTTCTTTTGTCCACTGGCATAACAATATTATCCTCTCCAATATAAGCAAATAAGCCAGCTGTGTGTTCAAGGAGTGTTCTTTGCACATCTTCAGGTCTCGGCTCCTGATCACACTTCTTTATTGCCCTAATTATAAAATCAAGATTATAAAAATCTGTGCCCGTGCTTTTTGGGGGTGCTTTATTCCAAAATTCATCTTGATCCATCAAGATCATGTGGAGTTCATTGTTTATCTTTCCTGATTTTGCCCAGTTACCGTCTTTGTCATATTGCCCAATCCCATTATGCATAGACCAAGAATCCATTAGGACGTTGCCCGGCCCTAAGTCATAACCTTCTATGACCTCTCTGCCTTTGAAAAAACTAATATTTGCAATACCTCCAATATTTACGACACATCTTATTTCTTCTTCGTTTCCAAATAGAAAAGAATGAAATATTGGAGCAAGTGGTGCACCCTGTCCTCCAGCTCTGATATCAGCTGATCTAAAGTCATCAATTACTTTTAGTCCAGTAATATCAGAAACGATCTGTCCATCTCCTATTTGCAGGCTAAAAGGTTGATCAACATCTGGTTGATGAAGAATTGTTTGTCCATGCAGACCGATCGCTGCAATGTCATTTTTATTGATTCTCGATCTTGATATGAACTCATTGATTACTTTTCCATAGGAATCAGCAAGTTTCTGATCGATTAATTTCACTTCAGAAGTATTGAGTTGAGAGCTATTTCTTGATACTTCCAAAATTTCTTTTCTTAATCTTTCTTCAAAGTTGAAACTTTCAGTACTAATGAGATTAAAGCAATCATCAAAAATTTCCACAGCGACAACGTCCATTGCATCGACACTGGTTCCAGACATAACACCAATGTAAACATTTCTCATAGAAGCATCAGCTTGAATCATTTATATACCGGTTATTTATTCATCTATATAATAACAATTCATGTCATCGATCAATGAACAACTTAGAGAACTAAAAAGGGGCACTGAAGAAATTCTTGTCGAAAAAGATTTTATTCAAAGAATTAAATCAAAGAAACCTCTAAAAATTAAAGTTGGATTTGATCCAACTGCTCCTGACCTTCATCTTGGCCATACTGTCATCATCAATAAAATGAGACAGTTTCAAGAATTTGGCCATGAGATTATTTTTTTAATAGGTGATTTCACAGGCATGATTGGAGATCCATCAGGTGCGAATGAGACAAGGCCGGTGCTAACAAAAGAACAGGTCAAGGAAAACGCTAAAACTTATAAGAAACAGATTTTTAAAATACTGGATAAAGATAAAACAAGAATAGAATTTAATTCACAATGGATGAAAAAGATTGGCACTGCCCAATTAGTTGAAATTGCTTCTAATTACACTGTTGCAAGAATGTTGGAGCGAGACGATTTTAAAACAAGATTTAAATCTGAGAATCCAATCTCAATCCATGAATTTCTATACCCATTAATACAAGGATATGATTCTGTGGCACTTCAGGCTGATGTGGAAATGGGGGGGACCGATCAAAAATTTAATCTCCTTGTTGGAAGACATCTCCAGCAAATTTATGGTCAAGCACCCCAAACAATTATAACTTTGCCATTATTGGAAGGGTTAGATGGCATCAAAAAAATGTCAAAATCTGCCAATAATTTCGTCGCCCTCAATGATACACCAGATGATATGTTCGGAAAGATTATGTCTTTATCAGATGAACTGATGTGGAGATATTTTGAGTTATTAAGCAGTCTCACCTTGACAGAAATTGATCATTTAAAATCTTTGGTCAAATCTGGTTCTAATCCGAGGGATATTAAATTTCAATTGGCAGAAGAGTTGGTTATAAGATTTCATAGTCAATCTGCAGCACAGAAAGCCAAAGATTCATTTTTAATTCGTTTCCAAAAGGGGCAGATTCCTACTGATGTTAAGTCGATAGAAATCATGATGAGTAATGTTCAAAATCCTGATGGAGAAATTAATTTACCAAAGCTTCTGTCACTTACCAATTTAGTGTCTTCTGTTACAGAAGGACACAGGGCAATTAAAGCCGGATCCATAAGAATCGATGGTGAAAAAGTTAATATAAAAAGCATCAAAAATCAGCCTAATAAACAACTCGTTCTTTCGTTTGGGAAAAGGCGATTTATTAAAGTAAAAATTATTTGAATTAGGTGTTGCTAATCTTCTGATTAGGACTACAATTGCACGCTCGTCTGAATTTTATTCAGCATTGTGATCTTTAAAAAATAAAAACTTAGGTAATTTGTGTGGGCGCTCGTGTCGATGAATAGTCAATGGTGCGAGCAAAACCAACAAATTTTTTTGTAATTTTGTGAGCACGAATCAAATTAAAAATATAATAATATGAAGAGTTTGATCCTGGCTCAGATTGAACGCTGGCGGCATGCTTAACACATGCAAGTCGAACGGAAACGATGGAAGCTTGCTTCCAGGCGTCGAGTGGCGGACGGGTGAGTAATGCTTGGGAATCTGCCTAATAGTGGGGGAAAACTCGGGGAAACTCGGGCTAATACCGCATAATCTCTTCGGAGGAAAGGGGGCCTCTACATGTAAGCTCTCGCTAATAGATGAGCCCAAGTCAGATTAGCTTGTTGGTGAGGTAAAAGCTCACCAAGGCTACGATCTGTAGCTGGTCTGAGAGGACGATCAGCCACACTGGGACTGAGACACGG
>CAYVTR010000027.1:0-16700 GCA_964454905.1 uncultured Woeseia sp. | reverse complement strand
AATATCGGGGCTATATTTCATTTGTTTTTCAATTTCAGTGGGGTCAAAGCCCTCATCAATTAGAATCTTGTAAATCCCGTTTTTGTCACAACCACGAGCAATATTTAAATTTATCCAATCTCTCCATTCTTTATTGAATTGTTTATACATAAAAAATTAAGCCTCGGATGTTCCGTTCTCTATAGGCTTACAAATAAACACAGGAATGTTTCTTTGAGTTCTTTGTTGATAGACTTGGTAATCTGAGTAAAAACTACAAATAGTTGGCCAAAGTCTCTCCTTTTCTTTTTCACTAGCTCTTATGGCTTGATAATTTTTCTTATCTGGCCCTATTTGAACTTCTATATTTGGATTATCTCGAACATTAAAAAACCAACTCGGATGAATGGGGGCACCCCCCATGGAGGCAACTAAAATCGGTTGATTGTTATCCATCACTTTAATTAGGGGAATATGCCTTATCTTCTTGGTTTTTCTACCCACAGTGGATAACACCATAATTGGATATTTACCAGACCATTTAGACCATAGGCGCCCATTAGAAGCTCTATAGATAAAGGCATTCAATGATGAAACCAACCCTAATACTTTCTTTATTCTTTTGGCCTGTTCTTTGCTGAAAGCCTCTTTGGTCATGATCACTCTCCAGTTAAAAGATAGTTTGTTATCCTTCTATAGAGTACCCTCATTTTTTGCTCATCAAAACCTATTATTTTCTCCTTAAGAATGCCTTGCTCTATTAAATAATCTGGAATCAACTCTGGTGATATTCCTTTATCTAATGCCATTTGGACAGCATCAATGACCAATTGATAAAACAGTCTTTGTTCTTTAATAACTCGTGTTGATCCAATCGTGCCACCAACTAAATTCATAGGCTCTTTGCTAAAACTCATATGGGAGCCTATTACACCTTTAGCTCGTTTTTTTCTGGCTAACAATTCACTGCTTTTAAAAAAAGGAATTAAGTTGAAAATATAGGTGTCAGCCAATCCTGCACCGTAAATCATGTTCATACCATTTGGAGGGTTAGCATCGTCTGCAATGAAAATAAAACGATCTGGTTGGGTTAAAAAAACAACTCGACAATTATCATGCGAGGGCCCATAGAAATACATCTCTAAGGAAGCATTGCCGACATCTATTTTAAAATCATCTTTAAAAACCTTGTCTGGTTTTACCACTTCTTGAGAAGGGTTATCCAGCCAATTATTAAGGCATTGTTCATGGGCTATAAATTCAGCTCCCTGATCTTTGAAAACTTGACCACCTGAAACATGGTCCCAATGAGAGTGAGAATAGGCCACGTATTTGATGGGTTTTTTGCTTATTTTCTTTATTTCTTCATTAAGGATGCTCGCGGCTTCTGGAGTCAAAGGGTCAGTAAGGATAATACCGTCATCACCAATCAGGATAATGTTGCGATAAAAGGTGTAACGAAACGCATAAAGGTTGTTGGATATTTTTTCTATTTCCCATAATTTCATTTTGCCAAAAAGAGGTGCACCAGACTCTGCAACTTTTGTTAGTTCAGGGGATGTTCCGCATCCAATCAACACGGTGATCATCAATAAGCTAATTATATTTTTCATTCTCATTAATTAACGACCCATGTTTAAAAAAGAGGTGTAACGCCTCAGAATATTTACAAGATCAGCCTTATTAAAATTGTCGTATTCACTGAATGGCTCTAGATCCAGCTTTTCAACATCAATGAAGTTATTGAGATCAACTAAGCCGTCCTCTTCTGCTTCTTTTGCTGTTATGAGAATCAGTTGCCAAAATTGTTTTTGCTCGCTGATAATTTTAACCGAGCCATAGGTTTCATCATCACCATAACCACTAATAAAGGATTGTATTTTTTTGTCTTCAACCAATTCCTCAAGACGAGTAAAAAAATTCTCCAATGTTGCAGGCCTTAAAAAAGGCAATGTTGGATCTTTTGGAAAACTAGCTCCACGGGTGCTAATCAGCTCAGGGACAAAAAGAATCTTAGCTCTCACCATTTCAATAATCACCATGCATTCACCATGGCTAGGCCCAAAGTAATGTAGAACAATCTCTTCTTCCTCAAGACTAATAGTGTGTTGTTTTTTGAAATAGAAATTAGGCTTAGTGATATCGGTATTATTGTTTCTAGTAAAATATAATTCACAGGCAGATTGAGAAATAATTTTATGCTTTTTTGTATCAAAGAGGGTTGAGCCAAGCAATCTGTCCCAATGAGAGTGCGAATAAATGATATTGGTTATGCTTGGTTTGTTATTTTCTCTCAAATAATTTTTAATTTCCTCAGTATTACTCTTATTGATGGGGTCGATAAGCACTGATTCCGAGTTACCGCTGATGACTAAGCTTTGTACCTTGCCGTTGTTAAACAATGTAATTTGATCGTTGAGGCTAGTAAAAGTAAGGTCACCAGCTTGTGTACCACCCATCTGAAAGAAGAGGCTTACGAAGATCAATGTTTTAAGTGTTCTCATTCTTTTTTAAGTTATTATTTATTAATAATAGATAAAGCAATTTTACCCAAAATAGGTACCGCCGCACCCAATTCATTAGCATTTTTTGCAGAGGCGTTGCCTTGTAATGACCGCTTGTAAACCCCTTGAGCAATGCCTGCCAATCTGAAAAACCCAAACGCTAGATAAAATGACCAGCTTGGAATAGAGTCAATATTCATTCTTTTACAATAACTTTCCACATACTCATCTTCAGAGGGAATACCCAATTCTTCTAGATTCATACCTGCTAGCCCAGGCGTAATACCAATTTGAGGGATATACCAACTCATGCATTGATAAGCAAGATCCGCATACGGATGCCCTAATGTTGAGAGTTCCCAATCAAGAACCGCAAGAATGGCTTCACTCTTATGATCAAAAATCATGTTATATAACCTATAATCACCATGAACAATAGAAACCAAGCCATCGTCCTCAGGCATTGCTTCTTCTAGCCATATAATTAGAGCCTCCACTTCAGGATATTTTTCCGTTTCAGCAGCACGATATTGGGTTACCCAGCGGTTAACTTGGCGCTCAAAGTAATTACCCGGCTTACCAAAATCTAAAAGATTAGCCTGCTCTATATCAATATTATGCAGCGCTGTCATTACTCTCACAGTTTCTTTATAAATAGCTTTTCTTTGTTCTTTATTAATCTCAGGCAATGATGGGTCCCAAAAAATTCTTCCGTCAACAAATTCCATTAAATAAAAAATGGTTCCAATCACGCTTTCATCTTCGCAGAGCAGCATGGTTTTAGGCACAGGGACTGCTGTTTTCTCTAGGGCTTTTATAATTCTATACTCTCTATCAACAGCGTGAGCAGAGGGCAGGAGCTTTCCTGGGGGTTTTTTTCTTAACACATATTTTTTTTCAGGGGTATCAATTAAATAGGTTGGATTAGATTGACCGGTGCCAAATTTTTTTGATGTGTTTATACCACTAAAATTGGGTAATTGACGCCCTAGATATTCTGATAGTTTGTTTAAATCTAAGTTGTGGACAGCATCATTCACTCCATTACCTAGACTCTTCCAGCATCAATCATCTCTTTTTGTTTTAAGATTTTTTTAGCCAGCGATGCTAAATGAACTTCATCAGGTCCATCAGCTAACCTAAGGGTTCTCGCTCCAGCATAAGCTCCAGCAAGAAAGTCATTGTTTACACCTGCAGCCCCATGGATTTGTATTGCTCTGTCTATGACTTGGCAGGCCATTCTGGGCCCAACAACTTTAATCATGCTAATTAAGTCACTGGCTACTTTATTTCCGTATCGATCCATTTTATCTGCGGTCATCAGTGTGAGTAATCTTGTCTGTTCAATCTCACTTGCAGATAAAGCAATGCTTTCTCTTACAGAACCTTGTGCACTAAGCGGCCTTCCAAAGGCAATTCTATTTTCAGCTCTCTCACACATCATTTCAAGTGACCGTTTTGCTAGCCCAATTAGCCGCATACAATGATGAATTCTTCCAGGCCCAAGCCGCCCTTGTGCTATTTCAAACCCTCTGCCTTCACCGAGAATTAAATTGTCTTTTGGCACCCTCACATTTTCAAAACTGATTTCAGCGTGTCCAAAAGGCTCATCCACATAACCAAAGACTGACAAAGGCCTGATGACTTTAATCCCTTCTGTGTCCATGGGTATTAGTATCATGGATTGTTGTTGGTGACGATTAGGATTGTTTGGGTCAGTTTTACCCATAAAAATAATGATTTTACAGGCTTCATTCATAGCGCCTGAGCTCCACCATTTGGTGCCATTAATCACATATTCATCTCCTTCTAATACAATTGGAGACTCTATATTAGTGGCATCTGAAGAAGCCACCTTGGGTTCAGTCATAGAAAAACAGGATCTAATCTCACCATTTAATAAGGGCTTAAGCCATTGTTCTTTTTGTTCTTCTGATCCATAACGATCCAATACTTCCATATTCCCCGTGTCCGGAGCATTACAATTAAACACTTCAGAGGCCCAAAAGACTCTACCCATGATTTCTGCTAAAGGAGCATATTCTAGGTTGCTTAAGCCCGCTCCGCGCTCTGATTCTGGAAGAAATAAGTTCCATAAACCAGCGTCTTTGGCTTTGTTTTTTAGTTCTTGCATCAAGGGAGGCGAAACCCATTTATTGTCGGTGCTTTTAAAGTGTTCAGTATAGGCTTCCTCATTTGGATAAACATGTTCGTCCATGAAGGCATTGAGTTGATCCATTAAATCAAGAACCTTGTCTGTGTGATTAAAATCCATTGTTTATTTCCTTATCTCTTTTTCAATTAAATTATAATAATTTCTCGTGGCTTTAAGAATAATAAACATGTTCGTCCATGAAGGCATTGAGTTAAATCAAGAACCTTGTCTGTGTGATTAAAATCCATTGTTTATTTCCTTATCTCTTTTTCAATTAAATTATAATAATTTCTCGTGGCTTTAAGAATATTAGCATTAATATTTGGCTTTTTTTCTTCTGCTTCCAGTGACTGCCAAGCGTTAGCCAGTGTTCTCCAAGGTACTTCATCCTGGGTTAAAAGTCTTTTTGATTCAAATTCTTGAAAGTTCATCCTCATTTTAGGGTCACAATCAGAGTGTTCTGTTGCAATGATTCTTTTGCCAAAGTCTATTAAACGGGGGTCATTAATTTGGTTTAAAATCTCAACTCTTTTATCAATATTCTCTGTGTTTAAAAAAGCCTCACTAAGCAATCGATCATGATTATCAATAAATTGATCATAAATTTGAGATTCAGGGTAGACAGATCTTGGCCACTCAGCTCTTTTTCTACTGTTAATATCACAAGCTAATAAAACATTTTCCTTGAAGCCCAAATTATTTTGAATGGTTTCGGCACGTTCTGTGGCTTCCTCTTTAGACAGGTTATTTTTTGTACAAAATTCTGCGGGCAGTATGACTGGACTGCGGTTTGCTTTGATTGTAAAAAATGGTGAGCCTTTTCGATTGATCTTGTTAGCAATTTCTTCTGCTGTAAAGTAAATATAATCGAGCGGATCATAGGAGAGATCAAAGTGCACCAGATTATTTGAATAACTTGGGTCTTGACAAATGAAGGTTGGAGTTCTTTTTACAGCCAACCTCTCCTTGTATTTCACATCACCATAGTTAAAAAACAGTTGTTTGGTCATTAAGTCCATGGCTCGCTTCTTGTTACCACAGGCTATGGCAGAAAAAAAGATGTTTGGGGTGTTCGTTTCAAAAAGCTTTGCAAGTTTTAATAAAACCTTGACATCATCCATTGCAGCATGAGCATCACCAGGATCAATGCCATTGGCAACCGCAAGCAGCTCTTGCTTCAGAACAAGCTTGCCTGTTACATCTTTATGAAATGAAATTTTTTCTGGCTCAAAACAATAAATCGCTTGAGCAATATTATAAAGATCAACATGAATTCTATCCTCAGAGGCATTAGAAAGTAGGTAAGGGTTATATAAAGAAGAAAAAAAAGAATGCCTTAAAATAACCAAGTCATAAGAGGCACCATTATAAGTGGCAATAATTTTTTCTGGATGGGCTTTTAAATAAAGAGCTATCTTTGAGACCAAATCAAACAAAGACAGTTTTTCATTCATTAATTCTAATGGGTTAATGTTGGTGATATTTAGGGCACCAGCGTCTGGTAATATGTGATAAGGCAATCTGCATTTATCGTTGATTATAATTCCAGGGTTATCCAAATCACTAGAGTATTCAAGGATAGCTGCTGAAGTGGGCCTTTCGTATTCAATGTTTCGATTGATACCAGTGGTTTCAAGGTCTAACCCAATCATCCCTCTTGAGCTAAGAAGTGTTTGATATTCTTGGTAGTTGAAGGTGTTCATTGATCCTCTTTATCATAACTTTCTATCAACCTAATTAGACTGTATGATTGACAAATATGCAAAGGAAGAATGTTTTTTCAAAACTACTGCTATTGGTTCTAATTATATTGATCCAAGCCTGCGGACAAACTGGTGAGCTTTATCTACCAAGTCAACAGGATAAAAACCCTGAAGAACTAAAAAACGAGCTCAAAACAAACCTAGATGAGTGAAAAAAAATTACTCTTAGTAGATGGTTCGTCCTATTTATACAGGGCTTTCCACGCACTACCTGATTTGACCTCAGCAACCGGGCAACCAACAGGCGCTATACATGGGGTACTCACCATGTTGCAAAAATTAATTAAAGCCGAGCAACCAGATTTTGTGGCCATTGTGTTCGATCTTCCCGGTAAAACCTTCAGACATGATTTGTACCCAAACTATAAGGCTAATCGAGATGCTGCTCCAGAAGATTTAGTTAGCCAAATACAACCTCTGCATACTGCCATTCAACATCTTGGCCTCCCTTTAATTACCCAATCTGGATTTGAAGCAGACGATATTATTGGCACCTTAGCAAAGCAAGCTGAGAATCAGAACATACAATCACTTATTGCCACTGGAGACAAGGACTTTGCCCAATTGGTAAGTGATCGTGTGCATTTAATTGATACCATGAAAAACACTCGCTTAGACCCTCAAGGGGTTAGTGAAAAGTTTGGAATTGCACCCGAATTAATTATTGACTATCTGACATTAGCAGGGGACGCTTCGGACAACATTCCAGGTGTTGAAAAAGTGGGTCCAAAAACAGCAATTAAGTGGTTATCTGAATATAAGAGTTTACAAGGGATTGTTGATCATGCCAGTGAGATTAAGGGCAAAGTTGGCGAGAACCTCAGGGATTCTCTAGACCAACTTAAACTATTTAAAAAATTGGTCACCATCGATTGCGAGGTGAATCTAAACCAAACTGTGATTGATTTAGTAATTGCTGAATCTAATGACGCGGCCCTTTATGAACAATTCAAGGACCTAGGGTTACACGGCTTAATTAAACAATTCCAAATTGAGCCTGAAGAAAAAAAAACAAGGCCAGACGTTGACTATCAAACTATATTTTCCAACTCACAATTGGATGAATTATTACAATCAATGTTGTCTGCTAAGGTCGTGGCAATTGACACAGAAACCACTAGTTTGAATTATATCGATGCTGAACTGGTTGGGATTTCAGTATCAATAAAACCTAATGAAGCATTTTACATTCCCTTGAAGCATGATTATGAAGAAGCGCCAGCACAAATTGATAGAGATACAGTATTGGAAAAGCTCAAGCCATGGCTTGAAAACAAGGACACTATAAAGATTGGTCATAATTTAAAATATGACAGCCATATATTCGCAAATTATGACCTCAGCCTACGAGGACAAATATTTGATACGATGCTGCTCTCATATGTTAATAACAGTGTTGCAACAAGACATAATCTTGGGGCAGTGTCTAAAAGATATCTCAACATTAATCCATCAAGCTATGAAGATGTCGCTGGCAAAGGCGCCAAACAAATTTCTTTCCAGCAAGTTGGTATAGAAGAGGCGACTTATTATGCGTCTGAAGATGCTGATATCAGCCTTCAACTCCATCACGCGTTAACTCCAGCCTTAAAGAAACAAACAGCACTGTATGATCTTTATATAAACATAGAGGAACCACTCATAGAAGTATTGGGTGCAGTGGAGCGAAACGGTGTTCTTATTGATTCCACACTGTTAAATAAGCAAAGCGAGGAGTTTGCAATTACCTTAAGAGCTATTGAGGAAAAAGTCCATAAAACAGCAGAAGAGGAATTTAATCTTGGATCTCCTAAGCAACTCCAAGAAATTTTGTTTGAAAAATTAGGACTACCTGTGTTGAAGAAAACACCAAAAGGGCAAGCTTCAACTTCAGAGAATGTGCTTCAGGAGTTAGCAATGGATTTTCCTATCGTTAAGGATATTTTAGATTTTAGAACCATTTCGAAACTAAAAACTACCTACACCGATAAATTACCTCAAATGATTAATCAAAGAACAGGCCGTGTTCACACTTCTTACCATCAAGCGGTAACAGCAACGGGTCGGTTATCATCTTCAAATCCTAATTTACAAAATATACCAATTAGAACAGCCGAGGGCAGACGAATAAGGGAAGCGTTTGTGTCACCCAAGGGCTCTAAAATTCTTGCAGCTGACTATTCTCAGATTGAGTTAAGAATAATGGCTCATATATCCAAAGATGAAGGGCTACTAAGTGCCTTCCAGAAAGAGTTAGATATTCATACGGCCACTGCTGCTGAAATTTTTGGAATTGATTTAGAAAACGTTACTGGCGAACAAAGGAGATCAGCTAAAGCTATCAATTTTGGATTAATTTATGGGATGTCAGCATTTGGTTTATCAAAACAGTTAAAAACCAATAGACATGAGGCTCAAGATTATATTGATCTTTATTTTTCTCGCTATCCTGGGGTAAAACAATACATGGATCAAACCAAAGAAACAGCAAGAGACACAGGCTATGTAGAAACTGTCTTTGGTAGACGCCTATATCTTCCCGATATTGATGCAAGCAATTACCAACGAAGACAATACGCAGAAAGGAGCGCTATCAATGCACCAATGCAAGGAACAGCCGCGGATCTTATTAAGAAAGCAATGATCCGTTTACATCATGAAATTATTCAACAATCTTTGGATGCAAAAATTATAATGCAAGTACATGATGAGCTTGTTCTGGAGGTAACAGAGAGTGACGTGACAGAGGTTTCAAAACTGACCCAAGAAGTTATGTCAAATATTGCTAGTTTAGATCTAGATCTTAAAGTGGATATAGGAATCGGGGATAATTGGGAACAAGCCCACTAAAACAATAAGGGAGTATACGTTTGAAAATATTAGTCATGGGGCTTCCAGGAAGCGGTAAAACCTATCTTACAGAAAGGCTAGTACCACTATTACAGGCAGCATGGTATAACGCAGACAAATTAAGGGAGATGTCAAATGATTGGGATTTTTCAGATGAAGGAAGAAAAAGACAGTCTCTGAGAATGAGGACCTTTGCTGATTTTGAAAAAAATAATGGCAGGCATGTTGTCTGTGACTTTGTTTGTCCCACTAAAGAAACTAGAAATAATTTTAAAGCAGACATCGTCATTTGGATGGATACCATCAAAGAAGGTAGATTTGAAGACACAAACAAGATATTTGAAAATCCCAAAAATGTAGACTTTCATATTACAGAATGGAATGATCACAATCACAAAGATGTCGCCCAGGAGATTATAAAAAATGTTTGATTGGAAAAAACCCACTGTTCAGATGTTAGGCAGATGGCAGCCTTGGCATGAGGGCCATCAAGCTTTGTTTAAGCGATGTCTTGCTAAGACAGGACAAGTGATTATCCAGGTCAGAGATGTTCAAGGGTCCTCTGGAGGACAAAACCAAGAAGATAACCCATTTAATTGGGACACTGTGTGTAAAAATATTCAAGACAGCTTACAAGATGAAGGCTTTGAGAGAGGGGTTCATTATGAAATTATGTTGGTACCAAATATAGTCAATATTACTTATGGCAGAGGCGTTGGTTATGCTCTTGAAGAAGAGATTTTTGATGACACCATTGAGTCTATTAGTGCTACTAATATTAGAAGAAAAATGCGAGATGATGGGGATTTGAGTTAATTAGGGTTATTCAGCATTCTAGTAATAACCTCTCTTGCGATATGATCACCTGTTTTTTTTAAACCAGAAAATACTTGTACCGTTGCTACCGAGCCATAAGCATCTTCAACCTGAGTCAATTGTTCTAATTGATGCTGTTTGTTTAGCTTGTCAGATTTAGTAAGTAGGATGTGCAGTGTTTTATTTAGTGGTAAAAAGAAATCTAAAAACATTCTGTCCATTTCTCCTATACCCCTTCGTATATCAACAATTAGAACTACTCCGTTCAAGCTGCCTCGCGATTCTAAATAATCACTAACAAGACGTCCCCATAATTTTTGCTTTGTTTTCGACGCTTTTGCAAAACCATATCCTGGAAGATCTACTAATCGTCTATTGTCTTCAAGATTAAAAAAATTGATTAATTGAGTTCTACCAGGCGTTTTGCTTGTTTTTGCAATATTTTTTCGATTAGTAATCACATTGATAGCTGTTGATTTTCCTGCATTGGATTTACCAACGAATGCAATTTCAGAACCAAAATCATCAGGACATTGATCAAGATTAGCAACACTGGTGAGAAAATTAATTTTTTCGAAAGTCATAATGGTTTTGATTAATTACTTAAGTGTATAATTCGTGCTTTAATTCAAAAGGTATAAAAGAGATAATAACGAATTCTACTCAAGAAGTAGAATGACAATAAAATACAAAGGAGTTTTTGTGAGGACAAAGTATTTTTATAACACAGTAACAATATTTGTTTTCTTGATTGTAAATGTTGGCATGTTATCAGCAAATCAAATTTTTGCTGAAGGTGATATTGAAGCTGGGAGAGCTAAATCGCAAGTTTGTTCCGCTTGTCATGGACAAGACGGCAATAGCACCAATCCTGAATGGCCCAGCTTGGCTGGTCAACACGAGAAATACTTTATTGCCACCCTAGAGGCCTATACCAATGGCACTAGAAATAACACAATCATGTACCCATTGGCAATGACACTCTCAGAACAAGATATGATGGATTTAGCAGCTTATTACCAGACACAAGCACCCGTTGAAAAAACTTATGATTACGAGTTAGCTAAACAAGGAGAGTCCTTATACAGAGGAGGTAATTCATCTGGTGTTGCAGCTTGCATTGCTTGCCATGGACCAACAGGAAGAGGCAATCCTGGGGCTGTATACCCATCAATAGCTGGACAGCATTCAGCCTATACAAAAACTGCTCTCAACGAATACATCAATGGTAATCGAAAACCTGGAATTAATAACATGATGCAAACCATAACCCCAAGAATGACTGCTGATGAAATTGAAGCAGTTGCAGAATACATACAGGCGCTTGGAGCAAATTAAATGAACCACCATATATTCAAAACAGTCTTATGCTTCAGCTTGTTATTTGCTGTTCCGACATTAAGTCATGCAGACGACCATTGGCAGTTTCAAAACAATAAACATTACAGAATAATATCCACAGTTGAGAACATGTCTGCTGAACAACAAAGAATAGAAGTGGTAGAAGTCTTCGCTTACTCTTGCAATCACTGTTTTAATTTTGAAACTTATTTGGATCAATTCGAAAAGAGTAAGGCTGACTATATTGATTTTAAAAAAATGCCCGTTGTGTTTAATGATGCTTATAAAACACACGCAAGAATTTACTACACAGCTGAATCGCTAGGTAATTTGGATGTTATGCATAGGAAAATATTTAAAGCAATGCACTTGGATAGAAAATCTTTAACGGATGAAAATGAAATCTACCAATTGTTTGCTGAGCAAGGCATTAGCAAACAACAGTTTTTAAGTCGCTTTCGTTCGTTTACAGTAGAAAGCAAAGTGAACCGAGCACAACGTTTAACCAGTAAATATAAAATTCGTTCCACACCAACTATGGTGATCAACGGTAAATACACAGCCAATGGCCCTGCTGTAAAGACCTTTGAAGACATGTTGGCAGTGGCTAAAGAGCTAGCAGAACGAGAGTTTTTATCTCAATAATATGTTTTGATAGCTAACCTGCACCTTGCAGCCATTCACTTTCACCTGATACATAGAGTTCTTTTTTCCAAATAGGGACTCGTGACTTTACCTCATCAATAATAAAGCGACAGGCTTTGAATGAATCATCTCGATGTTCTGCGTAAACCAAAACAATCACTGCAGTGTCCCCGATATTGAGCAAACCAATACGATGAACGCAATAAGCATAATTAATATCAAATTTATTCAATGCTTCACTGATGATAAGGTTTCCTTCTTTTACAGCTAGTTCCTCATAACATTGATATTCTAAAGAGGTGACAGATTTGCCTAAATTACTCTCCCTGACAATTCCCTCAAAGACTGATTTTGCTCCAGATTGATGGTCTGGATTTTCTGTGACCATTAAATCTGGATGAATAACTTCTTGATTGATAAAAAAATTACTCATCCTCCAGTTACCGGAGGTATGAATACCAATTTATCTTGATCCATAATTATTGTGTCATGGGAAACAAAACTGTCATTAATAGCCACTTTAAGACGGTTAATATCTGGCAGGGAGTATTTTGTAATTAAATGTTGGTAAACAGATTCTGCAGTGGTACCTTTTTTTATTGTTATTGTTTCAGTGTCTTTCTTTGTTGCATCCCTTAATCCTGCAAAGTAGTGGATTGATATTTGAATTGTTTGTTCCATAATCAAGTGATGATAAATATATATAACAGCCTTACAGCAACATATATTACCAGTGCCCCAGTTAATCGGCGAACGACAATTGCAGAAATAACTGAAACACCCAATCTATTCCCAATTTGTCCACCTATAAAGACAGCGATCAAAAGCCAGGCGTACTCTGTGAGGATATCTAAACCTATGAATTGAGAATGTTTTGATGCTTGCCCAATAAGACCAGCAAAAGAGTTAAAAAATATAAAAACACTTGAAAAAGCTGCAATTTGTTTTGTGGGCAGACTTCGTTGTAAATGCAAAAGAGGGGCAAAAAATATTCCTCCACCAATACCGACTAAACCGGCCAAGCCGCCCAACAAAAAGCCTATAATTAAGTTAACCATGATGCCTTTTTTTGTACTAAGCCATGCTGAGGGTTGTTGCACTTCGTTTTCCCTCATCATCATCAAGAGACCGGATAACAATAAGCTCAATCCCAGAACTAAAACAAATTGAGATTGGCTAATTACCATTCTCCCAGCAAAAAAAGCAGCTGGGATTGATACTAAAATAATGGGTAAGGCAAACTTCCATGGGATAAGTTTTTGTTTATGAAATTGTAACAGGTTCCCACTGACCACAATGAGGTTACAAACAAGTGCAATCATTGGTATAACTTGATAATCAGCACCACTGATAACCAACAAGGCGTTATATGTTGAACCTCCCCCAAAACCTACTGCGGCATAGAGGAAGGCAGTAACAAAGAATAAAACAACAAAAGGAGTGATACTAACTCCTGTCAATCCTAAGAGCTGTCATCCTAGAAACACAACATAGATTGTTATCGTTAAAATCAGTCTCTGATTTATATATTTTCACTTCCCAAACTTGTGTGCGTTGGCCAATAAAAATAGGCTTAGCTATTCCTGTAACCAGACCTTCTGTTGCTGATCTTAGGTGGTTGGCATTGATCTCTTGACCAACAATTTTATATTTTGTGTAGTCAATACATAACCCAGCTCCTGTGCTTGCTAAGGTTTCAGCCAATCCTAATGATGCACCGCCATGAAGGATTCCATAGGGTTGGATAGTTCTTTCATTAACTGGCATCGTACCCTTCACATAATCATCACCAATTTCAGTGATAACAATACCTAGTGTTTCCATCAGTGTGCCTTTGTGAACAGTATTCATTGCCTCTAAATGATCGATGTTATTCTGATGCCAAATTTGAGTCATGGTTGTTAGCTCCACTATGAAAATATAGCAACATTATTGCTTTATTTTGAGAAGGGTGCAAAATGCTGTTTCATGAAAGCATTATCAATTCAAAATCTTTCAAAGCAATACAAAAGCGGGGTTCAGGCCTTAAAAGCTATTAATTTTGAGGTGAATCAAGGGGATTTTTTTGCATTATTAGGACCAAATGGCGCCGGGAAAACAACTGCGATAGGAATTTTAACATCCCTAGTTAATAAAACATCAGGAGTTGTTAAAGTATTTGGTCACGATATAGATATTGAATTGAGTCTTGCTAAATCTTGTCTTGGTGTTGTTCCCCAAGAAGTTAATTTAAACCTCTTTGATAAATGTATAAACACTCTTATAAACCAAGCAGGCTTTTACGGTATTTCTCGGAATGAGGCTGAAAAGAGAGCTCAATATTACCTTAAAAAAATGGATTTATGGGACAAAAGAAACAGCAATGCAAGAGATCTTTCAGGAGGCATGAAAAGGCGATTGATGGTTGCACGTTCGTTAGTTAATCAACCAAAGCTACTTTTGCTCGATGAACCAACGGCTGGGGTTGATATTGAGACGAGAAGAATGATGTGGCGTTTTTTAAGAGAACTCAATCAACAAGGCACAACCATTATATTGACCACTCATTATTTGGAGGAGGCCGAACAGTTGTGCGATCGGATTGCAATTATTGATGAAGGGGAAATTATCGAAAATGACTCCATGCTCAATGTATTAAAAAAACTTAAAAAAGAAGTGTTTATACTCAATGTTAGCCAACCGCTTAAGGACACACCTTTAATAGAGGGATACACAACAAGCCTAAAGTCTCCACATGAAATTGAGGTTTCAATATTACAGTCACAAGGCATTAATGAAGTATTTACCCAGCTAGACACTCTAGGCATTAGAGTTATTAGTATGAGAAATAAGACCGGCAGACTAGAAGAGTTATTTATTGATTTAACCAATAATCCATCTAAAGAGACTGCCAAATGAGCCCACAAATTATCAGTATGTTTGCTTTGATGCGTAAAGAAACAAGCCGAGTATTAAGAATTTGGGTTCAAACCTTGATTCCACCCGGGATCACGATGTCATTGTATTTTATTATCTTTGGCACCTTAATTGGTAAACGAATAGGTGAAATGGACGGCTATCCTTATATGGAATATATCGCCCCCGGGTTAATCATGATGTCAGTGATAACCAACTCATACGGTAATGTAGTGGGAAGTTTTTTTAACGCTAAAATTCAACGCCACATTGAAGAAATGCTGGTTTCTCCCATGGATGAAGCCTCTATTGTTATAGGCTACTTAGCTGGCGGCATCATAAGAGGTTTGTTTGTTGCCACCGTGGTCTCTTTTATAGCGTTATTTTTTACTGAACTAAATATCAAATACCCACTATTGACCCTATTGGTAATTATTATGACTGCAGGTGTGTTTTCATTAGCAGGATTGATCAATGCAATTTTTGCAAAGAAGTTTGATGACATTGCAGTTATTCCGTCGTTTGTTCTGGCTCCACTAACCTACCTAGGCGGCGTGTTTTATACGGTGACTTTATTACCCGATTTTTGGCAAACACTGTCTCGATTAAACCCCATTTTATATATGGTGAACTCTATGCGCTATAGTGTTCTAGGTACTTCAGATATTGAAATAATGGACGGATTATTAATGATTGGTGGTTTTTTTATATTGCTACTTTCAGTGGCTGTGTATCTTTTAAAAAAGGGAATCGGTATAAGAGATTAAGTCTTTTATAATTTTCTAGAGACTATTATTTCCGCCATTGAGATTAATGGTTCTGCATCTTTACCAAAAACTGACAAAGCATCCTTAGCATTATGTAAAAGATCATTCACTCTCTTTTTTGAGTGATTTAAACCGAAAATTTTAGGGAAAGTAGCTTTTGCTTGGTCAATATCGGAATGTGATGATTTACCAATGTCTTCAGTTTTACCCTCTGCTTCGATAATGTCATCTTTAATCTGAAAAGCCAATCCTATCGCATCAACATATCTTTCAAGAGCCGTTGTTTTTTCCAATCCTAGATCAATAAAGCAGCAGGGTGATAAAACACATGCTCTCAAAAGTTTCCCTGTTTTTTGTCGATAAATATGTTCCAGCTCTGCTTGATCTAAAATTAGGCTTTCCGCATTTAAATCCAATGCTTGTCCACCAGTTATACCTTTTGAGCCTGTTGCATTAGCAATGAGTGAAACCAAGGAGGCATTAATTTCCTTAGACCCATTGAAGCTTAAGTCTGAACTCAATATTTCAAAGGCTAAAGAGAGCAATGCATCCGCAGCAAGAACCGCAGTTGCTTCATCAAAAGCTTTATGTGTTGCTGGGCGTCCTCTTCGAAGGTCATCATCATCCATGCACGGTAAATCATCATGAACCAGGGAAAAGGAATGTAGTAATTCGATAGAAGCAGCAGCAGGTAGCAGCATTTTATGGTCAATATTTAATGATTCAGCAGTTGCAAAAGTAAGCAGAGGCCTAATTCTTTTGCCCCCATTCATCACTGAATAATTCATAGCCTGATGGAGGTTTTTTGGTGGAATTTGACTATTAGGCAACCAGCTTTCTAGATAATTATTAATTTCTTCTATATGGCCACTAGTTTTTTCTTTGAACAGTGTCATAAGTAATCGTTCCAATTCCTCTAATTGATAAAGAGATACAGTATACTATTTCAATAACATATTTAATTTTTTGCCTAAAGATTCAATTGTCAGAAGTAACTGCAATAGCC
>CAYVTR010000026.1:0-19269 GCA_964454905.1 uncultured Woeseia sp. | reverse complement strand
GGGCACAGCGTGATAAAAATGGTTCTCCTTTGCAAAGAATTCAAATCATCAAAGGTTGGATAGATCCCGAAAATTCAGTGCCACATGAAATGATCTATGATGTTGTGTGTTCAGATGGATTGAGCGTTGACCCGGTAACCCATAGATGCCCTGATAATGGGGCCAGGGTCAATATTACTGATTGCTCTATCACCCAAGGTGTCGGTGCAACAGAACTTAAATCCACATGGTCCGACCCTGATTTTGATCCAAAGGCAAAATCTTTTTATTATCTTAGAGTTTTAGAAAACCCAACCTGTCGATGGTCGACATGGGATGCTATTAAAGCAGGCTTAAAACCTAGAGCCGGTTTACACGAAACCATACAGGAGAGGGCATGGACGTCACCTATTTGGTTCGTCCCACCACAAGACGATCTAGATATAATCCCATTGGCAGGGTCTATATCTGCAGAGAAGTAGTATTTACTCACAACTCTCACTAAATTGCGTAAAAGAATACTAATTTTTCTGATTGTAGGATGTTTTATTTATCTGATTGACCTAGCTTTAAATCCTGAAGAAAATAATAAAGACATCTACATCTCTGACCAAGAATTAACCAGTCTTATTTCAGCCTGGAAGTCTCAAGTAGGGAGAGATCCTACCGATGAAGAAATTGTTAAAATTATTAACAATTTAGTTGAAGAAGAAATTCTCTATAGAGAGGCTTTATTATTGGGTCTGGATAAAGAAGATAGGATTATAAAGAGAAGGTTGGCTCAAAAAATAACATTCTTAAAACAAGAAACTCTTCCTGAAAATCCCAATCAAGAGGATTTAAGACAATTTTACGATGAGAATAAAGAAAAATATTATATAAAGCCTAGCTATAGCTTTACCCATCTTTTTTTTGCCAAAGAAACGGACTCTCTAACAAGGTCAATTGAAGCATTGGATGACTTATTGGCTGATGCAACATCTATAGATTCGGATCCTTATCTTTTGGGTAAGAATTTCACAGATAAAACCCTTGAGGAAATTGCCAGAAACTTTGGCAATAATTTTATCGTTGCCTTTGATGATATGGAGCCAAATAAGTGGTCAGGACCTTTTGAATCATCCTTTGGGCATCACTTAGTGTTATTAAAGGATTTTGAGGGCGGTTATTATCCGTCTTTTAATGAAATAAGAGACCAAGTACTCAGTGATTATCTGACAATGAACAAAGAGAATGCTGTTAATCAATACATTAATAATGTTAAATCAGAGTATCGGATCATTATTAATCCGAATTTAAAGTTTTGATGACTAATCTTAGACTCTACAGTTTACTGTTCATCATTGTATTTGCTCCTTTTCTTAGCGCCCATGAGTTTAACCCAGCGCACCTTGTTATTGATGAAAGAACTGACAATGAATATCAAATCAATTGGATGTACCCGATTAAAAATATTGGTCCCAGAGCTGAAATTATTTTTCCTGAGACCTGTTCAAGTGAAGCTCAATCTCCTTACCAACAGGGCAAGTATTTAGTTGAGAAGATTGATTTAATTTGCGTCGAGTCCTTAAAAGGTCAAACCATAGAAGTTATAAATCTGAGTGTGCTTACCGATGCTTTGGTGACCTTTACTGACCGCAATAACGATGTGTTCGAAGGTTTGATGAACCTTAAAGAACCAAGATTAATAGTGCCAATAAACAAACAATCCATCCCTTCAAGTTACCTTACTCTTGGCATCGATCATCTGATTAGCGGTGTGGATCATATTCTATTTATACTGGGTTTAATGTTCCTGGTGTCCGGCACTCTAAACCTGATCAAGACGATAACTGCCTTTACCGTGGCGCACAGTATTACATTAGGGCTTTCCGTTTTGGGTTTGATATCTTTACCTCGGACTACTGTTGAAGCTGTTATTGCTTTGACTATTGTCTTTTTAGCTTTGGAAATTAGTGAGAATAAATACTACAAATCAACACCCTGGTTAATTGCCTTTGGATTTGGTTTACTTCATGGATTAGGTTTTGCTAATGCGCTCACTGAAATAGGGATAGCAAATGAGCAACTACTTTTCTCTTTGCTCTTTTTTAATCTTGGAATTGAAGCAGGCCAGTTGCTAATGATTCCTGTTTTTGGCGTTTTAATTTGGTTGGCTTATAAATTTAACAAATACAATCAATTAGCGACTTGTGTTTCATATGTATTGGGTTCGATGGGGTTTTTCTGGTTGATTAACAGAACCATTGGAATTATATACTAGCTGCAGATAATTAATCTATGATGAAAATCATCCATCATTTCCTTTAATTGCAAAATAAGTACCCACTAATAACAAAAACAGTTGCTCACTGGCGAAAAGAATAGATCCTCTTTCACCAAAAAAGACACCCCAATGAGAGTGTGCAATGAGTAGGGCTCCAATCATTATCACCATTACTGTCCCTCCCGATAATCTTGTGACTAAGTTTCCAGTTACTGAAGCTTTTGTCCCTATTAAGCCTCCTAAAAGAATGCCAATTCCAGATATCATTTCACCCCATGCAATAAGATGTGCTGTAGTTTCAGCAAAGGGGATGCCTTTTGTGGATAACCAATTGACAAAGTTTTCTTGAATGGGGATTTTTCCATAACCATGAAGAAAGAAGGACACGCCTAGACCTATTCTCAATAAATAATTTGCATAACCTTTTAAAGGTGATGCTGTTTTCTCAAGGATATCATTTAATTTTTTCATAATAATTATCATAACAAAAACTTCACTTTTTTAAATTCCATGAACCTCCTTGATTGACTAGTGATCTATCATTGATCGCTTGTTTGACAAATAAAATCATTTCTGTAATTTGTTTGAGAACATGAAAAAAATATCTCTCTGGTCAGGCCCTAGAAACATATCCACAGCGATTATGTATAGTTTTGCTCAAAGACATGATACTCAAGTAGTTGATGAGCCTTTATATGGTCATTACCTTCGTGAAACAAAGGTTAATCACCCAGGGCATAAAGAAATTATGAACAGTCTTAATTGTGATGGTGAATCTGTTATTAGTGATCTATTCAGTCTCAAATTGGAAGATCAAAAGAGAATTCTGTTTATGAAACAAATGACAAAACATCTTGTGGATATTGAGCTTTCTTTTTTAAAAAAAACAGACAATATACTTCTTATAAGAGACCCAATTGACATGCTACCTTCGCTAGTGGAGCAGTTGCCTCAACCTGCACTTAGCGACACCGGCTTTGACAAACAATGGGAGCTTTACCAATACTTAGAAACAATAGGAAATAGACCAATTATTATTGATGCCACAGAGCTATTAAAAAATCCTAAGAAAATTTTGTACACGCTTTGTGAGCACTTAAATATTGAATTTTTATCAACAATGCTTAGTTGGAAGCCTGAGCCACGACAAGAAGATGGGATTTGGGCAAAATATTGGTATAAATCTTTACACAAAACATCCGGATTTAATGCGTACATTGCTAAATCAAACTTTCCTGTTGAACTCAACCCACTTCTAATAGAATGTAAACCTTACTATGAGAAATTATATAAACAATCAATCAAGGTAGAGAAATAAAAGAATGAACGCAGTTGATAAACGTAACCGAGATATTCTGGTTCATATTAATGGAAAATTAGTTCCTAGGGATGAAGCTAAAATTTCCGTATTTGATAGTGCAGTTCAAGGCGGGGATGCAGTCTGGGAAGGATTAAGAATATATAAAGGCAGGATAGCGGCATTAGCTGAGCATCTAAAAAGACTTCAAGACTCTGCAAAAGCATTGGTGTTTGAGAACGTTCCTTCTTCAGAAGACATCAAAGGCGCATTATTTGACACCTTAGAAGCAAATGGCATGTGGGATCAGGCCCATATAAGGTTAACACTTACCAGAGGAGAAAAAATTACTTCCGGAATGAATCCAAAATTAAATCAGTCTGGGTGCACACTGATAGTATTAGCGGAGTGGAAACCACCTGTGTATTCAAATGCTGGCATCAGAGTAATAACTTCATCTATCAGAAGAAATTCACCTCAATTCTTAGATTCTAAAATTCATCATAACAACTTGCTAAATAATATTTTGGCAGTCATTGAAGCTAATGTCAGTGATGTTGATTCTGCAATAATGCTTGATAATAATGGATTTATATCAGAGACAAACGACACAAATATTTTTATCGTAAAAAACAATGAAATCCACACCCCGACTGCTGACAGCTGTTTACCTGGGATCACAAGAAGAATGATCATTGATATAGCAAATAAAGAAGGCATAAAACTTCATGAAAGAAATATATCAAACAGTGAACTTTATACCGCAGATGAAGTGTTTACCTCAGGAACTATGGGAGAAATCACACCCATTCTAGAAGCTGATGGAAGACAAATTGGAGACGGAGGTCAGGGTTCAATCACTAGAAGAATTCAATCATTGCATGCTGATTATGCATTTGAAAATGGGGAAGCAGTACCGTTTTCCAATCCTGAATAAGAAGAATTTAACAATCCCGATTCAATGAATAATTTTTGGGTTTGCTTGTTAGCTTTTGAGATCTTTAATCAAAAATGGCAGATAAGTTAAAAAGAAAGCAAAAATTGCAGCTGGTATAAGCACAGTAATATGCAATGGAGCATCCGGAAACCAGTTCATAATTGTATCTCCCTGAGGCTTATCCCTTAAATACCAAAAGTTAGCGTCAACACCTAGCATTAGATTGATTATATAAATTGAGAGAGTTAACAATAGTGTGATACCAACAACAAATAGAAAATCTCTAAAGTAAGGTCGCTCCTTAAGAGCAAATAAGCCAATACCAATACCAAGTAAAATTAAGCCATGCCCATAATAAAAATTCACATATTCAGGATCAGGAAATGTATAGGTTAGTGCAGGAGTAAATAGCGCCATAGAAGCAGGAATAATTCCCCAAAAGAATGCACAATGAAAAAATCTTGGCCCATACCCTAAAAGGTAGAGTCCGATGGTAATTTTAGAAAAATCACACATATGTAGCGGTACCGCTTCTTGCCAAGCTAACTGGTAACTGTAAGCATTGAACACCTGCATCACCGCATGAGTAAGAAGCAATACACCAACCGACACCCTTGCGTATTGAATTCTTTGTGTTGACTGTGATTTTATCCAAAAAATTGCTATTGCAATAACACCATAAGTTAACAAAAGTGTGAATAAATGAATTTGATCAAACAGTATAAAAGGTTGCATGGAAATTATTTTACTTAAGTTAAATATTGGTTTGTCAGAAAATCTTAACTTTTATCTATCTTCATAGATTTGTTAGTCTTTGGATATGAAAAAACTAATCATAATATCAGGATTGCTCATTTGCATGAATGGGTTATCCGAAGAAATCATAGAATCTAATATCCATAGGCATGTAGATGTGTTGGCGTCTGATGAATTTGAAGGACGTGCTCCAGGAAGTGAAGGGGGAGAAAAAACAAAAAAATACCTAAAAAATGAGTTTAAAAGGCTAGGTTTATCACCCATTCAAAATAATTTTTATCTGGAAGTACCCCTCAGTAAGATGACAGTTAATTTGAATGAATCATTCTTATCCATAGGCAACATTGAACGTGCCAACAGTCAGCCACTCAAAGCAGGCTCTGAAGCTGTCTATTGGACTAAGAGAGTTAATGAAGAGGTTTCTATTAGATCAAGTGAATTAGTCTTTGTCGGTTATGGAATTGTGGCTCCTGAATTTGGATGGAATGACTACAAGAACATCGATGTCACAGGTAAAACAGTGGTGATGCTTATTAATGACCCTGGTTTTGCTACAGAAGACCCCAACTTATTTAATGGCAGAGCAATGACTTATTATGGACGATGGACATATAAGTATGAAGAGGCAGCTAGACAGGGTGCAGGTGCTGTTTTAATTATTCATGAAACAGCCCCTGCTGCTTATCCTTGGCAAGTAGTTGAAAGCAGCTGGGCTGGTAAGCAAATAGATCTGAAACGCGAAGACATGGGCCAGTCTAGAGTAAAAGTTGAAGGCTGGGTTACCAGCGATGTAGCAGAAGATCTTTTCAGCCAAGCAAAACTCAACTTGGAGCAACTGAAACAAGATGCTTTAAGTACAGAATTTCAAGCAGTAGAAATGCCGAGCTTAACCTTGGATGCAACTTTAAAAAACACAATTGAGTATTCAATGTCTCATAATGTTGCTGCTGTAAAAAGAGGCACTAAGCAACCTGATGAATACATTCTAATGATGGCGCATTGGGATCATTTGGGAATAAATGAAGATCAAACTGGGGATAATATCTACAACGGAGCAGTCGACAACGCTACTGGGACAGCTGGATTATTAGAATTAGCTCAATATTTTAGTTCTATAGAATCTGAGAGATCACTTTTATTTCTTGCCGTGACAGCAGAAGAGTCAGGTTTATTGGGCTCACAATATTTTGCAGAATACCCGCCTATTGATTTATCAAATGTTGTTGCAGGTTACAACTTTGATGCAGTTTTACCAATGGGAAAAACCAAGGATATGATAGTGGTGGGTTATGGTGCTTCTGAACTTGAGGATATACTCAAAAAAGAACTCGATAAAATAAACAAATATATAACCCCTGACCCTGAACCTGAGAAGGGATTTTTTTACCGATCTGATCATATTAGCCTTGCTAAAAAAGGAGTTCCTATGCTTTACGCAGACGGTGGAATCGATAAAGTCGATGGAGGCAGAGCTGCAGGCAAAGCTATAGCTGATAAATACACAACTATCGACTATCATCAGCCATCAGATGAATATGACCCAACCTGGGATTTATCTGGTTTTACAGAACAATTGACTATTACTGTGAATATGGTCAATTATCTAGCTAACACAAATGTATGGCCAGAATGGTATGAAGGCAATGAATTCAAATCCATTCGAGAAGAATCCAAGAAATAAATTTAATAGGACTGTCTGTGTGAATCTCCATCTCTTTTATAGAAAATCTCACCGTTGGTTAGGCCTGCTAACCTCTATACAATTATTGATGTGGACTGTTTCTGGTTTATTTTTCACTTTGCCAGATATTAAAGATGTGAGAGGCGAACAATATTTAGCTAAGTCTCAATCACAAGTAATTGATCCTTTGGTGAGCTCTGAACTTTTTTCTATCACTAACATCATTGAAGCAGCCAAGCTATCTGAAGAGGAAGAGGTGAGTATCAAATTAAAAAGACGCTCAGGACAATGGGTTTATGAGATTGATCGCCCCTTAAAAGAAACACTGATTTTTGATGCTTTAACAGGAAAACAAAGATCATATCTTGTAGAGAGTGAAGTAATAAATATTGTACAGTCTGAGACCAATCTAGAGCCCATTAATGTTGTTCTTATAAACACACCATTGACCGGTTCTGAGTTCAGAGGAAGGGATTTACCTTTGTATAAGGTCAGTGTACTAAAACCACAAAAAGGGATTGTTTATATTGATCCTTTAACGGGAGAGATTGTAGCTGTAAGAACAAAACTATGGCGTGCTTGGGATTTTTTATGGTCTTTACACATTATGGACTATAGAGAACGAGATGATTTTTCACATGGTTTAATTAGGGTGTTTGCAATTCTTGGATTATTAACAGTTCTTTCAGGGATGTTGCTATGGTATTACTCTAGTAAATACGGGCCATCAAAAGATGCAGGTTAATTTTTAAAAAAGATTACAAACAGGAGTAAATTTAATTTAAATACAGGAGGTTAGTATGACAGTAAGTGTTTTATTGGAAGGTGTTTTAAAAGAAGGTGAAGTGGAAAACTTTACTGAACTTTGCAAAGAAGCCTATAAAGTTACTAGGGCTTATGATGGTTGTCATGGAATTAATCTGACGCTTAACGTAGAAAATAAAAATAATTTCGTTATGACTGAAACATGGGAATCCAAACAGCATTATGAGAACTACCTATCATTTAGAACTGAAGATGGAACAGTGGAGTTAATTGGTTCATTATGTGATGAAGGGCCATCAATAAGAATTTTTGATATAACAGCAGTTTAATTTTTCTCAACATATAAATGAATACGCATAAATTTGTAAAACCCGTTATGCAGGGTTTAACAAAACTGCATACATTGCTTTATAACAAATTTGGTGGCAGATTTCTTGGCACTTTCCTTGGTAATCCAATTTGCATGATCACCACTGTTGGCCGAAAATCAGGCAGCCTGAGAACCATTCCTTTGTTAACCATTCCCTATAAAGATGACTATATATTGGTTGCCTCAAGTGGTGGTTCACCAGCACATCCAGCGTGGTGCTACAATTTAATTAATGATCCAAGAATAGAAATGACAGTTAATTCAAAGACATTCACCGCACACGCTAGGATGCTCTCTGACAAAGAAAAAAATAATATCTGGCCAATCATTATCGAAGCTTGTCCTTTTTATGAAGAGTACCGACAAAAAACAACAAGAAATATTCCTGTTTTTGTCTGTAGTCCCATAAACTGAGAATTCAGGATAGGATTTCATCGGGGCAATGAAAGAATGAAGATTGACATAATAATTGACCCAACTCACACAACAGAAGAGTTTTTAGAGTTGGGAATTATTGCAGAGAAATTAGGATTTAATGCTGTTCTGACAGCAAATTATCCATCTGCAATAGACCCTTTTATTAATTTTTCTGTTCTTGCAAAACAAACCGATAAAATTAAGATGGGACCAGTTGCGATCAGCCCTTTTGAAACACACCCATTGAAGCTCTCCAATCTTCTATTCGGTTTAAATCAACTGTCTAAGGGTAGGGCAAAGATTATAATTGGCGGTGGCGGAGGAACATTAATCTCAATGGGGTTAAAGCCTAATCGACGCACTATGCACCCAAATATGGTTCAGGGTGTTAGGGAATGTGTTGAGTTTTTAAAAAATTTATCCCCTAATAAATCAATCTTATTTAATAAAGAGATTTTTCAGATCTCAGGACCCAAACCAGAATGGATAGATCAACCCAGTCCGAAAATTCTTGTTGGTGCAACCAAACCAAAAATGTTGTCAATGGCTACCGAAGTTGCTGATGGTTTAGTTATGAGCGATGTTACTTTGGCACGAATAGAAGAATGCATGGAAGTTATCAATGTCTCCTTAAATAATAATGGACGAGATAGAAAAACTTTTGCAGTAAGTAATCTATTCTCTTGGCATGTGAAATCAGACAAAGAGGAGGCTATAGCTGAAGCCAGCAGCAAGCTTTTCGTGCGAGGGATGCTTGATCAGTGGTATATATCCACATTTCTAGATTCAAATGAATCGCAAATTGTCGAAGATAATCTGCATGCGTTTGCAGAGGCGTATGCTCATAACAGCAATCAGATCAAGGGTGTTAGAGATAACATAGTTCATAAACTTATAGACAATCTTACTTTTACAGGTGATTTTGGTGATATTGATCGTTTTACAGAAGAAATGATCCAGTTTAAGAATGCTGGTTTGGATGAATTTGCTATTCGTTTATATAAAAACCCTGAACAGTCAATGCAGGTGATTGCTGAACGTGTTGTTCCTTATTTGGAGGGAAGTAAATAAGCCTGTCTCTATAAGATATCTCAAATCTTTATATTGTCTTCACATTCTTAAACTAAAGTACCCAATATGAAAAGCTTTCTCGTGACATTCCTCATTTTACTCTCCCCCAATACTTGGAGTGATAATGCTGAAATAAATAAAGGTGATTGGATTTTAAGATCAGGATATACCTTTTTATTGCCACAATTTAAGAATGACAGCCAGGTGGGGATGGAGCGCTATGGGATGCCAACTTTTTCTTTCAGTTACCTAATGACTGATAATCTAGGGATTGAATTTTTAACTGGAATCCCTTCAGAAATCGACATTTATAATAAGACTTTAGGAGAAGAAGCTAAAATTGCATCGTTTATCTCACTGTCACCCAATGCTACTGTCCAGTATTATTTTAAGCCAAAGGATTCTGATTTTAGACCCTATATTGGTTTAGGTTTAATATACTCATCTTTCCATAAAGAAAAACCTCTCGGCATCCTATCTGGTGCTAATTTCAAGCTTAAAAAGTCTTTAGATCCAATTTTTCAAACTGGTTTTGACTATATGATAAATGATAAAATTAGTTTAAATCTTGATATCAGAAAACTAAAAACATCATCCGGTGCTTCTGTTACAGAGCTCCATAAAACCATTATGGGGCCCTATGCTCCAGAGAGAATTGATTATGAAATGGGCATGCAACCCTTAACCGTTAGCCTCAATTTTACATGGTTATTTCATAACCCTAAAAAGTTTAGGGAGAGGAGAGCACTTCAAGAGAGAGTCACTCTTAAACAAAAAAGAGAAACAATAAGAGCCATAAGAAACATTTAAGGTTTTTAATTTTACTTGTAATTATTTTGTATCTTTATTTTTTATTAGCCTTTTTGATCCTGCATAGATTTGTTAGGATTTTATGATGAGAAAAATTAACCTTATTAAGTGTTCACTTTTATTGAAGATAGATTTTTATTAACAGTGAGTCTTTACGATAAATATATTCTGCCCCATGTATTGAATTGTTCATGCGGTACTAAACCATTTATCCATCAAAGAGAGAAAGTTATACCGTTGGCCAGTGGTAGGGTGCTCGAAGTTGGAATCGGTTCTGGTCTCAACCTTCCTTATTATAAAAAAGACAATATTAAACAAATATGGGGTTTAGACCCATCGGAAGAGCTCTTATTAATGGCCAAACGAAAAGCTAAGTCAGAAGGCATGGACATTAAATTTTTGAATGCTTCTGCAGAATCCTTAGAATTAGATGACAATTTTTTTGACACAGTGATCATCACCTATACCATGTGTACAATCCCAAATTTAAATCAAGCTCTTTCTGAAATTAAACGTGTAATGAAAACAGATGGACGGCTAGTATTTTGTGAGCACGGGAGTTCACCTGAGCCACAAGTGTATAAATGGCAAAATAGATTAAATAATGTTTGGTCAAAAATTTCAGGTGGATGCAATATCAATAAAAATATTCCAGATATCATAGAATCTTCAGGCTTAATCATCAGTCAGTTGGAAACTATGTATCTACCTAAAACACCTAAAATTCTTGGTTATAACTATTGGGGGTTCGCTGTTTTAGATGATTAAGGTAATAATCTCTTAACTATCTTTCTCTGAAGGCTTCGTTAGCAATTTTTGTCACGGGTTGTAAAAGATATTTCAAAACAGTTTTTTCGCCACTAACGATGTCGGCTTCTGCAACCATTCCTGGGAGGATCTTTATGGTTTTCCCTATGGACGTAAAACCATTTCCATCTACGGCTATTTGGCATATGTACCAAATGCTGCCGTCATCTTTTTGAATTGTATCAACACCAACGTTTATGACTTTACCTTTGAGAGAACCAAATTTAGAAAAATCAAAAGCAGTGAGTTTAATGATCGCTTCTTGTCCTGGAAGAACATAAGCGATGTCTTTTGGGTTAATTTCAACCTCAATAATAAGTTCATCATCTATCGGCACAATTTCAAGTAATGGTTCTCCAGGTTGTACTACTCCTCCAGTTGTATTAACTAAGAGTCGGTTGACAATTCCATCAACAGGAGCAATTACAGTGCTTCTAAATAGTCTGTCCTCAAGTATGGGAAGCGTTTCTTCTGATTTCATTAAACCGGCTTCTGCATCTGAGATACGTTGAAGTAAACGTATTAATTCCATTCTAGATTCAACACCCTGGCTAACAAGAGGTTCTAATATAGCTAATTCCTCACCGAGTAAATTAAGGTTCTTTTCTGCTGCTTTTTTTTCTTTTTTTAAGGCAGATAATTCAGATTCAAATTTTGTGCTTTCAAATATTATTAGAGGATCTCCAGAAGATACTGTGGCTCCAGTTTTTATAAGGATTTCCTTTATTATCCCGCCCTCTAAGTTCTGAATAACCTGTATCTTGGAAGAGGCAACCACCCTTCCTACTGTTTTTGTCACTTCTTCCAATGTTGCATAACTTGCCCAAACAAAGATGATTACCCAAAAAATACATATTGAATATAAAATTATATTTGCACTTCTAAGTTGTTTTTTTTCAATCATTATTTTGTCTAAGCTTACTAAGAACGTCGTCTTTTTTTCCATCTAATACTATTGAGCCTTGCGACATAACAATAATGCGATCCACTAGTTCCAGCATAGGTATTCTATGAGTTACTATGATTAAAGTTTTAAACATGTCTATATTAAGACTTTCAATCAGAGCTTTCTCGGCATTCATATCGAGAGACGCCGAAGATTCATCTAACAATAAAACCTCAGGATGTCCAGCCATGGCTCTAGCTACTGCAATTGATTGCATTTGTCCTTTAGATAATGATTTACCGTTATCTGAAAGTGTATGTTCTAACCCACCAGGAATGGTATGAAGAAAATCATTTAGACCGCTTAATTTTATTGAGCTTTGAATGGCTTCATCATTAATCCATTCTCTCCCCATAATAATGTTATCTTTTATCGATCCTGAGAATAGTTGGAAATCTTGGAGAACCACAGCCAATTTTCTTCTAAAAGTTTTATGGTCTATTTGATCAGGAGCTAAATGATTAAATGTCAAAGCTCCCTGAGAGGGCGTGTAAATTCCTGAGATCAGTTTAATTAATGTGGTTTTACCTGAACCATTTTTGCCCATTATGGCAACTTTTTCTCCTTCTTTAATTTGTGTTGTTAGCTGATTTATCGTTGGCGTTGATGATTCAAGATACGTAAAGCTCAAACCTTTAAATTCTAGGTTGCCAAGACTTTCAACTTTAATGCCTTTATCGTCCACCTCTTGATCTGATATTAGGTTCATTAATTGATCGATTTTTTTATAAGCAGTCCTAGCATGATTTAGTCTACCGAAGAGGTTCGCTACTTGTGCCATTGGAGATAAGGCTCTTGATGATAGGAGAACTGCAGCAACCATTGCACCCATAGAGACTTCCCCAGAATCTATTAAATAGGTTCCGTAGAAAATAATTCCAACCAGACTAATAAGTTGAGCACTAGACGCTGAATTAGTTGCAAGTTGAGACAGGACTTTTGATTTTCTTGAAGAGCTTGAGCCATCCTTTACACTGTCTCGATATCGATCAACAAAAAGTGAAGAGCTATTATTTGTTTGTATAGCATCTAAACCTCCTAAACTTTCCACCAATAGACTGTATTTATTTTGGTTCATTTCAGAAACTGACTGACTATGTTTTGCGATGAAAGGTTGAACAGCTATACCAATAATTAAGATAAGAGGGACCACTGTTAATGGGATAAATGCTAAAGGCCCAGAAATGAAATAAATAACCGAGATGAATAAAAACACAAATGGTAAATCTACTATCAACGCAATTGTAGCTGAAGCAAAAAATTGTTTTAAAGCATCAAATTCTTTAAAGGTATTTGCTAGGCTACCAACCGAATTATTCATCTTGTCAATAGGAGCATGAAGTAAACGATAATAAATATCCTCTCCAATCCCAAGATCTAAATCTTCACCAGCTAGATCTATATACCATGATCTAAGATTTTTTAAAATGAAGTCAAAAACAACAACGATTACCATGCCTAATGTTAGAGCAAATAAAGATGAATAGGCTGCATTGGGTATGACTCTGTCATAAACAACCATAATAAAGACAGAACTTGCTACCGATAATAGATTAATCATAATCGAGGCTAAGAGTACCCTAGAATATAGGTTCTTATTTTCACTAAAAGCTACTTTGAACCAGTGAGTAGTTTTTTTTTGGCTGATCATTATTTGTTTTTAAAATTAATTTTTTTAAAGTTCTTTTTCAAAATAGTCAGTAATTTTTCCTAAAAGATAAAGTTGTCTTATTTGAGATGAAATAATTTCTTTTTTATTAAGTAATAATAATTCTGAAGACTCAAGAAAATCTCGTTCAGCCTGCAACAGTTCTAATAAGGACACGTTGGAAGATTCAAACTGAAGACTTAGTTTATCCCTGCTCTCCATATAAGCCTCATACGCGCTATTAAATATTAATAATCTATCATTACTGTTATTTAGTTCCGCCAAGTTTGCTCCTGATTTTGTTCTTAAATCTTTAATAAGTATCTCTTTATTTAATTTTGCTGTTTTAAGTTGTTCATTAGCTAATCGAATCAATGCTGTTTTTTTTCCACCAGTATAAATATCTACATTAAAGTTTACTCCAGCATAAATGTCATAATTTTTATCTCCTGTGAGATCATACCTATCCCCTCTAAGTTCCAGATTAATTTTTGGCCTAAATCCAGCTTTAGCTTTCTCTAACTCCCTTTCAGACGCTTTAATTAACTCACTTGCTCGCATTACAGAAAAATTATTCTCAATTTCATCTTGAACTTTACTTGTATCAATAATTAATTCTTCAGGGTCAATCGTAATGAATTTCTCACATGGTTTCCCATTAGATATTAACTGTTGAAATTGAGCTTTCGCAGTTGATAGTTTAAGTTCAATGGTCATTTTTTTTGCTCTAGCTTCAGCTAATCTGGCCTTAGCTCTCGTCATTTCTGCTTGAGCTGCTCGTCCACTCTCAACTCTCATTTGTATTCGGTTAACAATTTCTGAGTGACTATCAATTGAAGTCTCAATCAGATCAGAAATTATTTTATACGCTGCTGTATCTTGGCAAACCAAAGCCATTTCTAGGGTTAACTCAGAGATTCGTTGTTGTTTATCAAAATAATCTGCCTTCAGCATATATTCTTGTTTATTGATTTCTTCTTCAACGGCTCTGTCAAAAATAGATTGTTGCAAAATTAAGCTTGAATCTGCTCTGTGCTCATCTTTAGTGCTCTCTGTAAGGGCACTCATTGGATCCTCGAATTTTTGTTTGAGACTGTTTCTAGAATTTGCTTGTAATTGTATCTGTGGTTTATTGCTTGATTTTGAAATATCAAGAGAGGCTTTGCTTGTTTCAACAATTGTTAAAGCCTGTAAATAAATAGGATGCTCTTTAATAGAAAAAATTAGTGAATTCACAAAAGCCTCCTGCTCTTGTTGATTCATTTCATACTTATCAACCATTATTGGTTCGGCAACTACAAACTGATTGAGAATGATAAGTTGTAATACTGTGATTATTTTTTTTCTAGAAAACTTCATATTCTTGTTTCATCTTAATAGAAAATGCTAAAAAAAAACCCCATAAATAATCGATAACACTAAACATTATTTTTATGGTTAATTTTTTATACAAATATTAGATTTTTTTCTAACAATATTCATGTTATAAAAAGCACACATATTCATGAAAGAAACACCAACAATCAAATCTGATCTTCTAAAAAACAAAAAAACTCTAACATTTCCTGCTCTTGCCTCTCTGACTCTAGCCGCCTGTGGCGGTGGAGGCGGCGGCGGTGCTTTAATAACTCCACCAGCACCTACCAATAGGGCGCCAACAACAGGCGGCACCACTACTTTAACCTTGGATGAAGATTCAACTGATGTCGCTCTGGGTATTGCTACCCCTAGCGATGCCGATGGAGACAGCTTAACTATCACCGTAACCGGCTTACCTACAGGCGGAACCTTGACGACTGCTGATGGCACTGAAGTCACTAATAATATGACCTTAACTATTTCTCAGCTCACGGGACTTATTTTTACCCCTGATGCAAATCTGAATACTGATAACACTGACTTTGGGGCATTTACTTACAGCGTTTCAGATGGAAGTCTAACTTCAACGGGCACAGTTAATATTTCAGTCACCCCGGTGAATGATGCTCCAGAATTTACCTCAGGCCCTGATATAAGCATTGAAGAAAACCACTCAAATGTGACTGGCTTCACCGCAAATGATATCGATAATGATGCCCTTACTTATTCAATTAGTGGTGGCACTGACCAAACTTTCTTTACTATTGATGCAGCTACAGGGGCGCTCACATTTATTGATCGACCGGATTTTGAAAATGCTCAAGATAGTGATCAGGATAATATTTATATTGTTGAGATTACGATTGATGATGGCAATGGCGGTTCTGCCACACAAACTTTCAATATCGTTGTCAGCGATGTGGTCACCGGCATAAGCATTTCTAATTCCAGTATTGATGAGAACTTAAGCGGTGCTGTGGTTGGAGATCTAACGGCAGCTATTGATGATATTAATGCCACCCATGAGTACACTTATGCTCTCTCGGGTGATGACGCTGATAAGTTTGAAGTGATTGATGGCCAATTAAAACTTAAAGATGGGGTGAGCTTTAATTACGAGGAAAAAAACTCCTACACCGTCACGGTTACCGCCACTGATAGCGGCGGACTATCAACGTCTAATGATTTTACTATCACTGTAAATGACATCAATGAGGCGCCAACTGACATCGGTATAACCAGAACTGTATTAATGGATAACACGGATGCTGCAGTTGTTGGCACTTTAAGTACAGTCGATGAAGATGCTGGAGAAAATCATACCTATACCGTGAGTGATGATCGTTTTGAAGTTGTTGATGGAGTTTTGAAACTTAAATCAGGAGTAACAATTGATAGTCTTAGTGAGCCAAGATTAACCATAACGGTAACTACCACAGATAAGGGTGGCCTGACCTATCAAGAAGAATACATATTAAAGGTTGGAACTGTCCAAATAACTTCTATCGAATTTGAAGAAAATGCACTGGGCGCGATTATTGGCGATTTATCTGTTATTGATACTAATTTTAGTGGAGCCATCACTTACACCCTATCAGGAGAAGGTTCAGAGAATTTTGAAGTGGTTAATGGTCAGTTAAAATTAAAAGACACTTTCAGTGCTAATTACGAGGTGTTGAGTATTTATCAGATTACCATAACTGCTACTGATGATGCAGGTCATGAAAAATCAACGACCTATGCTTTCGCTGTTACCGATGTTAATGATGCACCCACCGCCACCACAATTTCTGCAACTGCAATTAACGAGAATGAGGCTGGTGCAATAGTAGGCACTTTAACGACCACAGATGAAGATGCTAATGATACTCACACCTATACTTTGACAGGTGATGACGCAGAGCATTTTGAGATAGTTAATGGCCAACTCAAACTTAAAGACGGCGTTAGTGCTAACTATGAAGAGAAAAATACTTATAATGTCACAGTCACAGCCACCGATAGCGGTGGCCTATCAATTTCTTCTGATTATGCCGTCATCATCAATGATATTAATGATGCACCCACAGCGATAAATATTTCAGGCAGTCTTTTTGTAAACGATGGCACAACCGGTGGTGTGGTGGGCGATATAACCACCGAAGATGAAGACGCAGGAGACACTCATACTTATACCTTATCTGGACCCAATGCAGCCAGTTTTGAAATAGTCAATGGGCAATTAAAACTCAAAGACAACATTAAAGCCGATTATATAATGAAGAGCAGCTACAATGTAACTGTTACCTCCACAGATATTGCTGGGGCCACAATCAGTGAGAATTACACTGTAGAAGTTAATGTTGCACCAACTTTCATTAATCTTAGCAGCAGTAATGTTGATGAGAATTATGTAGGCAGTGTGGTGGGTGTTATTACGGTTGTGGATCCAAACACCAATGATGAGTTTACTTATATCTTGAGTGGTGAAGGCGCAGGAAATTTTGAAGTTGTTGGTGGTGAGCTAAGAGTTAAAAGTGGGACTTGGCTTGATTACGAAACAAAAAGCGCTTACTCCATTTCAATCAAAGTTGTAGACCAAGGGGGTTTAAGTACATTTCAGACATTTAATATCAATGTCAATGATGTGTATTACGGAAACCCTTATCATAGTGAAGTTACTAGTGCCTTTGTGGCTCCTATATCTGACGATGGTGACGTCAGGGGGCTTCAATGGACTTATGGCGGTAATGGAGACAATAGTCTTATTTTCCAGCATGATAATGACCCTAATACCCCTTTAATTATAACCTACAGTCTGATCCATGCTGATTCAGTTTTGGGTGACAATTACGATGACGGCTATGACCAAGATGTTTATAACAACACGAGTGATTATTCAGAAGAATGGGAAGCTATGGTTGATCAAGCGTTTGCCTATTGGGGAGAAGTTTCAGGCATTATATTCCTTAAAGTTGATGATAACGCGAGTATGTGTGGGGATATTCGAATAGGTCTGTCCACTGGGAATTTTGGTGGAGCCGGGGGCTGGGCTAATGTGCCTTATTATTATCAAGGTGAAAACAATAGTTCAGCCAATGATATTTGGATTCGGAAACAATATGACCCAGAGGTTTATGGATCTATATATGGCCCAATGATATTGATTCATGAGATTGGTCATGCACTGGGTTTAGCTCATACTCATGACAATGGATATTATTCTTCGGTTCAAGACAACACCAACATCTATTCAGTCATGTCTTACATTGGATGGGGGGTTGTCGTCAATGACTGGGCTGATGACGGCTTCTATGCAGGCGATTGGTTACGTGTTGAAAGCCCAGCAATTAATGATATAGCTGCCATACAGTACCTCTATGGTATGAGGCCAGAGTCCAATCTGGGCAATACCACTTATAAGTTCTCTGGACCAATTTACACCACCATTTATGATACCGGAGGGACAGATACCATAGACCTATCAAATTATATAGTCGATTCATCTTTAGACCTAAGAGGAGGGTCTGTTTCTTATATAGGTACCGATGAGTTGGAATTGGAAGTCCCTTATGGTAATGGAAGTTGGCAATATGAATACATTTACTCAGGGTTCCCATTAGGTATTGAAGAAAACACTGTTATTGAGAATGCTATAACTGGAAGTGGCAATGATACCATCACTTGCAATACAGCTATGAACACAATTACTTGCGGTTCAGGAAATGATGATGTTTACCTTATAGGCACTGGAGATATCGTCTTTGGTGGACATGGTTATGATAATTTTCATATCAATTCCTTTGATTTTAATCTCATTGATGGCGGGGTTGGAACAGATGTAACTGACGGTGAGGGTGACGGACTTTATTTTCATGGCTTATACAGTGGTTCAACCATTGATTTGAGAGCTTTTACTGATAATCAAATAACAAACATTGAAGATATTTACATCGATGATGGTAAGGCCTCAATTTTAAAAATTTCTGCCCTGGCATTAAGAAATTTAGAAGGGAGTTATTTGAGGGATATGGATGGGGATGGCATTAAGGAATTTGTTTGTTATATATACGCAGATGCTGATTTAGATGAGGTCCAAGTTAATAATGAAGGGTGGTCTTTAACTGTACCTGTTGATACTGGAGATAATGTCTACGCTGGTTATGATTATTATTTGTTGA
>CAYVTR010000025.1:0-21870 GCA_964454905.1 uncultured Woeseia sp. | reverse complement strand
TTAGCAGGGGAGCGCTTTAAGCCGCTCAGCCACCTCTCCATTACTTTGAAATTATAGATTATACTCTAACTATGCAATTTAAGAACTTTTCAAGATTCTTCATTTTATTTCACGATGGATCAGATCAGATTGAAGGAATTGAACTTTTAATTCTCCATCCTCGATAATCAAATAAACGCTTTCCATCCAGAAGGATTTGATGACTTCATTCTTATCGGTTTTGAATAGACCGTAGTTGTAATAGGAAATATGTGACGAGTCAGTGTTGAGTGTCACCTTAAAATCTGTGAGTGTCCATTCAGTCTCTACAATGGTTCCTGTTGCCTCGGTCACGAAATCATGGAATGCCTCTCGATCAAGGTTTAATCCGTCCTCGAAGATTTGGAAATCTTTAGTAACCACTTTAGAGAAAGTATCTCTCTCATAGCGATCAACATCTAATAGATAAAAAAACTCCTCTAGCTTTGCAATGGCTGTTTCTTCTGAAATCTCAATTGAAAACGCATTAAAACTGAAAACTAGTGCTGATATGAGAATGAGTTTTTTCATACCTAAATCCTAACAAACCTATAAAGAATTCACAAAAGCTAGGAAAACTGTACTGCATATGTACTGCAAATATATCTAAGTTTTGGTTAAACTCTTAATTATGAAAAGAATATTCATAATTCTAATAGTAATGTTATCCACTCAGTACTCCTTCAATCTATACGCGGAATGTATTAAAGGCAATTGTGTTAATGGACAAGGTACTTTGACATCTCCCGATGGTTTCAGGTACGTCGGTGAGTGGAAAAATGGTAAGCCACATGGAAAAGGCGCTATGACATTTCCTGCAGGTGAAAAATATGTGGGTGAGTTTAATGAAGGCGAGCCGCATGGACAAGGGACTTTCACTTCTCCCGATGAAGAACAATATGCGGGTGAATCGAAGAACCTCGGAGAACATAAAGGCGCTATATCTACTATGACTTATAATGTTGTTGGACTTAAATATGTCGGTGAGTGGAAATATGGCAAGCCACATGGGCAAGGGACTTTAACATCTCCCGAGGGAGCTTCTGAGAAAGGCATATGGAGAAACGGTGAACCAATTAGTGATGCCTGTAAAGACAAGGGATTGCGTCCTAATACTAAAGCCTATAAACGGTGCATTCTTAAGTTAATCGATTGATAAATCCTAGAAATTAACCCTTAAGTAAAATTTCTTGTGCTACTCCACTGTTGGTTTTCTACCTTATCTCTCAAAAAACTTAACTCTCTTTTTAAGGTATTGATTTCTGAATGGAGCTTTTCTTCTGTTTTTATTTTCTTCTCTATAATCTCTAATAATTCAAAGGCAATATCTTTTGCATCACTATTTCTTGTGTCCTCTCTTTTGAGGTTAGGTTTTATTTGTTCGCCAGTTAGAGGATGGAGATCAATTTTTATATTCGATGAATCTAAACCATAAGATGCAGCTAGTTCTCTCAACTCAATCACAATTGATGATAAAGCCCTAACAATATTATTTGGTTCATAGAAATAGTTGTTTTTATTAGATAATTTAGAAAGAGATCTAATGGTTAAATAAACTTTCTCAAGCCTCTTAGGAAAGAGCGCATTAAACCTAGATTCTTTATGTTTAAGCCACTTAGAATGACCTATTTTTTCTTTCTCAATGTCTCTTGTAGTTATTGTGATTTTTTCTTTCATTAACTATATTTTTATATTTATAGTTTTATATTACTATATTTATTTTTATTTAGTTAATAAATTCATAAATTTTCTTCTCCAATAAGATGTTTAACTGGTTTTTAGCTTTTCATATAGAGTAACCACTCCAAAGATAAACCACACTACGACCAACCCCCACCATAAAGCGAAAAACCAATCATTTTTTGTGGTTCCATTCCATGCTAACCATTCAAAGACAAAACCCTCCATAAACAAGTCAAAAGAAAGCAAAACAAAAAATCCAAAAACCCAGATTAGAAAAAGATAAAGTGTTTTTATCTCTTTAAGTATCACCTATTAAATCTTTTGTGTTATTCAACTGTTAACAACTGAGGATCTTCTGCCCAACCATTAAAGGAGAGCAGTAGTACTGATTAAGGATTATTTTTTTCATACCTTCTAGCAATTAGGTGGACTGCATGATGGTCTGTTAACTCCTTTTGTTGGCTCTCCATGCATCCTAGCATCGTGATCCACATTATCCATCCCTCGCGATTGTGGCGGCAGCGGCTGTCGGTGTGATGCTTGATGCAATAGCGAATTACAGGTTTTCATTGATTCATTATAGTCAGAATCATTATTAGTCATAATGCTTGCTATAGCTTTACACTCCTCAAAGTTATTTCCTTCGTAGACCATAACTTCTCCCCAGCCATTAATACTGAATAATAGTGCTGATATGAGAATGAGTTTTTTCATTTAATTGCCATCCATGCAATCTGTTTTCAGGGTTACATAGATTATGTCAATGGGCTCATCTCCAGTATTACCAGAATCGTGTCCTGCACTGAGTGGGATTGCATCCATCCAGCCTACAGACCCGTCTTCATCAATCTCTCCCGAATACTCAGATTTTCCGCCGATTCGACCAGACCACTCCCCGCCCTTGATGTGAACGTAGATTTGGTTGCCAGGATGACTGTGAATGCCTTCCCACTGTCCGGGTTGAATTATGAACCTCTGTACAACGAGTTTGTCATTTTCCAGCACTAGTTCACTAGGAATATTAGGATAATACTGATGACAGGGATTTGACTGTTCTGCCCAACCATTAAAACTGAACAATAGTGCTGAGATGAGGATAAGTTTTCTCATAGAAAAAGCCTAGCAGATTTGTCGAAGCTTTTACAAATTTCTAACAATACTTATATTGTGTTTAGTTATAAGCAACCAAATTCTAGTCAAAATCTCTTTTCTTTGATTTGTAGTAATTTAAATTTCCATAAAGTGGTGTAAATTCTCTTTTAACAAGAAATATGGGGATATTGCTTAAGAAGTCCTGATGAATTTGTTTTCTGGTGCCAATAAAATCATTAGTAAACAAATCTTTATCAAAATATTGTTCCAATCCTCTCATGAAGGATCCAGCCAAGAAAACGCCACCATTACAATTATATGAAAGAGCTGCTTCTGATGAAAGAACAGCAAAACACTTAATATACTTCTCAATAATATCGATGCATTGCTTGTCTTTAGATTCAGCTCGTTGCAGAATTTCTTCTCCAGATAAATCCTCACCAATCAGTTCCTGAGAAATTCGTCTTATGCCCGAACCAGATAAAACATCTTCTAAAATTGTAAATTTTTCTGTTGCTTTCACACCAAAAATATCAAGATAGTATTTGACAGCAGTTTGGGTATTGCCTAATTCCGTTGGATTAACATATTCAACATTATTAATTCTTGAATATAAAGCTGCACCTAAGCCAGTACCAGGACCAATCACAAATTTTGGAGTATTAGAAAGCCCAACAAAAGATCCGTTTTTAAGAACTTTTATATCTTCTTCTTTAAGGCTTGAAAGTGAGTAGGCTATGGCTTCCCAATCATTCAATAAATAACAAGAATTGAGTCCAAACTTTTTCTTAATCTCTTCTGAACAGATCTTCCAATTTCTATTAGTCATGGTGATAGTGTTACCATTTTTAGGGCCCGCGACCGAAATAATAACACTTTCTAGCTCGCTCGTAGCTCCATCAATCAGTTGGTCAAGGATTTGATAAAACTCTTCCAAATGACCAAGTTGTATCTTTTCAATATTGTAGATCTCATTATTGTCATCCAATGGAGCATAAGCTGCACGAAGATTGGTGCCACCTAAATCTATGACTAAAATATGTTTACCACCAGGTTGCATAGAAAACTCCTAAAATCATAATGACTAAAGCTGAAGCGATATTAAAAAATGGTGATGTCTTAAAAGATACTTCATTTAAATTAGTCGCTTTTTCATTGTCTTTAAATCCTTGAAGATAAGCGATAACGTAAGCAGCTACACCAGAGCAGATAAAAACAATACCAGCACGATCTATAAATGGTACTGAGGGAAAGAAATACCAGATAAAGAGCGAGAGAGCTAAAGACATCAACGCGGCAACCAAAACCGACTGTGTTGTGGCTTTTTTGGAAAATAAAGCCAATAAAAATATCACAACAATACCTGGGGTAAAGAACAAGGTAAACTCTTGAATAAATTGAAAAGCTGAGTCAAAACTCTCGAGCAGAGGTCTTGACACTATCACAGCTAAAACTAACGCTGAAAGACTGGTTAATCTACCAACATTGACCAATGAATGGTCATTATGATTTTTTTCGGGTCTTAAACTCGCATAAATATCCATTGTGAAGATAGTGCTTATACTATTGATCATCGAGCTTAGTGAAGAAACAATAGCAGCTATTAAAGCTGCAACTGTTAACCCAAAGAGTCCAGCCGGAAGCAATTCCATCATTGCTGGGTATACTGATGCTGAATTTTCAATATTTGGTCTTAACAGAACTGCGGCAAGGCCTGGTAAGACCACAACAGCAGGCATAAGCAATTTCAGAAATGCAGCAAAGATAATCCCTTTTTGAGCCTCATCGAGGCTTTTAGCTGCAAATGCCCTTTGCGTAATGTACTGGTTAAAACCCCAGTAACCAAAGTGAGCAATCCATAATCCACCTATCAAGACTGATAACCCTGGTAATTTGTCATAAAACGGATGTCCAACTTCAAATATCATGTCAAACTTTTCAGGGATACTGTCCCAAAGAATAACAAATCCACTAATGAAGCCATTGCCACCAGAGATTTCATTCAAAGCAATGTAACTCACTGCTAAACCCCCAAAAATAAGCAGTACCACTTGAATAATATCAGTCAAAGCAACTGCTTTTAGGCCTCCATAAAGTGAATAAGCAATTGATAAAGATGCTAGAAATATCATGCCAAAAAACATATCAATCTCAGCTAAGGCATTTAGGGCTGTTGCCCCAAGATATAAAATTGAAGTTAAATTAACAAAAACATACACCGATAACCAGAAGAGTGCTAAAACAACTTTAACCCTAGAATCAAAACGTTTTTCTAGAAATTGAGGCATGGTGTAGATCTTTTCTCTTAAAAAGATAGGTAAGAAATATTTAGCCATAATGATTAAAGCTATTGCTGCAGTCCACTCATAGGTTGCGATCGCAAGACCAATGACATAACCGTCTCCTGACATGGCTATAATTTGTTCAGCTGAGATATTAGCAGCAATTAAGGAGGCACCGATTGCCCACCAAGAAAGGGACCGACCAGCTAAAAAGTAATCTTCAGTGGTTTTCTTATGGTCTTTTTTCTCTCTCGAAACCCATGTAGCGATTGATATGATCCCGATACAGTAAACAACGACTATTGTGATATCTAAAGTAGTAAATTTCATATTCTCACCAAAATTACTTAATTAATAGAACAGGCCAACATTGCTGTACCGCCAGTCCCCCCCAGTAAACTTATCTCTCCAATATCAAATTCCCAATTGCCTGTGGATTCAATTATTAAGGGATCATAGATTTTCTCGAGATTCAGTCCATTTTGCTCCATGCAATTTAAATCAATCCCTATCTTGACCCATTGACCAATAATTAGCTCATCACCAATTTCAATTTTAGAGCCGCAACCCTCTCCACATCTAGAAACTAAATTAAGAGCTTCATTAGAATCACGTTGATTGATTTTTATATCCAGCGATAAGACACCGGCCTCTTCTGCTTCATTCTTCCAATTTAATTTTTCTGTGCTAGATAATTTCCAAAAAACCTTACTCGAACCTTTAAATTTGACTCTATATGCATCCTCTTGGACTAATCGGTTGATCATTTGGACAGTAACCGACTCATCAGATAGCTTTTTATACTTTGCATTCACTTCAACGCTTTCAGAGTGACTGCCAACGATCACTTTGAATGGATTTCTTGGCCATCCTTGCAATATTGGTGCTCCAAAATCTGTCTCACTTGATATCAAATAATTTTCCTCTAAGTGACCAATGTATTTATTGTTCAGATAAGTCAGTCCATATCCATAAGGGAAGAGAGGTTCATAATTTTTATCACCAAAGTTTAAACTTGCCTGATTAGGATCTTTAGGCCATGAGAATGATAATTTGCCTTTAAAATCATAATCAGGTTTTTCTTGAAAGATAACTTCTGCAATACCATCAGCTTCTGTACCTGGAAGCCAAGCAGCAACAAATGCATCACTGAGATTAATTTCTCTATTCATCCACATAGGTCTTCCAGACAAAAAAATCGTGACTGTTGAGATATTTTTTTCTTTTAGGGTTTTTGCCCATTCAAGGTGCTTTGATTTTGAATTAAACTTCAGTGATTGAAGAGTGCCCTGATACTCTGCATAGGGCTCTTCAGAAATAACAATGATGGCAACATCGGGGTTAATAGAAAATTCCCCGTCCGTACTGTACTCAATCTCACCGCCTGCAATGCTGGTTATTGACTTTAACCCATCTAGTATTGATTTTGCTCCTGGAAAATCATTATTATTATTGTCACTCCCCTGCCAAGACATGGACCAACCACCAGTCGTGTATTTTATGTTGTCTGCAGGTTCGCCCAATACAAGTATTTTCTTTGACGCATCAATAGGTAAGGTTTTATTATTATTTTTTAATAGAACCAGAGATTCTCTGACAGCTTGTCTCGCAGTATCACGATGTTTTTTTGAACCCAAAAGATTCTCCATTGAGGCGTATTGTCTGGCCATTGGATTGTTGCTATCTAGTAAGCCTGACCTAAGCTTTACTCTTAGAATTCTTCTTACTGCATCATTAATTCTCGCAGTTGAGATCTCGTTAGATTTAACTTGTTCAATGGTATTCTTTAACAGTTCTTTCCAACCGTCTGTAACCATAAACATATCCACACCAGCATTAATAGCATCCGGACAACTTATGACAGAGCATCCACTAACCTCCATATGCCCGTTGTAATCACCAACAATAAAACCATCGAAGCCTAATTCATTCTTTAGAATGTCTGTCAAAAGGTATTTATGTCCATGCATTTTAACCCCATTCCATGAGCTGAAAGAGGCCATAATAACTTGGATACCATTAGCAATGGCATGCTTGTAAGCTTCACCATGAATACCCAATAATTCATCTTCATCAAGGACTGTATTGCCTTTATCTACTCCTCTCAACGTACCCCCATCACCGATGAAATGTTTAGCTGTAGCGAGTATATGCTGGCTATTAAAATACGAGTCATCATAACCCTGCAGGCCTTTGATTACTGAGGATCCAAGTTCAGAAACTAAACTTGGATGTTCTGAAAACCCTTCATAGGTTCTCCCCCACCTATCGTCCCTTGGCACAGAAAGTGCTGGAGCAAAGGTAAGGTCTAAGCCTGTTAATAGAACTTGAATTGCTGTAATTTCACCAATGGTTCTGAGAAGATCAGCATTTCTTGTAGCGCCAAGTCCTATATTGTGAGGGAATAAAGTGGCGCCCTTCAAGTTATTATGTCCATGCACAGCATCCGTTCCCCATAAAACCGGTATCTTAAGCCCATCATCGCTTCGAGTAATTGATGCTTGGAAGTATTCTTCAGCTAAATTAACCCAATCATCCGGAGTATGATCCTTTTTCTTGTAAGGAAAACTTCCACCCCCATTCAATATTGCTCCAACTTTATATTTCTCAAGATCTTTTGGTGTAATAGAGCCGATCTCTACCATAAATAGTTGGGCCACCTTCTCTTCTAAGCTCATTTGATAAAGAATAGTATTAATCCGATATTCTGTGTTATCGGCAAGACTATTAGCAATTCCAGTTGAACTAAGTAGTGCTAGGGAAGACATGATCATGATTAATCTTAATTTAAGTTCCATCAGTATGATTGTATATATATATACCAAGAGAAGTGGGGCCTTCTCTTGGTATCAGGCTTTAACTAGAAATTAGTCCTAAAGCCAAATTTATAAACTGGGCCATGATCTTGAGATAAGAACAACATTTCATTATGTCTTGCATATAATCGTGTGGTCTCATCCGTGATGTTCATAGCATCAAAAAAGAAGGTCATTTTTTCATTCCTGCGATACTGGTATGAAAAATCAACTTGATTTCTTTTTTCAACATATAGTGGTTGCTGATAATTACCAAATCCTGCAATGGTCTCGCCTCTTTGGTTAAGAGCAATTCTTGCTGTGTGCACATCGTCCTCATAGAAAAATGACAGGTTAGCTGAATCGCCTAAACCGGGTAAGATAAATTGTTCACCAATTGCATTCCGGTCAACCTCAACATCACCTCCTGAAATAAAAGTCGCATTGAATGTCATACCATATGGCGTTCCATCAAAGAAATGTTGAAGAGCAACTTCATACCCTTTTACCTTTCCTGTTTCTCTATTGTAGGGTTGAGTAATTTGGAAGTTTGCTAAAGGGTCACTTGCCTGTCCATCTATATAACCAGGCTCGCATCTCCACCAACCATCATAATCTCCACACCCTGCCCAAGGAAATCCGTTAGAAACATCAACTCCTCTTGACATGGCAACTGCTACCCAACCCATGTGATGGAAATCATTCATCCATCCTTGAGCCCAAAGTGCTTGTTGAGAGACACAATGCCCAGTGGCTCCTGCATCACCTGGAAATCCAGTTTGAGGTCGACCAGCTGCAACCCATTCATTCACACAAGCAATGGCAGCTTGGCCAATGGCAGATTGCGTAGGGTCAGTCAGTCCATCGACATTACCGGTATATGTTCTTGATCCAATGAAGTCTTTAATCTTTTTACTGAAAATATTCACAGCAAAGTAACTGCCCTCTGCATAATAGTTTTCATAGCTAAAATCAATATTGTCAGAAATTAGTGGATTAAGATCCGGGTTTCCACCTACAGCAGTGGCCTGTAGAAAATTGATATTGCCGAAAGCCAGTTGAGACCTTAAATCTTGTAGACTTGGTCTAGCCATTGATCGACCATATGAAAATCTAACAACCTGATCTTCATCTAGGGCGAGTGAAGCTAAAACACTTGGTAAAACAATATCATGATCACCGTATCTTGGAGCATCAATGATCCCAGCACTTACGTACTCGAGTCCATTGATCATGTCCCAACGAACTGTGCTTGGCTTGGCTTCTAGACTAATGGATTCATTCTTAGCATCTTCATAACGCAATCCTAAGATTACATTGAGTGGCTTATCACCAATTGCACTTTCAAAATTTAACTGAAGATAAGCTGTGTCTAGCTCTTCATTAACTCTCTCATTGGTATCGATACCGCCAGCATTGAATGATCCGGCGTTCGCAATAAATGCAGCGACTGCAGCAGCTCTGTCAATTTCAAAGTAATAATCTGTTCCAATATTTGGATTGAAAGCATCCATAAAACCTGTCAATGACTTCTTTGTGAAGATTGAGTCATCAAAATCAGCGGCAGAAGGGTTGATTGCCCCAATGATTTCTTCTTTTCTGATATCCGTGTATTCGTTGTCAAGGCTAGAAAATCCAAAGTCTATAGATTTCAAGTAACTATCATTTTGGTTTGTCCAACTTCCTGAGATTTGAAACTGATCAATTTCATTTTCTTTTTCTGCATCCCGAAAGTATAAATTAGATGCTAGATAGTTGGCCGCCGTAAAAACTGTATCATGAGAGAAAGTATTGATCCCATTGACACCACCATTGGTATGGGTCACAGTGCCTTGAATGTCTGTGGTAAAACCCATCTCATTTGGTAATTCGGTACCACTTTTCTCAGCATATGAATTATGAAAATCAAGTGATAAAACCAATGAATCGTTCACATCAAATTCCACATTAAAGCCTACAGATAGATTGTCTGATTCAGTTTCACCCCAAATGAGTTGGTGGTCATAAGCTCTATTACCAACAACAACATCAGTGTAGGCTCCATTCTCATTAACTGTAGCCTGTTGTGTGTCCCAACCACCTAACCAAGAACCAAACATTTGTCCAATTGACGCAAATTCTACTCCTGAATAGGTTATATCTAAAGTCGTGACTATTCTCTCATCGACTTGAGCTTGTAGAGTCATTTGTGCATTTTTTCTGGTACGATCATTATCCTTAATTTGATAGGCAGTAGGCTCTTGATAAAAAGTAACTCCATCAGTTCTTTTGCTGTTATTTGTTACATTGGTAGCTGTCGATAATCTATCATATCCATCTGCAATGATTATTTGCGGATGAGAAAGCCAGTTAGACTCTCTTGTGCCCTCTTCTCTATTTTCTCTTTGTTGGTAAGAACCTGAGAATGAAAACCCCCAACTACCTTTGTTTGTTGCATAGAGGAGTGAAGTTTCAATTGGGCTACTCGCATCTTCAGCAGTGGTGTCTGCCACATAATTAATACTGAATGCTCGTTTAGTGCCATTTACATTAAGTGGTTTTGTAGTAACCATATTTATGGTTGAACCAATACCACCTGATGGCAAAGTATTATTAGTTGCTTTATAAACTTCAACAGCAGCAATACCTGGAGATGCTATATCACCAAAATTAAATGAACGTCCGCCTCCCCATTGACCTGGAACAGTAGGCATTTGTCGACCATTCAATGTTACAAGATTAAATTCAGGTCCAAATCCTCTAACTGCGACTCGCTCTCCTTCAACATTGCTTCTATCAATTCCGATTCCAACAACTCTGGCGAGAGATTCAGCAAGGTTGCCATCTGGAAATTTTCCAAAGTCTTCTGCGGTGATGGCCTCCATGACACCAACATTGCTCCGTTTGATATCTATTGCATTTTGTAGACTTGATCTAATCCCTGTTACGGTAATTTCTTCAACATATTCTTCAGATTCCTTTTCAGTATCTTCTTGTGCATACAACAATGTAAAAGGCAATAAGATAAGTGATAATAAGTATTTTTTCATTGTGCTCCCCCTATAATAAACAGCAAAATCCTCCTATAGGATCTCTAGTTATTATATTTACTATAAAAACATTATGACTATTTATATCATATTTACAGGTAAAATGACAACGTTGTCTGACAGCGCTGTCATTTCTCTGTTCCTATTTTTCTTTGTTAGATTTTTTTTTACAAAAAAAATGAGTTATTTGCTTACTACCCTTTAATAATCAATCTTTTAAGAAGATTTAATCAATTGTAAATAATTGTACTTTCCAAAAAAAAAAGATCTAAATTTGACAGCTAAGTGTGCATCAGGTAAAAAGGCGCCAACAAATTAGAAGAATTTGCAGCAAGAAGCTAAACAGTTCTCTACATTATTTACCAAATTTTAATCTTTTTAGAATTAACACCTGCCAGTGTGTACCCATTGTTCTTGATCAAGTTTGGTTGAATTAATGAAATAACTACTTAGAAAAAAGTGTGTTCTTTAAGGAGACTTGTATGACATTTAATAACTATATTCGAGAAGAAATGACAGCTTTGCCATTCATCTCATTGGTTTTTTTGACCCTATCAATGTTACTTTCTACTAGCAATATTTATGCTGATACTTCTACAAATATAGGTTATGAGAGTGAATATATTTTTAGAGGAATTGCTCAGGAGAAATCCTCAGCATCTGCAGGACTTGATTTTTCATCTGAAGGATTTTATATCGGTACATGGGCAGCTCAAGTAACTGATGGATTGGAAGTGGATGGTTTTTTCGGCTACAACGGCTCTAATCAGTCGGGAGATTTTACATATAATTTAGGGTTTACTGGCTACTATTATACGGATGATTTCGATGACACTTACCAAGAGATTAATTTAGGCTTTTGTTATGGGTCTTTTTGTCTTGATAGTGCTTTTGGTGATTATGAAAACTTTGATGGACCTACTCTAGATTATAGTTTTTTTAACGCATCCTATTCTTTCGAGAATGGGGTGTATGTATCTTTTGGTGATTTTTCTAAAGATGCAGAGGGTCGGTATTTTGAACTAGGTTATGGTTTTAGTTTAAATGAGATGGAGGGCACTATTAAATATATCTCTTCGAACAGTACCTTGGTGAGTCCATCTGGAGATAATTTTTTAGTTTTTGGCATTAGCAAATCATTTGATTTGTAAATGACAATGAAGTTGTTAGGGGTTAACAGTTGTCTTTAAATGACCCCATCCCTAATGACCAGTAAGAAGAATAAGAGGAACAAAATATGAAACTAGTAACAGCAATCATAAAACCATTTAAGTTGGATGATGTTCATGAACGCTTAACTAATATTGGTGTTAAGGGAATTACCATCACAGAGGTTAGAGGAATTGGCAGACAAAAAGGACATACAGAACTCTATAGGGGTGCTGAGTACCAGGTAAATTTTCTACCTAAAATTAAGATAGAAATCATTGTTAATGACGAAATGGCAGAACAGGTTATTGAAAGCATTACTGAAAACGCATCCACAGGGAATATTGGTGATGGAAAAATATTTGTAACTAATTTAGAGAATGTTATCAGAATTAGAACTGGTGAAACAGGAGATGAAGCCATCTAAAAGAACTTCGACTAAAAAAATATCATTCAAGATAAAAAGAAAAATAATATGCAAAAAAATCGTAAATAACATAACGCTCATACAACAAAAAGCATAGCAATGGCAAAGACAAAAAACAGGAAACAAAGCATTAAAGTTCTGTATCAGAATAAAGACCGCAAGGTAAAAGAAATGACTCCATTAATACAGGGTTATGATGCAAATGGTTCGCCAATAGATGAATATCCAAAAAAATTTAATAAACATTAACTTTAGGAAAAATATTATGAAAAGATTAATTTTTAGATTAAATAATCAATTTTATATCTCTACAATTATTGCATTTACTTTAATACCATCTATAGGTTTGACTGAAGAGTTAAATTCAGGCGACACTGCCTGGATGCTAACTGCTAGTGCGTTGGTATTATTTATGACAATACCTGGACTGGCTCTTTTTTATGGGGGTTTAGTAAGAAGTAAAAATATTTTATCAGTTCTTGTGCAGTGTTTTGCAATTACTGGCATAGCAACAATTATTTGGGTTCTTTTTGGGTATTCACTTGCCTTTGGAGAGCCCAATGCATTTTGGGGAGGATTTGGGACAGCATTTCTTAAAGGTATTACAACTGAGAGTATTTCAGGGACAATCCCTGAAAGTTTATTTGTTATGTTCCAAGCAACCTTTGCCATTATTACACCGGCCTTGATTGTTGGTAGTTTTACAGATCGAATGAAATTTTCCTCTATGGCTGTTTTTAGTACTTTGTGGCTAATTTTTGTCTATGCCCCGATATGTCATAACGTATGGGGTGGAGGTTATCTGAGTAATTTTAATATTATTGATTTTGCTGGGGGCACGGTCGTGCATATTAATGCTGGAATCGCAGCGTTAGTAGCCTGTATAGTCATTGGTCCAAGAATGGGTTATCCAAAAACACCAATGCCTCCACACAATCTAACCTTATCTTTTATTGGAGCATCTATGCTTTGGGTTGGTTGGTTTGGTTTTAATGCAGGCAGTGAGCTTGCTGCTGATGGAACAGCAGCTATGGCGATGCTGGTGACACAAGTAGCCACAGCTTCTGCTGCTCTAGCCTGGGCCTTAATGGAAAGTATTGTTTCAAAGAAAACCAGTCTTCTAGGTATTATTACAGGAGCTGTTGCCGGATTGGTTGCTATAACCCCTGCCTCTGGAACTGTTGGCCCCATGGGAGCGATAGTCATTGGTCTTGCATCAGGAATTATTTGCTATATTGCCTCAACATCCGTGAAAAGAACACTAGGTTATGATGATTCACTTGATGTCTTTGGTGTACACGGTGTCGGTGGAATCGTCGGTGCAATTTTGACAGGTGTTTTTTCAGCGGCTTCACTTGGGGGCTCAGGTATCAATACAGAAACAATAGGTTCTCAGGTATATTCCCAAATTATTGGGGTTGTTGTTACTATCATTTATTGTGGTGTTGTTAGTTACATACTTTTAAAAGTTATTGATAAAGTTATGGGTTTAAGAGTTTCAGAAGACCAAGAATCTGATGGGCTAGATCTAACCATTCATGGTGAACGAGGCTATAACCTAGATTAAACAACACACCGTTTAATGAAGTAATTAAAGAATTTGGTTAATTCTTTTCTTCTATATAATGTCTGAACATGAATCACATCGATTATCTTCAATTAATTGAAAACGCTGACGTATATTCACTGGTTAAAAAAACGCCGCTTGAATACGCAAAATCTTTAACGGCACGTCTGGGTAATAAAATTCTACTTAAACGGGAGGATTTGCACCCTATATACTCATTTAAAATAAGAGGTGCTTTCAATAAAATAAATCAACTCTCTGAAGAGCAATTAAAAAATGGAGTGATCTGTAGTTCAGCTGGTAATCACGGCCAAGGTGTTGCATTAGCAGCACAACAAAAAAATATCAGAGCTGTGATCGTCATGCCTTTAACTACTCCAAGCATTAAAGTTTCAGCTGTAAGGTCTCTCGAAGGCGAGATAGTTTTATATGGTAATAATTATGATGAAGCCTATGACCATGCCAAACAACTTAAGAAAGAGTTAGGACTAACTTTTATCCATCCTTATGATGACCCTTATATTATTGCGGGTCAGGGAACTATTGGGATAGAGATTTTAAGCCAAAGTAAAGAGAAAATTAATGCCATATTTATACCCATCGGTGGTGGCGGTTTAATTTCAGGAATAGGATGTTACATCAAAGAAACGAACCCAGATATTAAAATCATTGGAGTTGAACCAACCAATGCCTGTGCAATGAAGGAGTCAATTGATGCTGGACACCCTGTAAGATTGAAGCATGTAGGTAATTTTGCTGATGGCGTTGCAGTAAAAAAAGTTGGAGAGGAAACATTTAAGCTATGTGAAAAATATATCGATGAAATTATTACAGTCAACACAGATGAAATATCTGCATCTATTCAAGAAATCTATGAAGACACCCGAGTTGTTGTTGAACCTAGTGGAGCACTTGCAGTTGCTGGTCTAAAAAAATTTGTTGAGAAAACTGATGTTCGGCACCAAACCTTAGTTGCAATTAATAGTGGAGCAAACGTTAACTTTGATCGATTAGGCTATATTACTGAAAGAGCTGCCATTGGCAAACAACGTGAAATGCTTCTAGCAGCAGTCATACCTGAAGAGCCAGGTAGTTTTCGAAAGTTCTGTAGAGCCATTGGGCAAAGGAAAGTTAGTGAATTTAACTATAGATATAATGATGACACACACGCCAAAGTATTTGTTGGTGTTGAGTTACAAGGTAGTGCGCAAGAACGAAAAGAAGTAATAGATTCCATTCAAAAACTAAATTATAGCGTTGTTGATCTCAGTGATAATGAAATGGCAAAACTGCATATCAGGCATATGGTTGGAGGATCTTCCAGCATTAAAAATGAAAAATTATTCCGATTTGAGTTCCCTGAAAAGCCAGGTGCTCTTCTAGATTTTCTAAATGCTATAGGCACTAAATGGAATATTAGTCTGTTTCATTACCGGAATCATGGCTCAGATTATGGTCGTGTCCTATGCGGTATTCAGGTGCCAAGTAAGAAAGAAGACCAGTTAACAGAACACTTATCCAAGCTTGGATACACTTATTGGGAGGAAAGTGACAATCCGGCATATGAGATGTTTCTAGCTCGATGAATCAAGAGCTTCTAAAAAAAGTATTAACTGAGATTATCTTTCTATAATTGATTCTCTAATGATCAGGCTTGATTGAGGTTTTTGATTTTCGAAAAAATCTAGCCCTTCTAGTTCAGCGATTAATTTTTTAGCCGCCAGCTCACCCATTTTTTCTAATGGTTGCTTCACTGTACTTAAGGGCGGATTCAACATTTGAGTCACTGGTGTGTCATCAAATCCAGCTATTGAGAAATCTTTAGGTACTTCAAAACCACTGTCTAAAATTACTTTCATCACCCCACTCGCCATTTCATCATTTGCTGCAAATACAGCGGTAGGTTTGACTTTCAATTTCATCAGTTCTCGACCACATTCCAAACCTGACTCATACGAGTTATACCCTTGAATCATATATTCATCTTTAATTTCCAATTTTGCTTCAGTCATAGCATCGATATAACCCTGAGTTCTTTTATTCAGTGCCAAATGTTCTGGATGACCCTTAATTAATGCAATTTTTTGATGCCCCTTAGCAATAATGAATCTGATCATTTCTTTAGTTGCTTCATAATCATTTGTAATCACCGCATCAGATCTTGACTCTTCTCTGCCCGGTGAAATTAGAACGCTTGGAATATCAGTCTGTGACAACATATTTAATAACTCTTTGGAATCAGACAATGGCGGAGTAAGAATTATACCCGTTAATCGAGTTTTCTTAACCAGTTGTTGCATTACAGATAGAAGATCCTTATCTCTTAAATTACAAGGATGTATGATCACTGCATACTCCATTTGGTAACAATAATTAAGAACGCCATCCATGATATGACTAATGTATATTGGGTTAGGATTATCATATATTAAGCCAATAATCCTGGTTCTCCCTCCAGCTAAGCTTCGAGCGAAGACATTGGGACGATAGTTAAGCTCCTCGATTGCCAAGTTAACTCTTTTTATGGTCTCAGCTCTAACCCCACTCTCACGATTGACTACTCTGGAAACAGTCTTCGTTGAAACTCTTGCTGTTTTGGCAACATCAACAATTGTGGATTGTTTCTTTTTCACACTAGGTTATTCCTTAAAACATTACTTATTCAATATATTAATAATCATAAAACAGTCGGTTAAACAACTCCATGATTAGTCAAAGATACAGGTTAATAAGAATATTTTAAGAAAGATTTACAAATGAATTACCACTACACTAGACAATAATGAAAACAAATAAACAGTTTTTTTGTATTTTTGTTCTGTTGATAGGACTATTTTTCTCAACAGCATTTTCTGAACAACATCAGGTCAAGGGTTATGATTTTCAAATAATCAATGATGTACAAACTGCAGTCATAGAGAGTGAAAGTTTTAGAGTCAATAAAGTTTCATATTGTCGAGAACCATCCATGAGTGAGCGTGTTATATGGTTCGAAGATTTCAAGGATAGAAATCTTAATTCAAAGGATTGGCAATACGATGTTTCCAATGGATTTTTTGACAATGGCAAATTTATCTATGGCTGGGGCAATGATGAATTGCAATATTATAGAGATGCCAAAGTTGGAAATAATGATTTTACAAATGATAATTTACTCATTGAAGATGGGTACTTGAAAATACAGCCAATTTTTCACAAAAGACCTTTTCAAAAACAATTTAACTATACCTCTGCAAGAATCAAGACTCAGGATCTCAGGTCTTTCACTTATCCTTCCAGAATTACCTTTTGCTTTAGAGTGCCTACGGGCACAGGTGCATGGCCTGCTTTTTGGTTAATGCCTAATTATAAGATTCCTTGGCCCCAGGGAGGTGAGATAGATATCATGGAAGCGAGAGGAAGAATAACCAATATCGTTAGTTCTGCACTGCATTTTGGTAATAGTTTCTTTGATAAAGATTTTACAGTTCATCAGGCTGTTATCCCGCCATCAGTCAAGTTTCAGGAAAAATTTCATTCAATCACCATGGAGTGGAGAGAAGATAGTATAAAGATGTTCCTTGATTCAGAGACACAACCATACATGTCAATACAACGAGATGACAAAGCGTTTGAAAAGTATAAATACCCCTTCAATAATAAATATTACTTAATAATCAATGTGGCAGTTGGTGGCAAGTATGATGATTATAAGAATGACAGATCAGCGTTTTGTAGAAACAGAGAATGTTCTAATAAAGTGAATCCTGATCAGCATAGATTCATCATCGACTGGATTGAGTATGAGCGAATCTCACCCTAGTAGTTGACATTTGTCAAGTTGCGTCAGCAATAGTCGGATATCTATTTCTAAGATACCTGTAGAGTATCCAGTAAATTAGCATGGCCAACATGGCGGCACTCCAACACATAACAAAAACACTTGAATACCCAAGATTGATGGCTAATAAGGATGCAGCAATATTTGGTCCTACAATTTGACCGAGTCCTTGTGCTGCCGGTAAATAGGCTGCATAGTTCCCTCCGTGATCAAAGTTAGCAAGCGAGCCCATCTGGTAGACGTCGGTAAAAATCCAAAGCAGATTAAAGGTAAACACACTCATTAGAAACTTAGGCTCATTGATACCAAATGCCAGCATGCCAACACCTGTTGCCATGGTAAATAGAGCAATGAGAAGAGGACGCAATAATCCGAAACGATTGCTCAACAATGTTGCAATTAGGCAACCAAGAAGCGAACACAATGATGCCCAGACAAGGACCTCACTGACTAACTCAGGATTGGTATTGCTATCTAAGGCTGCAAGCTCTATATATGTCCAGTAGGCTCCTATATTGATGTATGTGAGAAAGATTGCAAAGAGGCAAACCCATGCCAAAAGTGGCTTTGATGAATTGCTTTTATTTGTGCTTTCTACTGTTGCACCAACAGACCTTGGCTTTGGATAGCTCTTAATCCATCCAAGAAAAGGTAGGGTGAGTAGAAAGCAGACAATAAAGACCCAATAAATGCCATTCATTGATAACTGTGGCAAGATCCTCATCTCTAAAGCTTGAGAAAATGCAAAGCTGAAAAGCATCAAATTATAGGCAAGTGCAGGGCGAATTGACATGCCAAAAACAGCCATTGCGACTGCCGTGTACATGCCACTGCCAAAACCAGCAAGAAAGCGAAGCCATAAGACTGTCTCATAATCGATATATTTGAGACACAGGCCGTTTGCAAGTGCAGCTAAAAAAATGCCTATAAGAACAATCAGTCTTCGGTTCATATGGTTGATGACCCATGCTGCGACTATCGCTCCTGCGGATAAGCCGCCAAGATCCATGCCAGCAACTCTTCCAACTTCAACTTCAGTAAATCCTAGCTTTGTGACCCACGCCGTACTAATTACTGGGATACCAACAAGCACTCCATACCCTACAAGCACCATATAAAGAGCAACGGCAAGAGAGCGCCAATCATCATTAATTAATACACGCCAATCATCAAAGGCTAGAGCAAGTCCTGACTTAGTTGTTTCTGTCATCTAAAATGTCTCCATTGATCTAACAATATTTATTTTAAGAAAAAATCAGTATATAAGTTATTTTCTCTTATTCCATTCTTGACGTTTTAATCTAATTTTAAGTGAAGTTAATTCTTCTTTAATTTCTTTTATTTCTGACGATAAACTGTCATCTGAATTGATTTCAGAAGAGTCCAGACCAAAAGCTTTAGCTAAATCATTGATCTCAAGGATTAAGGATGACAAACCGTTATATATTTCAACTTGATCATAAACATAGTTTGTTTTATTGGATAATTTTTTGAGTGATCTAATAGTTGAAGAAACTTTTTCCAGTCTTTTTGGAAACAGTGCCTTAAATCTTGATTCTCTATGTCGATAGGCATTGGAGAATCTTTTTTCTATATTCATATTATTATATATATATTTTGTATATATATAATAATATAGATTTTGTTGAATACACAAGTAAGATTTGGTTTATCTTATATTTAAAAATAGTAAAGATAAGCCCTTGTTTACTCATTGTTCAAACACTACACTAATTTAAATTCAATATTACCAATGAAATTAGCAATTTAAATACCCCGCTAACAACATTTTAGAAAAAGAATAGCCCTATGAAAAACATTAGAAAAAGTCTTCTCTTACTGCTTTTAATGATGAATATCTCTTCAGCAAATGAAGGCATGTGGGAACCCTCACAACTACCCAATTTGGCAAAAGATATCAGAGCAGCAGGATTTAAGGGTGATTTAAATAAAATTAGCAATTTGTTTGAATACCCTCTTAATGCAATTGTGAGTCTTGGAGGTTGCTCAGCCGCCTTTATTTCTGATCAAGGGCTCATAGCAACGAATTATCATTGTGTGGAAGGTTCCTACCTACAATTTAATTCAGACCGAACAGGAAAAGATCTCTTTAAAAGTGGGTTTCTTGCTAAAACCATAGAAGCAGAAGCCCCATCAGCACCAGGGGCAAAAGTCTATATCACTCAAGAAATAACAAACGTTACAACTGAAGTCTTGCTAGGAACAGATCAATCAAAATCAGAAAACCACAGATATCAAATTATCCAATCAAATAAGAAGGAGCTCATTAAAAATTGTGAGATTAGTCCTGAATTCCAATGTGAAGTTAAAAGTTTTTTTAGTGGGGAAACCTATCAAATGATTAAGAAACTAGCCCTCAAAGATGTACGGCTAGTTTATGCTCCACCCCAATCAATTGGTGAGTTTGGTGGTGAAATTGATAACTGGATGTACCCAAGACACACTGGCGATTTTGCCTTACTTCGTGCCTACGTGACCCCAGAAAATAAAAGCCAAGAATACCATCTAGATAATATTCCTTATAAACCCGTGAGCCATTTAAAAATTTCAAAAAAAGGCATCCAAGAAAATGATTTTGTTATGGTGGCAGGCTACCCAGGAACAACCAATAGACTTCTAACTTATCCAGAAATTGAATCTGATATAACATTAGGATTCCCAAGTTTTGTTGAATTCCTGAAATCAAATATAGACCTAATGAAGGAACTCACTAAAGATGATCAAAAGAAAGCCTTAAAGTATCGAGGCACTATTAGTGGTTATGAGAATTATTATAAAAAGATATCTGGCCAAATAGACGGAGCTAAAACCTTTAGCTTGTTACAACAAGAAAAAACTAACTGGGACAATCTTCTGCTATTTATATCTAACAACAGCACTAAAAAAGAACAAAATGACTTAACCAGTCTAATTAAGATCACCAATGAGATTAAAACTGAGAACTTAAATGAACAATATTATGGTGGATCAACTTTGTTGTCTGCGGCTATAACAATTTATAGACATGCTTTTGAAAAAACAAAGCCTAACCGTGAAAGAGAACTGGGTTATCAAGAAAGAGACTATGACAGATTGGTAAATAGACTTAGATCATTGGATTATCGTTTTGAAGTTTCAGTAGATAAAGCTATTTTTTTATACAGGTTGAGCCGATACAAAGAAGTTGAAAATAAAAAAAGAAGAAAAATATTTAGTTCATTATTACATCTTGATGAAGATTTTTCTGAAACAAAAAGTGTTATTAATCAGATGTATAGGGACTCAAAAGAACTCCTTGATACAGATAAAAGAATTGCTCTTTTGAATACACCCTTGGATGAACTTAATCAGTCAGAAGACCCATTTATCATTTTTGCTAAGAATATCTTTGAAGAAAATATGGAAAAAGAAAAGTTTAATAAAGCCAGAGCAAGCCAGCTCCAAAAAAATAAATCCAGCTTTATTAAAATCCTAAGAAGGTTTTACAAATCACAGAATAGAGATATTTATTCTGATGCAAACGGAACACTAAGAGTTACCTTTGGGAATGTAATGGGAGTAGAATTTAACGACGCCATTTACTATAAACCGTTTACAAGTTTAGAGGGCATTGCTCAAAAAAATACTGGCGCTTTCCCTTTTGAAGTTGATCCTAAACAACTTAATCTTATCCGTAAAAAAGAATACGGTTCATACTCGATTAATGAAATAGGGTCTGTTCCTGTTAATTACATCTCAAACCTAGATATAACAAACGGTAATTCTGGGTCTTCGACTCTAAATGCTAAAGGAGAATTTGTTGGTCTAGCTTTTGATGGAATGATTGAAACCATTATTTCAGACTATAAATTCATCCCTCAAGCAAGAACAATTCATGTTGATTCTCGTTATTTACTCTGGACTTTGGAGAAATTTGAAAATGATAAAAGACTTATTAATGAAATGACGATTATAGATTGATAATAAAGATTCTAATCCATAGTTTCTTAATAAATGGATGAAAAAAGC
>CAYVTR010000024.1:0-24784 GCA_964454905.1 uncultured Woeseia sp. | reverse complement strand
TAGATATAAATTTTTTGCATTTGTTCCTTGGGATTTTCATCTCATTTATTATCGCTTTTTTTACTATCCGTTGGTTCTTAGAGTTTGTTAATCGAATTGGTATGTTGCCATTCGTCATCTACAGAATCTTTTTAGGCCTAATCATTTTACTTACTTTATAACTGGAGTAGAGATTATGAGCACTGAAGACACTGAAAAACGTTATTGGATTTGGGGTCAGTTTGATGAGGCTTCTACCGCAATTTTAAGTAAAATTCAGCGAATAGTGCATGATGAACTTCAAGGGCCGTCTTTTATTCTCCATTTGACCCTATCGGGTCCTTTTTTTGATCTCAGTCCAAGCACTTTAGAGAGAATTGATACTTTTGCTATAAAGAACACTCAATGCTTAATAAAACCAAGATCGTATGGTATGAAAGATCTTTTTTTTCAGTCACTATTTGTTGAGATTGAAAACACAAATAAGCTCAATACCTTAAAAATGAACTTAGACGACTTATTAAAGGTTAGTAGCGAAGATTTCTTTCCTCATATTAGTTTGTTCTATGGCTTAAAACACCAAACTATTAAACAAGTTGTGATTGAAAATCTTCTAAAACTTCCTGATTATTTAGTTTTGGATAAAATTACTATTGCTGAAACAGGGCAAGGAGACATTGAATCATGGAAAATTATTCGTCAATTTCCGTTGATTAGTAAGCTTAATGTTTCGAATAATTTGGGTCGCCCACTCTAATTTATGAAGGCACTACTGATACTATTTTTGTTTCTGTATTTCTCGAATGGTTATTCGGATGAGATTAATGAAACATCTTTATACGCGATTGTGGATGTTGAGACTACTGGGTTAAATCCGAACTATCATGAAATGATTGATATCGGAATGATTATAATCAACCAGAATATGGAGATAAAAGGCCAGTACTACTCAAAAGTTCTTCCTAACTTTCCTGATAGGGTTGATTCTATGGCAAAACATATCAATGGGTTTGATTTAAAGAGATGGGCACAAGAAGAGGCAATATCCGAGGAAGATTTAATCAAAGGGATGAGCATTTTTTTGAATAATTATGCAGGCAAACCCATTTTTATTGCCTTTAATAGCTGGTTTGATTCAAGTTTTGTAAGGAACTTGTTGCAAGAGCATGGTTACAAATTTAATGATTGGTTTGATTACCGAGTTCTTGATATACCTAGTATGGCACTAGCCTGTGGCTATTTCCCTAAGGCACCTGATTTTAATGCCAACTTGGCAACATTGCTAGAGGTTCAACCAGAGACAAATGATCCATTAAATCACACGGGTGAATCAGGCGTTAATTTTAATTACGCGCTTCTTAAATCACTTATGAATCAAGGATGCTTTAGTTATAATTGATAATCAGATATTGGAGTTTTCTATATCTTTTTTAATAGCTATTAATCTTATTTCTCTTATTTTTCTAGCAATCTCATTGCCTTCCAATCCAGATTCTTGGAGATTATTAATCTTTATATTTTTTACTAGATCTAAAGATAATTGGAGAAGATTTCTTTTCTGAATAAAATCATCATCAGCATCAAGCATTAGAAGATTTAGTGCTGCCTCTAGATTGTTAGGTCGTCTTAAGGCATCGAGTGTTTCAAGAATAGTTAACAGATGATCAGCAGAATACTCAGACAGATCACGTTGAATTAGTTCAAATGAACTGATAATCAAGACAGGTATGTCTTTGTATGCATTAGCAAATCGCATATTATTTTGCATTGAGTCTAGTTTGTCTTTGACATCTTTCTTTCCTTCCTTGATTAAGGCGTAAAAGATTGATGCAAATCTAAATTGTTTTGAATGATCTTCATCAGCAGCTTTTTGAATAATAGGATGAGAGAAAAAACTAAGGTCTAGACCTGCAAGATCAGGGTAAGTGTCATTTAATGCTTTAAATTCTATCAAGGTTTTAAAGTATTCATTAAAACTAACACCTTGAAGTACTTTCTCAGTTTCCAACCAAGTTCTTTCAGGTACTAAAGAGGATAGTTCTCCTCGATCGACAATTTCATTTATGAGCGTTTTAGTTTCTTCAGCTATAACAAAATCAAACGGGCTAAGTTTTGCTTTAAATCTTGCAATTCTCAGTATTCTTAAGGGGTCCTCTTGAAAGGCATCTGAGACATGTCTTAGTGTCTTATTCTCTATATCTTTCTGACCATTAAAAGGATCTAAAAGAACACCATCATGATTCTGTGCTATGGCATTGATTGTTAAGTCTCTCCTGCTAAGATCTTCCTCTAGTGTGACATGGGGTCCAGCATCAAATTCAAAGCCATGATAGCCTTCACCAGTTTTTCTTTCAGTTCTGGCTAGGGCATATTCTTCTCCTGACTTAGGATCAATAAACACAGGGAAAGATTTGCCTACTTTTATGTAACCTTGGGCAATCAGTTCATCGGGAGTTCCATTAACTACCACCCAATCATTTTCATAGGGTGTTGGAAGACCGAGTAATCGGTCTCTGATGGCTCCTCCAACTAGATAAATTTGCATTATAGTTATTCAATTAGGTCGTTATTTTCTCATCTGAATAATCAATTGACGACCGTTTCGTTTAACTCTAAGAATCAGAATATCTTTATCCTTTGTCAAGGATTGAAATTCTTCTAAATTAGAAATCTCCATATTTCCAACCGCCCAAATAATGTCACCTTGCTTGAGCCTAGCCCTGTCTGCATTACTATTGGGTTCCACAGAGAGAATGACAACACCTTGCGATTGACTGTAGCCATCGGGTTTATTGTCAGATAATTCTGCACCAGCTAGGAGAGTGTTTAACTCATCAGCTTTCATGGTTTGCTGGGCAACTAATGCACCCAATTTTGCAGATTTTGTTAATTTTCTATTGTCTCTAATCACAGTGATCTTGACTCTTTCACCGCTTCGCTTTAAACCAATAGCATTTCTAAGCTCACTAGCATTACTTATTTCTGCTTCGTTCACACCAACAATAACATCTCCTGCTTCAAGTCCTGCGTCTTCAGCGGCAGAGTCAGGTGAGACCTCTTGTATTAGAGCTCCTTTTGAAATATCTAGTCCTAACTGTTCAGCAATTTCTTGATTTATATCACTAATAATAACTCCTAATAGACCTCGTCTAACGGATCCAAATTCAATGATTTGTTGCATAATGTTTTTAACTGTATTGACAGGTATAGCAAATCCAATGCCTATGTTTCCGCCTCCTCGGGTAAAGATTGAACTAGGAATGCCAACAAGGTTTCCATCGATATCTACCAGCGCACCTCCAGAATTACCTGGGTTAATAGCCGCATCAGTTTGAATCATTTCACCAAAACCATCTGAAGTCATTTGTGGTCTTCCTAATGCACTGATAATGCCTGAGGTAACTGTTTGACTTAAGCCAAAAGGCGCCCCAATAGCTAGTGCGAAATCTCCAACTCTCAGTAAGCTAGAATCACCTAAGTTAATAGGCAGGAGGTTTTCTGAAGGTTCTATTTTGAGTACAGCAATATCTGTGCCTCGATCTGAACCGATCACTTCAGCCAGATACTCATCTCCGTCTTTAGTAAAAATTTTTATTTCGTCAGCTCTATCCACAACATGGTGATTGGTAATGATGTACCCCTTTTTTCCATCAACAATTACACCAGAACCGCCGCCACCAAACTCTCTTTCTCTTGGCATTTGCGGCTGCCCAAAAAAGCGCTCAAAGAATGGGTCATCAAAAAATGGATTTGGCTGAGATCTTACTGTGCCTTTGATCGCAATTCTGACAACAGCTGGGGATGATTTATCAACTAAATCAGCTAATGAAAAAAACTCAGCTAATGATGATCTTTCTTGAGTTGTCTCTCCTAAAGCTTCTAAGTCTCCTTGAGCATTTAGTGATTTTGCATACAGTAAGTTCGTTGTTGTAGTAATTGCAAAAAATAAGCTAAAGAAAACTAAAATAATTTTTTTATTAAACATGTTGTATAGACCTAAATAGTTTGAAAAATTTTTGAGCAATAATACCTTAAAAACCTGCTGTTCTGTATTGCAAATAATTATATTCATAATTAATTCTTTTTTAGATTCAAAAGACTTGATAAGCAAATCTCTATTAAATGTTAATAAAATGTTAATAAAACCTGAATCTTTAGTGGATATCCTGAACACAACATCTTGTGTGTTAAAAAATGCCAAAAACTAACAAATATTTTTAATAAAATTACATATAAAACCAAGCAAAAGATGATATAAAATATTGATATATATGTATTTATATCAAAAATAGTGGTTTTTATAAAATCCTTGACATAATCGTAAAATCGGCAATAATCTAATATTGATCTAAACACAATATCTTGTGTATTGAAACTACGAAAATTTGTGAGATTAGGTGATTTGACTTGTGTTTAAACAGAGGAATAAGGAGAAAAAAGAAGTAAATGTCGTCAGTATTTTCAGCTAAAGAATTAAAAACGTTTGATATTGATCATCAACCTGCATCAGTTGATATTTGGGACAAAAAGTATCGTTTAAAGGATTTTTCAGGGCAAACAATTGATAATGATATTGATGCTACTTTCAAAAGAGTTGCTTCAGCCTTATCTGAAGTTGAAACATCAGATAAACAAGAAGAGTGGAATGAAAAATTTCTTTGGGCATTAAGATCTGGTGCTATTCCAGCAGGACGAATCATGTCCAATGCAGGAGCTGCTGAATATAAGCCTGCAACTTCTACCATAAATTGTACAGTGTCTGGATCTATTCAAGATTCAATGGTGGGTATACTTGATAAAGTAACCGAAGCAGGACTTACATTGAAAGCAGGCTGCGGGATTGGTTATGAGTTCTCAACTTTAAGGCCTCAAGGGGCTTACGTAACCGGTGCTGGTGCTTTTACATCTGGCCCTCTATCCTTTATGGATATTTATGATAAAACTTGTTTTACCGTGTCATCAGCAGGCGGGAGAAGAGGAGCTCAAATGGGCACTTTTGATGTTAGCCATCCTGATGTTGAGGAATTTATTAAGGTTAAGAGAGAAGACGGTAGACTTCGACAATTCAATTTATCTTTATTGATTACAGAGGAATTTATAACAGCAGTTAGAGATGATACTGAATGGCATTTAGTGTTTCCTCTAGATCCTAGTTTGCCTGAATCTAAAGATATTGACCTTGATGACCCCAAAAAAATTATCTGGAAAGATTGGGTGAAAAAAGACGGGTATCTGACCAATGATCTCGGTCAAGTTGCTTGTAAAGTCTATAAGGTTATTCAAGCCAGAAAATTATGGGATTTAATCATGGCTTCAACATATGAGTATGCAGAACCAGGATTTATTTTGATTGATAAGGTTAATCAAATGAACAACAATTGGTTTGAAGAAAATATCAGGGCAACCAACCCATGTGGAGAGCAACCTTTGCCTGAATACGGTTCATGTTTGCTTGGATCAGTTAATTTAACCCGCTTTGTGCACAACCCGTTTACTGATGAAGCCCATTTTGACTGGGAAACCTTTAATGAAGTAGTCAATATTTTTACTAGAATGCTGGATAATGTTGTTGAAATAAACGGTCTACCGATTCAGAAACAACGCAATGAAATTATGAGGAAGAGGCGTCATGGAATGGGTTTCTTGGGTTTGGGCTCAGCAATGACGATGCTCAAAATGAAATACGGATCAGATGAGTCATTGGAATTCACGGAAAAGGTTAGCAAAGAATTAGCTCTCACAGGTTGGCGTGCTGCTTTAGAGCTTTCAAAGGAAAAAGGTGTTGCTCCAATTCTTGAAGAAGAGTTTACTGTAACGAATGAAATGCTAAGACAACGACCAGAGATGTTGGATGATGGGTTTAAGATTGGCGACAATGTTAAAGGCAGTGTTTTACATGCAAAATATAGTCACTACATGAAGCAAATTGCACAAGAAGACCCTGAGCTAGTTGATCAACTTGCTGAACACGGTGCACGATTTACACACCATTCTTCCATTGCACCAACAGGGACAATCTCACTATCAATAGGCAACAATGTCAGTAATGGTATTGAGCCTAGTTTTGCTCATCATTATTTTAGAAATGTTATTAGAGAAAAAAAGAAAACTAAAGAAAAGGTTGATGTCTATTCATTTGAATTGCTTTCATACATTGACAAAATAAACCCAAAAGCTGATATTGGTGCTTCATCTGGCGAAGATAATGCATTACCAGACTATTTTATTACTGCTGAAGATGTAACACCTAAGCAGCATGTTGATGTCCAAGCTGCATCACAAAAATGGGTTGATTCGTCGATATCAAAAACAGCCAATGTGCCTACTGATTTTCCTTATGAAGAATTTAAGAATATTTATCTCTACGCTCATGAGAAAGGATTAAAAGGTTGTACTACATTTCGCTTTAATCCAGAGGCTTTTCAGGGTGTTCTAGTAAAAGAAAAAGATTTAGAGCAGACAATGTACACTTTTGTACTTGAAGACGGCCAAGAAGTCGAAGTTGCTGGTAATGAAGAGATTGAATATGACGGTGAAACACACACAGCAGCTAATCTGTTTGATGCCCTTAAAGAAGGCTACTACGGCAAATTTTAATCAAGCTTTAAGGAATGAGTAAAATCAAAATAGAAAGTAAAATAGTCAGTTATAAAGTGAGCACCCAAGAGCAGCGTGAAACTGAAGTAAAGACTGAACAAACACAACTTCAGCAAGAGGAACAGGAAGCTAATGTTGTAAGAATGCATGAACGCCTTGAAAGGCCAGAGATGTTGCGTGGAACAACTTATAAAATTAAACCTCCTGTTTCTGATCATGCCATGTATATCACAATCAATGATATTGTTCTCAATCAAGACACTGAACATGAAAAATATAGGCCCTATGAAATTTTTATCAATTCCAAGAACTTGGATCATTATCAATGGATTGTGGCATTGACACGTGTTTTATCATCCGTTTTCAGAAAAGGCGGTGATGTTGCATTTTTAGTTGAAGAGCTCAAAGCAGTGTTTGACCCAAAAGGAGGTTATTTTGCAGGTGAGGGTCGTTTTATGCCTTCCATTATTGCAGAGTTAGGATATGTCATTGAACGACATTTCAAGGCGATAGGAATTATTTCAGAAGAAGTTCTAGATGAGCACCAAAAAAAACTTCTTGAAGAAAAGAGAGAAGAATTCGAAAACAAGAATAAACAAACAGATGCTTTTGTTGCCCAGGAGTTTCCACATGGATCAACACTCTGTGGCCACTGCAATACAGTGGCAATGGTATTAATGGATGGCTGTGAAACTTGTTTGAACTGTGGTTATTCGAAGTGTGGCTAGACAACTGCTATGAAAATGCCAACCTCAGAAATCATTGATCGCTACACAATAACTCTGCTTAAATCAGAACGAACTGATGAAGATGTAAGCGAGGAATTAGAAGCCTATCAAAAAGAATTACCAAACACAGACAGTGTGCAAACTTTCATAGATCGTATGTATGAAATTAATGGCAAAATCTGGGAAACAGAGGGTGATATTAGAAAAGGGGTTGATATGCCTCTAGAAGAAGTGGGTCGTTTAGCAATCACGGTCAGAGAGCTTAATCAAATCAGAAACGGCATTAAAGGCGAAATTGTTGATGAATTTGCCGAAGGTTTCAAAGAGATAAAGGTGAATTATACAAAGGTTGATTACGGTCGTTCTGAATAAGTTTATTTTTTTCTAAAGTCTATTTATTTTTTTACCATGATAAATCAGAGATAACACATGGCTTATCCTTAATTGGTTTATAGTCTTGATCAAGATAATATGTGCCTATGATGAAAATCAAAATAATGAGAATCTTGTATGATTTTTTTACCTATTTGATATCCCCATTACTTTTATTGCATATCATTGTTAGGGCTTTTGAAGATAGAAATTATACCCACAGGGTTAGTGAACGATTTGGTATTTACACTAAAGATATTAAAGGTGAAGTTATTTGGGTGCATTCTGTTTCATTCGGAGAAGTTAAGGCTGCTTCACCTTTAGTAAGAGAGCTAATCAAGGCTTATCCATCTAAACAAATCCTGTTTACTTGCACTACACCAACGGGTTCTCAATTGATCAATAATCTTTTTGGAGAAGAAGTAATCAACGTTTATCTCCCATATGATTTAAGAGGTTCTGTGAATAGGTTTTTTCGTTGGGCTAATCCTCAAATTGCAATTATTGTGGAAACTGAGATTTGGCCAAATATTTTTCAGCGATGTGGCCACAATAATATTCCTTTGGTTCTTGCTAGTGCTTGTATATCAGATCGTTCATTAAAACTTTACAAAATTCTTTTTGATCTTTTTAAAAACACGATTTCGCAAGGTATTGTAGTGGGCGCACAAACAGAAAGTGATGCTAAAAAATTTCTTGAACTTGGTGCAAAACAGGAGAGAACGTTTATCACTGGAAATATCAAGTTTGATTTTTCACCACCTGAATCTACTTTGCAAGAAGCTAATCATTTTAAATTAGAACATTTTAAAGACAGGCAAGTTTGGATCGGTGGTAGCACACATCCAGGAGAGGAGGAGGTAATTTTAGAATCACATAAACAGGTTCTAAAGCATTACCCTGAAAGTCTTCTTCTTATAGCGCCAAGAAAACCAGAACGATTTAAAACAGTTCATAAACTAATTATTGATTCTGGTCTTACGTCTTCTCTCTGGTCAGAATTTGAAAGCTTAGACCCAAAGATTAATGTTCTATTAATAGACACATTAGGAGACCTACCTTTTTTTTATTCTGCTGCTGATATGGCATTTGTTGGCGGTAGTTTATTTTCTGTTGGTGGTCACAACTTATTAGAGCCAGCAAGTTTAGGAAAGCCTGTGATAACGGGTCCAATTTTGCATAATGTGGAAGAAATTTCATCTCAATTATTAATCAATGATGGTTTAGCCATTGTCAATGATTCTGCTGAGCTTGCAGAAACAATCATCACACTTTTTGATGACAGCTCCAAAATAGACACCATGGTGTCAGGTGCCATGAACGTTATGAAAGATAATAAGGGTGCTATTGAAAATATTTTGCAATTAATTAAGCCTTTGATTAAGGCCTAGCAACGGATTACTGTAACCAATTATTAATTTGCTCAAGATCGCTTCTGGTAAGAGTCCCTGCCGCTTGTTTTAGTTGGATAATATTTATCAAATAGTCGTATTTACTAATGGCCAAGTTTTTTTGTGATGAATACAACCGTCGTCTTGCATCCAAAACGTCTACAGTTGTTCTCGTGCCCACGTCATAACCCGCCTCCGTGGCTTGTAATGCAGTTGCCGAAGACTTGACCGATTGTTGGAGAGCTTTTACTGTCGCAATACCAGAGATAACACCAAGGTAGGAATCTCTCGCAATTCTTGTAGTTTCTCTGCCAACTCTTTCAAGTTTTTCTTTGGCCGCTCTATGCTTGGCAACAGCTTGTCTAACCCTTGAGTTGGTTTGTCCACCACTATAGAGAGGCAAGTTAAGTTGAATTCCAACACCTTCATTAATATTTTCACTATCAGCTGGGCTAAATTCACTGCCACTATCGGAACGGAAGCTATCGTTATCAGTATCTCTTTTAGAAGCCTGTACACCTAATGTGGGTAGATGCCCTGATCGTTGTATCTTTATTTCACTTTTGGCTATTTCTACACCAACCTGAGCTGACAAATAACTGAGATTCTGTTCCAAAGAGGTATCCACCCAATCCATTTCACTTTGTGGATTCGGCATAATCAAGGGGAGGTTATTGTCAGGTTTTTCTAATTGTCCTGGATAACTATCAGTAATTGCTCGCAAAGATTCTTTCGAAGTTGCTAGATTGCGTTTTGAGGTAATTTCATTAGCCACTGATTGATCATAGGCAGCTTGAGCTTCTTGAACATCAGTAATGGCTATGAGACCAACTTCAAATCTTTTCTGAGCTTGATCCAGCTGTTTTTCTATGGCTTGTCTTGCTGCTTGTTCTGACTCAAGCGTATCTTGAGCAGCTAACACATTAAAATAAGCATTTGCAACTCTAACGATCAGGTCTTGTTCAGCCGAGAGGTAATCAATTTCTGCTTGAGCAACAGTTTTGTTGGCTTTTCTCATGTTCATCCAAGCCCCGTAATCAAAGATGGTTTGTTTAAGAGTGACATCCCATTGAAGAGTTTCAGATTCTTGTAAGAATTGTGTGTTGTTAGTGATGACAGCTTCATCACCGGTGATAGGGTTAACGATTTTTTGTTGGAAGGTGCTACTGCCATCAGCATCAGTGTCTGAAAAGGTTGCACTGCTGGTGAGTTGCGGAAGAATAAAACTTCTAGCCTGTGGTTTTACTTCGATCACTGCTTCTTTATTAGCTAGAGCTTCTTTAATGAGTGGGTCATTGATTAAAGCTTCTTCATAGACTTCGATAAGTGAAGCTGTATTCCCATAATTAATAAAAATAACGGAGAACAGTATTGTATAAATAAATTTTTTCACTGTGCCTAGTTTCGCTTTAAAACATCTTTTAGATTGAATTAGCAAAGAATAATACCCCTCTCTATATGACCAAACAAGCTATTCATGTAACGAATTGTAACTGCCAGCAAGAACAATATTATGAATTAATGATGAACTTATAAAATAGCAATCATTAATAAGGCCACAATATTAATTATCTTAATCAAAGGGTTAATTGCTGGCCCTGCGGTGTCTTTATATGGGTCGCCCACAGTGTCTCCAGTGATTGATGCATTGTGTGCCTCAGAACCCTTGCCTCCGCAATGACCATCTTCAACATACTTCTTCGCATTGTCCCAGGCTCCACCGCCAACAGTCATAGAAATTGCTACAAATAAACCGGTGACAATTGTTCCAATCAACAGTCCTCCTAAAGCTCTAACGCCACCGTCTTCTGGCATCAAAAAGTTCATCGATAATGCCAAGACGATAGGGACTAGTACCGGTAATATAGAAGGAATAATCATTTCTTTTATTGCCGCTTTTGTAAGCAGATCTACAGCTTTTGAATAATCAGGTTTGCTAGTGCCTTCCATGATTCCTGGAATTTCTTTGAACTGTCTTCTGACTTCAGTCACCACAGAGGCTGCTGCTCTCCCAACAGCTTCCATAGCCATTGCAGCAAATAAATAAGGCACCATCCCCCCGATGAAGAGACCAATGATGACAGCAGGATCATCTAAACTAAAGCTTACAAATATTTGTTCAGCTTCTAGATTAGCAGTGAAATCAGCAAATAAAACAAGTGCAGCTAGTCCAGCAGAACCAATTGCATAGCCTTTAGTAACAGCTTTAGTTGTATTCCCAACAGCATCTAATGGATCAGTAATATTTCTGATCTCAGACGGTAATTCAGCCATTTCAGCAATGCCGCCAGCATTATCAGTAATAGGTCCAAACGCATCCAAAGCCACAATCATACCAGTCAAAGAAAGCATTGAAGTGGCTGCAATAGCAATACCATAAAGACCTGCTAACATATAAGATCCCCAGATACTTAGACAAACTGCCAGTACAGGCAGTGCAGTGGCTTTCATTGAAACCCCTAAACCAGCAATAATGTTGGTTGCATGACCTGTTGTTGAAGCATCTGCAATTTTTCTTACTGGGCCATAATCAGTGCTCGTATAGTATTCAGTTACCACAACCATAAAGGCAGTTAGTGCGAGGCCTATCAGTGCTGAATACCAAAGATTCATTCCCATATTCATCATGTTAGTAACCGGATAAAATGCTATTGCTGCAATAACCCCTGAAACGATGACACCTTTATAAAGTGCACCCATGACTTTGCCACCTTCTCTTAACTTAACAAAAAACATACCAATAACTGAGGCAATGATAGAAACCGCACCTAGAACCAATGGGTAAAGAATGGCATTGCTCGCTTGTTCACCAGAAAAAACTAATCCCCCTAAGAGCATCGTAGCAATGATAGTTACCGCATAGGTTTCAAAAAGGTCTGCAGCCATTCCGGCACAATCACCAACATTATCACCAACATTGTCTGCAATTACCGCTGGATTTCTTGGGTCATCTTCAGGTATGCCGGCTTCAATTTTACCCACTAAGTCAGCACCAACATCAGCACCTTTCGTAAAAATACCCCCTCCTAAACGTGCAAATATTGAAATAAGTGACCCCCCAAATGCAAGACCTATGAGCGCATGGAGACTGTCATCAGGTGAAATATTTAGACCAGATCTGAGCACAAAGTAATAGCCACTTATACCCAGCAATCCTAGGCCAACAACCAAAAGTCCTGTTACAGCTCCACCTTTAAAAGCCATTGAGAGAGCCGCATTCATTCCATTATGAGCGGCTTGTGCAGTTCTCACATTAGCTCTGACAGAGATATTCATCCCAATGTATCCCGCCAGTCCGGAGAAAATTGCACCAACTAGAAAACCTATTGCACTTAACCAACCAATCGTTACGGCTAAAAGGATAAAGATCAATATACCCACAATAGATATGGTTAAGTATTGGCGATTTAAGTACGCTGTCGCCCCTTCTTGAATCGCACCAGCGATTTCTCTCATTCGCTCATTGCCATCAGATCCTTGTAATATTTCCCATGAGAAAATAATTCCAACAGCAATCGCAGTTACTGAAGCAGTTAATGCTCCCCAAAGCACTATGGTTTCACTCATTGTGTACTCCTAAATTTCATTAGTGTTCTTTTGTCGTTTTTATGTGATAAAAAATTTTGAGGATCATACCATAAATTTAGTTTTTAGCCTCTTTTCAACTAATTTATTTTTCAGTTGAGCAAACACGGGAAGGCCGTTTTTATATAAAGGATAGCCTTCACCTTTAATTAAAGGCCCCATGTAAGTTTTACAGGCATTGGTGATTCTGTATCCATTTTTAGTAATAAATCTTCTTGGCATCATCTTTTCATTATTAGCAACGTTTGATAGTGCGGTTGACCCTACTTTCCATTTGTAAGGCTTATCTGATAGTCGGTCTATGGTAATCATTTCTGATTTATGGCCTTTAATTGCCATTTTTACTGCTGCTTCTCCCACCGCATAAGCTTGTCTCAGATCTGTTTCAGAAGCTAGGTGTCTTGCTGACCTTTGGAGGTAATCAGCAATTGCATAATGATACTTATAGCCCAAAGTCTCTTTAATCATTGAGGCCAGCACAGGAGCGACTCCACCAAGCTGCTTATGACCAAAAGAATCTTTGGTTCCAGCATCAGCTAAAAATCTTCCATTTTTGTATCTTGCACCTTCGCTAGCCACGATCACACAATAGCCATTCTTCTTCACAGAGGTATCCACTTGTTTTAAAAAATCTTTTTTATCAAAGGGTATCTCAGGAAATAAAATAATATGAGGCGGATCATTCTTCTTTGAGGTTATAAGCCCAGATGCGGCCGCAATCCAACCTGCATGACGTCCCATAACTTCCAATACAAACACTTTTGTGGAAGTTTCAGCCATAGATAAAACATCCAAACTGGCTTCATGTGTGGAAACTGCAATGTACTTTGCCACTGAACCAAATCCAGGGCAGGTGTCTGTGATTGGAAGATCATTATCAACCGTTTTAGGAATACCGATGGAGGCAATAGGGAAATTCATTTTTTCACCCATTTCAGAGACCTTATGTGCCGTATCCATAGAGTCACCACCGCCGTTATAAAAGAAGTAACCAATATTATGAGCCTTAAAAACCTCTATAAGTCTTTCGTATTCTCGCTTATTTTCTCTAAGACCTTTCAATTTATATCTGGCAGAACCAAAAGCACCACCCGGGGTATATTTTAGGAGGTTAATTTGTTTATCTGATTCAAAACTGGTGTCAATTAGATTTTCTTCAAGTGCACCTAATATCCCGTTCCTTCCAGCAAACACCTTGCCTATTTTTTTAGGGTATTTGCGAGCCGTTTGGATTACAGCAGCTGCACTAGCATTAATTACAGCTGTAACTCCTCCAGATTGAGCATAAAAAACATTTTTTACTGTCATATGTCTTCCAAAAATTTTGAATTTACATATGATAGCTATTGATTCTAGTTTTTAATACCTTAAATCTTTATTAATTAAAGCGTAATTCGAGTTAGGTAAGCGTGATGAGAATAATTTTATTGGGAGCTCCAGGTTCAGGAAAAGGAACTCAGGCAGAAAAGTTAATGCGGGATTATGGTTGTCCCCAGATCTCAACAGGTGTTCTCCTTCGAGAAGCAGTTGAGCAAGGAACATCAATAGGTAAAATTGTCGAAGAGATCATGGCAAGAGGAGAGTTGGTTTCAGACGACATTGTTCTAGACCTAATCGCTAGTTCTTTGAAAGACATAGAAAATGATAAAGGGTATCTCTTAGACGGTTACCCTAGAAATATTAATCAAGCGAAATCTCTAGGCATTCTTTTGGACTCAATTGACCGCCCTCTACAGCACACTATACTTATTGATGTCGACCCAGAAATTTTAATTAAGCGACTTTCAGGACGCAGAACATGCTCACTGACAGGAAAGACATTAAACATCTATTTTTCTAGCCAAGAAGAGTTAGATGATTGTACAAATTCCGGGGGTGAATTAATTCAAAGAGATGATGATCATATTGAATCAATTACCAAACGAATCGCAGTTTATAAAGAACAAACTGAACCCATGATTCAATTTTATAGTGAACTTGGGATTCTAAAAGTTATTGATGGCAAAGGCACCGTTGATGAAGTGTATTCCAGGCTTTTATCTCAAGTTAATTAGTTATTCGCTTGAAGCAATTAATTGTTGAAGTTTTAGCCCTAGCATAGACTTCCTCCACCCAGAATTAAGGCGACTCTCATCTTTATTAACAAGGTCAATAACGTCTTTTTTTGTAGCTAAGACTTCTTGTGTTATGCCTAGCTCACTGGATTGTTTTGTTATTTCCTTAGTTATCTTCTGCATTAATTTATTATTCTTTTCATAATAGTGTCGCCCCTTTTTTCTGTCAGAGAGATTCGCCGTTATATTTTTCTCAGGATTTTTTATTAACTTTTCAATCTCATTGATATCTTGATCATTGAAATTTTTTCCAATAAGCCAATTTAAATCTATGGTTTTAAGAGAGTTAATATTGATTTTTGAAAGTTGAATCAGGTCGGAATCTTCCATCAACCATTTTCTTGGGATATTTCTTTTTGCCGCTGCTGCTTCTCTCCAATTGGCTAGACTGATTGCAATATAGCTCTCATTCAATTTGAGTTTGTTTATCCCTGGTATCTTTTTCCAGACATTATCTTGATCCATCAGACCGGTTCTTAGTTTCAACATACTTTTGCAATCTTCAGTATTCCAATGCAGTCTTTTCTTCAATTTTAATTTTTTCTTTAACGATGCACTAAGTTTCAGTAGGTAAGCAATATCGTCTATGGCATAGATAATTTGTTTTTTGTCTAATGGTCTTTTACTCCAATCACTTCTGGTTTCCGATTTAGAAATACTAATACTTAACTCTTCCATGAGAAGATTCTTAATGCCAATTTGGGTGGGGTAACCAAGAAGTGACGCAGCTATTTGTGTATCAAATATATTACTGGGTAGGGTTTTATTAATCATGTAAAAAATTTCTAGGTCCTGTGATCCAGAATGAAGGACTTTCTCAATATCTTGAGAATAGATAAGTGACCACAGTTTAGACATATCAAGGCCTACAAGGCAATCTATACAACTCATTGTATTGGCAGATGCAATCTGTATCAGACAGAGTTTTGGAAAATAAGTTCGAGTTCTGACAAATTCAGTGTCAATACCGATGATTTTTTCATGCTCTAATTTAGAAACCAATTCGTCCAATGACTTTTGTGAATCAATAAATTTGAAGGCTTTCTTTTTTTCTCTCATGAATTAGGTATCTTATGCTCTGAATTATAATAGAATTAGTTGTTTATGATTAAATTATTAACTGCTTTTTGGAATATCATGCTGAAAAGATCAGGCCAGGAAACCTTGCCTGACTCAAATTTTTTTCTTGGTTTGGTGTTCATCTTTTATTTTCTTACCCAATTAATTTCAGGAATTAAAGTTTCAGATTCCATTGATCTGTTTTTAATCTCCTTTGTTATTGATGCAGTCTTTTTAGCAGTCTGGTTAAAACTTTTAGTGCAGTTCTTTGGTACACAGTCATATTTTAGAAGATCACTGATTGCATTGTTTGGCACAGGTGGAATCTTTAATATTATTGCTAGCCCCTTAATTATTGAATTTTCTAACTACATGCAGACCACTGAAATGGTGGACGAGCTTCAAATCCCTGTCTGGTTAACCGTCTCCTTTTTATTAGTGGCTATTTGGTCGGTCATTATTATGGCCCATATTTTTTCAAAGGTGATGTCTAAGCCAAGCTATTCTATGCTGGTTGCGATCGCATATATCATGGTTAATTTTCTTATTCAATCATTGGTTCTAGGGGCATAGGTACACTCGTATGCATATCCATATTTTAGGCATTAGTGGAACATTCATGGGCAGCTTAGCCGCCTTAGCCAAAGAGTCTGGATTCGAGGTAACTGGCTCAGATCTTCATTGTTATCCACCGATCAGTGATCAATTAGATCACCTGGGTATTAATGTCATACCAAACTATGATCCTGCACAACTCAATGTAAAGCCTGATTTAATTGTGGTGGGTAATGTGATGTCAAGAGGCATGCCGATTATAGAAACAATGCTGAATGCAAACATTCCCTTTACGTCTGGACCTCAGTGGTTAGGTGATAATGTCTTAAGGGACCGAACAGTCATAGCGGTTTCAGGAACACACGGGAAAACCACCACATCGAGTTTAATTGCTTTTATATTAAAGGACCTAGGATTAGACCCTGGTTATCTAATTGGCGGGGTTCCCATAGGATTTAATACTTCTGCAAGCATTGGTTCTAACCCTTACTTCGTAATAGAAGCTGATGAGTACGACACCGCTTTTTTTGATAAACGGTCCAAGTTTATTCATTATCATCCAAATTTCTTAGTCCTAAATAATATCGAATTTGATCATGCCGATATATTTAAGGATATAGATCAAATTTTATGGCAATTTCATCAATTGCTAAGGACGCTACCATCAGACACTACAATTATTGCAAACGGTCAAGATAAACATATTAATGAACTCTTTGATCTGGGAGTCTGGTCAGAAAGAATCTTATTTGGTCAATCAGAACAATTTAATTGGTCAGCCAATACCGATACCCATGGTTCGATTAAGCTGTTACATAAAAAAGAAACAGTTGCTCATATTAATCCTCAAATTATAGGGGATCACAACATGATGAATATACTGGCCGCCGCAGCGACTTTATCTTTAGTTGATATAGATGAGAATCAAATGCTTGAAAGCATTGAGCGATTTCCAGGTGTTAAAAGAAGATTAGAATTCTTGGGTGAGTTTTCCGGTGTTCAAATTTTTGATGATTTTGCACATCATCCAACTTCAATAAAGGCTGCTATCCATTCCCTAAAAGCAAAATTTCGAGAATCATCTGTGTTTACTATTACCGAATTTGCTTGTAACACCATGAAAAAAGGGACTTTAAAAGAGGAGCTACTCGATTCATTTGATGAAGCTGATTTTGCATGGATTGTTAATGAGGAAGACATTAAATGGGATATTGAAAATCAATTTTCTTCTAAGAAGAATATTTCTGTTATTAATGATTATGATGGATTAAGTGAAGAGTTGAATCGAAAAGTTAAACCCGGTGATATCATTCTCATCATGACCAACAGAAGCTCCGTGCCTATTAGAGAAGCTCTTATGGACATCTTTGATTCATAAAAACCATGACAGAAATAGAGAATACGCCAATATTCCCCCTAAGGACAATCCTCTTTCCTGAGTCGAGATTGCCACTAAGAATATTTGAGCCAAGATATTTAGACATGGTCAGTCGGTGCATGCGGGAAGACAGTGAGTTTGGAATCATATTAAGTCGTGAGACCAATCAACCCAAGATGTTTGAAACTTACAATGTTGGCACCATGGCTAAGATAGTTGATTGGAACCAAGGCAATGATGGCTTGTTAGGATTAACCACCATGGGCACACAGAAATTCAAATTATTAGCCATGACTAAACAGGACGATGGATTAAATATAGGTCAAATCGAAAGAATAGATGAAGAGGGGGAATTTAAGCCAACTGAGAACTTTGCTTATCTAATCAATTTATTACAAGCAATTCTTGATGACATCAATCTTTATACTGATGATGAAAAGAAATTTGATAGCGCCTCCTGGGTGAGTTTTAGATTTGCAGAAATTCTGCCATTAAAACTCGAAGATAAACAAAAATGCTTAGAGATAGACGATCCCATTATTAGGCTTAATTTTCTTGAGCCATTAATAAAAATGATAAGAGAAAACTCTCAACAATAGATTATCTTGTTGTTTAGTACCTATAGATTTCTGGTTTATAAGGGCCTTCTTCAGCAATACCGAGATACTCAGATTGTTCTTTAGTGAGTTTGGTTAGTTTGACACCAATCTTCTCTAAATGAAGTCTAGCCACTTTCTCATCCAAAGTTTTGGGCAGAACATACACGTCATTGTCATATTTTTCTGAATTATTCCAAAGTTCAATTTGTGCTAAAGTTTGATTAGTAAATGAATTGGACATTACGAAACTAGGATGTCCAGTAGCACAACCCAAGTTAACTAATCTTCCTTCAGCGAGCAGGATAATTCTTTTACCATCAGGAAAAACAATATGATCTACTTCAGGTTTTATATTGATCCACTCATAATCATTCATCGAGGCCACATCAATTTCATTATCAAAATGACCGATATTACAAACAATGGCTTGATCTTTCATTTTTTCCAAATGGTCTTTATTAATAACGTGGTAATTACCAGTGGCAGTGACGAAGATATCAGCTTCTGAACAAGCGTCATCCATAGTGACCACTCGATAACCTTCCATAGCAGCTTGTAATGCACAAATAGGATCAATTTCGGTTACTAAAACAGTGGCTCCCAAGGCACTAAGACTTTGGGCTGAGCCTTTACCAACATCACCATAACCAGCAACCACCGCAACTTTGCCAGCGACCATGACATCCGTGGCTCTTTTAATTCCATCAACCAATGATTCTCTGCAACCGTAGAGATTATCAAATTTAGATTTAGTAACTGAATCATTCACATTAAAAGCCGGGCATAGCAACGATGAATCTTTAACCATGTCATAGAGTCTTTTAACACCAGTGGTGGTTTCTTCTGAAAGCCCTTTAATATCTTTCATCATCTCTGGGTATTTTTCATGCATGAGCTTCGTCAGGTCGCCACCATCATCAAGGATCATATTGGGCGTCCAACCGTTCGGACCATGGATCGTTTGCTCAATACACCACCAAGCTTCTTCTTCTGTTTCACCCTTCCAGGCAAAAATAGGAATGGCTTTATTGGCTAATGCTGCTGCGGCGTGGTCTTGAGTAGAAAATATATTGCATGATGACCATCTGATTTCAGCTCCCAATTCAATAAGAGTTTCAATAAGAACCGCTGTTTGTATGGTCATGTGCAAGCATCCAGCGATCCTCGCTCCTGCCAATGGCTTCTCGTCTGCAAACTCTTCTCTAAGGCTCATTAACCCTGGCATTTCAGTTTCTGCAATTTTGATCTCTTTCTCACCCCATTCAGCAAGGCTGATGTCAGCAATTTTATAATCATCTTTTAAATTTTCATGCTGTTTTTCTGCTGGGTCATTCATTTTAATTCTCTATATTGTATAAATCCGTCATCTTGTCCGTTTTAAATTATAAACCAGATTGGCTTCTCAAATCATCCGCTTTATTAATTTCTTCCCATGGGAACCCTTCGTTTGATCGTCCGAAATGGCCGTAGGCAGCCGTTCTTTCATAGATCGGTTGTAATAGGTCAAGCATGCTCATAATGCCGTACGGGGTGAGATCAAAGTTGGCATTAACCAGTTCAATAATTTGTTCTTCACTAATCTTATTAGTGTCAAATGTTTTGATTCTAACTGAGGTTGGTTTGGCAACACCGATAGCATATGAAACTTGAATCTCGCAGCGATCAGCCAGACCGGCAGCCACAACATTCTTAGCCACGTATCGAGCAGCATAAGCCGCTGAACGATCCACTTTTGAAGGGTCTTTTCCTGAGAAAGCGCCACCCCCGTGTCTTGCCATGCCCCCGTAAGTATCCACAATTATTTTTCGACCTGTTAAACCACAATCTCCAACAGGACCACCAATGATAAAGTTACCTGTAGGATTAATAAGATAATGTGTGTCTTCAGTGACTAATTCACTAGGCAGCACAGGTTTAATTATGTGCTCTAAAACCCCATCATGAATATCCTGCATTTCAACATTTTCATCGTGTTGTGTTGACAGCACCACCGTATCAATATGATCAGGTGTGCCGTTATTGAAATTAATGGTGACCTGACTTTTAGCATCCGGTCTGAGCCATTCTATGGCTCCGCTTTTCCTAACTTCTGCATGTTGTTTAACCAAATTATGAGAGATTTGGATGGTTGCTGGCATTAATTCTTTGGTTTCATTAGTAGCATAACCAAACATCAGGCCTTGATCGCCTGCTCCTTGCTGTTTTTGATCTTCACGATCGACACCCATTGCGATATCTGGAGATTGTTTGCTAATTGCTGATAAGACCTCACAACTTTGATCATCAAATCCTAACGCCTCATTGTCATAACCAATTCTTTTGATGGTTTTTCTAGCAATCGCTTCATAATCCACTTCTGCTGATGTCGTAATTTCACCGGCTAGAACCACTAAACCGGTTTTAACCAGAGTCTCGACGGCAACTCTGCACCCTTTATCTTGTTCGATGATGGCGTCTAAAATGGCATCTGAAATTTGATCAGCCATCTTGTCAGGGTGACCTTCTCCAACCGATTCAGAGGTCATTAAATAAGAAGAATTACTCAATTTTATTGCTCCAATAAATTTTAGAAAACTGATTATATCCGATAAAACCTATCGATAAATAGAACTTTTAGACGAAACTTCTTGCGAGCCTCACTAGTCTGCGAGAAAATAGGGATCGATTTAAATTTTTAACATGATTTTTTATTTCCTGATTTAGGATTCAATCATCAAAAAGAAACAATTAGCCAATGCTATCCGAATGCTCTCTGCAGACGCAGTTCAAAGAGCTAATTCAGGACATCCTGGAATGCCCATGGGCATGGCCGATATTGCTGAAGTCTTATGGAATGATTTTCTGAGCCATAACCCCAACAACCCCAATTGGTTAAACAGAGATCGTTTTGTTCTCTCCAATGGGCATGGATCCATGTTGCTGTATTCTCTGTTGCATCTGTCAGGGTATGATTTATCAATTGAAGACTTGAAAGCCTTTCGACAATTTGATTCTCACACTGCAGGCCACCCTGAATTTGACCGAGCGATTGGCATTGAGACCACCACCGGACCATTGGGTCAGGGGATAGCCAATGCAGTAGGCATGGCCTTAGCTGAGAAAACCCTAGGATTAAAATACAATCAAAAAGATTTAAGTATTATTGATCATTACACCTATGTGTTTACTGGCGATGGGTGTTTAATGGAGGGGATCTCCCATGAGGCCTGTTCCCTTGCTGGCACGCTTAATTTAGGAAAACTCATTTGTTTCTATGATGACAATGGAGTTTCTATTGATGGCGCTGTTGATGCTTGGTTTACTGAGGATGTAGCAAAACGTTTTGATGCCTACGGTTGGCATGTTATCGACTCCGTTGACGGTCATGATCCCAAAGCCATATCTGCTGCTATTATCGAAGCACAGCAAGCAACGGATAAGCCTTCAATTCTGGTCTGTAAAACCATCATTGGCTATGGATCCCCAAATAAAGGAGGAACCGCTGCTACCCACGGCGCGCCTTTGGGTGATGATGAATTAGAATTAGTTCGTAAAGAATTAGGCTGGGACCATGCCCCCTTTGAGATTCCAGATGACATTAAAGACGCATGGGATGCAACAACAAAGGGGCAAACAGCAGAAAATCATTGGGATGATCTGTTCAGTCAATACTCAACACAATACCCTGAACTGGTCACAGATTTGAACGCCAGATTAGCGGAAACTATTCCCAATGATCGTTTTCAAGGTCTCAATGAATTAATTGATGAGTTACAGAAAAATGCGGATCAGGTGGCAACCAGAAAATCATCACTTATTGCCTTGAACGCCTTAACCGATGATTTTCCCGAGCTGATTGGTGGCTCAGCTGATTTGACCGGCTCTGTTTGCACGTTTCATAAGAACTCCAAAGCCATCACCGCAGCAGATGCAAACGGTGATTATATTTTCTATGGTGTTAGGGAATTTGGTATGGCTGCGATGATGAATGGCATGGCACTCTACGGCGGACTTATTCCTTACGCAGGCACTTTTCTGACTTTCAGCGATTACTCTAGAAATGCCATACGCTTGGCTGCCATGATGAAATTGGGAGTGATCCATGTATTAACCCACGACTCGATTGGTTTAGGTGAAGACGGTCCAACCCATCAGGCCATTGAACACGTTCCGAGCTTAAGACTTATTCCTGGGGTTCATGTCTGGCGCCCATGTGACACCATGGAGACAGCGATTGCTTGGAAACTCGCCATTCAAAAAAGAAATACCCCAACGGCTTTGGTGCTGACACGTCAATCGCTTCCTCAACATGATCGTGATTCTGACACCATTGAATCCATTGAGAAGGGCGGTTACGTTCTATCCCATGAAAGCGGTGACTTGGAAGCCGTGATTATGGCCACTGGTTCAGAGGTTCAATACGCCATGAACGCAGCAAAAAAAGCAGCAGCAGAAGGACTGGGTGTCAGGGTGGTGTCAATGCCTTGTTTGGACTTATTTGAGGAGCAATCATCGGATTACCAAGACAGCGTGATTCCAGCAGGGTTTGAGAAAGTGATGGTTATTGAAGCGTCAATGGCTGCAGCCTGGAAGGGTTACACGGGATCAAAAGGAGTGGTGATTGGGATGAATTCATTCGGTAAATCAGCACCAGGATCTGAGTTATTTGAATATTATGGGTTTTCGGATGACAATGTCTTCCAGAAACTGATCGAAATGATCAAAAGGTAATTAAAGGAGTATCTAATGGCAGTAAAGATTGCAATAAACGGTTACGGTAGAATCGGCAGAAACATATTAAAAGCGTTGTTCGAAAGCCATCGAACTAATGAACTTGAGATTGTCGCAATCAATGATTTAGGGGATGCTGAGAGCAATGCCTATCTCACTCAATACGATTCGGCTCACGGGACTTTCCCGTTTGAGGTTGAGGCCAAAGACGATGCTCTAATAATTGATGGCAAAGAAATTAAAGTCTTTGCAGAGCGTGATCCTGAACAATTACCGTGGGCTGATTTAGGCGTTGAAGCAGTGCTTGAATGCACAGGGTTTTTTAGAACCAAAGAACTGGCTGGCAAACATCTTACTGCAGGGGCAAAAAAAGTGATTATCTCAGCTCCAGCCGGATCAGAAGTGGATGCAACCATAGTCTATGGGGTCAATCACAACATCTTATCCAAAGACGATCAGATTATTTCTAACGCCTCCTGCACCACCAATTGTTTAGCACCACTGGTTAAACCAATACATGAAGCCATAGGTGTGGAGAGTGGCATTATGACCACCATTCATGCTTATACCAATGATCAAGTATTAACCGATGTCTTGCATAAAGATTTAAGACGAGCTCGATCAGCAACACAATCAATGATCCCCACCAAAACCGGTGCGGCCTCAGCCGTCGGCTTGGTCTTGCCCGAACTGCAAGGTAAGTTGGACGGTTTTTCCATCAGGGTACCAACCATTAATGTGTCATTGGTGGATTTAAGTTTTATTGCCTCAAAGCCCACTTCAGTTGAAGAGGTTAACAGTGTGGTTAAAGCAGCATCTGCTGGTAATCTTAAAGGGGTCTTGGATTACAGTGACGGACCATTGGTTTCAATTGATTTTAATCACAACCCGGCTTCTTCAAACTTTGACGCCACCTTGACCAAAGTCCAAGAAGGCACATTGGTCAAAGTGTGTTCTTGGTATGACAATGAATGGGGATTTTCTAATCGGATGTTGGACACCACCTTGGCATTAATGAATGCCGACTAGGAGCTGAACATGACCACGCAAATCCCTCTCATGCAGGATCTAGATCTGCAGGGTTTGCGGACAATGATTCGTTTAGATTTAAACGTCCCAATCAAAGATGGGGATATCACCAGTGATGCAAGAATCAGGGCAGCTATTCCGACCATAGAATTGGCATTGGCACAAGGAGCGAAGGTAATAATGCTCTCACACTTAGGTCGACCCGATCCTGATGCACTCGATGGCTCTTTTACTTTGCAACCTGTGGCCAAACGGTTAGAAGACCTATTAGGGAGATCAGTGCATTTTTGCCCAGATTGGCTTAACGGGATTACAGATCATGAGATCACTCTTTGTGAGAACACCAGGTACTTAAAAGGTGAGAAACTCAATGATGATTCATTATCAGAGCAGATTGCTTCGCTGTGCGATGTTTTTGTTATGGACGCCTTTGGTGCATCACATCGAAAACATGCAAGCACCTATGGAGCTGCTAAGGCCTCTAAGCAAGCTTGCATTGGTCCGCTACTCAATAAAGAAGTTGAAGCACTAACCCAGGCATTAAGCAATCCAGAAAAACCTCTGGTAGCAGTTATCGGCGGGGCTAAAGTTTCATCGAAATTAGGGGTCATTGAGTCTTTGGCTAAGATTTGCGATCACATTATTGTCGGCGGTGGGATTGCGAATACTTTCTTATTGGCATCAGGTG
>CAYVTR010000023.1:21991-25615 GCA_964454905.1 uncultured Woeseia sp. | reverse complement strand
CACTAACTCCTAGTAAGGTCCAAGCTGATGAAGAACTTGCTGATGCACTTAAGGCTGCCACCCAAGGACCTAAACCTCTATTGGCTAAATAAAAATCATCTTGTGTTTTATTACGATTTTTCGTTAATAACCCCACACCAATTAGGATGAGGTTGTATATAACAATGGTAATAATTACTTCTTTATTGACCATAATTGTTCTTATTTATTTGGTAAAAGTATGATCTTACCATCTCTGTCTTTACCTTTCATATCTATGTGTTCATATGCTTTTAAGTAATCTTCTATTCCATAGGTTGCAGCGATTTTGGCTTGAAGTAGCTTTTCATTAGCCAAGGATGCAAGTTCCTCATGAATCTCTTTTATCCTTTTTTTGCTTCTTTTGCCAAAGCCATTAAGGGTGGACATACCGCATAACTTTATATCCTTCTTAAAAAGCGTCCAAAAAGTTATATGACATGGTTTTTTTGTAACGGTTCCATAATTTACTACTAAACCTTTGTCTGCAATTGAGAGTGCTATGTTTTCTGTTGCATCACCAGCCACAGCATCAATTCCTAGCTTAATATTCTTTTTCAAAATACGAGACAACATGTCTACTTGCATATGCTCTTTGGCAATAATTATTTCTGTTGATCCAAGTTGTTTGAGTTCAGGAATTATGTCTTCCCGTCTGACTATATTGACTGTTTTAATGCTGTGTAGTTTAGCTAAAGCAATCAAATACCTGCCAACATTTGAATTAGCAGCATTTTGTATTAACCAGTCGCCTTGCTTTAGTTTCACAAAATCTTTCAATAAAAAATATGCAGTAAACCCATTCACTGTAATCAGTGCTAACTGCTCATCATCAGTAAAGGGGGGCTTAACTTTTGTGAGTTCACGAGCGTTGATTCTAAGCTCTTGTCTCATGGATCCTGTTCCCATAGGTAACAAGACTTTATCGCCTTCTTTTAAACAGCTTACGTTACTACCTAACGCTTTCACTGTACCCACTCCTTCAAATCCTGGAGTAGAATTCAATGGTTTTAGTACCTCTTTTCCTCTAGCTGTTAATCCATCAGCTATGTGCATTCCAACGGCATCAATGGATACAATGGCTTCATTATTTCTTGGATGCTCATACGGTAATTCAATCAATTCCAGTGCTGATTCTGGTGGCCCATATTCTTTAAGATTTAAAGCAAGGTAACCCATCTTATTGTAGTTGCTGTATTTGTTCTAAGTCTTCCCTTTTAATTTCAGTACTCTTTCTCCAAATAACCCTACCTTCATTATTCACTAATATCGTGTAGGGAAGTGTTAAAAGAGTGTTCCCGAGAGTCTGCATTAATTCATAGGCTTCGCTCTGACCCACTAGAACAGGGAAATTGATTCCTAATTCTGCTATAAAACTATTCACTTGATCAATGTCATCAATTGCTATCCCTAGAACATTGGCTTGGTCTGCATTTCTGGTTAGATAATAATTATTGAGTAAGGGCATTTCTTTTCTACAAGGGGCACACCAGGTTGCCCAAAAATTAATTATTAAAGGTTCTTGATTATGGAGATCCAAGATATCTAGAGGTTGTCCATCCAAATCATCGAGGACAAAAGAGTCAATGTAGATAGGCTGAAGATCCTGATTATCAGAATTAACAACATAGAAAATAGTAAGGGACAAAAGGGAACTAATCATGATGATTAGAAGGATCCTTTTACGAGTGAAGTGCCCTATTAAATTTTTTATTTTGTTAATTGTTCAATACCCTCTATAAGTTCTTCAGAAGTAACAACACCGATCTTTCTCAATGGACTAATTTCATTTCCATCAGGGCTTATCATTATAATTGTGGGAGGTCCAAAGATATTAAATGCTTTCATTAATTGTTTATCGTCGTCATTATTGTCAGTAACATCAACTTTCAAAGCATTGATTTGCTCAAGATCATTTAATAATTGATTATTGTTAAATGTGTTTTTTTCTAACGTTCTGCATGAAATACACCAGTCAGCAGTAAAGTAGATGAGCGAGGCTTGATCTTTAGATGTGGCAGTATTAATCAATTTATTGAGATCATTAATTGATTCAACTGAATCAAAATACTGGGCAGAGAGTTTGTTCGGTGTATTGGATTGATCAATTCCTAGGTAAGATGGCGAATAAAAATACACACCAAAGAAAAGAATCAATAATGATGCTCTTAATACTCGACACATTGGGAAACCCATTATATTTCCTCTAAATCTATCCAAGAAATAAAATATGGTAGAGAAGACCAAGAGAATCCAAAGTTTTGATAAAAGACTTTCACTAATAATGGGATTCATGATCCAGATGGCTAGGGCAAACATAACGAAGCCAAAAACATTTTTTATTGTTTCTAGGTAATCTCCAGACTTTGGTAACCATTTAGAAGCTGATAAACCAATTATTATTAGAGGGATTCCTAAACCAAGACTCAATGACGATAGAGCAACAATACCTCTGAAAATATTGCCACTTTCACCAATAACCATAAGAGTTGCAACTAAAGGTGGGGCAACACAGGCTGTCACTAGTAAGGCTGACAGCGAACCAATAATGACAACACCAATATAACTGCCACCGACCTGATTGGATAATACTGTATTGACTCTATTCATTACGTTACTTGGGAGTTGAACATTAAATAATCCCAACATCCCTAGTCCCAATACAATAAATAGAATGGACATAGAGATAATGAATACTGGTAGAGTAAACAAAGCTTGCATCTGTTGACCAGCTAATGCTGCTGCGACCCCTGCAATGCAATAAGTTATTGCCATACCTAAAACATAGCTCATTGATAAACCTAGGCTTTTTAGTTTATTGTTATTGGATTGACCAATGATAATTGAAGAGAGAATAGGTATTGTTGGTAAATGACAGGGGGTAAAAGCAAGAGCAAAACCCAGTCCAAGAAACATTAAAGAGACTAAAAAAATATTAGCATCTGAAATTATATTACCAAGCCTAACCTGATCTGAGATTTCTATATCTGCAGTGTTTATTGACACCTCTGTAAGACTATCCGCAATAGCTGTTCTACGCCATTTTTGAGGAGGGTAACATAAACCAATATCAGCACATCCCTGAGAGTTGATTTGAATGTCAAAGGCATTGACTGTTTCACCAGTGCTTATTGAAATTGGGATATAGATTGTGAAGCTGTTTCTAAAAATTTCAGTTTTTCCAAAAAATTCATCTTCGTATTTTATTCCCTCAGGAAGGGTTGTCGTACCTAATTGGATTCTTGAATCTAGGCTGGAGTATGAAATTTTATCTTTATACAAATAGTATCCATCTTTAATTTGATGAGAGATTTGTATGACATTGTTCTGGTAAGCCACCTCAACTGGAAAAGCATCTTGTGGTTTTAAGACTTGTTGGGCAAATATGTTAATAGTAGCTAGAGAAAAGCATATTAATAAAACATTACTGAATAACTTTGTTAGCCTGTTTAATCTTGTCAACATATGAATATCTTTCGTAAAAAAAACAAAAAAAGTTCTTAATCTAGCTTGAATTTTTTAAATTCATCCTTATTATTAGCACTCTTCCATTGAGACTGCTAATTCTCAATGAGAAAGTAAAGAGATAATAACAAATTAAGGAGA
>CAYVTR010000023.1:2502-21891 GCA_964454905.1 uncultured Woeseia sp. | reverse complement strand
TTGAGACTGCTAATTCTCAATGAGAAAGTAAAGAGATAATAACAAATTAAGGAGATCATAGATGAATATTCGTCCACTTCAAGATCGTGTGATTGTTAGACGCATGGAGGAAGAAACCACTTCTCCAGGCGGCATTGTAATTCCTGATAGCGCTACTGAAAAACCCAGCAAGGGAGAAGTTGTTGCTGTGGGTAATGGGTTAGTTCTAGACAATGGTGAAATGAGACCATTGGATCTTAAAATAGGAGACAAAGTTCTGTTTGGTAAATACAGCGGAACCGAAGTCAAGATTGATGGCGAAGAACTCCTGGTCATGAAAGAAGATGATGTAATGGCGGTTTTTGATTAATTAACGCACATCATAAATATTAACTATTAAATAAAGAGGAAAGACAAATGGCTGCAAAAGAAGTTAAATTCGGTAATAGCGCTCGTCAAAAAATGTTAGCTGGTATAAGTGTACTTGCTGACGCTGTGAAAGTTACTTTGGGTCCAAAAGGAAGGAACGTTGTTTTAGATAAAAGTTTTGGTGCTCCAACAGTAACTAAGGACGGAGTATCCGTTGCTAAAGAAATTGAGTTAGAAGATAATTTTGAGAATATGGGAGCACAGATGGTAAAAGAGGTTGCCTCTCAAACATCTGATATTGCTGGAGACGGCACAACCACAGCAACTGTACTTGCCCAAGCTATTTTTAGAGAAGGCTTAAAATCAGTAGCTGCTGGCTTCAATCCAATGGATCTTAAAAGAGGAATTGATAAGGCAACGGGTGCTGTTATTGAGAGCCTCCAATCGATCTCTGTGCCATGTGGAGATGATACATCTATTGCGCAAGTGGGAACGATTTCAGCAAACTCTGATTCAGCTGTTGGTGAAGTTATTGCTGAGGCTATGCAAAAAGTTGGTAAGGAAGGCGTTATAACAGTCGAAGAGGCTTCTGGTTTAGAAAATGAGCTAGATGTTGTGGAAGGCATGCAATTTGACCGAGGTTATTTGTCACCTTATTTCATCAACCAAGCAGACAGTCAAAGTGTAGAGCTCGAAGAGCCTTTTATTCTGCTCTTCGATAAAAAAATAGCTAACATTAGAGATTTACTTCCATTGCTGGAAGGTGTTGCTAAATCAGGTAGACCTCTACTTGTGATTGCAGAAGACATTGAAGGCGAAGCATTGGCTACATTGGTTGTTAATAATATCCGAGGCATTGTTAAAGTTGCAGGTGTTAAAGCCCCAGGCTTTGGAGACAGAAGAAAAGCAATGTTACAAGATATTGCAATTCTTACGGGCGGACAAGTCATCTCAGAAGAGGTTGGCTTAAGCCTTGAAAAAACAACTCTAGAGGATTTAGGTACAGCTAAGAAGGTTCAAATCACAAAAGAAAATACCACGGTGATTGATGGTGCCGGTACTGGGTCTGATATTAAAGCTAGGATTGGACAAATTAATGCTGAGATTGAAGATTCTTCTTCAGACTATGACCGAGAAAAACTGCAAGAACGTCTTGCTAAACTTTCAGGTGGTGTGGCAGTGATTAAAGTTGGTGCTGCTACAGAAATTGAGATGAAAGAGAAAAAAGCTCGTGTCGAGGATGCGTTAAATGCAACCAAAGCTGCTGTAATGGAAGGCATTGTCCCCGGTGGAGGTGTTGCACTTGTTAGAGCTAAAGCATCTTTAGAGAAATTAGAAGGCGATAATGATGATCAAAATGTTGGTATTAACATCCTTAGAAGGGCTCTTGAGGAGCCACTAAGACAAATCGTTAGTAATGCTGGAAGTGATTCATCAGTGATTCTAAATGAAGTCGCTAATGGTAAAGGTAATTTTGGATATAATGCAGCCACTAATGAGTATGGAGATATGGTTGAAATGGGTATTGTTGACCCAACAAAAGTAACTCGATACGCATTACAAAATGCTGCATCTGTTACAGGATTACTGTTAACCACAGAAGCTATGGTAACAGACGCACCTCAAGACGATGCTCCAGTTGCACCTATGCCAGATATGGGCGGTATGGGCGGTATGGGCGGAATGATGTAATTATTAGAGCGTCTTATAAGATTAAAAGCCCTGCTGTGCAGGGCTTTTTTTATTGATAGAATGGTTAAAGTTATGGCAACAAATGAAGAAAAATTAATCCAGATCACAAAAGAAAAATTACCTTTATCTTGCCCTTTACCGGAATACGATGATTGGGATGGTCATCCTAGGGTATTTTTAGAAGTGGAAACCAAAAGAACCCCATGCCCTTATTGTGGAACTGTTTATGAAGTAGTTGACTTTGATGAATGACCCTTCAATTTGTCATGTCAACTTAGCAGATGGTTTTAGGGGAGGGGAGAGACAGACTTTTCTCTTAATGGAGGAACTGGCTTCTAGAGGCTATAAACAACATTTGATAGCAAAATCAAGTTCCGCCTTAGGGTCTAATGCACAACTAATCGACGGCCTTGAGATAATAGAATCATCATTCAATGGGTTTGACTGCAGAACATATTTTAAAGACGCTCCATTATTACATTTGCATGAATCAAGGTCATTTGCAGCAATCTGGTTTTTTAAAATAGCCTCTGAGAGAAAACATATTATTACCAGACGAGTGGAACGACCACCGAGATCTAATTTTATCAGCAACAGTATCTACAGTAATGCGAACCCAACGGTCACATTAAGTGGAGCAATTTCAAAATCAATTCAAAAGAGTCTTAATTTAGATCTTAACCCCATAGTTATCCCTAGTGCTAAAACAGGATTTACTATTAATCAAGCTGAAGTTCAAAAAATTAGATCAAAAATGGGAGATCGCTTTATTATTGGGCATATTGGAGCCCTTGATGATAGCCATAAGGGTCAATTACAGATAATAGAATTGGCAAAGATAACCCATGAGGCTTTTCCAGAAATTTGTTTTTTGTTGGTAGGATCAGGTAAGGACAAGGAGCATTTCAAGCACCTGACCCGTGATCTTAATAATATTGAGTTTGTAGGACAAAAAGAGAACGTTGGAGATTATTTAGCCGCCTTTGATCTGTTTCTTTTCCCATCTAGGCATGAAGGTCTGGGCTCAATTTTATTGGATGCAATGGATTTTGGCCTACCAATTGTAGCTTCAAATGTTGGTGGAATACCTGAAATAATTAAACACGGAGTCAATGGCATTTTAGTGGACTTAAATTCTTTAGATGATTACTACAATGCTATAAAGTCATTATTTTCTGATGTTAAAATGAGATCAAAAATAGAGCAGAGCAATAAAGAAAAAGGAAAAAGTTTTTCTATTAAAACTATGACTGATCAATACGATAAACTTTATAATCAAATCCTATGATCGACCCTAATTTTAATGAAAAGGTTGATACTGCGTTGATACGTATTTCTAATTTTATAAGGAAAACACCACTTCAACATTCACCAATATTATCTGCATTATCTAGATCAGAGGTTTATTTAAAACTTGAAAATTATCAAGTGACCGGTTCTTTCAAAGCCAGAGGGGCAACCAATAAGTTGATGCTACTTTCTGAGCATAGCCAACAAAAAATTATCACTGCTTCTTCAGGAAATCATGGTTCAGCTGTTGCTTTTGCTTCAGCCAAACTCAAGCTTGATGTGTTGATCTTTTTGCCTGAAACAGTTTCACCAGCCAAACTAGAAAAAATTAAATCGTATGGTGCCGAAGTTAAAATTTCTGGCCATGATTCTGGAGATACTGAAGTGGCTGCTAAAAAATACGCAGAGGCTCATAATTATCCTTATCTATCGCCTTACAATGATTTAGAGGTGATTACTGGGCAAGGGACAGCTGCAGCTGAAGTGTGCCAGGATATCGGTCGATTGGATGCTGTATTTATTGCTGTTGGAGGAGGAGGTTTAATCTCAGGCATGGGTGCTTACTTTAAACAAAGAATTCCAGAAATACAGATAGTGGCTTGCTCCCCAGAGAATTCTGCAGCCATGGATCATGCACTTAGTGTTGGTCGGATAGAACACATTGAGCATTCAGAAACTCTAAGTGATGGAACAGCAGGCGCTCTTGAAGAAGGCTCAATAACATTTAATTATTGCCAAAGCATTATTGATCATTCCCTGTTGGTTAGTGAGGACCAGATCGCTGACGCCATGAAAGATTTTATAGGCAACCATCAAATGTTGATTGAAGGCGCAGCAGCTGTGGCTATTGCCGGCTTTATAAAAGACCAAGAAAACTGGAAAAATAAAAAAGTGCTCATTGTTATTTGTGGCGCTAACGTCAGTAATGAAGTCTTGCGAAGGGTATTAAAATGAGTGCACCGTTCTTGTTAAATTGGGATGATATTTCATCATTATTAGGTCAAATTGAAGTTCATGACGCCATGAAACAAGCGTTTATAGAACACGCGAAAGGTAATGCAGAAATCCCACCAGTCGGGGAATTACTTTTTGAGGACCCGCCAGGTGAAGTACATATCAAATATGGGTATATAAAGGGCGGTTCTCATTATGTGATTAAGATTGCTTCAGGATTTCCTAATAATGCAAAAGAGGACATGAAGCCTGGACAGGGCATGATGTTGCTTTTTAATATTAAGACTGGTGTACCGCAAGCTATTTTGGTGGATGAAGCTAATTTAACCGATTTAAGAACTGGCATTGCGGGTGCAATTGCCTCTCAGGCTCTTGCTAATTCAGATCTTGAGGTCGCAACTATTATTGGCAGTGGTGTGCAGGCAAGATATCAAGCCAGGTGTCTTTTAGATCTTCTGCCTATAAACAGCTTAATGATTTGGGCAAGGGATCATATAAAAGCAGAAGCTTTAATGGATGATCTTTCCGATCTCAATATAAGGGTTAAGATCGATAATAATCTTGAAGCGTTGGTGAAAGAGTCACAATTGATCATAACCACAACCTCTGCAAAAACACCGATTATCAAGTCTGATTGGGTTCAACCCGGCACACATATTACAGCTGTAGGGTCTGATACCCCTGAAAAATGTGAATTAGATCCTAAACTATTAGGTAAAGCATCTATTGTTGTTGCTGACAGTATTTCACAAAATAAATTAAGAGGAGAGGTTCACCAAGCTCTTAAAGCAAAATGTTTGGCTGAAGAAAATCTGATTGAATTAGGTGAAGTTCTTGGGGGGACAAAATTAGGAAGGACTGGTTCTCATCAGATAACAGTGGCTGATTTAACTGGGGTTGCTATTCAGGATTTAGTGATTGCAGAAGCTGTTTATAGGGCAAAGATTTCAGACTAATTATTCAACAAAATTATCAATAAGTTGTTTAATTTTCGTAATTACATCATTAGATGTAATTAAATTCATTGCATAGGGTTCTGGTATTTTTTGTCCCCATTTCACTTCTTCTGGTAATTGATCCAAATATTTCTTCAGGGCTTCTGGGTACTTATTAACAATCCATTTTGTCGAATTATAAGGCCCGCTTCTTTGTGGATTAGTCATCGCGTACAATCCAATCACTGGTGTTCCCATAATTGTTCCTATATGGGCTGGCCCAGAATCAGGACTGATTAGCATATCTGAATGCTTGATTAATGCTGCCATTTCTCTAATTGAAGTCTTTCCAATTAAATTAAGAATTCTGTCATCAAAAGCGGTGTTTAGTTGTTCACTGTAGCTTTTTTCTGTTGGACTTATACCGCCAGTTAGAATGACTTGTAGGTCATTTCTGTTGATCAAATATCTAATGAGTTCTATGTAATTATTGATTGACCAACTACGAAAATATTTATCGTCATAAGGTTGGCTGCTACACGGACTAATAACACAGGTGTATTTATTGGGATCAATAAGTTTGATAGCAAAGTCTTCTTCAGGTGTTAAAGTTAAAGCTTTCCAGCACGGTTGTTCGCACTGCACATTAATGTGATTTGAAAATTCTAACATCCCATTAGCTACGTGCTGATTTTTTATTGACGATATTGATTCATTGCAAAACCAATTTTGCAGATCTCTTGCTCGGTCTTGGTCATATCCAACTTTCTTTTTTGCATTTATAGCTAGGCTGATCAGATTTGCAGACATAGATGCATGCATATTCAGAAGCACATCAAATTGTTTTTTTCTAAATTCTTTCCTTATCTTTAGAAATGAACTAAACAAATTGTTTTTATCGACAACAATAAATTCTATCTCTTCAAGATCTCTGAATAATTGATGCTCTGTTTTTCCAATAACCCAGGTAATTTTAGAGTGCGGTGATTTCTCTCGAATATTTTGGATGACCGCAAGTGCGTGACAGCAGTCCCCAAGTGCTGATAACCTTAGTAAACAAATGTGGTCTATGGACGGTGTATTGTTCGTCTTCATGTAAATGAGTAGTCAATTATTAAAAATTAATCAGGACATCATCATATACGATGATACCGCAATCGATGAAGCGGATGAGAATCTTTTTGATACTAACTATTGGCAAACTCAGCCACAATCAGAAATTGTAAGCAAAGGCAGAGGCGAGATTCTTCTGATCAATATTAACGGCCAACCAGCTGTTCTTAAGCACTATTATAGGGGTGGCTTGATAGCTAATGCGTTATTGGATAAGTATTTATGGATAAGTCTAGAGAGTTCTCGATCCTTTGCTGAGTATAAGATCTTAAGAACTATGTACAAACTCAATTTACCAGTGCCTCGGCCGATTGCTGCTAGAGTTAACAAGCAAGGATTATTCTATCAAGCAGATCTTATCACTTCTCAGATTATCGGTGTGAACTCAATGGCAGACCTTTTATTAAAACAGCGCCTGACCCCCCAACATTGGCTAGATATAGGAGATTGTATTGGCCGATTTCATCAACTGGGTTTCTATCATGATGATTTAAATATAGAAAATATAATGATTGATCATGAAGAAAATGTTTTTTTGTTAGATTTTGACAAAGGAGTTCAATCTCAAGCTGATAAGAATTATTCAACAAGGAGTTTTGATCGAATGAAAAGATCTGTTATGAAGTGGTGTTCGCTCAATAATCAACCCTTTCCTGGAACAGAATGGGAGCAATTAATGGTTGGCCATTCTTTAAGAACTGGTCAAGATTGATAAGGATCCTTGGTCTTGTCATCATTTTTAAATCTACGGTGAACCCAATAATACTGTTCCGGGTGGTCCATGATATGACCTTCCAATACTTGATAGAGTTGCTCAAGGTATTCCTTGGGGTTTTTAGATTCGCTCGACTTTATTTCAGGGTAGATTGTGAGTTCATAGCCTTCTCCATTAGCCAGCCTTTTTGGAAAGTAAGGGAGCACTGAGCAATCTGTAATATCGATAAACCGACAGATTGCAGAATTGGTCTGTGCGTTCTGTCCGAAGAAATTAATATCAATAGAATTTTTACCACTAAAGCTTTGATCTGATGCATACCAAACAATTTTCTTTTCTTTGAGAGCGTGGATCATGTCTTTAACCTCAAACTTGGTTATTAGACTCTCCGCAGATCTTAATCTTGCGTTTCGAAAAAAACGGTTAATAAAAGGGTTACTGCCAAGGCGGTACATACCTATCATGGGTGGTAAATTTTCAACAAAACCTTGTCTCCCAATTAATGCACTGATTTCCAATAAAGTGAAATGTGCACTCATTAGAATAATCCCCTTATCTTTCTTCAAAGCTTCTTGCAGGTATTTTAGACCCTCTATTTTTACAATATTCTTTAGGCTTGAGTTTGATTTCCAACGCACCATACCTACTTCAATGAAGCCTATCCCAAGTGAAATAAAGTGTTGTTTAAGTAAAGTATTTTGCTCACTTTCTGATAATTCTGGAAAACACAACTCTATGTTTTTCTTCGCTATATTTGATCTTTTCGAGGGAATCGAAAATAACAATAAACCAATGAGATGACCAATCAATAGAACCAACCTGAAGGGAAGCAAAAGAATAAGCCTAGCAAATCCTAGGATGATTAGAATAATCCAGTTTTTAGGTTTAAGGTATTCAAGTAAAGGTATGTTTTTTGGATTAGAGTTTGTCATATAAATCTCATTTCGTTTAAGTATACTCAACTTATGAAAAATAAAAAAAATCTAAGCCATTTATCACCTGACCAAATACACGTCACTCAAGAAAAAGGAACAGAAGCTCCCTTCACTGGTGAGCTTTTGTACAAAAAGGAAACAGGAACATACACTTGTATTTGCTGTGGCAATACGCTGTTTAGTTCTGATACAAAATTTGATTCAGGAACAGGCTGGCCAAGTTTTTTTGATATCGAAAACACAGATGCAGTTACAGTTAAGGCAGATAATTCATATGGAATGACTAGGGAAGAAGTTGTGTGCACAAAATGCAACGCTCATCTGGGGCATGTTTTTTCTGATGGTCCACAACCAACTGGGTTAAGGTACTGTATTAATTCTTTATCGTTGAATTTTGATCCAGCTTCTGACTAATTAACCCACTTCAGGATTAAGGCTATACAACCCGGTTAATTCGGTTTCTGCAAGGATATGTCCTTCAATAGCTTTTAGCACGTCTTGCCCATTGAATATAGCTTTAACAGAACACTCAGAAAAATCACATGCAAAGAGTTTAAAACGATAGTGATGAGGAATTTCATCATTCCATGGTGGACACGGGCCTTCATAACCAAAGTAATTGCCTTCCATTTCTGGATCACCGGCCATAAAATTAGTGTAATCATTAATACCTTGTCTTGACCCTTCAGGCCCATGAGGATTCTGCTTACCTTTAGGTGTAATTCCATCAGAGCATTCAGCTTCATCAACACCACCGTCATTGGCCGGGATATCCACCATGACCCAGTGAATAAAATCTACCCTTGGTAAATTAGCTGACACAGTTTTGCCCTCTTTATTAAAATTCTCTAGTGATGAAGGAACATCTGTATCAATACATATAAGCACTAGTGATTGGGCTTCATCAGGGATTTCAAACCAGGACAATTGAGGGTTTTTATTTTGACCAAGCGTCATGTGTTCATCCTTATCCTTAATGCCAAAAGCACATCGTTCTGGGATCCAGCCGTTATGATCAAAAGTTTTGGAAGTTAGTTTCATTTTGAATTAGTTTATTCTGATTAATTTTTTTATGAAATCAGATTGTAGAAATAATATCAAACCCGAAAGTAAAATAGCGAAAGCCCATTCAGTGCCTGCGACAAAGATGATTTCATAGGATGTTTCCCAGCCCTTGAAGTTATAAACGATGATAATCAAGCCAATAAACATTGACCAAATCATCCACCTGATTTTTTGGCTTAGTGGCAAACCATACATCTGGGTTACAACAAAGACCCCAAGAAAACCAAATAAGAACATTGGCCAATTATCACCGTTCATCAAAGCGACTAAGAGTGCATGAATTACCACCATCCCTTCGACAAAAATGGTCCATTTTGGATTGAGATGAGCCCGAGTAAAAAAGAGACTACCTTGTAGTAAAAGCAGAAACATGTATAAAAAGCCTACAATATGCCCCTGAGTTCCTACCATGGGGTGATACCAGAAGGTATAGATTGTAGCCCAAGCAAAATAATACCCATGATAAGTTCTTAGACCTTGTGATGCGGTGGTGACAAACGCTAACTTTTTACCTAAGAACATGCCTCGTCTCTGGTTTTCCATCATTAACACCACAACCAGTAATACAATTACAGACCACTGAGCTGATGTTTCAAGAACGTCTTGGGCAAGTGCGTCATACCATATTCCCGTTTGTAATAGATGCAAGGTTATAAACAAAGCATTGGCTACCAGTGCTGCAATATTGAACCAATGAAGGCCGCTGGTATATTTTGGTTGCTCTTTTTGAGCAGCATAGATTAACCACCATATTGTGGCTTGATGACCCAGATAGAGTATCCATGCACTTGCTCTGGAAAAAAAGGTAGGCTCATTCAGTTGCCAAAAATACCAGAATGGGACACCTTCAGGTTTGGGTAATAATTCTGGATGTTGAAACCAAAACTGATCTGCCAGCCAGATGAACCCAGAGAACAACAAGCTAAAGACTATGCCTAGCTTAAGTGCTTTTGAAGAATTAATATTTTCCACTATCAGTCTCGTCTTTATTGGAGCATTCTATGTTATTTGTTGAATATATAAAACTTTTCAAACATGGTTTATTATTAAACTCTTTTTACTATTCGAATAATCAACATATGATGGATTTCTTTAATTTTTTCAAATCTAAAAAACCTGAAGAATCAGGAGAGTTATCACCCAATCCTATTCAAATGGCAACGGCAGTCTTATTAATTGAAATGGCACGTGCTGATTTTGATCAGGCTGAAAATGAAAATGAAGTAATTAAGCAACTTCTCAAAGGTCATTTTGATCTTAACAATCGACAAACCGATGATCTTTTCGATGAGGCTGTGTCTGTAGCTGATGATGCTGTTTCACTCCATGAGTATACTCATGCCTTACATAAAACTTTAACTCAAGGAGCTAAGGAAGAAGTTATTGAAATGTTATGGCGATTAGCTATGTCCGATGACAACCTAGATAAACATGAAGATTATCTGGTCAGAAAAATCGCAGACTTATTGTATGTGCCTAATTCAATTGTTTTGAAAATGAGACACAAAGTTACTTCAGAATAAATTGGCTTTAATCGATTCTGAGATACTGCTAATACTTTCATTCATTGGGTTCACAACAGGAATATTAAATTGCTCTTTAATTTGATTAGCATCAATATTTTGTTGTGAATTAATGCAAATACCCAAAACAGTTTTGTTGTAACTTTTGATAAGGTTAATCTCGTCTTCAAGACTTGGTAGCTCACATTGAATCTCTTCAAAATTATCAAAATAATCTCTATCAAATGGATGCACCAGCACTACGCCATTCACATCTGCTGATAGAAGTAATTCAGATCCACAGGGGCCAGATGGATTCCTTAATGAAGACTGACCTTCAATCAACATAAGATCAGGGTTAGTGCTGTCTGCACATTCTAAAATAGCCTTTTCCAGTTCACCTGAAACAAAATCATTCAGTGTGGAATCAAGAATAAATCCATGCCTAAACCCTTGCAAGAAGCCTGTTTGACCAGTGTAAATAATTTCAGTTTTAATATTATCAGCATTTAAATCTTGTGATAAGAACTGACAGACAGTTCTTTTTCCTGTTGCACAGTCTGTCCCTAAGACAGCAATTCTAGGTGTTTTTAGTTTAAGAATATCTCCTGTCCAAAATGAGAGCTCTTCAATAGTTTTTGGTTTACGAATATCATGTATGGTTGCTCCTGTTTCAGACGCTTTAGCTTTAAATTCAAGATCTTCTGATAGGAGTTCATGAAGACCACTGACAACATCAATTGTATTTTCTAGTGAGTCTTTAATAATTTTTCGATGTTCATTGGGCAATTTACCACCACCAAAAGCAACGCCAATGACTACAAAATCGGGTTTTTTATCCATTGCCTTCAATGCTTGATTAAGGTCTTTAAAAATGGGTACATTCTTATGACAATGACTCACAATATCTGCACTGTGTTGGTTAAAATGCTGTTGGTCAATTAAACCCAATACGTCAAAACGTTCTGATACCCGGAGTAAACCATGAGCTGTTTTAGCATGTAAATCATCCAGCAGCCCACCGCTATAAACTAAAGCTGTTCCTTTCAAGTTATCTATGTTCAACTCCAATACCTATTTTATTGTTTGGACCTATAACTCCAGACTCACAGATATACCCATCTGTAACCAAGTCCCATCCTAAGTCAAAAAAACCATCTAAATCAATATACTTTGTGTTTTTACAAGACAGTGCAGCATGCAATGCTCCAGAGATACTGACTTTGCTTTCATCAAAACAACCCCACATTAAATCGATGCCTTCAGACTCAGCTATTTCAGCTATCTTAAGTGCTTGATAAATCCCACCGCATTTCATCAACTTAATATTGAAAACTCCAAACGGTTGTTGATCTTTCACTAAAGCCACTGCATCGTCATAAGTTTTCATAGACTCATCAGCCACACAGATTGCTCTTATATCCTCAGGGAAATAGAGCATATCCTGATTATTTTCAATTTCTAAGGGTTGTTCAATAAGTTCAAGACCAAGATCTTGTGTGTTTTCATAGAACTGTATTAATTCTTTTTTAGAGTACCCTCGATTTGCATCAACCCTGATTTGAATATTGTCAGGATTGAGTTCAAATAAAGTTTTCACCCTTTCTATGTCTTCTTCAACACATTCACCAATTTTTATTTTCAATATAGAGAACCCATTATCAATGTGTGATTGAGCTGCTGCTGTTGTTTTCTCTAATGACTCTACCCCAATGGTTATAGACGTCTTAAAAGAATGATGCTCTTGACCCAGGAGTTGAACTAGTGAGGTCTTGTGAGTTTTTGCATATAAATCATGCAACGCAATATCAACCGCAGCTCTCAGTTCTGGGTATTCTGAAAGGTTTAAAAGCAAGCTATCATAGGTATCACTATTGTGATCTAGGTTTTGACCTATGAGCGATGATGAATATTCATCTAATGTTTTAAAATAATGGTTGTAGTTTTCTTTTGAGTCATTCATTGGTGCACAAGAACCGATTCCTGTTAGACCATTTTCATCTGTAATTTCAATAAAAATATTTTCAATAGATTCATGGACATGACCTGCAATGGCCCATGGTGCCTTAAGTTGCATGTTATGTTTTTCAACTTTAGCTTGAGTAATTTTCATGAGGTTGATTTCATAGGATTTGTGCTAAGTTCATACAAACGATGTTATCAGTGAATTCGCTGAAGGGTATGATTAAGTTGATTGATTGGATAACCACAATCGCTATAAATGGAGAAAAATCCATTCCTGCAGGGTAGGGTAATCTTTTCTGGATGGGGTGCAGTATAGGAACGACAAGTTGTCTAATAAAGTCTGAAAAAGTATTGTGTTGGTTGTTCAGAATCCAACTGAAAACAGCATGAATAATAATTGCAAAAAAGAATACATTCAAAATAAATCTGAGCAAACTAAAAATCGACAAACCGACTAGCTGAAAAAAGTTAGGAGCTATCAGACATGCAAATTTCGTCATTAACCACAAGGTAAAGAATTTAATTAAAAGACAAACACAAAAAACCACGTAGATAAATGTTTTGTTATTAAGATTGGAACGCAAAGGATTCAATATGGAGTTAGTCATCAGAATTATTGATCGATGAATCTGGTTATTGGTTGAGACCCAAAAGGAAGAGAACACTCTCAAAAGTAATAAAAGAATTACGAAATCAACAAGTGTGGTAAATAAGAATAACAGTAGATTACTCATGCACCTGAAAGATTAAGATAATTAGTTTTTTCCAAGATCAACTGATCTTTGTCTTGCAGCATTAATGGCTTTGTCCCAAATATCATCCAATTTATTCTTTTCTAAAGAATCAAAGGCTGCTTCAGTCGTTCCGCCTGGAGACATAACTTTCTTTTTGAGAGTGATGAGATCATCAGCACTATTTAATGCCAGTTGACTGGAACCAATAGCTGTTTGAATAGACAGAGTCTCTGCAATTTCCTCAGGGATACCTGCTTTGCATGCAGCGTCTTTTAGAATATGCATCATGTGAAAGAAATACGCTGGACCACTTCCTGAGACAGCTGTTACCGCATGCATCCATTCTTCTTCTTGAATCCAGATTGTCTTTCCAACCGAGTTAAATATATAAGTGGCCATTACAATATCTGATTCATTTAGGTTGGATTGAATCAATGTCGATACACCTCTGCCAACAAGACAAGGGGTATTTGGCATCACTCTACATATCTTTTTGTCTTCACCAAAAAGACCCTTCATGGTCTTCATTTCTATGCCTGCAGCCACTGAAATAATCATTGGATTATTTTCGACTGTTTGAAAATCAATACTGGAAGCAACGTCGCTAAAAATTTGTGGCTTAATGGCCATGATTAAAATGTCCACTTCTGATGCAAGTGATTGATTATCAGACAAGACATTTAATTGTTTATTTAAAATAGATAAAACATCTCTTCTAGAGTCTGAAGGATCAGAAACAAAAATTTTGGATGCATCATGACCATGAAGTATGAGGCCTCTAATGATTGCTTCAGCAACCATGCCTCCTCCTATAAAGCCAATTGTCTTATTTTCTGACACTGTTTCTTCCTAAATAGATCGCTCACCAAATAATGCGGTACCTATTCTAATCATATTTGAGCGATTTTGAATTGCTAAATCATAATCATCAGACATTCCCATGGAGATGGTATCCAGGTCAAAACCCTGTTTATTTAAATTATCGAAGGCTTGGGCCAATTTTTTAAAGTATTTTGGCCGTTTAGTTTTTGGTATATCAGGGGTAGTTATTCCCATCAAGCCTCTTAATTTAATATTGTCCAGTTCTGAAATTTGACGTGCTAAGTTCTGAAGATCACTAATCAAAACACTCTCTCTAGGATCATTATCTTGTAATTTTATTTGAATACAAACATTCATGGGATCGTCCCTATAACTGTTAATCATTTTAGCAATCTTAAAACGAGTTATGGTGTGAACCCACTGAAAATAATAGGCTATTTGCTTAGTTTTATTGGATTGTATTGAACCAATAAAATGCCAGTTTACAGAGTGCTGAAGAGAGTCAATTTTTTTGATAGCTTCTTGAAGATAATTTTCTCCAAAGTCTCTTAAGCCACAATCATAAGCTTTATTTATTTCAGCTAGTGTTCGTGTTTTGCTGACAGCAATAATTCTAGGTGTTTCTTTTGAATTCTTATTTTCATTTTTCGACCTTTGAACAACAGACAGAATATGTTGATAGTTTTCTTCTATATTGCTCATTGCGGGTAGATGCTTTTAGCATCAAACACAGGCCCATCAACACATACTCTTTTCATGGCAACATCTTTACCATAACTCACTTTTACAGTACAACCTGCGCAGCCACCTATGGCGCAAGCCATAAACTCTTCTAGCGATAATTGACAATCTACTTGATGATTTCGTGCAAGTACTGATACGGCTTCCAGCATCAGTTCAGGACCGCAGGCGTATATAACGATCTTATTTTTTTCAGATTGAGGTAAATTAGACAGCCAACGATTAGCAAGTTCTGTTACATACCCCTTGTAACAACCATCAAACTCTTCAAGGCTAGCTAATCGACAAGGAATACTCTTATCTTCCAGGTCTTTAATAGTTTTATTATTAGCTTCATTTAGCCCATTAATTTTTAGACCGGATGTGACTATTTCAAATGGAAAAGGAATCTCAGAGCCAAAAAATGCATATGAAGTTATATCTTGATAGTTTTGTTTTAAATATTCGGCTAGAAATAAAACAGGAGGTATTCCTACACCACCACCGATAAAGACTGGAATTTCTTTTAATGGATCATGATTAAATCCATTACCAATGGGACCCATCATTTGTATGTAATCGCCTGTTGACACTTTACTGAGTGCTTCCAGGCCAGGGCCGATAATTTTATACATAAATTCGACAGTTTCTTTCTCAGGATTTGTTCTTAGATAGGACAGTGGTCTTCTTAGTAGAGTGTTTTCACCGCAATCAACAAAAGCAAATTCACCTGGTTTGGCTGCCTTAGAGGCTTTTGGAGCTTTAAGGGTAATAATAAATTGGTCAGAATCATGTTCTATCTGATCAATTACTTCTGACCTTTCCTCAAAGATAACTGCCTTTTGATTAAACATGATTAAACAGTACTTTTCTCTATGATTGACAAGATTGCCATTCTCGTTGCTATTCCATTGGTGACTTGTTCGGTAATAACAGATTGAGGACCATCCGCAACAATGTTTTCTATTTCAACTCCCCGATTCATTGGCCCCGGATGCATGACAATTGCATCTTTTTTACAGAGTGCCAGTCGTTCTGAAGTCAAGCCATAGTCTTTGTAATATTGTGATAGATCAATAAATTGTGTCTCATTTTCCATGCGCTCTTTCTGTACTCTGAGGGTTACTACTACATCCGCGTTTCTAAGGGCTGATTCTGTATTATCTGTGTACTTAGCTCCTTTAAATAATGTCATGTCTGGTTCATAGTCTTTTGGTGACACTAGAATAATTTCACCAGTGTTCATTTTTTCTAAGCCCTCTGTTAAAGACCGAGCTACTCTAGAGTGGGAGAGATCACCTAAGATGACCGCTTTAATATTATGGAAGTCTTTTTTATGTCGTCTAATTGTTAAAAGGTCTAGTAATCCCTGAGTTGGGTGAGAGATGTTTGATTCCCCAGCATTAATTAGTCGAGATTTATTTTCAATATGCTTTAAAAGGTCTTGAAAAACTCCGGAATGTTTATTACGAATAATGAAGTAATTAACTCCCATTGCCTCCAGTGTTTTTAATGTATCAATAAGAGTTTCACCCTTAGCTCTTGAGGAATGCTCTTCATCAATATTAATAACATCAGCACCTAATTTTCTAGCAGCTATTTGAAATGAACTTCTGGTTCTGGTGCTGGGTTCGAAAAAGAGATTTGCTATAGTTTTATCTTTTAATAGATTTTCTGATCCAATAGGTTGGTTATCATGATCTAGAAAGTTGTCCGCGGTATCGAGAATCTGATTAATTGCTTCTTGATTTAAATCCTTAAGATAAAGAAGATGCTTCAATTATTTCTCCTCACGATTCATCCATTCCTGAAGAATTATTGCTGCTGCCATGCTGTCAATTTGCCCTTTCTTTATTTGACGCAGAAGGATACCTTCTTGTCTTTGTTCTTTCAATTTATCTTTTGCTATTTTAGAAGTTAGGTGCTCATTTATAAACCTAATTGAAATTTGATATCTTTTTTCTATTTTTGAAGAGAAGCTATTAATTTTTTTAGTCAAGCTATTTGACTCGTTGATTTGTTTTTCTGGCATACCAAAAATGGCACAATTCGGTTTAAAATTATCAAAAATAGAATCAATATCTTCCCAGTCAGGTTCACCATTATTCATTTTTAAGGCCAATAGAGGCGAGGCAGTTTTTGTTATAGATTGTGCGATAGCCACCCCTGTTTTTTTTAAACCATAATCAAAGGCGATGTAGACTTCATCCTTCATGTTATATGGTCAGTATTGCTTCTAGGCATGGCCTACTTCTTCAGAAATATTTTCTGCTGCAATGCCTAATGAGTCAATTGATTTTGCCCATCGGTTTTGAAATGGAGTATGAAATAGAATTTCATCATTAAAAGGTATGGATAACCATGAATTTGATCTGATCTCAGATTCTAACTGTCCAGGTCCCCAACCAGAGTATCCCAATACCAAAAGACAATTATTAGGACCATGACCATTAGAAATTGATTCTAGAATGTCTTTTGAGGTTGTGATATTGATCCAGTCATTGATACGTGAGGTATGTTTCCATGATCCTTTATTATGAATGACAAAACCGCGTTCAGTGCCCACAGGCCCACCTTGAAGTATAGGCGTTGAATCTAGATCTTTAAAGGTTGCGATATTAAGTTCTTTTAATAAGTCTTCCAAGTTATTATCTAATGGTCGATTAACAATTAGTCCTAATGACCCGGACTCATTATGTTCACATATGAGAGTAACCGTTTTAGAAAAATGAGGGTCATTTAGACTCGGTGTTGCAATTAAGAATTGTCCAATCAGATTTTCTGATAAGCTTTCCCAGATCATTGATCTCTTGACTCCAGGCAATTAAAAAATAAACCTGAGACATCTTCGCCAGCATAGCGTTTAATTTCACGCATACCAGTGGGACTGGTAATATTGATTTCTGTTAGATAATCGCCAATAACATCAATGCCTGCAAAATAAATTCCGTGTTCCAAAAGAGTTGGACCGATTGCTTCACAGATCTCCTTATCTCTTGATGTCAATTCTTGAGTTTGCCCTTTGGCTCCCATGACTAAGTTTCCACGGTTATCTTGATCACTGGGTATTCTCGCTAGGGCGGTGTTGCAATGTTGGCCATAAACTATATGAATTCTTTTATCACCCTCTTGAATTTCAGGGACATAGACTTGAGCCATAATTGTGACTGAACTCAGATTTGTGATCGTTTCAAAAATTGACTGTGCGTTAAGATCATTACTGTCCACCACAAAAACTGATCTTCCTCCCATTCCATCCAAAGGTTTCACCACGATTTTTCCATGATGTTCTAAAAACTCTCTAATCTCCTTTACCGAAGACGTGACAAGAGTCTGAGGGGTCATGGAGGGAAATAAAGTGATCGATACTTTTTCATTAAAATTACGCAGTGCTGAGGGTTGGTTAATGACCTTCGAGCCTTGATTTTCAGCTAAATCCAATACATAGGTACAATAAATATATTCAAGATTAAAAGGAGGGTCTTTTCGCATAAGAATCACGTCAAAATCAGACAAACAATATTCATTGTCATTTGAAAATTGGAACCATTGTTCTGTATCATCTTTTACTGTTAGTGGCTTTCCTGTGCCTAATGGCCGACCATCAAAAATTCTGAGGTTTTGTTGTTCAAAATATATAAGCTCATAATTTCTATCTTGAGCAGCCAATAATAGATCCAACGTTCCATCTTTTTCTGGAATGATCTTCTCTATAGGGTCCATGATTACAGCTAATTTCATTTTGAGTTGCCTGTACTTGTTCACTATTTATTTTATGCTAATTACTAAAATCTCCATAGAGGTATTGAAGAATACTAATTGCCATTATTGGAGCAGTTTCTGTTCTTAATAGCCTTGGGCCTGTTTTAACTATCTTATATCCTGCATCAATAGCTATTTGTTTTTCATCAACAGTAAACCCACCTTCCGGACCTACTACAATAGTTGCTTTGGAAATCTTTTTTGAGCTAAATCCACTGTCTCCTGTGGTGTCTAAAAAATATGATCCTGGACTTTTGTGTTCATTAAGGAGTTCTTTATTAAAAGGTATTGGCTTGATAATGGCTGGTACTTTTACTCGGCCCGATTGCTCTGCTGCGCTGATAATAATCTTTTTCCAGTGGTTCATTTTATTCTCAAGGTTTGATTTATTTAATCTCACAACCGTGTTTTGACTTGTCATCGGTATAATTTGTTTTACTCCCAGCTCAGTCGCTTTTTGCATAACAAAATCCATACGCTGACTTCTGGAAATAGATTGTATTAAGGTTATTTCTAAATCTGACTCTGTCTTTGGTGATTGCTTAGATAGCAATTTCACATCAACCTTATATTTTGTTGAATGAATAATTTGACCGTCCCATTCAGTTCCAGAACCATCAAATAAAATTAAGTTTTGCCCGTTTTTGAGTCTAAGTACGCGAGTTAGATAATGCGCGCTCTCGCCTTTGAGGCTAACTATATTTTTTTTCTCAATTAACGATTTGTGAAAGAATCTCTGTTTACGTTTCTGTTTCATTCTTTTTTGTCTCATATTAAGTAGGTGTATAATGAGATATTGTTTAATTCTAAACTATCGGATAAAGAGAATCCTATGAA
>CAYVTR010000023.1:0-2402 GCA_964454905.1 uncultured Woeseia sp. | reverse complement strand
TGTATAATGAGATATTGTTTAATTCTAAACTATCGGATAAAGAGAATCCTATGAATTATGATTGATTTTTATTATGCACCCACTCCAAACGGTTGGAAAATTTCAATCATGCTAGAAGAGATTTCAATTCCCTACAAAGTTATTCCCGTTAACTTAGGGAAAGGAGATCAGTTTAAACCTGAGTTTCTGGCCATTAGTCCTAATAACCGAATGCCTGCAATCATTGATCATGATGGCCCTGAGGGTAAACAAATCAGTGTTTTTGAATCAGGAGCCATACTCATGTATCTCGGTGAAAAAACAGGTAAATTTTTCCCACAAACACCACCAGAAAAAACTCGGGTTCTAGAGTGGCTGTTTTGGCAAGTGGGTGGTCTTGGTCCAATGGCAGGGCAACTAAGTCATTTTGTCAACTATGCACCTAATTTCCCTGGTGATCATTCTTATTCTACAGCTCGTTATCAAAATGAGTATGATCGATTATTGGGGGTAATGGACACTGCGCTCAAAGATCGTGAATATCTTGCAGGCGAGTATTCAATTGCTGATATGGCATCGTTTCCTTGGGTATTGATATATAAACGATTTGGTGTGGATTTAGATGCATTTGATAATCTACAACGATGGTTTGACACACTGAAAAAAAGACCAGCAGTAAGAAAAGGGATCGACCTCGGTAAAGAGTATAAGAATTCCAAATCAAATCAGTCAAAAGAAAGTCTAAAAATGATGTTTGGTCAAACAGCTGATTCTATAAAGAGAGCCGCAGAGGCGAAAAAAAAATAAAGCTGTTAACTTTGTCTCTGACGCTATTTTCTAATTTATCCTTTTAGTCGTTCATTATCAGGATCATAAACAGGATCTTTCAATACCGTTGCTCGACAACGATGACCCAAGAGATCTATATAAAGCTCTGTTCCAGGTAAGGAATTATTTGGATCCACGTAACCAAAGCCAAGACTTTTTTTAACACAATGGCCGTAATCTCCTGACGTGGTAATGCCGATGCATTTATCTCCAATATAAATAGGTTCACCTCCATGAACATCTGAATCAGTGGCTTCAATCTCAAAATAAATCAGTTGAAAAAGGCGTTCTTGTTGTTGTTGTCGAAGCGTTGCTTCCTTACCAATAAAATTATCTTTGTCTAATTTAAGAAAACGCTCCATATCAGCATCAATCATGGTGACCTCATTAGTCAGTTCACCTCCCCAATGGCGATATGCTTTTTCCATTCTTAGGCTGTCCACGGCATATAGACCAAAATCAGCAATACCAAATTCTTCTCCGGCTTCCCACAAGGCATCATAAATTGTTTCCAAATGCTCAATAGGCGGATGTAATTCCCAGCCCAATTCACCCACATAATTAATGCGCAATGCCCGAGTTGGCAATCCAGCAATGCTTATATCTTTGCCCATCAACCATGGAAACGAGGCATTATCGAGTTTTTCTTCCGTAACCTTTGCCATCACCTCGCGTGCTTTTGGACCAGCCAGCACTAAGACTCCTCGTTTATCTGTAATGTTTGCAATTTCAACATTTTCTTCTGCAGTCATAGCCTGAGCAAGGTAATCTGCATCTCGAATTTCTGCAACCGCAGCTGAAAGCACATAGAAATGATTTTCTTCCATGCGAGTGATTGTCATTTCTGCATTGATTCTTCCCTCATTAGATAAAATATGAGCTAGGACAATGCCGCCTTTTTTTGTTGGCATTGAGTTGGCAAAGATTCGATTCAAATAAGTTTCAGCATCAGAACCGGTAACGTCATATTTAGCAAAACCACTTAAATCCAGAATCCCAACACGCTCACGAACAGCAAGACATTCATTACGAATCACATTGAAGACATTGTTATGACGGCGGCTATAATTTTCTTCTCTACCATCTAATGAGAACCATTTTGGTCTTTCCCAGCCAAAGGTTTCGGTATAGACACAGCCCTTGTTTTTTAGTTTATTATGCAATGGACTCATTCGTTGAGATCTACCCGCTGGTAATTCTTCACCCGGCATTGGTGTAATGTAGGTCATTTTATAATCTTGAAACCCTGTTTCATTCATATAGGCTTTATCTGCGTAACTTCCATATCGTCTTGAATCAAAACCTGTCATATTAATTTCTGAATCCCCATATAACATCCATTGAGTTAGATATTTTCCAATGCCAGCACCCTGAGCAATTCCAAACGACGCGCCACAACAGTTCCAAAAATTCTTTAAACCAGACACTGGGCCAAGCAGAGGGTATCCATCGGGGGTATGAGCGATAGCACCACAAACAACTCGCTTGATTCCTGCGTCTTCAAAAATCGGTATTCGTTCCATTGCATACTGAAGCCATGGCATTAACCGATCTAGATCTTCTGAGAAAAGCTCACTGTCTGATTCCCAAGGAGG
>CAYVTR010000022.1:0-27050 GCA_964454905.1 uncultured Woeseia sp. | reverse complement strand
CTGAGGCACGCCACCTCATAAGCTAAGATTTGTAGGGGTATTGTGTAAACAATTGGGGCATTATAATCTCCACATTTTGGCATGTTTATAAATCTTCCTTTTTTAATTTTAATTTTAGAGCTTGCGTTTCCAAACACATAAAGAGTTCCGCCTCTGGCTTTTACCTCCTCTAGATTAGCTAACAACTTCTCTACTAGACTGTCTTCAGGGGCCAAAGCAACTATTGGAATTTGCTCGTCTACCAATGCAAGTGGGCCATGTTTTAGCTCTCCTGCTGGGTATGCTTCTGCATGAATGTATGATATTTCTTTCAGTTTTAGAGCTCCTTCTTGGGCAATAGAAAAGTACATTCCTCGACCCAAATACAATGCATTGTCTTTATTGGCAATGTTTTCTGTTATCTCCTCAATGTCCTGCTTAAGATCAAAAGCTTCTTGCAACAAAGACGGGGTGTTCCTCAAGTCTTGTGTTGCTTGTGCTCTTTTTTCAGGATTTTTGTTTTGGCTTTTTGCTATTGAAAGTGCAAGGATTAATAGTGCTGCAAGCTGGGTGGTAAAAGCTTTGGTTGATGCCACACCAATTTCTGGCCCCGCGTTAGTAAACATTTTCCAGTCTGACCCTCTTGCCATTGTGCTTGTTGGAACATTACATATTGAAACAACGCCTAGGTATTTCTCTTTTTTTGCATACTCCAACGCGGCCAGTGTGTCTGCTGTCTCACCAGATTGAGAAATTGCAACAAACAGGGTGTTGTTTTCTACTAGTGGGTTTCTGTATCTGTATTCGCTTGCAAAGTCTATATAACATGGTGTTCCAGCTATGTCTTCAAACCATTTTCTAGCTGTTTTTGCGGCGTGAAGGCTTGTTCCACAAGCAACAAACTGTATTCTTTTAACCTCTTTAAATGCTTCTGAAGAACCTATGCCAAAAACATTGTCCAGCACGTCCTGATCGCCAAGCCTACCGCTAATGGTGTTTCCTATAGCCTCTGGCTGTTCATAAATTTCTTTTTCCATGAAGTGCTTGTAGTTGCCTTTTGTTGTTGCTGTTGCTGTGGCCTCTATTAGTGTCTCTTCTCTTTTTTGTTGGACAGCCTGGTGATTAAAAATTTTAATCTCTTCTTTTGTGATCTCTGCAAAATCGCCGTCTTCTAGAAGATAAAATGATTGGGTGATATTTATAATTGCCAAAGGGTCAGAGGCAACAAAGTTTTCTTCGATGCCTTTTCCTATTAACAGTGGGCTTTTTTGCCTTGCAGCAAAAACCTTGTTTTTTTGGTTGGCGTCTATTGCTGCAATTGAATATGCTCCTCTAAGTTTCTTTGTCGCCTTAATAAGGGCTGTTAATGTGTTATCGTCTTCTTTTTTATAAAGGTGTATTAAGTGAGCTATTAGTTCCGAGTCTGTTTGTGAGCTTATCTCGTACCCATGGTCTTTTAACTGTGCCCTTATCTCGTCATGGTTTTCGATAATCCCATTATGAACAATATATATCTGGTCATTTGACCCGTGGGGGTGGGCGTTCTCTTCTGATGGCGCTCCATGGGTGGCCCATCTTGTGTGGGCTATGCCAGATGAGGCCTTTGGCTTGTGTTCAATCATAAGGTCTTCAAGTTTTGAAACCTTGCCTAAAGATCTTAGTCTAAGCACTTGTTGTTCTTGGTTTAAAGCTATGCCTGCAGAATCATACCCGCGATATTCCATTAGTTGCAGCCCTTGTATCAGTATCTTTCCGACACTTCTGGATGAGGTCGCCCCTATAATTCCACACATACTTACTTGCCTTTGTTTTTAGTTGGTCTTTGCCAGCCGTCAATGGTTTTTTGTTTGGCTCTTTCAATTGTAAGTTTGTTTGCTGGTGCCGTTTTTGAAAGGGTTGAGCCTGCCCCAACTGTTGCCCCGCTTTCTATTGATATCGGAGCCACCAACTCTACGCCTGAACCAATAAAAACATTATCCCCTATTATGGTTTTATGTTTGTTTGCTCCGTCGTAATTACAGGTAATTGTTCCTGCGCCAACATTGGTCTCTTCTCCAATTTCTGCGTCCCCAACATAAGTTAAGTGGCTGACCTTAGATTTGCTACCAATTGTGGTTTTTTTGGTTTCAACAAAGTTGCCTACTTTGGCTTGGTTTTTTAGTTCTGTTCCTGGGCGCAGCCTGGCAAAAGGTCCTATGCTGCAGTCCTCCCCGATGTTGGCTCCTTCAATATTGCTGTGCGACAAAATACTTGTGTTTTTACCTATCGTCGAGTTAGAAACAATAACAAGTGGACCTATTGTTACGCCGTCTGAGAGTTCCACGTCTCCCTCAAAAACAGTGTTAACATCAATAATCACATCTTTTCCGCACTTAAGTGTGCCTCTAATATCAACTCTTTTGGGGTCACATATCGTTACCCCTTGGTCCATTAAAGCATTGGTGAGCTCTTCTCTTTTGAGCCCCTCAGCGTGTGCTAAATCTTTTTTATCGTTCACCCCAAACACCTCATTTTGATTGGTTAAAGTTGTTTTTATTCTCAACCCTTTACTGTAAGCATTTTCTATTGTGTCTGTAAGATAATACTCCCCTTTGCTGTTTGTCGCATCTAGGTCATCCAACAAGCTGCCGAGATGTTTGCCTGAGAAGGCAATAATCCCTGAGTTTATCTCATTAATTTGCTTTTCTTCTTTATTAGCTTCTTGTTCCTCAATAATCGCTTTCACGCAGTTGTCTGCGTCTTTTTTTATCCTTCCATAACCTGTTGGTTGAGCTGTGTTTGAAGACAACACTCTAATATCACAATCAGAAAGGTTTTTTATTAGCTGCTGAAGGGTGTCATTTTTTATTAATGGAACATCCCCCAACAAAACAAGAACGTTGTTGCATCGTTTTATTATAGGCAGGGCTTTTTTAAGGGCGTGGCCGGTTCCTAAGGGTTTGTTTTGCTCTACAAAAAGTAATCCTTGAAACTGTTTGGTTTTCTTTTTTATCTCCTCTATATGTTCAGGGGAATGAACAATAATTACCTGATCTGGGTCAATTGTTATAGTTTGCTCAAGAATATTTGTGAGCATAGGTTTTCCAGCCAAAACCTGAAGTGTTTTTGGTTTGTTTGAGGCCATGCGAGTGCCTTGCCCGGCCGCCAATATAACAATAGAGAAACCCATCCATCCTCCTTGATTGCAAAAAAGGTGAGTAGTTTACATAGAAATTGTGTTGTTTTGCTAGTTTTATAGCAACCAAAAAAGAGTTATTTTTTGCCTTTGAGTTTTTTTACGGCGTTATATCTTGCAGCGGCTTCTACTAGTTGTGCTTGTGCTTGCTCTAAGTCTTCTTTTTTATCTGCGCCTTTTAAAGCCTCCTCCGCTTTGTTTTTTGCGTCAAGGGCTGCTCCTTCGTCTAACTCATCTGCGTGTAGGGCTGAGTCAGCCAAAACTGTTACTATGTGTGGTTGTACCTCTAAAATCCCACCTGTTACATAAAAGTATTCTTTTTTATTATCGTTTTTATGGACCTCTATTTCTCCGGGTCTAAGTGTTGTTAGAAGTGGTGTGTGTTTTGGTGCAATACCAAGGTCGCCGTCTTTTCCTGGCGCGATCAACATCTTTGCCTCACCTGAAAATATTGCTTTTTCAGCACTAACAATCTCTATTTGAATTGTGCTCATAGTGTTTACATTTTTTTAGCGTTTTTAACCGCTTCATCAATTGTTCCAACCATATAAAAGGCTTGTTCAGGCAAATCATCATACTCTCCTGCAACAATGCCTTGAAAGGCCCTTATTGACTCTTGTAAAGACACATATTGCCCTGGTGAGCCTGTGAAAACTTCAGCAACAAAGAAGGGTTGCGATAAAAACCGTTGAATCTTTCGGGCTCTTTGGACGCTGAGCTTGTCTTCCTCTGAAAGCTCATCCATACCCAAAATAGCAATAATGTCTTGTAGTTCTTTATATCTTTGTAACACCTGTTGGACGGATCTTGCGGTATCGTAATGCTCTTGTCCGACGATTATGGGGTCTAATTGCCTGCTGTTAGAGTCTAGTGGGTCAACCGCTGGATAAATGCCTAACTCTGCTATTGCCCTAGACAGCACCACTGTGGCGTCTAAATGGGCAAACGTTGTGGCTGGGGATGGGTCTGTTAGGTCGTCTGCTGGAACGTAAACTGCTTGGATAGAGGTTATTGAGCCTGTTTTTGTTGAAGTGATTCTTTCTTGTAGAATCCCCATTTCCTCAGCTAATGTGGGTTGATATCCCACTGCTGATGGCATCCTGCCGAGCAGTGCTGAGATCTCCGTTCCTGCCAACGTATAACGATAGATGTTATCTATAAACATTAAGACGTCCCTTCCCTCATCTCTAAAGTTTTCTGCAATTGTTAGTCCTGTTAACGCTACCCTTAAGCGGTTACCAGGAGGTTCATTCATTTGGCCATAAACTAGGGCCACTTTATCTAAAACATCGGATTCTTTCATTTCGTGATAAAAGTCGTTTCCCTCTCTTGTTCTTTCGCCAACGCCTGCAAACACTGAAAATCCGTCATGCTCTACTGCGATGTTTCTAATGAGCTCCATAACAGTAACGGTTTTACCTACGCCAGCACCACCAAACAAACCAACCTTTCCGCCTTTTGCAAATGGGCAAAGCAAGTCTATTACTTTAATGCCTGTCTCAAGAACATCTGAGCTTCCAGACTGTTCTTCAAACGAGGGTGCTTTTGCATGAATTGGTTTGCTTGTTTTTGCGCCGACGGGTCCTTTTTCATCAATTGGGTTTCCTAGAACGTCTAGCACTCTGCCCAATGTTTTTTGGCCAACCGGAACACTGATTGGAGCGCCTGTGCTTTCAACCTCAACACCTCTTTTAAGGCCTTCACTAGACCCCATGGCAATTGTTCTGACAATGCCATCGCCCAATTGTTGTTGGACCTCAAAAACAAGATCTCCGTCTTTTAACGTTAACGCATCATAAACACTAGGGATGGCCTCCCTAGGAAACTCCACATCAACTACAGCTCCGATTATTTGTACAATATTTCCTGTGCTCATTTTTTTTCCTTTTTAACTAAACAGCAGCAGCGCCGCCTACAATTTCAGATATTTCTTGTGTTATAGCGGCCTGTCTTGCTTTGTTATAATCAAGCTCTAGTTCGTCTATAAGTTTGCCGGCATTATCTGTTGCGCTCTTCATGGCAACCATTTTAGCGGCCATCTCACACGCTACATTTTCAACAACAGCTCTGTAAACTTGTGACTCTATGTATCTCATTAAAATATAATCCAATAAGTCTCTTGAGTCTGGCTCATAAATATAATCCCAATGTTCTTGTAAATCGTCTTTGTCGCTTGGGTCAATCGGTAAGAGGGTCTTTATTTCGGGCTTTTGAGACATTGTGTTAACAAAATTGTTATGGACGATAAACAGCTGGTCTATTTTTCCCTCTGTGTATTCATCAAGCATAATTTTTATTGCTCCCACCAAGTCTTCCACCAAAGGTTCTTCTCCTAAGTTGGTGGTAGCAGCTATAACGTTTACATCCACAGATCTAAAGAATTGAACCCCTTTGGCGCCTACAAGACATAGTTTGGTTTTAATGTTGTTGCTTTTTTGCTCCTTTAAGTGGGCAATAAAAGGTCTAAACATATTTACATTAAGTCCCCCACAAAGTCCTTTGTCTGAGCTCACCACAATATAGCCAGCACTTGTTGCTTTGCGTTCAACTAAAAAGGGGTGCTTATAATCTGGGTTCGCTTTAAAAATATGGCCAATAACCCCCCTAATTTTGTCTGCGTATGGCAATGATTTTTTCATGGTTTCCTGGGTTCTTCTCATTTTGCTAGCAGCCACCATCTCCATAGCCTTGGTGATTTTTTGGGTGTTTTTTACGCTCCCTATTTTTGTTCGTATTTCTTTTTCGTTAGCCATTATTTTAATATGCGCCGGTTTTTTTAAAGTCCTCTAAGGCTACTTTTAAGCCGGCCTCTATTTCATCGTTATAGTCACCTGATTCATTTATTTTTTTCATTAGTTCAGCGTTGTTGTCTGCAACACTTGCATGAAGAGCGGCCTCAAATGCAACAATTTTTTCAACCGGGACATCATCTAAATAACCTTCATTGGCGGCATAAAGGGAGGTCGCCATTTCAGCTACGGTTAATGGGGAGTATTGTTTTTGCTTCATCAGCTCTGTAACCCTTTGGCCTCTCTCTAACTGTTTTCTTGTTGTCTCATCTAAATCAGAAGCAAACTGTGCAAAAGCAGCCAGCTCTCTATATTGGGCTAGAGCTAGCCTTACTCCTCCGCCAAGTTTTTTTATGATTTTGGTTTGCGCCGCGCCGCCGACCCTTGATACTGAAAGTCCGGCATTAATGGCTGGCCTGATTCCGGCATTGAATAAGTCACTTTCTAAATAAATTTGACCATCAGTAATAGAGATCACGTTTGTTGGTACAAAGGCAGAAACATCTCCTGCTTGAGTTTCAATTATAGGTAGTGCTGTCAGTGAGCCCGTCTTTCCTTTAACTTTTCCTCCGGTTTCTTTTTCAACATACTCGGGGTTAACTCTTGCTGCTCTTTCTAGCAGTCGTGAGTGTAAATAAAACACATCTCCTGGGTAAGCTTCGCGGCCCGGCGGTCTTCTAAGCAACAAAGAAACCTGTCTGTATGCCCAAGCTTGTTTGGTTAAATCATCATAAATAATCAGGGCGTCTTCGCCTATGTCTCTAAAGTATTCGCCCATTGCGCAACCAGAATATGGTGCAATATATTGCATTGCTGCAGAGTCTGATGCTGCTGCTGCCACAACAATTGTGTGCTCCATAGCGTCTTCTTCTTCTAACTTTCTGACAACATTGGCAATAGAGGAGTTCTTTTGGCCAACAGCCACATAAATACATTTAACTCCCGTCCCTTTTTGGTTAATTATAGTGTCAACAGCAACAGCGGTTTTTCCGGTTTGTCTGTCCCCAATAATTAACTCTCTTTGGCCTCTACCAATGGGCACCATTGAGTCAATTGATTTAAGGCCGGTTTGAACAGGTTGGTCGACAGATTGTCTTGAGATAACACCTGGGGCAACCTTCTCAATTGGTGCGGAGGAGGTTGATTCAATCTTTCCTTTTCCGTCTAGGGGTTGGCCCAGTGAGTCAACAACTCTCCCAAGCAGCCCCTCGCCAACGGGCACCTCTAAAATGCGGTTGGTTGTTTTAACTTGGGCGCCCTCAGAAATGTGTGTGTAGTCCCCTAAGACCACAGCCCCAACTGAGTCCTGTTCTAAGTTCAAAGCAAGGCCAAATGTGTCTCCAGGGAACTCGATCATTTCTCCGTATTGAACCTCGTTTAATCCATGAATCCTCGTAATACCGTCTGTTACAGACACCACGGTTCCAATGTCTGATGCCTGTGCTTCGTGGTCAAAGTTTTCTATTTTTGCTTTTATCAGCTCGCTGATTTCAGATGCTTTTATTGCCATCTTTGTTCCTTTTTTAGTTGGTTAAAAAACGATTTAGGTTAGAAAGTTGTGAGCGGATCGACCCGTCTATCATGTGGTCGCCGACTTTTATTGTGGCACCACCGATAAGCTGTTCGTCTGTTTCAACAATAACCTCTATCGATTTATTAAGTTTTTCCTTCAATGCTTGTTTGATTATAGAAAGCGATTCATCGTCAATATCTGTGGCGCTTGTTATGGTTACTTTTGCCACCCCTTCTTCAATTCTTTTTTTATCGTCGAACTGCTTACTTATTTCAGAAACCGCCATTAGTCTTTTGTTCCCAGCAAGAATCAATATAAAGCTCAAAAAGTTTTTATTTTCATTGGTGTTGGTTATCTTTATAACAAGCTCATAGATCGATTTTGCCAAAGCCTTGGAGTCAGCCCCTGGAGATGAAATCAAGTTTGCCATCTCAGGGTTATCAACCACTTGGGAGCAAGCCTGAAGAAGGGTGGACCATTCTTTTGTTTGTTTATTTGCTAGTGCAATTTCAAACACAGCTTTTGCGTATGGCCTGGCTATTGTTTTTGACTCTTCCATTTTTAAAGTTTTTTGGATAAACCATCCAATATATCTTTGTGATCTTTTTCATTAATTTCTCTTGATAAAATCTTTTCGGCGCCCGCAACAGCGAGGCCCGCAAGATCTTTTTTTAGGTCTTCTTTGAGTTTGTTAAGCTCTTGTTCAGCCTCTTCTTGTGCTGATGAAATAATCTTATCTCTTTCTTCGCCCCCCTCAGTTTTGGCGGTCTGTACTATAGAGGATGCTCTTGTGTTGGCCTGATCTAATATTGTGGTGGCTTGTTTTTTAGCTTCAGAAATTAGTCCGGTAACCTCGGATTCTGCATCGCTAAGCTTTTGTTGGCCTTTTTCTGCGGCAGCAAGACCGTCAGAAATGCTTTTATTTCTTTGCTCAATGGCCTCCATAATCATAGGCCAAATAAACTTCATACTAAACAAAACTACGGTGGCGAAAACCGTCATTTGTATGAGTAATGTGGCGTTTAAGCTCATTATTTTGCTCCGTTTGTAGGGCTAAGTTTTCTTGTTAGGATAAGTAAGGGTTTGCAAACAAAAGAAATAGTCCTATTCCAACCCCGATCATTGTTACAGCATCTAACAATCCTGCGACAATAAACATTTTTACCTGCAGCATAGGCACCATCTCTGGTTGTCTTGCAGACCCTTCTAGGAAGCGGCCGCCAAGCAGTCCGAAACCAATTGCTGTCCCTAAAGCTCCCATGCCTATAAGTATGCTTACCGCTATTAAAGTCATTCCTTGTACAAAATCCATTTTCTATCTCCTTAAGTTTATGTTTAATAAATTAATGTTCTTCGTGCGCCATGCTTAAATAAACAATGGTCAACATCATAAATATAAAGGCTTGTAACAAAATTATTATTAAATGAAACAGTGCCCATATAAGCCCTAAAATAAATTGCATCACTGCATATGGTATTACCCCTATATTAAAAAGGTAAGTGATGCCTTCCCCTGCTGTAAATATGGCGATAATCATAAAGATTAGTTCTCCGGCATACAGGTTGCCAAAAAGTCGCAGCCCTAACGAAATTGGTTTTGCTATTTCTTCTATCACCTTCAACAAAAGGTTAAAAGGCAGCATTGCCTTCCCGAAGGGTTGAAACGCAAGTTCTTTTGCAAAACCACCAATACCTTTAATTTTTATGCTGTAATAAAGAATCAATAAAAACACAGTAATTGACAAGCCAAACGTTATGTTTAAGTCGGCACTTGGGACAACTCTCATGTATTTAATGTTCATCATCTCTCCAGCCTTGGGGAGCATGTCTACCGGCAAAAGGTCCATAAAGTTCATAAGGAAGACCCACATAAATATCGTAAGCGCAAGTGGTGCGATGAGTTTGCTTGAGCCGTGGTAAGTGTCTTTAACTTGCTCGTCTACAAACTCTATAATTATCTCGACAAAGCTTTGTCCTTTTCCTGGCAAGCCTGCGCTCGCCTTTCGAGCAAAAAGAAAGAATGTTAAAAGAAAAACAATGGCCATAAAAACAGAATAAAAAACACTGTCTATGTGTATTGGTCCCAAAAACGTGTCTGCTGTACAGTGAGAAAGGTGGTGTGTGATGTATTTGTTTGCAGAATATTCGGTTTCATAAGTTTTACCAAAACAGCCGTGTTCGGCTGATTCTGCTGAAAAGGCTTGAAATGGGGCAACAGAAAGAAAAAACAATAAAGAAAGTTTAGTGATAAGGTTTTTGAACATTTTCTTTGCTTAAGGTGCTAATAAAGACAACCAATATATAAAAACGGCAACAATATAACCTATTATTAATGGGAAAAACATAGCTTTTATTAAGATAATAGCTACCCCAAAAAAACCTCCCGTTAATATAAACTTAAAGGCCTCCATAAGATATAAAGAGTTTAAGATTTTTTTTGGTTCTTTGTGGTCTTTGCGTAACACCAAATTCATGAAGTTTAAGGATGTTAGTGCCGCTATAAGGCTGCCCAAAAGAGAGGACTTTGCGCTTGCTAAATCTGAGAAATAAAAAAAAAGAGTCGCTGTGATCAAGCCTATTGTAATTTGCGATAAAAAAATACCGACTGATAATTGTCGTGGGCTAGAAATATCCATTTCTATTTTTTTTTGGTTTTATTTAATTTTATTAAGAATACCCTCAAGCTCATCGGTGCTTGTGTAATTTATGGTTAGCGTCCCTGCGCCCGTTGGCTTGTGTTTTATTGTCACTTTTGCGCCTAGTTGGCTTGTTAGTTTGGTTTCAAGATTAACAATGTCTTGGTCTTTCTTTTGGGTTTGTTTTTTTTCTTTTGTTTTGCCGGCAATAATGCTTTTAACAAGTTTTTCTGTTTCTCTAACAGATAGTTTTTTTTCGGCAACGAGGTTTGCTACTTCGAGTTGCATTGAGGCATCTTGAATGGACAACAAGGCTCTAGCGTGGCCCATATTTATTGAGCCAACATTTAACAGCTCTTGAACACTGCTTGGTAAATCCAACAACCTAAGCATGTTAGAAATACTGGCTCTTGCTCTGCCAACTGAGTTTGCAACCTCTTGGTGTGTCATTTCATACTCAATTATTAACCGATGAAAAGCGTTAGCCTCCTCTAATGGGTTTAAATTCTCTCGTTGGATGTTTTCAATCAGGGCGATGGCCACTGCGTCTATATCGCTAACCGTTTTAACAACCGCTGGGATGGTTTCTAGGTTGGCTAGCTGAGCAGCCCTCCATCTTCTCTCACCAGCAATTATTTCATACCTAATACCTGTTTGAGAGTCCTGAACGGCTCTTTCTCTCACCACTATTGGTTGTAGCACGCCTTGTGCTTCAATGGAGGCAGACAACTCACTGAGCTGTTGCTCGTCAATTTTTTTTCTTGGTTGAAAAGGCCCTGGCCCAACCTCTTCTATAGGAAGCTCGTTTAAGCTTTTAGTTGTGTTGTTAGTGTGTGTTTGCGTGGTGCCGCCCAACAAGGCGTCCAACCCTCTGCCTAAGCTTTTTCTTTTTTCTGCCATCTCCTCACAGTTTATCTATATCTTGTTTTGATTCCATGGTTTTTTTTATTACCTCTTTTGCTAATGCAAGATAGGCTTTTGAGCCCAAGCACTCTGGATCATAAGAGACAGCTGACATTCCAAAACTTGGCGCTTCTGCTAAGCGGACATTTCTGGGTATGAAACTCCAAAAAAGCTTTTCGCCGAAGTATTTTTTTAGTTGTGCTGACACCTCTACTGATAGGCTGTTTCTTGAGTCAAACATGGTTCTTAAAACCCCTTTTATTTCTAGCTTAGGGTTAATTGTGTCTTTAATTTTATAAATGGACTCTAGGACTCCTTTCATGCCCTCTAGAGCATAATATTCACACTGAACCGGAATTATTATTTGCTCTGCTGCTGTCAATGCGTTTAACGTTAAGATGTTCATTGATGGTGGAGAGTCAATTAAAACGTAGTCAAACTGATGTTTTATCTCATCAATTTTGCCCTTAAGAATCGACTCCCTGTTTTCCATGCTTAGCATTTCTATCTCAGCCGCCATAAGATCGCTATTGGATGGCAACAAAACAAATCTGTCATGCTTTGATTTTAAAAGGCATTCTTTGATGTTTTTTAGACCCATTAAAACATCATACACAGTTGGTTGTTCCTCAATGTTATTGGGGCTTGTGGCGCTGGTTGCGTTGCCTTGTGAATCAAGGTCAACTAATAGTGTGTTTTTGCCGTAGCTTTGCAGGGCTGCGGCGAGGTTTATTGATGTTGTTGTTTTACCAACACCGCCTTTTTGGTTTGCTATTACTATTGTTTCTGTCACGTTTTATTTTTTTTTTAAAATCCTGATTAAATGTCTTTCCGCCTCAAGATAGGGTACATCAATTTTTTTTATTTGTGCAACACGCCAGTCTCTTGGTAGTTTTTTAATCTCATCGTCTGACAGTTTTCCCTTCATGGCATATAAACTACCTCCTTCAGACAACAGGTGTTTTGTTTTTTCTACAAAATAGTCAAGGCTTCCTATAGCCCTACAAACGATAGCCTCGACTCCTTTTTTTATTTTTACTTCTTCTGATCTTTTGCCAAACACCACAACGTTTAAAAGGCCCAACTCCTTGGTGGCGCTCTTAATAAATTTTGCTTTTTTTTGTTTGGCTTCTACTAAAAAAAAGTTGGTGCCTGGTTTAACAATAGCTAAAGGAACGCCTGGAAAGCCAGCACCAGAACCAATATCAGCTATTGAAGTGGCGCTTATTTCCTTGCTGATACTTAATGAGTCAAACAGGTGTTTTATGATTGCTTCTCTTGGGTCTTTGATCCCTGTGAGATTAAATTTATTGTTCTCGCTGAGCACGCTCTGTAAAAACCTTTTGAGTTGCTCTTCTTGGTTTGTTGTTAAACTAAGGTTGAGTTGTTGAATCCCCGCTCTAAGCAGTGTCTTGTCATCTCCCACCGCTATTTATTGGTTGTTAAGATTAATGTTCTCTCTTTCTGCGGCACAAGCGTTGCTGTATTTGAAGATCATTTTTAAGACTCTTATTTGGTGTCTTGGCCCTTACCTTTTGCAGTAGCGTTTACTAAGCAAGCCATATTTCCATACGGGTGTTTGTTTTCATACATTAGTTGGTGGGCGTGGCCTATCTCGTCAAACAAATATGTTTCAGATAAACAAGGGTCTACCTTTTTTGATAGCACTAATTTGTTTAGCTCTTCTGCTTGAACATCATTTGCAAGGTGCGAACCCTGAAGGCGTTTCTGCATCATCCAGTGATATCTTAGGTCCATGGTAATGTTATAACCAGAGGTCCCAGCACATATTACGACCATTCCGCCAGTGTCGCACACAAAACCAGAGGTGGGTAGGGTTGCTTCGCCGGGGTGTTCAAAAACAATCTTAGGGTTTTTTCTTTCTCCCACACATTCCCAAATTGCTTTACCAAAACTTCTAACGCCTCCCACCCAAGTCTTATAGTCTGGAGAGTTGGTGTCTGGCATAGCTCCCCAATGACTAAAATCATTGCGGTTGATTACGCCCACAGCCCCTTTATCAACACAGAACTGCCGTTTGTCTTCATTAGAGATTACCGCAACAGCTTTACCGCCTAATGCGGAAACAATTTGTAAGGCCAGTGACCCTAGGCCGCCGGCTGCACCCCAAACTAAAACCACATCGTCTTTTTCTACTGTATGGGGAGCCCAGCCCATTAGCTGTCTATAGGCTGTTGAGGCACAAAGCATGTAACAACTAGCCTCTTCCCAACTTAAGTGTTTGGGTTTTTGTTTAATTTGGTGTGACTGGGCTCGAGCAAACTGACAATAAGAGCCGTAATTGGTTTGATAACCCCAGATTCTAACACTGGGAGCTAACATTGGATCTTTTCCTGACAGAACCCATGGGTCTTCAGGTTCCCACCACCCAGAGTGGACAACCACTTCGTCACCAATTTTGACATCCTTTACATCTTCCCCCACAGCCCATATTATTCCTGCTGCGTCAGACCCGCCTGCATGAAAATCTTCTTCTTCGCCTTTTTTTTGTCGGTCCGCTATTACATCAACCGGGAAGCCAAGGCCTGCCCACACATTGTTGTAATTAATGCCTGTTGCCATAACATAAACAAGAACGTCTTTAGGTCCGATTGTTGGTGTATTTATCACCTCCCGTTGCCATGCTTTGTTTGGTTCGCCAAACCTATCTTGTCTTACTGTAAAGGCGTGCATTTTTTCTGGGACCTCTCCCAAGGGGATGGTTTCCCCCAAATCATAAAGCGGCTTTAAGCTCATTGTTTTTTCCTTTGTCTTTTTAGTGGGTTATAAAAATAAATTTACTGTTGTGTATCTCTCTTTACAAGTTTTTTTTAGCTTGGTTTGCCAGTCGTCTTTTTTTGTATTTTTCGTGCTCTAAATTTGGATCTGGAACTGGAACAGAGTCTAATAGTTTTTTTGTATACGCCTCTTTCGGAGAGTAAAAAACATCCTTTGTGTCTCCTGACTCAACAACCTTTCCTTTTTTCATAACAATTACTCTGTCACATATTTTTTTAACCACGGCTAGGTCATGAGCAATAAAAACCATGGTAAGTTTTCTTTTTTGCTTGATCCCTAATAACAGCTCTATTATTTCTGATCTAATAGAAGCATCAAGAGCGCTTACTGCCTCATCACAAATTAAGAGTTGGGGTTTGGGCATCAGCGCTCTAGCTATAGCCACCCTTTGGCATTGGCCCCCTGAAAGTTCGTGTGGGTACCTGCCTAAAAACTCATCGCCAAGACCAACTTCTATAATCGCTGCCTGGACGTCTTTCTCGATTGAGTCACGATTCATGCCAGGATAAAAAGAGTTCAGAGGTTCTGACAGCGTCTCAAAAACTGTCATTCTTGGGTTTAAAGAAGAAAGGGGGTCTTGGAAAACTACCTGCATTTTTTTTCTTGCTTTTTTCATTTGTTTTTTATCCAATAATGACAGTTGTTCGCCAAACAACTCGATCTCACCCTTCGTTGGTCGGACAAGTCTTAATATGTTTTTTGCTAAAGTAGATTTTCCACTTCCAGACTCTCCAACAACGCCCAATATTTCACCCTCATAAACATCAAGAGAAACATCGTCTACAGCTACAAGTTGTTCTTGCTTAGCAAAAAACGTTTGCTTGGGGATTGGAAAACAAACCGTTAGGTTTTTTATTTTTGTGGTTACTGAGTTGTTCTTTTTTGTCTCGCTTTGTTTTCTGTCTGCCCCAATTTCTTTTGATTTAAGTAGGAGCTCCTTGGTATAGGCAGCCCTTGGGTTATAAAATATTTGATTTAGCTCACCTGTTTCCTGCTCCAACCCGTCTTTTAATACCAAAACCCTTTCACAACTCCTAGCGACAACCCCTAAATCATGTGTAATTAAAATCACCGACATAGAAAACCTCTCTTTCATCTCTAAAACAAGGTCTAATATTTGTTCTTGTACGGTGACATCTAGTGCTGTGGTTGGCTCATCTGCTATAAGCAGCTTGGGTTTTGTAAGCAGTGCTGACGCAATCATTACTCTTTGCCTCATCCCTCCTGAAAGCTCAAAAGAATAACCATCAAACCGTTGTTCGGGGTTGGGAATTTTTACTGCATTAAGCATCTCGATGCAAGCTTCTTTTATTTCTGCCTTGTTTAGGCTTGTGTGGTTAAGCAACACCCCTGACATTTGCGCCCCAATAGAAACATATGGATTTAGTGAGCTCATTGGGTCCTGAAAAACCATACCAATTTTTCTGCCTCTTATTTTATTCAGCTCTTTTTTTTCAAGTCCTAGTATCTCTTTGTTATCAAAAACAACGCTGCCGGTTGCTTTTCCGTTGCTTTCCAAAAGGCCCATTATAGATAAAACAGTTTGGCTTTTTCCCGAGCCTGATTCTCCAACAATTCCCAAGGATTGGTTATGCTCTAAACAAAAGTTTAGGTTTTTTACCGCCTCTATTTTTTCGCCCCTAGATGTAAAATCAACGCAAAGGTTTTGTGCTGTTAAAAGGTTAGTCATTTTGCCTCGTTCTGTCTTTGGGATCCAAGGCATCCCTCAGCCCATCTCCAATAAAATTGAAACAAAAAAGAGTTGTTGCTAAAAACATGCCAGGAAAAATTAACATCCATGGCGAGGTTTCCATTTGTTTTGCGCCTTGGTTTACCAAGGCCCCCCAAGAGGTCAGCGGTTCTTGTACTCCCAGCCCTAAAAAACTTAAAAAAGACTCGACTAAAATAACCTGGGGCACAGTTAGGGCAACATAAACCACAACCAAACCAAGAAGGTTGGGCACTATATGTTTGAACACTATTTTTGTGGTAGAAACACCCCCAGCCCTAGCGGCATCAACAAACTCTTTGCCTTTAAGGTTAAGGGTTTGTCCTCTAACTATTCTGGCAATATCAAGCCAGTTTACGGCCCCTATTGCTATGAATATTAACAGGATGCTTCGTCCAAAAAAGACCATAAGCAAGATCACAAAAAACAAAAAAGGCATTGCATAAAGAACGTCTACAACTCTCATCATTACTGCATCTACTTTGCCACCAACATAACCAGAGATCGCCCCATAAGAAACCCCAATTAGAACGCTGACGAGGGTTGCGACCAACCCCACCATTAGTGATATTCTCCCTCCATGCATAACCCTAACAAACAAATCTCTCCCTAGGTCGTCGGTACCAAAAATGTGGCCCGAAGCAAGGCTTGGTCTAGCTGACAGCTGATACCAATCTGTTTGGTCTATCATAAAGGGGCTTAGCATTGGGCCAAAGATAACCAAAAAAATCATTGTTAACATGGTTGCAAAAGAAAACAGAGCGGCTTTGTTTTGTTTTAGTGCGCCCCAGGCGTCGAGCAAGAGTGAGCTTTGTTTCTTCATCTGTTTGCTCGAATTTTGGGGTCAATAAAACCATATAAAATATCTACCAAAAGATTAAATGAAATTATCAAGCAACCATAAAAAACAACCACGCCCATTACCAGCGTATAGTCTCGGTTTAGTGCGCCCTGAACAAAATAGCGCCCAAGGCCTGGTAAACCAAATATCTGCTCGACCACAACTGATCCAGTAATAATGGCCGCAGTGGCTGGGCCTAAATATGAAACGATAGGTAAAAAGGTTGGTTTTAACACGTGGTAAAAAACAATGTTTCTCGTTGGTGTTCCTTGTGCTTTTGCGGTTCGTACGAAATTGCTGTTTAGCACTTCAATCATAGACCCTCTTGTTAGTCTTGCTATGTATGCGATTTGAGGCAAGGCCAAAGAAATCACAGGTAAAACCATGTTCAAAGGGTTGCCGTTATTGTAGCCCCCTGCGGGAAGGAGGCCATAAAAAATTGAAAAGAATAAAATCAACAGTGGGGCCATTACAAAGTTTGGAATAGAAATACCAACCATCCCAAAAAACATCACCGCGTAATCTGTTTTGGTGTTTTGTCTTAGTGCAGCAATTGTCCCTATTAGGGAGCCAAAAAAAAGCGCGACAATTATCGCGCTAAGCCCGAGCCTTAAAGAAACTGGAAAGCCGGCCATAATAAGCTCGGTCACAGAAAAGTCCCGATATTGAAAAGATGGCCCAAAGTCTCCCTGAAGAATATCTCCAGCATATTTCAAAAGCTGTATATGGATTGGGTCATCTAGGTTATAAGCCTCTCTTAAGTTAGCCTCGACCTCTATAGGGAGTGCTCGCTCCATGTCAAAAGGCCCGCCTGGTGCTGATTTCACCAACAAAAAAGCCAAACAAATTAACACCAACAAGGTGGGTATAGCACCCAAGAAACGAGAGGCCACAAACTTTAAGGTATTCATTGTTGTTCTATAGGCTCTCTTTTGAGTATCTTGACGTATTTAGAGTAATGGTGGTCCATAACATTGTCCTCTAAACCAAACACCCATGGCTTTATCATGTGCTGGCTTACATAATAATAAAGGGGAATAATTGGCAGGTCTTTCATTAACAGTCGCTCTGCTGCTCTAAGGTCATCAAGCCTGTCTTCTCCAGCGTTCTTGGTGGCAGCCAGGTCAATAAGTGTGTTGTATTCTAAGCTATTGTAGCCAGCATGGTTCATTTCATTTTCTGAGTGAAGAAGTTGGCTGAATGTGTAGGGGTCATCATAGTCACCAATCCAACCGCCTCTAAATATTTGTGTTTCATTTTGCAGCCTTCTTGTTTCTAAAAAAACCTTCCATTCTTGGTTTCTAAGTGTTGTTTGAACCCCCAAGGTTTGCTTCCACATTGCAGCAACAGCCAAGGCTACTTTTTTATGGTTTTCGCTTGTGTTATACAAAACCTCGATTTCAAGGGGTTGTTCTTTACTGTAACCAGCCTCCTCATAAAGCCTTAAGGCCTCTGTTGCCCTTTGTTCTTGTGTCCAGCTGGACCACTCGGGTTCTATGGGTTGGAAAGTTTTTACAGGAGGAACAAAACTATAGGCCGGTATCTGTCCAGCGCCAATAACTATATTAACGAGAATCTCTCGGTCTATGGCCATGTTAAGTGCCGTTCTCAGGTTGGGGTTATTTTTGAACGGTGGCTTGGTGTTGTTAAAGCCGTAGTAATAGCTGCCAAAATAAGGGGCGACCCTGTACTCGTCAGCCATGCAGGTCCTAATGAGGGGGAGCTGCTCTAAAGGGGTGGTGTCTGTAAAATCCAACTCTTTTGCTCTGTATCGTTTCAATGCAGAGTTTGGTTCGTCCAGCGAGTAATAATAAACCTCGTTGAGTGTGGTGTTTTTGTTGTCCCAATATTGAGTGTTTCTAACAAGCTTGGTGTGTGATTGAACTCGCCACTCCTCAAGCTTAAAAGCGCCATTGCTTATTAAATTACCGGGCCTGGTAAATAAGGTGCCCAGCTTTTCAACGCTTGCTTTGTGGACTGGGTAGGTGGTGGAATGCGTTAACAAGCTCAAAAAATATGGGGTTGGTTCCTCTAACTCAATAATAAGCGTGCTTGAGCCTTTGGCATAAACACCTAATTCGCTAGCCTGTTTTTCCCCCAAAACAATTTCTCTGGCGTTCTTTATGGGGTAGAGCATGCTTGAATAGTTCGAGAGTGTTTTTGGGTCGACGCTTCGTTTTAATGAAAAGACATAGTCTGTCGCGGTGACTGTGTCTCCATTGCTCCACTTTGCGTTTTTTCTTAGTGTAAAAACATATGTTTTTGAGTCATCGCTCACAGACCAAGATTCTGCAACGCCCGGAACATAGTCCCCATTTGGCAACTCAATTACCAGGCCTTCGAACAAATCCCTCAACACGTTTGAGGCAGGCACTCCTTCGGCTCTGTGTGGGTCTAGTGTGCCCGGCTCTGCTCCATTGTTTTTTCTAAACACTTGCTCTTTTGCCAACTCTTTACCGCTTGCCCCACCATAGCGTTCGTTATTGTCTGAGAGACACTCAATTTCATTTTGGTCACCACAACCAACCACCAGGGTCGCTAACAAGAGAATTGTTTTGCTTGCTTTCACTGTCCTTGGGCTCTTTTAATTTTTTGTTTCTTCAGGTGCACCAACAACGCGGACAAAGCTGCCGGGGTTATTCCTTGAATTCTGGCGGCGTGCCCTATTGTTTTAGGAGCAAACTCTGTAAGTTTTTGCTTTACCTCGTTTGATAAGCCCGGGAGTTTTGTGTAGTCCATACTCTCAGGAAGTCTTGTTTCTGAGTAGGCTCTTTGTTTTTTAATTTCTCTTTTTTGTTTGTTCACATAGCCTTCGTATTTTGCTTCTGTTTCTAAGAGCTCCCCTATAGTACCGCCAAATGTTTTAGTGTTTTTTGTGTGCTCTGCTCTGCCTCCAATCTGTTTTGTTAGCTCTTTGTAGCTGATATCAGGTCTCTTAAGCAAATCATATGCGGTCTTGTCATGAGTGTTGTTTTTGGTGTTATGATCAAGCTTTGCAATTGTTTTATGCTTAACCATTGTTGTTTGTAGTCGCTCTTTTTCTTTGTTAAGCGCTTCGGTTTTTTTGCTAAAAAGAGCCCACCTTTTATTTGAGACCACACCAAACTTTCGCCCTGTGGGTGTAAGTCTTTGGTCTGCGTTGTCCTCTCTTAATAACAACCTGTGTTCGGCTCTGCTTGTGAACATTCTATAAGGCTCATTGGTTCCTCTTACAACCAAATCGTTTGCCAAGACCCCCAAATATGCTTCGTCTCTTTTTGGTTCCCAGGGGTCTTGTTTTGTGATTGAAAGCCCCGCGTTAATTCCTGCGACCAACCCTTGTGCTGCTGCCTCCTCATAACCCGTCGTCCCGTTAATCTGCCCAGCAAAATAAAGCCCTTTTATGGCGCGTGTTTCGAACACAGGGGTCAAGTCTCTGGGATCAAAATAATCATACTCAATCGCATAGCCTGGTTGTGTTATTTCCGCGTCTCTAAAGCCTTTTATGGATCTGACAAACGCTTCTTGTGCTTTACTTGGTAGGCTTGTTGAGATGCCGTTAGGGTACACTTCGTTTGCAGTAAGGCCTTCTGGTTCTATGAAAATTTGGTGTCTTTCTTTGTCAGCAAACTTCACCACCTTGTCTTCTATAGATGGGCAATACCTTGGGCCAACACCTCCTATCGCCCCCGTGAACAACGGGGAGTCTTTTAAGGATGCTCTAATAATTTCGTGGGTTTTTTCGTTGGTGTGTGTGATATGGCAGCTTGCTTGTTGTGGGTGGTCATCAACAGTCGACATAAAAGAAAAGGTAGGTCTTGGGTCATCTCCTGGTTGTTCCTCTAGCAGATCAAAATTAATGCTGTTTTTATTAATTCTTGGTGGTGTCCCCGTCTTAAGTCTGCCGGTTCTTGGGGCTATCTCTAACAACTGTTGTGCAAGCACCAAGGAAGGCTTGTCACCTTTTCGGCCTCCGCTTAGTCTCTCTCTTCCAGTGTGAATAACTCCGTTCAAAAAGGTTCCCACGGTTAGCACCATTTTTTTGGTGTTAAAGACTTGTCCGCACTCGGTTTCAACACCGCGCAGTTGTCCTTGTTTTGTTAGAATTCTTGAGGCGGCTCCCTCAAAAACGGTTAGCTCTTTATGTGCGTACAACTGTTGTTGTATTGCTGACTTATATAAAAGACGATCGGCCTGTGCTCTCGTTGCCTGCACAGCTTTGCCTTTGCTGGAGTTAAGTGTTTTTAGGTGTATCCCCGCTATGTCTGCAGCCCTTGCCATTAATCCGCCAAGAGCATCGATTTCTTTTGCTAGGTGGCCTTTGCCAACACCCCCTATTGCCGGGTTGCAACTCATTTGCCCAATGCTTTTCTTGTTGTGTGTTAATAAAAGGGTGTTGTGCCCCATTCTGCATAAAACAGCAGCGGCCTCTGTTCCAGCGTGGCCGCCGCCAACCACTATTGCTTCAAATGTGTTTGTTGTTTTTCCCAATTTACTTACCAATACAAAAACGATTAAATATAGAGTCTAACAACTCTTCGTTTGTAAACTCTCCTGTTATTTCTGAAAGGCTATTTTGCGCTTGTAACAAATCTTCTGCAACAACATCCCCAGCAATGCTTTTCGTGGTTTTCTTTTTTGCGGCGCTAAACGCACCATAAGACTCATTAAGACTGACAAGGTGTCGCCTTCTGGCGGTCATTGTTAGCTCAGCCCCTCCTGCTTTTTTGAACCTGTTACCAATGTTCTCAACCAGCCCCTCTATGCCCAACCCTGTTAGGGCCGACACAAATAGTGCTCCGTTATTGGCTTTATTGCGCTTTGGTTTTGTTTTTAGAAGGTCTGTTTTGTTAAAAACAACCAGTCGTTTCTGATCGTTTTTTGTTTTCAGTTCGTTGCTTTTTTTTGCGCTCCTTACCTCTATAACAAGATCTGCTTGCTTGATTGTTTCCTTTGTTCTTCTAATACCTTCCTGCTCAACGCTGTTTGTTGTTTCTCTTAGTCCTGCCGTATCAACAAAACAAACCCTGTATCCGTCGATCGTTGTTTCTACCTCTATCGTGTCTCTGGTCGTGCCTGGTGCTTCATTGACAATGGCGCGTTCGTGTCCACAAAGTTGGTTTAAAAGTGTTGATTTTCCAACGTTTGGTTCTCCTGTGATGGCCACAACAAGCCCCTCTCTAATCTTGCAAGCGACCTTGGTTTCCTCTAACAAAGACAGGTAATGCTTGCTTGTTTGCGAAAACATTTTTTCAACCTGTTGGTTGTGGCCTGTTTGTTCTAGGTCTTCTTCGGGGAAATCCAACGAAGCTTCAATGTTGGCTCTTAGTTCTGTGAGCGCATCTAAAAGGCCAAAAATCTTTTTTGAAAAGGCTCCTTCTAGTGAGTTTTTAGCGGCTCTTGCGGTCTCTGCTGAGCTACTTTCAATCAAGTCTGCAACCGCTTCTGCCTGGGTTAAGTCAAGCTTGTCATTAAGAAACGCTCTTTTTGTAAACTCTCCAGCATTGGCTTGTCTGGCGCCTTGCTCATAAAGTGTTTTTAGGATTTCGTCCACCACTGCTGTGCTGCCATGACAGCTAATTTCTAATACATTTTCTCCCGTATAAGATGCCGGTGAAGCAAAGAAAAGAACCACAACATTGTCAATAACCGAGCCATCGCTGGCGTAAAAATTAGTGTGTTGAGCTTTCATGTGTGAGAGTGTTTTGCCCGTAACTTTCTTTGCAATCGTTTTGCTTTTATTTCCAGAGACCCTTATGACAGAAACTCCTGACGCGCCTTGGGCTGATGCTTGTGCTGCTATGGTTTCAGAGAGTTTGTTAACTTTGTTGCTCAAGGGGTTTTTGTGGTTTTTTAACCGCTACTGTCAGCTTTTTTGCCAAGGTTTTTATTGATTCTCCATTGTTGGGCTATCGACAACAGTGAGTTGCTTAGCCAATAAAGAACCAGACCAGAAGGAAACCAGGCGAACATTCCTGTGAACATAACAGGAAGAACTGCCATAACCTTTGCTTGTGTTGGGTCAGGCGGTGCTGGGTTTAGTTTTTGCTGAAACCACATGCCCAAGCCCATCAGAATTGGTAAAACAAAGTAAGGGTCTCTTGAGGACAGGTCATCTATCCAAAGAAAAAACGGGGCCTGTCTGATCTCAACACTCTCAAGCAACACCCAGTAAAAAGCAATAAAAAATGGTATTTGGATAAACATAGGCAAACACCCTGCCATGGGGTTTACTTTTTCTTTTTGGTACAGCTCCATCGTGGCTTTGCTTTGTGCTTGTTTGTCGTCTTTATACCTGTCTTGAATTGCTTTAATCCGAGGGGCAAGTTCTCTCATTTTTGCCATTGATTTGCCGCTAGACTCTGTCAGTCTAAAAAACACAAGCTTAATAAGCAGCGTTACCAAAATAATGGATAGTCCCCAGTTGCCAACATATTTATGAATATTTTCCAACAACCAAAAAAGCGGTGTCGCCAAAAACGAAAGCTTTCCGTAGTCAACACTTAGTTCTAGGCCGTCTCTTGTTTTTCTAAGCTCGCTTTGTAGTTTGGGGCCAATAAACAGCTGTGTTCCAACCGTTGCTCTGGTGTAAGGAAGCACGGTTCTGGTTTCAAGAGAAATCGCTGACAGCTTGTCAAGCCGGTCTCCTGTTTTGTGGGTGGCCTCAAACCTAAAGGGCTCGTTCTCAGGCGGAATAAGCGCAACTAAAAAGTGGTGCTTTATATTTGCGGCCCACCCTGAAGTGTGTGTTTGGTTATAGGGGTTGTCAACCAAATCTTCTGAGTCAAGCTTTTCATAACTATCGCCGTTGTAAACAATACCCCCATCAAAAGAATAGGTCTCCACATCAAACATGGAGCGCTCTACTTCTGCGTTTCTTTTTACAAGTTGGGCGTACTGAACAAAGTCGTATCCTGAACTAGAGTTGTTGATAACCTCATATTCAAGATCAACACTGAACGAGTCTTTGTCAAGCGTGTAGGTCTTGACAACCCTTATTCCGGTTTTGTTAAAAGTGTCGTCTACCAGATCATAGGCGTACTTTATTTGGCTGCCTCTCTCTTTTGAGCTAAAACCTGAAAGCTTTATAAACGGCTTGGTATGGTTGGCCTCGTCTTCTCCCAGAACAGAGATAAGGCCCGTTTGAAAATAGTGATAGGCTTCACTGTCTAGTGATAAGAGTTCAACCGGGGTGTCGGTTTCTTTTTTTGTTGGATGATAAGTCAAAAGTTTCGCGCCAACAATGTCTGCGCCTTTGTTTGGGTTTATGTAGATTTCTAATACGTTGTTTCTAAGAACGTCAGTTACCAGGGTTGGTGATGCGGTCAAGCTTGGTGCTGGGTTGTTAGCACTTATTGTGGGGATGGTGTCAGAAAGCCCCAACACACCGTCACTGTATGGTTCGTTTGTGTCCGCTGGTGGCATGTTGGTTCTAGGGTTTTCGGGTGAAACCTCTTGTGCGGTTGTCCGCTGTTCTGTTGGCTCATAAGACCATTGAGCGTATGTTGCATAAAGCAACATTGCGAATGCAGCCCATAAGATTATTCTTAGGTTTTCCAATTTTTCTCCGCTGTGTTTAGGATCTTATTTTTGTGGTGCTCGATGCTCTTTTTTGTAATTTTAGCATCATATGGCTCGTCATTATTGATGTAAACAAAAACAATATCAAGTGACAGCCCAGAGAGCTGCTGAAGGGAGTTTCTTATCTTTCTTTTTAGGTTGTTTCTGGTTGTTGCGTTTTTAATTTTGTTTTTGGGCAGGCTAATGCCAAGGCGCGCGCTCTTCAGGTTGTTTTTTTTTGTGTGGACTCTAAAAAACCGGTCTTTACTGATGGGTTTAATTTTAAGGACCCTGCCAAAGTCGATCTTAGCAGAAAGAAGCATTGTCTCTACACAGAAAGTCTTTTTCTGCCCTTGGCTCGCCTTTTATTAATAACAAGTCTGCCAGCTTTGGTGGACATGCGCGACCTAAAGCCGTGTGTTCTTTTTCTCTTCAAGTTACTTGGTTGGTAGGTTCTTTTCATAACTATTTAAAACTTTATTTAAAAACAACATGATACAAAAGCTGTTTTGGGCATAGAAGGTTATTTAACTGTCCTTAATATGTCAACTTAAAAACAACCTGTGGATAAGTTAATACATAAAGTATAGTATCTATTTTCTTAACGTTTTTATAAAAAAAACACCAACCAAAGGGAAAAAAATGCAAAGTAAGGTCTGGGACGATTGTTTGTCAATACTTAAGTCAGACCTGACAGAATCACAATTCAACACCTGGATTAAGCCCCTTTCTGTAATTGAAGACGAAGAAGCCCAAAGCCTTACCTTGTTGGCTCCAAATAAGTTTGTTGTTAATTGGATTCAGAAGAATTACTTAGAAAAAATCCAGACGGTTGCATCAAAAAAGTTAGCCGGTAAAGCAACTATCGCACTATCAATTGGTGATGAACCAGCAGAGACTATCTCAAACAAACCCATAACCCCAAAAGCAGAAACCCCTGTTGGTTCGCCCCTAAACAAACAATATGTGTTTGATAATTTTGTTGGAGGAAAAAGTAACCAGTTGGCTCGTGCGGCGGCCCTACAAATTACAGAAAATCCCGGAACATCTTATAACCCTTTTTTTATATATGGTGGTGTTGGTTTAGGAAAAACACATTTAATGCAGAGTGTTGGTAATGAGATAAAAACAAAACATCCTGAAAAGAAAATTGCTTATGTCCATTCAGAGAGGTTTGTGGGTGAAATGGTGTCGGCCTTACAACATAACGCTCTTGATGTTTTTAAAAACGACTACAGGTCTCTTGATGTTTTGCTAATAGATGACATACAGTTCTTTGCAGGGAAAGAAAAATCCCAAGAAGAGTTTTTCCACACGTTCAATGTTTTACTTGAATCAAACAGCCAAATAATTATAACTAGTGACAAATTTCCAAAAGAAATTAGAGGTCTAGAAGAGCGTCTAAGATCTCGCTTTGGGTGGGGCTTAACGGTTTGCATTGACCCACCCGAAATGGAAACCTGTGTTGCTATTCTCATGGTTAAATCTGAGCTGGAGGGGTTTCGCCTCCCTGAAGACGTTGCCTTTTTTATAGCAAAAAGTATTCGTTCAAACGTAAGAGAGCTTGAAGGTGCCCTAAGAAAAGTAATAGCAAGCTCTAGGTTTACAGGGAGAGAGGTTACGGTTGATCTAGCAAAAGAGTGCTTGCGTGACTTGCTGTCTCTTCAATCAAGACAGATCACACTTGAGAACATTCAGAAGGTTACAGCGGAGTATTTTAATATTAGAGTTTCAGATCTCCATTCAAAAAGAAGGAGCAGATCCATTACAAGACCAAGACAGTTAGCGATGTCTATAGCCAAAGAACTTACAAAAAATAGCTTACCAGAAATAGGGGAGTCTTTTGGTGGTAGAGACCACACTACTGTAATTCATGCTTGTAAGAAAATTGAAGAACTAAAGCTAAACGATCTAAAGATGGTTGAAGACTATAACAACATTAAACGTTTATTAATGTTGTGAATAAGGTGTTACTAAATAATAATGATATTTTTATACACATTTTATCCACATCTATAGCTTTTTATTAACAACTTATATATATAAACATGTCTATAAGTATATGATTATAAAGGATAAACAAAGATATTAAGTTAATAACAGTACTAATAACAATAATAATAGAGATATAATGAATAATATATATATAAATGCTTCAGTCTTATCAAAAAGCTTGCACGAAATAGTTGGCGTTGTTGAGAGAAAGCAAACAATGCCTATTTTGAGCCACATACTAATGGAATGCTCAAATAAAACTTTAACAATTACAGCAACTGACTTAGAGGTTCAGCTTACATCAACAATTTCAAATATTGACTCTAATGATGACTTTGTAACAACCATACCAGGTAGAAAAGCCTTTGAAATAATTAGATCTTTAGGCAATAACGAAATTGAGCTCGCTATAGCTGATTCCTCTGTTGTAATCAAATCCTCAAACAGCAGATTTAAGCTACAGGCCTTAGCAGCAAATGAATTCCCATTGTTTGATGAAGCAGGATCTGAGAACTTTTTTGTCACTAAACAAAAAGAGATTAAGTCACTATTTACTAAAACACAGTTTTCAATGGCACAACAAGACGTAAGGTTTTATTTGAACGGCCTTTTACTAGAGGTTTCACCTAACACACTAGTCTCTGTAGGGACAGATGGACATAGGCTATCCAAATCAAAAGTTTCCATCGATAAAAACAAAATAAATGAAGCAAGCTATATTCTTCCGAGAAAAGCTGTACAAGAAGTCCAAAGAATAATAAGCGATCAGGGCGAAACAAAAATAACCTTCTCTGATAATAGGGCGATATTTGAAATAGGACCAACAACGCTTGTTACCAAGCTTATTGATGGAAGCTTCCCGGACTACACAAGAGTTATACCCGAAGACACAAGCATAAACATTGTGCTTGATGTTAATGCCATAAAACCAGCCCTACAAAGGGTTTCGATCCTCGCAAACGAAAAGTTTAAAGGTGTAAGGGTTGATCTTGACGACAATGTTCTTAATGTATCATCTGAAAACCCAGAACAAGAGCAAGCCACCGAAGCAATAAACATTGAAAAAACCGGCGCCAAACTTTCAGTAGGGTTTAATGTTTCTTACCTGATAGAAGCAATATCAGCTTGCCAGGGAGAAATTGTAAGCTTAGG
>CAYVTR010000021.1:0-29649 GCA_964454905.1 uncultured Woeseia sp. | reverse complement strand
AGATTGATAATAAAGATTCTAATCCATAGTTTCTTAATAAATGGATGAAAAAAGCCATATGTGCAGCACCTTGTTCGTGTACAACAGAAATAAACGAATACCGGCAGGTTCAAAAATATCCATAGCATCCATAAACGCGGAGCCCATAATTCCAAATATATCTCTAACACCATGGGCAACCATGGTTTCAACAAAAGCCTCACTGGGAGTCATGCGAGCCATATTTTATTCCTATATGATTTTAGGTTGAATTTTTTCATCTACTCAGTCTCCTCGAGGTCAGCTAAAGTTCATACTCTATAGATTCTGCAACCTTCAATGCTTTTGCTCTGGCATTTTCAACAGTATCAGAAAGGGCTAAAGCAACTCCCATTCGCCTTTCCCCATTGACTTCGGGTTTACCAAACAATCGTATTTGTGTGTCTTCTTCTATGAGCGCATTTTCAAGATTTTTGAATGTAACAGAATTTGATACACCTTCAACTAAAATAACTGCTGAAGCTGCAGGCCCTCTTGTCCTTATGTTAGAAACCGGAAGGCCGAGAATTCCCCTAGCATGCAATGCAAATTGACTGAGATCTTGGCTAATCAAAGTAACCATGCCTGTATCATGAGGTCTTGGACTGACCTCACTAAAATAAACATCATCTCCTTTAATAAAAAATTCTACACCGAATATACCTAGCCCTCCTAGTTCGGAAGTCACTAACTTTGCAATACGTTGACATTCTGCAAGAGCATTATCTGACATAGGCTGAGGTTGCCATGATTCTTGATAATCTCCGCCCTCTTGTCTATGCCCAATAGGATCACAAAAAGAACATCCATTGATATGCTGAACAGTTAGCAAGGTGATTTCATAATCAAAATCTACAAAACCTTCTACAATAACCTTATTTGCATCGCCTCTAGCACCACTTTTTGCATAATCCCATGAAGTCAGTGCATCTTGCTCTGTTCGAACTGTGGATTGACCTTTTCCAGAACTTGACATGGTAGGTTTTACCACACATGGTATTCCAATCTCTTTGATGGCTTCCTCATACTCAGATTGATTCTCTGCAAACCTATATGGTGATGTTTTTACCTTCAATGATTCAGCTGCAAGTAACCTTATGCCTTCTCTATCCATAGTTAATCTAGCAGCTCTAGCAGTTGGAATAACTCTATACCCTTCACTCTCTAATTCGAGCAAAGTTGCTGTCGCAATAGCTTCTATCTCTGGAACTATTAGATCTGGTTTCTCTAATTCTATAATCTCTCTTAAGGCATCGCCATCCAGCATGTTAATGGTATGAGACCTATGAGCAACTTGCATCCCTGGAGCATTATCATATCGATCCACGCCAATGACCTCGACACCCATTCTCTGTAACTCTATGACAACTTCTTTACCCAACTCTCCACAACCAAGCATCATAATTTTCATCGCTGTTTTCGTAAGTGGAGTGCCTAATATTAATTGAGACATATTACTTTTCCCTCTTAAAAGTTATGCAGTTTTATGTATAGAATCTCATAAAGATATAAAAATACTAAGAACAAATATTAACTTTTTTACTTTACTCTCTCCCCTTACCTTAGTTCTTATAGAGATAAAGAGTAGATCCAGAATGGTTTCCTTTAATTTCATAACCTAAAACCTAACAAACCTGTCAGCTAATAGATAAAATTAAAAAAAGCGTCGCAAGACGTTTTTTTATATCTAAGTAAATAATTACTTGCATAATTTTCTATTTAATTCATTATGTGTCCCTAGCACTGATTTATTCCAACTTGCGGGTGCTTTATAAAACTGCTAAATAGGACTGATATTTCTCAGAAGAACCTGTTTAGCTTATGCAAACAGGTTTTTTTTATGGAGAAATAAAATGAGAATAGAAACACAAGCAATTCATACAGGTTATACACCTGACCCTACAACTAAGTCCGTAGCCACGCCTATTTATCAAACAACATCTTATGCTTTTGATAATGCTCAACACGGTGCAGATTTATTTTCTCTTGCGGTTGAAGGAAATATTTACTCAAGAATAATGAATCCAACCAATGGAATCTTAGAAGAACGCTTAGCTGCAATGGAAGGTGGAATTGCTGCACTGGCTGTAAGCTCAGGCATGGCTGCGATTACTTACTCTATACAGAGCTTGACTAGAAACGGACAAAATATTGTTTCGGTCAGCGAACTGTACGGAGGAACAGCAGATTATTTTAGTAATACCTTAAAAAATCAGGGCATTGAAGTTAGATATGCAAATTTTAATGACATAGAAGGTATAGCAAAACTGATAGATAAGAACACTACTCTGGTCTTTTGTGAATCTATTGGTAATCCCCTTGGTAATATCTGTGATATAGAGAAATTAGCAGAAGCTGCTCATAATAATGGAGTCCCCTTAGTAGTCGATAACACGGTTGCTACACCTTACTTATTAAAACCAATTGATTTTGGGGCTGATATCGTTGTGCACTCATTAACAAAATACATTGGTGGTCATGGAACCACTATTGGTGGTGTCATAATAGATGCGGGTAACTTTGATTATGCAAAAGAACCTAGTCGATATCCAAATCTAAATGAACCAGATGGTTCTTATCATGGTTTGGTATTTACTGAGGCTTTAGGTGCTGCCGCTTTTATTGGCAAATGCCGTGTTGGACCCTTAAGAAACACTGGTGCTGCGCTCTCACCGTTTAATGCTTTTCTGATTCTTCAAGGTATACAAACTCTGCATCTCAGAATGGACCGACATACAGAAAATGCTCTCCATGTCGCTAGATATCTTGAAGACCATAAACACATTAATTGGGTAAATTATGGAGGATTAATAGGAAGTCCCTATTATGATCTAGCTAAAAAATACACCAATAGTCGTCCATCAGGAATTTTAAGTTTTGGCATTAAAGGAGGCAAAGAAGCAGGAATTAAATTCATTGATTCCCTTGAATTAGTGGTTCGTTTGGTCAATATAGGAGACACAAAATCTTTAGCCACACATCCCGCTTCAACCACACATAGTCAATTGGATGAAGGAGATTATGAGGCTGCAGGTATCACTGATGATATGGTTAGAATATCAGTGGGTATTGAAAATAAGCATGACATCACCGGGGATATTGAGCAAGCACTCATCAGTTCACAAAAAGCTTAAGCTTCATTATGAAGGAAAAGTTCAGGAGAAAAACACTATAAAATGAAGAAAAACTGAGCTTATGCAAGACAGCCAGGCAAAAATAGTTAAGTACTGAAGCTTGGAAGCACCTAAGGTAATGCCTGCTAGAAAAGCTATTAACTTTCTTAGAGCTTTGATTATTAATGAAAACACTATAGAAAGAATAGCCACTGCAAGGATCAAACCAAAGCCATCAGCAATTAAATGAGATTGAAAAAACTCTTGATTGTGATGATGAGGCAATAAAAATAAAAGTAACGCCCCGATCATTGAAAATATACTATTCTTATTCAAATCAAATTCTCTTAAAAAGAAATAATACCCTAAAAAAAAGTCTATTTCTTTCTACAAAAAAATAACAATAAAAAAGTTAACTAGTTACTGCTTTCCAATTGAAGAATAATAACTAGCTAAATTATGTATATCCTCTTCTGATAATGTTTTTGCTATAGGAGTCTATCTTCTTGAGATTTTGTAACTGCATCAAAAACCTTGCTAGGTTCAGTTTTTTGACACTCGTACACACTTTCCATAGTTGTTGCGATTAAAGAGGTCGTAGATTGAATCACAGGATAGCTAACTATAGTTAGAGTTTTTCTATCAAGGGCTAGAACAAACCACAGATCTGTCTTACCTGTGGTGTTATAAATAAGATACCTCTCTGGAGTAACTTCAAGCCTTGTTTCAAAAATATTCAACCAGCTTTTTGAAGTTAATACGTCTTGAGAATATTCGACACTATTAACTGTTTCTAGGTATCTAGGATCATTTTCATCGTAGCCATTCTTATAAAAAAGTAATGCCATATCCCATTCTTTTGGAGTTACTGATTCAGGAATTAAACTGGGTGGCTTCCAAGGATCAACAATGGCAGGGCTTTTATCTATGACTATACAAGTTAAGGCAAGATGAACTTTTTGCCTAGACTTTGGATCTACTATTTCATCTCCCCAACCATTAAAGCTGAACAGTATGGCAATAATGCCGAGTAGTAGGTTTTTCATTTAGTTCTCCTTCTAAATCAAAAGTGCTGTCTACAATATACCTTTAGCTATCAATTTTTCGATCACTCATTTGAGTTTATTTCTCATTTAATCGAGGCATTAATTCCACTAGATTGCAGGGCTTCGTTCTGCTGTCCAATTGATCTTTGATTAAGAAATTCCAACCATCCTTGCATGCACCCGGTGAGCCGGGAAGGCAAAAGATAAACGTCCCATTGGCAACCCCTGCAAAGGCTCTGGATTGCAGCGATGATGTTTTAATGTTTTGATAAGAAAGGGATCTGAACATTTCCCCAAAGCCATCAATGGTTTTATCCAGAAGAGGCTGGATGGCCTCAGGCGTTCCATCTCTGCCCGTGATTCCAGTGCCACCAGTAGTGATAATGCCATGAACATTCTCATCCAGAATCCATTGCGAGACAATTGCTCTGATCTCATAAAGGTTGTCTTTGCAGATTTTTCGGTCGTTTAATAAGTGCCCTTGCTCTTGCAATGCAGAAACCAGGTATTCGCCCGAGTCATCTTCCTCAATGCTTCTGCTATCAGAAATGGTCAAAACAGAAATATTGATTGCCTTGAATTCATTATTATTATCGCTGCTCATCACAATAGTTTATTTGACATTTAGCTGAATTAATAACTGCTAAATTATGTATATCTTATATTAATAACCAGTCATGTCTCCAGGTCTAGATCTTAATAATTTAAATTTAGTAAACCCCATATCTAATAAAGGCTCTAGATCAAAATTAACCATGCCTATGAGTTCTCGTTTTTTAAGGGGCTGTGAACACTGAAATTCACCTCCTTTGAATTTATTAAGCTTAGATTGGGATCGATAACAAATCTTTGATGGACAAGTATAGGCGCAACCACCATTAGCAAATAACCTAATCTGAGTTTTATTTATAATAGAATTTAAAAAACTAAGATCATCATTGCATGTCATGGGCAAAACAACACAAGTATAAATTTTCAAAGCTTTCTTTATTTTGTGTGGGTTATTAATATTCTTTATAACACTGGCTTCTATGCTCTTGAATTTCGGAAAATCAGTTCTTATCCACTCAGCTAAATCATCATTAGTGCAAATGACTGAATTAAGTTCATGATGGTATTTTGCTATCAAAACTCTATTTTCTTGGTATTCCTCCCAATCAGCAAAATGATTAGTAAACGGTATTCTAAATCCTATTCCTGCATTATTAAGTTGACGTACATCACGATCGGTGAGCTCAGCTTTCTGAAAAAATCGTCCACCGTAAAGTGTCGATCTTTCTCCAAAACCAAAAACACTTTCTATTTGGTTTAAAGCTAGATTGCCATAGTGTTCTCTTAAATAAGAAAAAATGGGTTTCTGAGGATTCTTACCTCTAGCAGACACAGTAAAAATTCGAGGTGAACTATTCTTCTTCATCTGCTGATCTTTAGCTCTTATAGGATTAATAATTATGTTTTAATTATTTTCATTTTTTATGCAGATAACATTGATGCAACTCAAATGATAATTGAGGTAAATCAATTTAATTATTTCTTGATTATTTTTATATTCAGCATGCTAGTACTCCAGCACTCATTTATTCCAACTTGCAGGTGGTTTATAAAACTGCTAAATAGGACTGATGAATTAATTGACAGTATTTTGGAACTCTGATTCAGGTAAAGCATTTCGTTCAAGATCATATAGAAGACCTTTTCTTCTTGTGTAAAAATACCATGTACAAAAAACACAGATTAGATAAAAGATCAAGAATCCCCAGAGTGCCGCCATTGGACTACCTGTGACACTAATCGATGTACCAAAAGATTTTGGAATAAAAAAGGCGCCATAAGCAGCTACCGCTGAAGTAAAACCGATTATTGCTGCTGATTCTTTTTCTGCTTGATGCTGTTGTTCAAGCGTATTTAATTTGGGCATTAATTTAGGTATCTGATTACTCATAATGGCTGGTATCATTTGAAATGTAGACGCATTCCCAACACCAGTAGCAAAAAATAACAATATAAACATAGAAAAGAATCCCCAGAACGCATAAGGTTGATCCTTATTGAACAAGAAATAAATGACTCCAAGCACAGCAACAATCATCGATAAGAAAGTCCAGAAAGTAACCTTGCCACCACCATATTTATCCGATATCCAGCCGGTGCCAGCACGTGATAGAGCTCCGATTAATGGACCCAAGAAAACATATTTGAATATATCAACTTCTGGGAATTGAAGTTGAGCAAGGAGCGGGAACCCTGCTGAGTAACCGATGAACGATCCAAAAGTTCCTGTGTAAAGTAAACACATCACCCAATTGTGTTTGCGACTGAGTATAATTGACTGTTCCTGAAATGATGATCGTGCACTAGCAATATCATTCATGCCAACCCAAGCTGCAATAGTGGCGATAATTAAAAAAGGGACCCAAATAAAACCTGCATTCTGTAACCAAGTCTCACTGCCATTATTGTCAATTTGTGGCTCGCCACCTAAAAAACCAAACACTGAGAACGTAATAGTTAAAGGAATAACAAACTGCATAACGCTGACCCCTAGATTTCCAAGACCAGCATTGAGTCCCAAAGCATTTCCTTGTTCGTTTTTGGGGAAAAAGAAACTAATGTTTGCCATCGAGCTTGCAAAATTACCGCCTCCAAGACCACACAATAATGCCAAAATCATGAACAACAAATATGGGGTGTCGGGATTTTGTACTGCGTAACCAATACCAAATGCAGGAATCAGAAGAGATGCAGTAGTGAGTGTGGTCCAGAGTCTCCCTCCCATGATTGGAATCATAAAAGCATAAAAGATTCTAAGTGTTGCCCCTGATAAACCTGGTATTGCGGCCAGCCAGAACAGTTGATTGGTGGTGTACATAAATCCGATCGAGGGAAGTTTCGCGACAACCACACTCCAGACTAACCATATGGAAAAAGCCAGCAGTAAGCATGGAACTGAGATCCAGAGATTTCGTCTGGCAATTTTTTGACCGGTTGTCTCCCAAAAAGTAGGATCATTGGGGTGCCACTCCTCCAGAGTACGACTGACATATTTGCGGTGTTTTTCAGGAATGTGAATTTCTTCCATCTCTGGTAATTCAGGCATATTTTCCGGAAGCACTCTTTGTTCCATTTGACGAATAGCTAAATGCATCCAGATCAATGACAGAGAAACAATTGCAAATAAAAGCATGAAACAACTCGTCCAGATACCAGTGACATCACTCATAACCCCAAATGCAATTGGCAAGAAAAATCCACCTAAACCGCCAACCATTCCGACCAAACCCCCTACGGCACCAACGTTATCTGAGTAATAAACTGGGATATGTTTATAGACTGCGGCCTTACCCAGTGACATAAAGAATCCGAGTACAAAAATTAATAGAATAAAAGGAACTAAACCGGTGCTGGTGGAAAACGTAATTGGACCTCTAATGCCATGGATAATATAGTCTGTTTCAGGATAGGACAGCATAAATGTACAAATCACCGAGACCCCAAAAGTAAGATACATGATGATTCTGGCACCGTATTTGTCTGCTAAATGGCCACCATAAGCTCGGAATAGGCTTGCAGGAATGGTGTACATGGCTGTCAGAAGGCCAGCTGTTTTAATGTCCAGCCCATAAACACCCATAAGATATCTTGGCAACCACAGTGCCAATGCAACAAAAGCTCCAAATACAAAGAAATAATAGAGAGAGAAACGCCATACTTGAACTTGTTTTAGAGGTTCGAGTTGTTCAACAAAGTTCCTTGGCTTTTCACCTCTTAATCTTCGTTTTGTTAGATTAGGATCATCCTCTGTAAAGACAAAGAACACGATTGCCATTATTGCTAAAGCGCTTGCCCAGATCTTTGCAACTGCTTCCCATCCAACAGCCACTAAAACCAAAGGAGCTAGAAATGTTGTCACTGCTGCACCTATGTTTCCAACTCCAAAAATACCTAAGGCAGACCCCTGTTTTTGTTTGGGATACCATGTGGAAACATAGGAGACACCGACAGCAAAGCTACCACCAGCGAGACCCACACCAAGGGCTGCCACCAATGTCATCAGGTAAGTATCTGAGAAAGTCAGTAAAAATGTGGCTAAAGCAGCCACCAACATAACGCCTGTAAAAACGACTCGACCCCCGTATTGATCAGCCCAGACACCAAGAACTATACGACTAAGAGATCCCGTTAAGATCGGTGTACCCAATAACAACCCTAATTGCGTATCATTTAGCCCTAAATCCTCTTTCATCTGAATCCCAATAATTGAGAAAATAGTCCAGACTGCAAAACAGAGGGTAAAGGCGAGGGTACTAAAGGTTAGTGCTTGTCTTTGTTCAGTTCTTGCTTCAGTTCCCACCATGTCGTCGATCATAGGTTTACTCCAACTATTTATCCTCAGTTATTTCTAGGTCGAGTGGATTGCCATTCAGTATCGGCACTTCTAATTTTCTTTCTATCCCAATGCCACATAACAATTTGATACGGTCGCCATATATAGTGAATAGGGGCAACAAGGAAATGCGCCAAACGAGAAAAAGGGATGAGCAATATAATAGTAAACGCACCGATCACATGAAATTTAATGACCCAAGGCATGGCACTGATGGCTGCGATCTCAGGATCCAATGTTAGGATTGAACGTAAATAAGGTGTCAAATCAGCAGCGAACCATGAAGAACCCCATCGGTAACCTAGAGCAATCCAACAACCCAATATAATTTGCGTATATATTAGAATTTCAATCACATTATCCATAAGGGTCGTCACTACCCTTAATCTAGGGTTTGTCCAACGACGGATCAGAAGCACTGTCATTGCTACAAGCACTACTACTCCAAAAGTGAAGGCAAGACCTTCGTGTAGAATAAGGCGAGTGGGGTCGCTATTCCAAAGCAAAACAGCTTCAGGAAAAAGGAAAATTGCTAGATGACCCAAGGCTAAAATAATTATTCCAATATGGAAAGGCATGGTGCCCCAGAATCCAACCTTGTTTTCTAAAAATTGTACCGACAAGCTTGAAATGCTGTAACCATGTTTTCTATAACGATAAATAGAGCCCACCAAGAGCACCACGACTGACACATAAGGAAAGGCAATAAATAGAACAGAGTCTAAGGTTATCATTGTAATAGCTCTCCCTTTGTTATTTCCTTATTAAAGACTTTCTTACCGCCTTCTAGTTCATTTTCTTTGGTGATATTTATTAAGAAATCGCTTGTCTGTTCAAAGGTTTCAGCAATAGAAAAGTCTTTTTTTAGCACTGTAAATAATGCCTTTAAAGGATATTGGTAAAGAGTATTAATGGCAGACATGTCTGACGGAGTCTCGATTAACGTCTTGTAATGTTTCTCATAGGCTTGATATTTTTGATTAACACGATTGTCATTAAATTCCATTATCATTTGATGCAATGCTGGTGCTAGTATTTCATCTATCATATCCACAAGAAGATCTCCCTCTTCTAATTTTGCTACTAGCTTTAGTATATTTGGTAAATGGTCAGCCAGCTCTTGCCCACAATCCACATGATGTTGAAGATGTTCACGGTTAAGATGTGAGAGCAGTTGCCCTCTTTTATAATCATCTCCAAAAAGCACATAACCGATATCCAAGGTTGTTATCGCTTGCACATCAAAAGAACGGGTATAGATCTCTTGCAGCATTCGCAAATCATGCTCTGGCAAAAATTTGATGAAATGACTAAGCAATTCACAAGCTTCTGGGTAGGAACTTTCCAATTTAGAGGACACTTCTTTAACCCGTTCTGGGTATTCAGCTTGCGGATATACAAAGAGATCAGCCAGCGTCGCATAATGTGTTTTTGTTAACATATTATGCTCCCCTCTCTGTAGTGCCTTCCTTAAAACCAAATCCAGTACTGCCTTTACGGTCACCTGTATTTTCCGTTAACTCAATTGCCTCTTCTCGGTGTGCAGGAGGAATAACGAATCTGTCATTGAATTTTGCAAGTGAAGTTAGATAGTAGATCGCATCCGCCATCTCCGTGGTGAGGTTTACATCATTCAATGCATTAATGGCTTTTTCTTTTGATATATCACCAACAGTTTTCCAACGACGATAAATCCTAACTGCCATAAGTTTCTTGACTCTGGTTTTAACTTTCTCTGTATCGCCAGCACTGAATAGATTGGCAAGATATTGCATAGGAAATCGACAATCTTCAATTGTTCCCCACAGTTCTTCGGTGCTTGTGTCATATAACCATTCATCATCCCAGCGTTTAGCAACATCATTTAGTTCTTGATCATTGCGTTGTTTACCAAGTGAAGCCATGACTGGTAAGAGCGGCGGAACATAGAACAGCATTGGTAATGTTCGAAACTCAGGGTGTAAAGGTAGGGCCATTCCCCACTCTTTAACGAATTTATAAATAGGTGATTTCTGAGCAGCCTTGATGGTCGAATCAGCGACCCCATTTTGTTTTGCCTGTTGAATCACCTCAGAATCGAAAGGATCCATGAGCATTTCCATTTGCTGTTCAACCAGATCCGATTCATCAACTGTTGCCACCTCCGGTAATCGATCGGCATCGTAGAGAAGAACTCCAAGATAACGAATACGCCCGACACAACTATGCATACAAGCAGGAGCATGGCCAGCTTCAATTCGTGGGTAACATAAGATACATTTTTCTGATTTACCTGTTTGCCAGTTGTAATAGGTTTTTTTATAAGGGCAACCGGTAACACACATACGCCATCCTCTGCAAACGCTCTGATTGATCAATACCACGCCATCTTCACCGCGTTTATAAATAGCCCCTGAGGGACACGAAGCCACACAAGCAGGATTCAAACAATGGTTACAAATTCTTGGTAAGTAGAAAAAAGCCATGCGTTCGAGTTGAAACATTGCTTGTTGCTCTTCGGGTGATAAGTTCTCTAAATTGGAGTCATTTCTTGCGTAATCGGGGGTGCCACTGAGATCATCGTCCCAATTTGGCCCCATTTTGATGTCCATTGGCTTGCCGGTAATCAGGGAAACTGGTCGTGCAGTTGGTTGATCATCGTCAGCAGGGGATTCAATCAGATCGAGGTATTTGTAAGTAAACGGTTCGTAATAATCATCAATGACGGGCAAGTTAGGATTATGAAAGATATTTTTAAGACCTTTGTATTTTCCTGTACCTTTCAGTGTTATATTCTCCCCTTCTTTTTGCCAACCGCCTTTATAGATATCTTGATCTTCCCATTTTCCTGGGTAACCAGTTCCAGGTTTGGTTTCGACATTATTCCACCACATGTATTCGGCCCCTTTGCGATCGGTCCATATATTCTTACAGGCAACAGAACATGTGTGACAGCCAATACATTTATCCAGATGAAAGACCATTGAAATTTGTGAGCGTATATCCATGCTTTTATTGCCTCCTTAAAATATAACCTTTTCCATTTTTTTAACCGTCACATGTGTGTCTCTATTTGGAGCAATCGGCCCCCAGTAGTTAAAGTGATAACTGAACTGTCCATAACCGCCTGACAGAAAATTGGGCTTTAAATGAATTCGGGTAACACTGTTGTGGCCTCCAGCACGCCTATTACCTCGGATTTGTGATTTGGGTATACCTGTGGTTCTTTCTGGAACGTGATAAACGATGCATACACCCCGAGGAATCCTAGCGCTCACAACTGCTCGCGTACAATAAACGCCGTGGTCGTTATACACTTCTACCCAATCATTGTCTTTAATATTGAGTTTTTCTGCATCTATTTCACTGAGCCAACAGGGTTCACATCCACGTGAAAGTGTCAGCATCCGAAGATTCTCCATATAAGTAGAATGGATATGCCATTTCCCATGAGGGGTTAGATAATTGAGCACCAAGGCATCACCATTTTTTAAGGTTTGTTCAAGATCCCCATACATCTGTGGTTTAGGTGAGGGTTTGTAAGTTGGTAGATTCTCACCGTAGGCAATGTACATTTCATGATCCAAGTAAAAATGTTGCCGACCGGTTAAGGTTCTCCAAGGAACCAGTTTTTCTGTGTTATAAGTGTAGGGTGCATAAGCACGTCCATCATTCATTAGACCCGACCACAGAGGAGATGTGTTGTAGCGTCTTGGTTGGGCCTGAAGATCAGCATAGGTCATGCGAACATCTTTGCTGCCTTCTCCTAAATCAACCAGTTCAAGTCCTGTCTTTTTCTCCATATATTCATAGGCTCGAACAGTAAGATCGCCATTGGTCAATGAAGAGAGATGCAACACCACATTAGCAGCCCATTCATCTTCTTCAATCGAAGGAAATTTTTTTCCATCTAATTCTCGTACTGGGAAGTGGTTGGACTCAACCATCTGTTCATATTCTTCTTCACACTGATAGTGATTACCGTGTGCACCTAAACCACTTTTCTTAATGCCGTCACCCAGAGTAATGAATTTTTCATAGAGTTGAGTGTAATCGCGATCAACAACCGCAAGCTTGTGCATAGTTTTTCCAGGTATCGCTTCACACTCATCGTCATACCAATCTTTAATTTCTGGTTGTGATATTTCATCTGCTGTGTCATGTGACAGTGGGAGCGTTACAATGTCTTTACGCACTTCACTGAAATGCTCTTGTGCAATATCACTGGTCGCCTTGGCAAGGCTTTTAAAAATTTCCCAATCAGTTTTTGATTCCCAAACTGGAGCAATCGCTTGTGAAAGAGGATGGATAAAAGAATGTAAATCAGTGCTATTAAGATCTGCTTTTTCATACCATGAGGCTGCAGGAAGAACGATGTCTGAATACAGGGCTGAAGAATCCATACGAAAATTTAAATCAACCACCAAATCCATTTTTCCAACCGGGGCTACATCATGCCATTTGACTTCTTTGGTGTGATCTTCTGAATCTTGGGCAATACCGTTAGAATGGGTTCCAAGATAATGTTTAAGGGCATACTCATGACCCTTCATACTGCCGACGATGGCATTACCACGCCAAATGTACCAAACTCTAGGGTGATTCTCAGGTGCTTCAGGGTCACTCACAGAATAAGTGATTTCACGTGATTTTAATTTTTCGAGAATAGCATTAGAAATATCGCTGTTAGATGATGCTCCCTCATTAACTGCTTGATCACAAAGATCCAAAGTGTTTTGTTTAAATTGTGGGTAAAAAGGCATCCAGCCGTTACGTACTGACTTAAAGATTGTATCTGCTGTATGACTTCTAGTTAATTCATTATCAGGGACAGTATTGTATCTTGAATACTGGCCATCATATCGATACTGACAAGTATTAATGTAGTGCCAAATTGGCGCTTGTTGGAGTCGCGGGAGCATTTCCCAATCCTTAGCAAAAGCAAGATTACTCCATGAATCCATGGGTGCCAATTTCTCTTGTCCAACGTAGTGATTTAATCCACCACCGTTACGTCCAACGCAACCGCTAAGCATCAGCGCCATGGCACCTGCACGATACATCAGATTGGCATGGTACCAGTGATTGATACCCGCACCAATTATGATCATGCATTTGCCTTGAGTGGTGTTGGCTGTGCTTGCCCATTCTCTCGCAAATTGTAAAACTGTGTTGGCATCAACACCGGTGAAGATTTCTTGCCAAGCGGGTGTGTAGGCAGCGCTCTTGTTTGCGTAGTCCTCTGGATAATCTCCATCTAAACCTCGGCCTACTCCATATTGTGCCATGGTTAGATCATAAACAGTGCTCACAGGAATTCTACCGGAGCTGGTTTCAACGTATTTAATCGGAACACCTCTAAGACTCTTTGTATCAAGCCCCCATTCAACAAACTCAGTCTGGAGTACTTCATCATGGGTGGACAGTAATGAGAGCGTTGGATCGTAAGGCTCATCATTTAATGAATTCTCATACTTCATGTTCCAATGACCTTGCTTCTCATCCCAGCGATGACCCATGGCACCTTTTGGTATGACATAATCGCCACTGTCTTCATCAATGTTTACAAACTTCCATTCCCCATTAGGCATGTCCTTTTTGCCAGGCAATTCATTTGCCCTAAGTAGACGACCTGGGCGGTAATGTTCACCTTCACGGTCTAATTTCACTAACATTGGACTGTCGGTGTAACGTTTCACATAGTCAATAAAATAAGGTGTTTTCTGCTCATGATGAAACTCTTTTAAAATGACATGCGATACAGCCATCCAAAAAGCACCGTCACTACCAGCATGTAATGGCACCCATTGATCAGCGTATTTACAAACTTGTGAAAAATCAGGAGAAAAGACCACAGCTTTTGTGCCATTGTGTCTTGATTCAGCAAAAAAGTGGCAATCTGGGGTTCGGGTCATATTCAAGCATGCCCCCATGTCTGCAATCATTTTAGCGTTATACCAGTCAGCGCTTTCACAAACATCTGTCTGTTCTCCCCAGATTTCTGGAAACGCCGTCGGTAAGTCGCAGTACCAATCATAAAAACTAAGACAAACACCACCAAAGAGTTGGAGAAAACGACTACCAGCTGCATAGCTCAACATTGACATGGCAGGAATTGGAGAAAACCCTATGACACGATCGGGGCCATGCTCTTTAGCAGTGTAGATATTGGCTGCGGCCATAATTTCCAATGCTTCATCCCAATGAATACGTCTGAACCCACCTTTACCTCTAGCATTTTGGTATGCTCTCCGTTTTTCTGGATCAGCTTGCAGTGCAGCCCAGGCTTCCAATGGGTTGTCTGCTTTAGCTTTTTCCTCACGATAGGCATCGATTAAAGCACTCCTGATTAAAGGGTATTTGATCCTAACAGGGCTGTATAAGTACCAAGAAAAAGATATCCCACGCTGGCAGCCTCTTGGTTCATAAGGAGGGAGTTGATCTTCAAGTAATGGGTAATCCAATTGTTGGGTTTCCCAAACTACAACTCCGTCTTTGACATGAATTTGCCAAGAACATCCACCAGTGCAATTGACACCATGAGTGCTTCTTACAATTCGATCATGTTGAAAACGATTTCGATAAAACTCTTCCCATTTTCGAGTTTTTGGAGCAACAATATCTTTGATCCAGGTCATGTCTTAATCCTTATAATTTTTTATTAATGTTTTCACTTGGTTTTTATCTGTCTGTCATAAATAGATTGATTTACTGATCCTTTGATACGTCGTCGAAACAACAAACCACAGAGGAAAAAAACAATCGAACCACCCACTACTCCACTGATTAAAAGACCGACACCATAATCTCTGGGCTGTTGAAAATCTTTATTACTGTCTGCATCTTGAAGAAACGCAACAAGTGCAGAAATCTCTTGTTGGGTTATTGGATGGTTATTATAAGCAGCCTGCATGACCGGGAAGGGAGCTTGTCCAAGTATAGCCTCAACCCCTTCCTTCCCCATCCTAGAAAATACTGTTGTTAATTCTTGAGCAAGAATGCCCCCACCAATAACAGCATCATTCTTTACATCATGACAAGAATTGCATGCTGCCCCGTCTTTTGAAAATCTAACCGTTCCTTGAAACAATTCTTTACCCAAATTTATATCTTTAGGTGTTGGAGCTGAATTTTTATTATTATCAACCTCTATTACTGGCTCCTTGTTCTGAGAAACTACCGGGTTATTTGTAGCAATAAAATCTACAATCATCTTAATTGTGCTATCAGGAAGATTTGTATCTGGCATGACTAAACCATTGAACTCATTAAATACTGTTACTGCTGCAGGATCACCTGTTTTAATCAATGCTTGTGATGACTGAATAAATCCTATTAACCATTCCTCATTGTGTCGTGTATTAACATCAATTAGATCAGGACCAACTCTTCTGCCTCCACCAATTGTGTGGCAAGCAGAACAATACATATTGAAGTAATCTTCACCGGTTGTTTGAGTCCAGCAAAGGGGGCTATAAAGGAAAATAGATAATAAAAAAACCCAAGAATAGCCTAGCAATATTTTTTTTGTCCTTACTCTCACAAATCTGATTAGCCTCTTCTAATAACCCACATTATTGTTTCACAAGGTATAAACAGTTAAGTTATCGATTCTAACCAAAAGTTAGATTTGTTCTATGATTCATCACAATTGTTTATTGATATAGATCAATAAAGATTTAACCAAAAGTGCTTCTCAAATAATTAATTGCATTCCCATCATTTGCAAAAATTGCAAGCATAAACAAAAGTAAAATAGGAGGTAGTAAAATAGTGTAAATTAAGGCGATTCTCTCCCAAGCAAGATGCATAAAAACACTAACAATCAATCCAGCTTTCAGTAAAGCGAAGGCAGTAATGAGAAACCATCTGAGCAAACCTTCTAAATTGATGTAATCAACAAAATAAGAAAGTGCGCTGAGAATAAATAATAGTCCCCAAATAAAGAGATACAACTTGATTGGATGTTCTTTTTCTTCAGTGACACCAGGATAAAAACTAGGGTGTTGAAATATTTCTTGTTCTTTCATCAGTCTCTTACCATAAGTAGAAAAATGCAAATATAAAGACCCAAACTAAATCTACAAAATGCCAATACAGTCCTGATACCTCAACTATTTGGTAATCATTTAATCTGTCATAACGACCCTGTAAAACACGTTTTGCAATTACACTAAGATAAATAACTCCAATCATTACATGCAAACCATGAAATCCGGTGATCATAAAAAAGAATGACCCAAATTGCTGAGCACCAAAAGCGTTTGCCCAGGGTCTAACTCCTTCATCAACTATAAGTTTTGTCCATTCAAAAGCTTGCATACCAATAAACATTAAGCCACCAAAGGCAGTGAGTAGAATCAGTACTCCTGATCTAAGCCTTAGTTTCTTTTGTGATGCATTAACAGCAAGCGCCATGGTTCCGCTAGAACTAATGAGTACGAAGGTCATAATTGCTATTAATAACAAAGGAACATCTGTTCCTCCGACATGCAAGGCAAAAACTTGACTGGTATCTGGCCAAGGGTCAATGACGGTCAGCCGAACTGCCATATAAGATATTAAGAATGTTCCAAAAATGAAAGTATCGCTTATAAGAAAAATCCACATCATGGCTTTACTCCAACGAACTTTAAAAGTACTCACATCGGAAGACCAATCAACTATTAAGTCTTGAATTTGTGTCTTAATTAAACTCGAATTGGAGTGGGTGTTCATATTAACTCTCATAGTCATCAATATTGTCTGGTGTATTTTGTGGAATGTAATCTTGCAATGCGCCTGGAACTGAATAATCATAGGGCCATCGGTGAACTATGGGGAGTTTTGTTGGCCAATTTCCATGTGACGGAGGCATTGACGGAGTTTGCCACTCTAAGGTAGTGGCACGCCAAGGATTAGAATTAACCTGTCTGCCTTTAAAATAGCTCCAAATGAGGTTAAATAGAAAAATAAACTGCACTATCCCTACAACAATTGATGCGAGCGTTATAAAAACATTCATGTCAGTTAATGACTCAGAGACATATGATAAACCTCGAAAATCATAGTAACGCCTTAACACTCCACCAAGACCTAAATAATGCATGGGCAGATAAATCAAATAAGCGCCAGCAAAAGTTGCCCAAAAATGCACCTTACCTAAAGTGTCATTCATGACTCTTCCAGTTATCAATGGAAACCAATGATGTATTCCTCCACATAATGCTAATATGGGAGAAATACCCATCACCACATGGAAATGACCAACCACAAAATACGTGTCAGATAATTCTACATCAACAGAAACGTTTCCTAAAAATAGCCCACCTAGACCACCGATTAGAAAAGTGAAAATAAAACCTATCGCATAGAGCATAGGGACATTCATATGAATGTCACCCTTCCATAAAGTAAGCACCCAATTGTAGACTTTTATGGATGTAGGTATAGCAATAATCAAGGTCGTGGTTGCAAAAAAGAAACCTAGTACTGGGTTCATGCCTGCCACAAACATATGATGAGCCCATACAATGAAAGAAACTGCTGTGATAGCAATAAGTGCCCAAACCATCATTCGATAACCAAAGATATTTTTTCTCGCATGACAGCTGATCAGCTCAGAAATAATTCCGAACATGGGCAACGCTACAATATAGACTTCTGGATGCCCAAAGAACCAAAATAAATGTTGAAACAATAAAGGACTCCCACCTTCATATTCAGTACCAAATACATTTGTTACGTGCTGACCAAACTGAAAAATATCTGGCATAAAAAAACTACTGCCAACAACTCGATCCAATAACAACATGACGCCTGCTACGAGTAATGCAGGAAAAGCAAGCAAGCCAATAACAGTGGCGAGAAAAATACACCAAATAACTAAAGGCATTCTCATTAAAGTCATCCCTCTGGTTCTGGATTGAAGAACTGTAGTGACGTAATTAAGCCCTCCCATGGTAAAAGCAATAATAAACACTGCGACAGAGAGTATCATCATGATAATCCCCCAATCGTAACCTGGCGTTCCTGGTAAAAGTACTTGCGGTGGGTATAAAGTCCATCCGGCTCCGGTTGGGCCACCTGGCACTAAGTAACTGCCAAACAGCAATAGCACTGAAATTGCATAAAAATGAACGCTCATCATATTGACAAATGGAAATGCCATATCACGAGCACCGATCATAAGAGGAATAAGATAATTACCAAAACCACCAAGAAAAATAGCTGTCAGTAAGTAAATAACCATGATCATCCCGTGCATCGTGATGCTTTGATAATAAGTGTCTGCAGAAATATCAAAAACCCCAGGATAACCCAGCTGCAACCGCATAATAATTGATAAAATAACTCCTGCTACTCCAGTCAACAAAGCAATGGAAGAGTACTGAATGGCCACTGTTTTATGATCTTGTGAAAAGATATATTTAGTTACCCATGATTTCGGATGGCTAAGTTTTTGACCTTCGTAAACTGATTCATCTGAACTGGCGTATTCCATAATTTACTCCTCAGAGATAATATTTTGTCAATTTAAGCTCTCTATAAATTCAACTATTTCATCCAGTTCCTCATGCGTTAAATCATAGCTCGGCATAATAGGCGGATAACCCGCTAGAACTTTATCATTGGGCTGTGTTATTGAATCTTCTAAGTAAAAATGGTCAGCTACTATCTTTTCTCCACTATCAAGCTCTCTTGTAGTGCCAGCAATTCCTTTCCAAGAAGGGCCCACCCCTTCTGATCCATCGAGGCTGTGACAGGCCATACAACCTAAAGATTGAGCGTTGTCCTTACCAACTAGTAGATCTGTTACTTTTTTCTCACTTCTATTGTTAGCAAATATTACCTGTTTAGATAGCCACTTTTTATAATCTTCTTCGGGTTCAACAATCACAGTGCCTCTCATGTTGTAATGCTGTACCCCGCAATATTCAGCACATAAAATTTCAAATTCACCAACAGCAGTCGGAGTAAACCACAACTTTGTTAACTGGCCAGGGACAATGTCCATTTTGGCTCTGAATTGAGGCACATAGAAATCATGAAGTACATCTTTGGATCTAAGAGAAAGATCAATAGGTTCGCCTATAGGTAGATGCAAAGAATTGGACTTAATTAGTATATCGTCCATTCCATAGGAATCATCTGGGTCTATACCGAAGCTATTGGATGCACTGAAATGCTTGGGGTGTGTTTTACCAAAAATTTGATCTTCGCCTGGAAAACGGAAACTCCATGTCCATTGTTCGCCTATGGCTTCAACTTTTTGTGCATTATCAGGAGCGTTAACAAAATCACTGTAAACCACTAACCCAGGTGCTAAAAGCGCTATTACACCTAAGGTAGTAAAAACAATTAAAAAGTTCTCAAGTTTATTATTTTCAATCTCATATTCAGCTCGATGATTGTCTTTATGCCGATATCGAATCAAACAATAACAAACAAAGAGACTTATAAAAATAAACACTACTCCGCTAACAATAAGTGTAACCAGAGTGGCTGTATCCATCGTTCCCCAATTTGATGCTAGCTCAGGGAACCAGAATTGATTAGAGATTGAATAATAATTTAATGCAATTACAAATAAGGTAAATAAAACAAAAATAACTGCAAGTATCATAGAGATTCTTTTTCTTCTTTCGTTAAGTTAATTTGTATCTGTAGCCTTAAAACATGATGGAGTAATAAAAACCTAGGCAAAAAAGCAAAACTAAGAAAATAACTCCAAGAGTTTTAAGAAATTCATTAAGGTCATATCCATCTATTTTCATATTAACTAGCCTGTCCTAATACCATATTAACTGGCCTGTCCTAATACCTGTCCTAATACTAGTTATTCTTTAGTCTCAAAACTGGTTTATCTACCTGAAACTCCTTGATTAAAGGCACAGATTCAATTGGATAATTTTTAGATTTCTGTCTTCCAGGGCTAGGTATAGAAAAAACTTTATTATTACAATTACTGGATCTGAGTTTCTCTACATCTATTTTCCATCCTTTGTTTTCAAATCTCTTTAACCATTCTCTGTAAGTAACAATTGGGATATCCGCTGGCACCAATACCTCCTCCTTATTTTTTAAAGGAGTTTGCACAGGATTAACGTCAAGGAGAATATCTATATCTTGTTGGGCAACAACGAAATTACGTTCATGAATGGCTGCATCCATTGCAGGATCCAAAAGGAAATTTCGATTATTAACAAAAAATATTCTTGTTTTATTCTCATCTATGGGTTGCTCGAAGAAATACTGCCTGAAGCCTTTATCGGGTGCAATTGTGATATACGTTATTAATGCATTTGCACCGAATGTTCCGCCCCCAGCTTTAACCTGACTTCTCTTGGTTTTCACATTACCCCATGGCGTTGTTCCTTTTGATGTTGGGTGATCACCATCTGGTAATGGTGGTGCATCAAATTTATGCATAAACCAAAAACCCCATCCTTGATTGTGGTCCTCTACTTCAATAGGATTAACCTTATAGGTATCCCGATTCACTCCTCCGAAACCATGTGTGGGATGAACAAACTCATTGTGAGCAGGATCAAGTCCATTTTCTACAGAGCGTTCAAAATAATAGTCAACATCAAAAGAAAGGATTTCATTGGTTCTCCAACCTTCTTGATCATATTCTTCAATTTCCAGTAAAGGGGGACGATCTTCTTCTTCCAAATCGCCTAAAAAGGCAAAAATTATCTGGTATTTCTCTTGCACAGGGTAAGCATCAATTCTAGCTCTTGATGGAACTTTTGAGCCATAACCGATGGATGGGATATTGACACACTTGCCGTTTCCGCCAAACTCCCACCCATGGTAGGGACAAACTATAGCATCATTAATGATTCTTGGAGTATCAACTCCAGTCCAATTACCTCCTAATGACCCACCTCGATGACAACATGTATCGCTTAATACATGGGGCTGACCATCTTCACCTCTGAAAGCAACTAAATTCACACCCAAGACTTTTATTTTCTCTGGTTTACCTGGTTTAAGATCTTTAGAGAGAATTATCGGATACCAAAAATTAATGTACATAGTTCACCTAATAAATTGTTTCTACCTTGGTGATAGGTTAATAATTAACTGCAAAAAATCATTGACGCTAGTCAATGAAGTATTGACATATATCAATCAGAAATTAGGAGATCTTATTTAATTAATATTCCAAAGAAATACAATATTAGGAACGATGTATGTGTCTTTGATCCCAGTATTTCCAGGAATCTTCTAACTCTGCAATTTTGGAAAGTGTAGTGAAATCAAGAATCTTGATTCGATTGTTTTCAAAAGATTTAATAGCCTTTAATTTTCTAAATTTCGAAAGCGTTCTAGAAACTGTTTCTACTCTCATGCCAAGATAATCACCAATGTCAGCTCTGCTCAAAGGTATTTCTTTATATAAAGGATCTTGAAGATACCTGTATTGTCTAATATTAAGAAATATTAAAAAAGATGCTAATCTTTCTTCAGTTGATCTGGCGCCTAATAAGTAAATTAACTCTTCCAAGCCATCATTCCAATAAACATGCTGGTCATGAATCTCTCTCATTAGGGCTGAATTATTGTTAAGGGAATTTTCAAAATTATCTTTGTTTATAATCCGTAATGACGTAAAAGATAAACACTCGATATCACACGCAAAATAATCTCTTTTTGTCATTCCGCAGTATTCACCTGGAAAAACAAGGTTTATGATCTGCCTCCTTCCATTAGCTGCAGTTCTAGATAAAGCTAAAAACCCTGACTCAAGAAAAAAAACTGAATCAGCCTGATCCCCTTGTCGTTTGATCATAGCGCGTGGTTCAAAAAAACGTTGCCTAGAATTAGCGGCAGTAAACTCATCGGATGAATTTAACTTGTATTGCTCAGTAAATTTCTTTTTAGTTGCTATCACTTACTGTTTACTATTTTCTCACATTTTTCATTCTACTTAAATACAGATTTCCTAAATTGATCTAGATCAATATATCGAAGATCTAAATCAATGTAACAAGCCCATTTAAAGATTAGATTAGAAACTTCTATTAAATAAATAGTTTATGGATAAAGAAAATGGATAAAGAAAGATACTCACATGCTGGAATGGATGACTGGGTTAGCATCATAACAATCCTTTGTTGTTTTATTACTGCTGTGATAATTGGCTTTATTTCTTTCCAGTAAAATAACAATGACTTTAGACAACAAAGTTAACAAAGCAGCATCAACAATAAGAATCTGTATTGAATGCAATAGATACTCCGAAATATTTGCTGATGATGTATGTTTTGATTGCTACTCAACAATGGATGACCCCGATTTTGAGCTAAGAAAAACTGAGAAGAAGAAAATTGAAAGAGTTTGGATGGATCCTTACGGAAATTATCATAAAAGTAAAAAATAATTTTTTATGACTGCTTCTTTATATAGTCTTTAGCGATATTAATTGCCTTGTCGATATTATCTGGTTGAGAACCCCCTGCATTGGCAAAATTTGGACGGCCTCCTCCTTTCCCTCCAAGAATTTCAGACATAGAGCTAGCAATTTCATTAGCAGGTATTTTATCTATTAAAGATTCTGTTACACCAACAGACACTCTGACTTTGCCCTTACTGCTAATACTGCTTAGTATTATCACACCTGATTTGATTGAGCTTTTATACTGATCAATGGCGGAACGCATTACTTCAGGCTCGGTATCGTTATCTAATTGTTTCACTATTAATGAAACCCCATTAATGATTTCTGGCTCAACTCTGGTGTCCTCAGTATGTGCTGCTGCTAACTTAGCTTTGAGATCTTTAATCTCATGTTGCATTTTTTTATTACCATCGATTAACGCTTTTACTTTGCCTTCAACATCCTCACGACGGGTCTGTAATAATTCAGTGAGAGTTTCTGCAAGAAATTCTGTTTCCTCAGCCCATTTCAATGCTTTATCTCCTGTAATGGCTTCAATTCTTCGAGTTCCAGATGAAATACTGGATTCTGAAGTAACCTTAAATAAGGTAATTTCATTAGTGTTTTTGACATGCGTTCCACCACACAATTCCTTTGAAAATTCTCCCACATCAAGTACACGGACACTTTCTCCATATTTTTCTCCAAATAAAGCCATGGCTCCAGATTCCATTGCTTCATTATGTTTCATGATACTTGTTTCAACATCGATCTTCTCTTCTATTTTCTCATTTACTAAGGTCTCTATATCTCTAATCTCATCATTTGATAAAGCTTGATGATGCAAAAAATCAAAGCGTATCTTGTCGTCATCAACCAAAGACCCTCGTTGTTCTACATGATCACCAAGCACATTCACCAAAGCGGCATGTAACATGTGGGTCCCTGTATGATTCTTTGTGATTGATTCTCTTTTAATCGGATTTATGGATGCTTTAACCTTGTCATTAATTTGTATTGAACCTTTTGTTACAGAACCAATATGGATAAAAGCCTCACCAGATATTTGCGTATCAATGACTTCAAATATTCCATCTGAACTTGAGATGGTGCCTGTATCACCAACTTGACCTCCGCTTTCAGCATAAAAAGGGGTTTTCTCTAAAATAACTTGGCCCATTTGTCCGGTTTCTAAAATATCCTGAGATTCTTCCATAAACACACCAGTGATCATTGAATCTGCTTCTACTTGCTCATAACCTAGAAATAAAGACTTAAGTTTATGGTCTAGCTCTATGCTGTCTTCATGTGAGAATTGACTGGCTTTTCTTGCCATAGATTTTTGGTTTTCCATGGCTTTATCAAAACCTTCAAGATCCATTTCCAAGTTGTGTTGTCTGGCAATATCACTGGTCATGTCCACAGGAAAGCCATAAGTGTCGTAGAGTTTAAAAATAAAATCCCCTGATAGGTGGTTTTCAGACAATGAAGCTATTTCATTTTCTAGTAACCTCATTCCCTGAGAAAGCGTGGTAGCAAATCGTTCTTCCTCCATTTGAATGATGCGTTTAATATAATCTGATTTTTTATTGAGCTCTGGGTAAGTTGATCCCATTTCAGTTACTAGGGCATCAACAAGATTAAAGAAAAATGGCGACTCAATACCGAGTTCATATCCGTGTCTAAGTGCACGTCTGATGATTCTTCTCAACACATACCCCCTGCCTTCATTACCGGGAGTCACGCCGTCCACAATTAAAAAAGCTGTCGAACGAATATGATCTGCAATGACTTGATAATGACTGTCACTGCCTTTATTAGACATGTCTTTTATCGTGTTTAATAGGTTCTGAAAAAGATCTATATCATAGTTGCTTTGCACTCCTTGCATAACAGCAGCAACCCTCTCCAAACCCATTCCAGTGTCCACTGAAGGGCTGGGCAATGGTTTCATCTCTCCATCATGTTGACGTTCATATTGCATGAACACTAGATTCCAGATCTCAACAAAGCGATCACCATCTTCGTCTTCAGAACCAGGTGGGCCGCCCTCAATATCTGACCCATGATCAAAAAATATTTCACTACAAGGTCCACAAGGCCCAGTGTCTCCCATTGACCAAAAATTAGATTTCTCCCCCATGCGAACTAAACGGTCTTTCTGAAGACCAATTTGATCAAGCCAAATAGTAGCTGCCTCATCGTCATCTTCATAAATAGTCACCCACAAGTCATCTGGATTAAGTTTTAATTCCTTGGTAATAAAATCCCAAGCCAAGATAATTGCTTCCTCTTTAAAGTAGTCACCAAAACTGAAATTTCCTAACATCTCGAAAAACGTATGATGTCTGGTGGTGTAACCAACATTATCTAAATCATTGTGCTTACCTCCGGCTCTCAAACAACGTTGCGCTGTGACTGCTCTTGAATAGTCCCTTTGTTCGCTCCCAAGAAAGACATCTTTAAACTGCACCATGCCTGCATTGGTAAAAAGCAAGGTTGGATCGTTTCCTGGAATCAATGGAGAACTCTCCACCCGTTGGTGGCTTTTAGACTCAAAATAGCTAATGAATAACTCCCTAATCTCATTAGTTTTCATTGCAAGTCATCTCCTCATTCTTTCTTGAAGCGCTCTACGGTTGTTTTTATTTGATCCATAGTAAAGCCCCGATTACTTAGAAACTTCATCAATTTCAACTGATTATCATAATCAAGTTGTTGATTTTTCCCCAACTTTTTCTCTAAAACAGTTTTAGCAATTCCTAACCACTCGTCATCATCCACTTCATTAATAGAATTATAAATCAATTGCTCATCAACCCTTCGCTCCAATAATTCAGCGCTAATTTTTACAGGTCCTTTGCCGTTTCTCTTTCTTGAGTCGACAAACGCTTCCACATATCGCTGGTCACTAAGTAAGTTCTCATTTGCCAGTTTCTCTAGTTGTTCATTGATCAGCACTCGCTCAAAATTATGTTTTGACAGTTTTTGGTAAAGTTCATAACGTGAATGCTCCCTTCTGGATAAATAATCCATCGCTTTTTTTCTAATCAATGTATTTTCAGAGGGTGCGTCGCTCAAAGTTACTGAGACCTAGAATTAATTATTTTCCATTCTTGGAATTTTTCTTAGCTACAGACGGTAGCGTAATTTCGAGAATCTTTTGTTTGATATCGCTGGCTATTTCTGGGTTATCCAAAAGAAATATCCTTACATTCTCTTTTCCCTGTCCTATTCTCTCTTCGTTGTAGCTATACCAAGAACCTGATTTCTCAATGAGGTTGTTTTCAACACCAATATCGATCAATTCTCCTTCTGTTGAAATACCGTGACCGTATAAGATTTCAAATTCAGCTAATCGGAATGGCGGCGAGACTTTATTTTTAACCACTTTTACACGAGTTTGGTTGCCCACAATTTCATCGCCTTTTTTTATGGCACCTATCCGTCTTATATCCAATCTGACTGAGGAATAAAATTTAAGTGCATTACCGCCTGTAGTGGTTTCTGGGCTTCCAAACATCACGCCTATTTTCATCCGTATTTGATTAATAAAAATAACCATCGTGTTTGATTTTTTAATGTTTGCAGTTAATTTTCTAAGGGCTTGTGACATTAACCTTGCTTGTAGACCTACATGGGAAGCGCCCATCTCTCCTTCTATTTCAGCTTTGGGTGTTAGCGCTGCAACTGAATCGATGACAATCATATCGATAGCTCCTGAGGCCACTAACATGTCTGTTATTTCAAGCGCTTGTTCACCGGTGTCTGGTTGTGAGACATAAAAATCATCCGTATTGACTCCAATTTTCTCTGCATAAATTGGATCCAAAGCATGTTCAGCATCTATAAATGCAGCCGTACCGCCAGTTTTCTGGCATTCTGCAACCACTTGCAATGCCAGTGTTGTTTTACCGGATGACTCAGGTCCATAAATTTCAATAACTCTGCCTTTGGGTAATCCACCAATGCCAAGAGCAGCATCAAGACCGATTGATCCGGTTGAAATGGCTTCGATTGAATGATCGACACTATCTGCTCCCAATTTCATCAAAGACCCTTTTCCAAATTGTTTCTCGATCTGACTAAGGGCTGAATCTAGTGCTTTATTTTTATTTTTTTGATCCATATTTGCTTAACTCTGATAAATATTTTTGACGATAAATGATAATGAGATTATATCCTTTTAAGGAATATAATTCTTGATAGATTTTTTGTCATTTCGTTCTCGATACACTATGATCAGACCTCCAAAAATAATGATCATGGCACCCACCCAAACATTGGGATCCACAGATTCATTAAATATCAAATAACCAGCTAATGAAGCCCAAATCAATCCTGTGTATTCAAAGGACGTCAGCACTGACGCTTCCGCTTTTTGATAGGCTAGATTAAAGAAAATAATTGCAGCTCCACCCACTAATCCAGTTATAACAAACAGGCCCCAATCCCATGAATTTGGTGTTATCCAAGTGTTTAACCCCCCAAGACCGCCAACAATTGCTGGCCCAAAAAACATATAGAACGTCAGATTGTAAGCACTGTCTTTGTTGGATAACTTTCTTGAGGTTAGAGCAATTAGGGCGTAACTAACGACGCCAATAATTGCATATATGGTGCCGTAGTCAATAAACCCCTTTGTGGGTTTTAAAATAATTAACATTCCAATAAAGCCTAAGGCCACTGCAAACCATCTAAAAATCCCTACTTGCTCCCCTAATAAGGGACCTGAGAGAGCCGTTATTAATATTGGTGCTATAAATACAATAACCATCACATTCACCAAAGGTATCAGTGCTAAAGCAGCAAAAAATGTCACTGTTGAAATACTCATCAGAATTGTTCTCAGAAGATGCCATGGTTTAACTTCAGTGCGAAAGGCATTCTTACCATTAGCTAAATAGTTAGCGATGCCTACAATCACTAAGGCAAAAGATGCTCTTAAGAAAGTAACTTGCATAACCGAGTAAGTCGCCAACAACACTTTAGCCACCACATCGAGAACAACCATTAGAAAGACTGCAAACAGCATGCTCACTATGGCTATATAAGTTGTATTATTGGTCAAAATTTAATTACTTCTTTATTTAATCTGGTCGCAACCGCCCTTGACTGGTAAGGTTATTTTTTTAAATAACTTATCAACCTCTTCCTGGATCTTAGTGTCGGCAGCTTTCATTATAAGGTTTGGTGTTAGATGTTCAGCAAATAAGTTGATAAAGCCAATTGCAAAACGACTCAATATCATCCCTCTTCTGAAACCAAAATAGGTCGTGCATTTTGGGAAAATATTCTCTCCACTAACTGCTAGAAAATCCTCATGGTCATCACATTCATAAGCCATACCTGAGATAACACCAATGCCCATACCCATCTTCACATAAGTTTTTATGATATCAGCATCACGAGCTGCAAAGACAATGTTAGGAACCAATTTATGTTTATCAAAAGTATCAGAAAAACTCGTGTCAGGGCCAACGCTAAATGCATAAGTAACCAAAGGCTCCTTAGCTAAACGACGAATAGTAAGCTTCTTTATGTCTTTTTTTATTGGGTGATCCAGTGGTGCAATAATAGCGTTGAACCAATTGTAAGCTGGTAGTAAAACCAATTCCTTGGTTAAACCTTCAAGATCAGTGGCTATTGCTAAATCAACCTCATTAGCTAAAACCATTTCTCTGATTTGTTCAGAAGACCCTAGTTTTAATTCTAATTTAACCTTAGGAAAATCCTCTTTGAAGACTTTGATAATTTCAGGAAGTATATATCGAGCCTGAGCACTGGTAGCAGCAAGAGACAAAACGCCTTCATCAATTTCAGAGATTTGGTTACTCAATAATTTGATATTATCAATATCTTGTAAAATCTTTTTTGCATACCAAACAACTTCTTCACCAAAAGGAGTCAAATTAACTATTTTCTTGCCTTTTCTAGCAAAAATAAGAGCGCCTAATTCATCCTCAAGTAAACTGATTTGCTTACTGATTCCTGGCTGGCTGAATCCAGATGCTTCAGCAGTTTTGCTAATGTTGAGTTTGTTCTCAACGACTAGAAGCAAATATTTAAACTGGGTCAGAGTCATAATGATCAATTATAAAAATAAGGATCATTATAACAAAATGTTATATGTGATATTGATATAAGATTTAATTATTCTTTATTAAGGACGGCCTTCTACCACCACGGCTTCATACATTATTCCTTCCTTGAAAGCCGCAGGCCATTTAGCACCAATTCTTGGGTTGTTCATCAAGATCAGAGGAAAACATTCGCTAAGTTGACCAGGTTCTCGGATTGTGGAGCTCATTATATAACAAAACATTTGACTGCCCTCAGTCCCTTCCACCCACCATTTACCTTTGTATTCAGTATTGGATTGTAATTCTCCATCCCGATCAAAGAAAACATCGATATCAAAAGCATTGGGTTCTATTTGGACAGTGTACCTGATAGTCGAAGAAAAGAGATTCGTCCAATAATCTGGTTCTGCATCAGTTCTGCTATTGTTTTGTGAGTGAGCATTGGTGATCAACGACACACTAATTATAAGAGTAAAAACTATAAACACTTTTTTCATAAGAGAAAAAATATTATGACATACTTATACGCAATGAATTTAGTTTTAATACAGCATATCCTTACTAAATGAAAATTCTAAAAATATTAACTAAGCTATTTCTAATTTTTATCATATTGTTATCTCTCTATGTGGCTTATTTGTATATACAAAACCCTGTG
>CAYVTR010000020.1:0-31902 GCA_964454905.1 uncultured Woeseia sp. | reverse complement strand
GTTTCATTATCAATATAACTAAAAATAATATACATATAATCTTACGTTTTATAGAGCTCAATGTCTATTGTTAAAATTGTGTATAGAGTTTTAGTTAATTTAGACGATTAATTAGCTTTAGAATCTCTTCTGTTTTCTTCTGCATGAGTGGTTTGTTCCCTCTTGACTCAACGTTTAGCCTAACCAGTGGTTCAGTATTGGACATCCTTAAATTGAATCGCCAATCAGAAAATTCAAAACTGTACCCGTCGATGTCATCAATAATTGGGTCAAACGGTAAATAATGCTCCTTAATTTTTTCTAAGAGCACTTTTGGACTCTTTACTTCTGTATTAATTTCTCCACTCACTGGGAAGCGTTCTATGCGTTCACTGACTAAGTCAGTTAGAGTCTGACCAGAATGAGAAATTTTCTCTAATAGTAGCAACCACGGGATCATACCGCTATCGCTGTAATAAAAATCTCTAAAATAATGATGACCGCTCATCTCTCCACCATAAACTGCCCTGTTTGCTCGCATTATTTCTTTGATAAAAGAGTGTCCTGCTTTTGATTGTTTAGGGGTACCGTTTGCTCTGATTACTTCTTCGATTGTGTTCCACACTAATCGAGGGTCATGAACGATATGATCATTTGGATTAGCTTTCAGCAATTGTTCACTTAAAAGGCCGATTAAATAATAATTTTCAATAAACAGTCCATTTGCATCAAAGAAAAAACAACGATCGAAATCTCCATCCCAAGCAATGCCTAAATCTGCTTTATGCTCGATGACAGCACTAGAGGTTACTTGTCTATTCTCGACTAAAAGAGGATTTGGAATACCATTTGGAAATAATCCATCAGGCTCATTTTGTATTTTTGTAAAGGTAACAGGCAATCGAGACTCTAAAACATCGATTACTGGACCTGCACAACCATTGCCTGCGTTAGTCACAATATGCAATGGTTTTATGTTTTCTGTGTTCACAAAAGATAAAATTTTATCTAAATACTGATCTCTAATATTGATTTCTTTCAGCTTTAAATTAATTGAATCATCATAGGAGGCTGATTCAGCAATGGATTTTATCTCACCTAAACCACTGTCCATGCTCACAGGTTTCGCACCTGCACCGACAATTTTAAGACCGTTATAATCTGCTGGATTATGACTTGCTGTGATCATAACACCAGCATCTGAGTCTAAATAGTTAGTTGCGAAATAAATCTCTTCAGTGCCACACAATCCAATAGAAATAACCTCTGAGTCATGGCTTGCAATACCCTTTGCTAGAGCATCTAAAATATCTAATGAGGAAGGTCTAACATCATAACCAACAACTACTGATTTTGCAGAAAAGTGAGCAGCAACTCCGGCTCCTATTTTAAAAGCAACTTCTTGGTTCAACTCAGAAGGTATCCTACCCCTTACATCATAGGCTTTAAAGCAGGATATCTCTGAGGTCATTTTTAGAGAGGTTGAGAATAGTATGGGAAAAATAAATACATCACAATAGTGCAAATCACCAATGTCAGTAGCATAACTGGAAGGCCTTTTTTAGCCCACATTAATGGTGTTATTGCCACGCTTGGATCTCCAGTGTCTCTAGCTAATCTCTCAGATACAGTAACGATGAAAACATTGGCTGTTGAACCGATATGGGTTCCATTGCCACCCATGCCAACACCAAGTGCTAAACACCACCATAGCGCAGCGGCATTTACCCCTTGAGCCTCAAGAGACATGATGATCGGAATCATGGCGGCTGTGAACGGTATATTATCAATCGCAGCTGACATGATAGCGGCTACCCACATCAAGATAATGCAAGCAAGCAAGAAATCTTCTTTTACAAACGGGATGATAAAAGTGCCTAAGTACTCAAGGAAACCACTTCCCTCAACACCACCTACAATCATGAAAAGAGCAATGAAAAACATAAGCAATGGTATCTCCACATCATGCATAATATCTTCAAGCTCTAGATGCTTCTGCAACATCGCTAAGGAAATCAAGCCAGCACCTGCCACCATCCAGGGATCCCAGTGGATAATATTATGAATGACAAAGAGCACCACCATTAATCCCAAAACAATTAATGACTTATTCCAAAGACCTTTATCCTTATAGTCGAGTGTTTCAGAAAATGTACCTTCTGCCGTCATATCCAATTCTTTTTTGAACAGAACTCTCATGAAGAATAGAGTAGCGATCCAAGCGACAAAGACAATGGGTCCCATTTTTTCCAAAAATGGCATAAATGCGATGTCTTTTGCAGATCCAATCATTAAATTTGGCGGATCACCTACTAAGGTGGCGACCCCGCCGGTGTCAGATAAAAGTGCGGCTGCCATCAAGTACGGTATCGGTGTTACCTTCATTTTCTGGCAAATAAGAACAATCAGCGGTCCAAAGATGACAACGGTCGTTACATTATCAAGCAGAAGAGAAATAACAGTTACAGCAGTTCCAATCATAGCCAACATCAAGAATTGTCGACCTTTAGCAAAACGTCCAATTTCATAGGCAAGCACTTCAAAACCTCCTGTTTTGATCATGATTGCAACTATAGCCATCATTGCGGCTAAGAGGAAAACCACATTCCAATCGACTGCCTGGAAGGCACAATCGGGTGTATAGAATCCATAAATTTGCCCAACAACTACCATCACTCCAGCTCCGAGCATAGCAACTTTAACCCTATGAAAACCATGGAGCGTTTCGGTAAAGATACCTATAAAACTTAGCGCCAAGATAATTCCAGAAATGAGCATGCCTTGATTCATTGCTGTTGGTATCGCTTCGACCGTACATTGTGCAATTTCTGCTTGCATAATTCTTACTCCAGATAAGATTTTAATGAAAAATTAAAGTTTAGATTTTAATATAAATTTATCTTAAAAGTTACCAATTAAGGTCTTTTTTTGAAACTTTTGAGAGCTTTTTTAGGTAATCTTGATGAGTCTTAATTTCAGATTCATCAAGATCGACAACGATTTTTTTTCTTTTACTAAAGTCAAAATCACTTTTTACATCATTATTTTGTTCTTTCTGATTGCTAGCACTAAAAAAACCAACCTGCCCACCCGTCATTAATAAATACACATTGGCTAATAATTTAGCGTCTATAAGGGCGCCATGAAGTTCTCTGGATGAAGCATTGACCTCATATCTTGAGCAAAGCGCATCCAAACTGTTCCGTTGTCCTGGGTGCTTTTTTCTTGCCAGAGTAAGAGAGTCTGTGATCTGACAAATATCTTCTAGACGCTGATCAATACCAGTTAAGGCAAACTCATTATTAATAAAGGAGCTATCAAACGGAGCGTTATGCATAATCACTTCAGAATCATCGATAAAGGATAAGAATTCGGTAGCAATATCCTTAAAAAAAGGTTTATCTGCTATAAATTCATCGGTTAAACCATGGATAGGTATTGTTGCAGGATCAATTTTTCTTTCTGGGTTAAGATATGCTTGAAAATCATTTCCAGTTATCCTTCTATCGATAATTTCGACCATTCCTATTTCTATAACCCGATGGCCAGATTCAACAGAAATGCCTGTGGTTTCAGTATCTAGAATAACCTGTCTCATGATTGATTTAGTTTGATATCCAAGCCTTTATTGGCTAGCTCGTCTGCTCTTTCATTGTCTATATGACCAGCATGACCTTTAACCCATTGCCAATTAACTTTATGCTGGCTTGCTATAGTATCGAGTCTCATCCAAAGTTCGGCGTTAACAACAGGCTTCTTTTTTGAGTTTTTAAAACCATTTTTTTTCCAATTAATGATCCATTCAGTGATGCCTTTTTTTACATAATTTGAGTCTGTGAATAACTCAACCTGGCAAGGTTCTTTTAAGCTTTCAAGTGCCTTAATAGCCGCCAGTAATTCCATTTGATTATTGGTCGTTTCCAACGCTCCTCCGCAAAGCTCTTTTTCATGGCTGTTGCTCCTTAATAAGACACCCCAACCACCAGGACCAGGGTTGCCTCTGCATGCTCCATCTGTGTATATCTCAACCTGCTTCATGGTCTTATCCAGAATAATTTAAAGGTTATTTTATTTTAATGTAAAATGTATCAGGATGAATCATAAATATTCTTCTAGACTTATTTTTTATATTTAAAGGGCAAAAAAAATGGGATTCTTAGACGGTAAAAAAGCTTTAATCAGTGGGGTTGCCAGTAACCGCTCAATTGCATTTGGTGTGGCTCAGTGTTTACATCGGGAAGGAGCAGAACTGGCCTTCACTTACCAAACTGAAAAATTAAAACCAAGAGTAGAAAAAATAGCTGCACAATTGAATTCATCCATCTGCATACCTTTAGACGTTTCCAATGATCAAAATATTACTGACGCTTTTGCTGAACTTAAACAGAACTGGGAAACATTTGACATCATGATTCACTCCATTGCTTTTGCTCCCATGGAGGAATTAAAAGGTTCCTTTGTTGAATCAGTCACAAGAGAGGGGTTTAAAATGGCACATGAAATCAGTAGCTATAGTTTTGCTTCAATGGCAAGAGAAGCCAAACCTATGCTCAGTGACAATGCTTCATTGTTGACCATGACCTATTTAGGTTCAGTCAAATCTGTGCCTAACTACAATGTCATGGGTCCCGCAAAAGCCAGCCTCGAGTCAACGGTAAGATTTCTAGCTGCTGATTTAGGCCCTCAAGGTATCCGCGTCAATGCGATTTCAGCTGGCCCGATTAAAACCCTTGCTGCTGCCGGGGTTAGTGGATTTAGAGGTCTACTTAAACACGTGGCCTCTAAGACTTCAATTCGTCGTAATGTCACCATTGAAGATGTTGGTAATACTGCAGCATTTCTCTCTTCAGACCTAGCCTCAGGGATCACAGGTGAGACCATCTATGTTGATGGAGGTTATAGAAATTTAGGGATGACGTTTGATATGAAATAGTTGATCTGACTACAGATCGAATAAACCACTATACAATCCAGGGTCTATTGATACTTCAGCATTTTTCCTTAAATGCTCTGCAAACGCATTCAATTCTCTTGAACCAATTTGTTCAGAGAGTTCAAGTTTTGCTGAATTTCTTTCTTCATCATTGAATAATTCTAATCTCCCATCCTCATAACTACTTACACGAATAAGAAAAACTTTATCTCCTTCTATATAAGTTTGGATGTTGCCCTCTGCCAGGTCCTTGTTAGAAGAATTAAAAATCATTTCAATTAATCCTCTGGATAGTTCTGTGTCGCCTCGAGAGACATCAAACTCACTTGCCTCAATATTTAATTCATCGGCATTATCCATCAAGGAGACCTTATCACTGAACTGAGGTTTAATTAGTTCAGCGTAATTGTTAGCCAAACTTATAGCCTCTTGAGAAGCCAAATAATCTTTGATTCCTGATTCAACATCAGAGAAATCTCTAGTGGTTGGAATTCGATGACCAATAACTCTGGCTACAAAAATACTGTCATCAAGTTCAAAAAGTGGTGTGTTCTCACCTGTTTCGATGGAATTTTGACTGAATAAAATACTGACAATCTCTGGGTCTTGATTAAAAAAAGTGGCTCCATTCCGTGACACTCCATCTATACGACTCAAGGATAATCCAAGCGTATCAGCCACTGAATTTAACTCATTAAATGCTTGTAAAGTGAGATCTGCAAGTTGATCAGCTAATCCAAATAACTTGTCTTCAGCAAGCAACTTTGAGTATTCATTATCAAGCTCTAACTGAATATCCTGATAAGCTTGTTGCTGACCTTCTTTTAACTCATCCAATCTAATTAGATGGTAACCAAATTCTGTTTTGACTGGGTCTGATAATTCATTAACCTCTAGAGAGAAGAGTACTTTATCGAACTCAGGAACAAATAATCCTGGCTCTGCCCACCCTAGGTCACCACCCAGCTCTGCGGAACCCGGGTCATCTGAGAACTCTTTTGCAACCGCCTCAAAACTTTCTGATATCAAGCGTTCTTGAACATTTAAAATTGTCTCCAAGGCCTCCTCTTCAGTGGTGTCCTCATCAATGGCAATTAAGATATGTCGTGATTTTCGTTCTTCATTGGTGATGAACCGCGAAAGATTTTCTTCGTAATAACCTCTTAGATCATCCTCCGTGTACTCCACTGTAGCAGCGACATCATCGAGACTGAGGCTTAAGTATTCTACATCGACCTCTTCATCAGTTTGAAACAAGTCTTGGTTGTTATCGAAATACAATTGAATTTGGTCAGCATTGATTGCAACCTCGTCAATAAAATCTGCAGAGTTTATAGTCAGCAATTGACCAATTCGTTTTTGCATCTGTAACTCAATAAATTGTCTAAATTCATTAGGAGTAATAAATGAACTATCAATAAAGCCTCTTCTAAGTTGGTTAATCTGAAGTTGTAATCTTATGTCGGATTCAAATTGCTCAACTGAAACACCTTGGCTGGCTAATATCGCTTCATAATTTTGTCTATCAAAAATACCACCAACCTGAAGACCTGGATTGTTTGTGATCAACTCGACAACATATTCGGGACTAACTCGATAACCGTTCTTGCTCATGTAATCCAATAGCAAGGCTCTTAAGATCAGGTCCTCAGTGGCTGATTCCTTAATGGTTTGATCAAGGATCTCTGGGACCTCATCACCAAATACTTGCTGTAACTCCACAAGTTTATTTGAATATTCTTCTCGATATTCAAAGAGAGTAATTTCAGTGTCATTCACCGTGATCACTACATCATCTTCAAGAGGTGTTTGATCCATATTTCCAAAACTAATTACCAGAGTCAGTGCAATAAGACCGATAACCAATATGGCTATCCATCCCGTAAATCGTTCTCTAATTGCTTCTAACATAAATCAACCTTAGATGGATTCAAATAAGCCGGCAGCACCCATACCACCGCCAACACACATTGTGACCACGCCGTATTTGAGATGTTTTCGTTTAAGTTCCCGAGTTAAATGGCCCACTTGCCTTGATCCGGTCATTCCGAATGGGTGGCCTATGGCTATTGAGCCGCCATTTAAATTGAGTTGTTCTGTTGGCAGATTGAGATGATCTCTAATATAAACAACTTGGGAAGCAAAAGCCTCATTAAGCTCCCATTGATCAATATCATCAATCTCTAAGCCGGCTGCTTTTAACAGTTTAGGAATAGCATAAATTGGGCCGATACCCATTTCATCGGGTTCACATCCGACCGTTGTAAAACCCCTAAAATAAGCAAGGGGTTCTAATCCTAACTCACTAGCCTTATCTGCATTCATCACCATGGTCACCGAAGCACCATCAGACAGTTGTGAGGCATTTCCTGCAGTGACTGAACCATTTTCAGGATCAAACACTGGGTTGAGACTAGCTAAACCTTCTAGGGTGGTTTGCGGACGGTTACAATTATCTTTGTCCACTACGGTTTCAACTTCAGAAATTTCACCGGTTTCTTTATCTTTAACCATCATCAGAGTTTTCATGGGGATAATCTCATCATCATATAAACCTTGATTTTGAGCTTCAGCACATCTTTGTTGGCTCGATAGAGCGTATTTATCTTGTGATTCTCTAGTCACATTGTATCGTTTTGCAACAGTCTCAGCAGTGGTGCCCATGGCATGATATACGCCGGGCACGGTCTCTACAATTTTCTCATTTTCAAACATGTATTCATTAATATGCCCTTGAGTGGTACTGATCGACTCAACTCCACCAGCAATTATGCAATCAGCAAAACCGCTCTGTATTTGAGTCGCTGCCATAGCAATGGTTTGTAAGCCAGATGAACAATAACGATTAACCGTTGTGCCCCCAGTTTTAATAGGCAGCTTAGATAAAACAGCTGAAGTCCTAGCTATATTATTACCTTGAGGTCCTTCCGGATATCCACAGCCCAATATCACATCTTCTACCGTCTCAAGATCGACACTTGGATTTCTATCCATTAATGCATCTATAATGTGTGCTGTCATATCATCAGCACGCGTTTGATTAAAACCGCCTCTAAACGATTTCGATAATCCGGTTCTTACGCTATCTACTATTACTGCCTCAGCCATAACTAACCCTTCGTATTATTTTATAAATTACTAAGATCCATTTAAAAGTCTGGCGGAGTGGACGGGAAACTCTTTCCAACCCTATTTCTATAGTGCTTAAAGCTATAAAGCCTATAGATAATACCTCTCCTACCTACATCTTCTACTACATTTCTACTACATTTACTGTTAAATTGAATTAATTAGTAATTAATGACTAGAAATAAGTTGAGCCATTATAAAAAAAGATATGTCAAAAGACACTAAATACTTAAAGCAAGACAAGAAAAGTGGGATCTACATTTTTCAGAAGCGTGTATCTGATGCAGTTGCAGGTCTATTAGGTATCAAATCTAACATTTATAATGTCTCGCTAGGCACTGACAGTCTCAAAGAAGCACGATCACTAAGACACTCTCACCTAGCCTATCTAAAGAAACTCGAAGATGCTGAAGCAGTTAATCCGTCTTATCAGGATGTAATGGATAAATATAAGCATATGGATAAGAACAGGCTTGAACACGAATTAAACTCACTAGATGATGACCTTACTTTTACATACGCACATCTTGGACATCCTCAGTGGGAAGATTTACCACATGAAGAGAAGATCGCTAGTGGAATGCCATTAGATATAAGTGAAAAGGATGACATTCAATACAGGGTTATCGCCTCACTTGCAGGAAAAGATCCAAACTTCCAACCTCCTGAGAAGTATAGACTCAAACTCAGTGCAGCACTTGAGAAACATCTCGAGGAATTATCAGATCTACCAAAAAAGACTAGAGGTAAGTATGAAAACTCCATCCGTGTATTCCTCTCCTATGTTGGACAAAAGGATATGCTCGTCTATCGAATAGATCGATTGACAGTCAGAGACTTCATCAAACATTGCAAGGCTGAAGCGGATGGTAAGGAACTGTATGCGGATGCAACTGTAAGCAATATGCTTTCTAATCTTGGAAGTGTTTGGGAATATGCCAGAGATGTTGAAAACCTTGAGAAAGCTAATCCTTTTCGTGGTCATAGAATCACTAAGAAGGTCAGCAAAAAGAAACGAGGCAGACAATCTGCTTATGATCTTTGGGATCTCCAAGATCTTTATAAAGTAATGAAAGCATTAGAAGAAGGAACACATGGATTTCTAGATGTCTTACCTGTTTATATTGGATGGTACACAGGCTCAAGATTAAACGAAGCTTATGGTGTAAAGCCTGAAGATATTAGAAAGAAGAAAGAATCAGGTATTCCATATATCGCATTTAAAGAAGAATTTGATGGAAAGACTGAAGCAATCACTCGAGAATGCCCTATACATCCTGAACTAGAGACACTACTTGAAGACTTTAAAGGTTTTCCAAGATCCACACACCATGCTTATGGAAAGCACTTTGGTAGGATTAAGAATAAGTGTGGCTTCATTGGAAGGAAGTTAGCTTTCCACTCATTAAGGAGACACGCAGAAACCAATCTTGATATAGCTGGATGCGATGCACACATGATGGATCAAATTGTTGGTCATAAAGGTGATAAGGTTCCGTTTGGTCAAGCATATTACTCAGATGGTTCTGGCATGGAACGAAAGTACGAGTGGGTAAAAAAAATACCCAAGCTTTAAAGAGTTTCAAGTTTACAAAGTTTCATACACCCAGAGCAATAACACTTAATAGGTATCTATATGATAACGATTATCATTTAGATTCAACGCAGTAAGTATTTTTTCGTGGTGTACATGAAAGGTCTTAATAAGCTATGAAGAAGACTTTTCCGAAGCAGTTGACTGAGACTGCTAGTTTGTTAATTTGGGGATGGATTTCTTTATGGAAACACTTGGATTTACATTTGCTTTATGGTGGGGATTTGTTGTAGTTTGGTTTATATATGGAATAGCAATGTTATATAGAAAGCTAAAAACTGGTTAAGAATTTTATGGAAAAAACAAAAATTATTCATAGTAATGAAATGAAAAAACCTTTTTGGGTTATCGTTCTATCAATAGTAATTCCAGTCAGTATTATCTCTTTAATAGCCTTTGTTGCACCACCAACTCAATCAGAACCAAGCACTACCAATACAGAAGAAATTCTTGAAATCGAGCGTTATAATCCTCAAGGACTTTCACAACCAACTGGTTACTCGCAAGTTGTAACCATCAAGGGGAAGTATAAAACAATTCATTTAGGCGGTAAGGCCGGCATTTATGAAGATGATACGTTCCCTGAAAGCCTTGAAGAACAATCAGATTTAACCTTCGAGAATATTAGGATAGCATTGGCAGCAGCTGGAGCTTCACCTAAAGATGTTGTTGATATTCAAATCTATATAGTAGATTTACAAGACATTGATTTTGATACGAATCCTGTCTATGCAGATGTAAGAAATTTCTTTCCTCTAGGCCATAAACCAACATCTATGGTAATAGGAGTTTCAGACTTAGCTTATCCGGGATTATTAGTAGAAGTTAACGTTAAAGCTGTTATAGCAGAAGATTAATAGAACCTTCCTCCTATGAACCATGCGGATGTAGGTGAAGTATTTAAAAAGACAATTAAAAAGTAGATGCTGCCAACAAATTTTAAACCTCAAGGTGAATACAATCTCTTGAGAATCGGAGGCGATCATGACGGTGGTTACCTTGTAGAGTTAAAATCCATAGAACAAACTGAAGCCCTTATTTCCATGGGCATTGGAAAAAATTGGAGTTTTGAAGAAGATTTTATTGCTCATAAAGACATTAAGATACATGCTTATGATCACTCAATAAGAGGATTATTCTGGATAAAGTTTTTTATTAAAAGGTTTTTAAGTGTTTTAATTGGTCGATTCTATGCGCCTTATACCGCAGTTACAACATACACAAATTTTTTACATTTTTTTAGAGATAAAGCGGTGCTTTTTTATGAACAAATTGGTACTGAAGAAGAGAACTGTACTAATTTGAAAAAAACAATAGAGCGGATTAATAAAAAACCTATTTTTTTAAAAATTGATATAGAAGGCTATGAGTATCGAATCCTCGATGAAATAAAATTACATTCAGATCTTTTATCTGGAATGGTTATAGAGTTTCACAAAATTTCTGATCACATAGGTGAAATAAAGAAGTTCATAAATGATTTTGAGCTTAAATTAGTTCATGTACATCCAAACAATAACAGGGTTGATAATCAGGGCAACCCGAGGGCAATAGAGATGTCATTTGCTAGAGAACCAGAGAAGTTAAGTGAGGCATCTAGCTTGCCTCACCCATTAGATCAATTAAATGTTCCAAGAAAGGCAGCAGTGAGCTTAAGATTTTTCAATTCTTAACTGAATCAGCACCATCATTTTTGCTGCTGTTTCTAACATAACAATAATCATAACAAAGGATCACTAACGGCGGGCATTAAAACCATCCACCACCATTAATAATTTTTGATTTCTTGACAGGGCTAGAAAAAGTAAGCCAGAACAAGTTCTCACAACTCCTCAGCAACCCTACAACACAAAAAACACTCCAAAACATACAAGAACACATAAAATACAGTTCGTTTGCTACAGCACTTCTCTAGAAGCGGTATATTTTGTGTAAAAACTCTTGCCAATGAGTAACCCTAGGGTTACGTTAGAAATATGTCACCTTAAGGTGACATAATTTATAGGAAATATTATTATGAAAACCTTGATGAAGAAGCTAAAAAAATCTTGAGAGATTAATGTTTATTTTAATGATTTTTTTAATTTCGTTAATCCTTTTTCTTTCGATTGCCTTGCACTCAAAAATTATCAAAACAGTCGAAAGTAAAAACTTATATTTTTCTTTTTCTACATTGTTTTTTTCACATTTGTTACAAGTCTTTCTGTTTGCATTTTTATATTTTGTTTTTATTAAATTTTTTGGTTCTGAGTTGATATTTGTTGATGGCTCAAATTATTCATTAATTAACCTGACATATTTTTCAGCAAATGTTTATACAACGTTGGGAATGGGAGACATCGTTCCATCAGGAATGCTAAAAATTATCGTCACCGTTGAATCTATTTTTGGTTTGATGATGATAGCTTTCTCAGCTTCAGCTGTTTTTAATAAGATTGTTAACAGCAGTTGACAGCTGCTGATTTGTATATGCAGTGATGGCGCGGTAGGATTTAGGTATGTCAACTCCAATTACAGGTGTTTAAAAAATTTAAAGCCTTTTAAAAAACTATTAATAAGACTATAATTGGTCCTGTGAGCAATTTATTGAAAAGTAACTATGAATTATTTGGGATTATTTGTGCCTTCTTTTGTGTTTACATTTTGAAAGGTATTGGATTATCAATGTTCTTAGCTTTTCCAATTTCCCTTTTAACAGGCTTCTTAATTGCAGTGATAATTAATTCATCAAACAGCAAGCCCGCTTAACATAATCAATTTCCTAAACACCTCGACTCAACAATTTTTGGATTCTTGAATGTTTCTTTTCGAGAATGTTAAGAAGGCATTTAAAATTTAATTCTTAACTTTAATGTAAATCTGTCTTCTTTCGGGTTGTTCCAGGTTCCACTAATTATCTCACTGACACTCACATCATCATCTTCGTAATGTCTACCGCCTCGAGTATAAACAGCATAGACATTGGATAAGGGACCAATCTCATATTTGTACCTTATCTGAAATGACAATTGTCCAAGATCAAAACCATTAGTACTTTGTTGTGTAGGATTTACATTTCCATGACCATCTAGCAGCCTCTCAAGCCCTGTTTCTGCCTGCATGACTACAGTTTGAAACTTTACTCTTAGTTCATGTTTTTCTTTTGGAAACCAAGAAGCGTTAGCTCGGATGGTGAAATAATCCAATGGGTACGTTCCAATCACATTTGATCCAATCCAATTTACCCAATTCTTGGCATGGCCTTTTCCGGCCATGATATTTATATTGATTTCATCGGTTGGATGGAAATTAAAACCTACAGCCTTGATTTTTGTACTGAAATTGAAAGAACTTACTTTAGTTTTTTGTCCTTCCATAAAGGCGAAATAGTTCCATTTCTTATATTCCTTACTTCCATAATTTAATTGATAATTTAATGAACTATCCACTCTCATAAAAGGAGCTTCAGGATTTCCTCGTGTGATGAGGTCGTCTCTACCAGATGATTTGTGATTGAAATGTAATTCAATACCAGAGGAGTCCTTAGATCTTTGACTGATTCCAGCCCTCAGACTTCTTTCCAACTTGAGATCATCAGTATTTTCTTTCGAAGATAGTCCGAGGTAGTAAACTCTTCCATTAATGTTTGAATCCTCTGAAAATTCAGTTTGTGAATACTTCGAAAAGACGTTGAATCCTTTGATGTTATTTCGACTCATATAACCCATATCGTTAATATCAAAATCGTCATCATAATACTTATATTGGATCCTGTTTTCCCATTTTTGATTGGGAGAATGCCTGATACCCCATCGCATACCATAACCATTTTTTTCAGTGGTGTTAGAATGCATCAATATTCCTTCAAAAGTTAGCTTATCTGTCAACTGATTTTCATAGTCTATGGTGTGTGTTGAGGCTTCACGATCTATGGCATCACGTTTAACAAAAGTGCCCAGATAACCAATTTTTTGCTGATTAATTTTTTTTAATCCTCTGAAAGCATAAAATTCCTTGCCAGTGCTGTAAGCTTCGTCCCCCTCAAAAGCGGTAAAAATTCCTATATTAGTATTCTCTCCTTGTTTGTAGTACTTAAGTGCAATATCAACACTGTTTGCTAGTACTTGTTGGTTTTCACAATTAAATTTTTCCTCATTAGAGCCACCGTTTGCAGCTGAGAATTCATCGCAATTATAGTCGGGAGAACTGCCAATTCTTCGGGTATTCATGAGAACATAATCTTTACTATGGGAAGCACTCTCGGAAATATTAAATAAGCCTTGGTTTTCTGCAAAAAATGGCCTCTTATCCGAGAAAAGCACTTCAACAGGAGAAAAATTGATGACAACTTGATCACTTTCCACCTGACCAAAATCTGGGTTAACTGTAATATTTAATTCCTGTCCACTACCCAGAGACCAAAACAGATCCATTCCTGCCTGGTATTCAGAGGAATCTTGCAAATTATCGTAGGAACCCACCGCATAAGGGAAAACATCAAATTTTGTCGACTCATACTGATCCACTGTGACCGGATGAAAGAGGGAGAGAAATTTATCACGGCGATAATAAACTCCAGGAAAAGAAACCAACATCGCCTCGCTGACAATTTCACGAGAAAAAACGACGCCAATGGTTCTTGTTTTTTGCTCTTGGTAAGTCATAGGCACCACCGACCAAGGGAGAAAGATTTCTGAGTACCAGTGGGTTTGGGTCTCAGATGTTGCCGCCTCCCAATCCCCATCCCAATCTGTATCCAATTGATTTTCATTGCTAATGATTAAGTCAATTTTACTACCGCCTAAAGACATGGCGAAGGTATAGCCCATAATGGCCTTTCCATCAAAATCTATTCCAAAATAATTTCGATCAGAACTTTCCAGAGAATCACGTTCAGATTTACGCCGAAATCGATTATCCATAGATTGTTGGTTTATAAAAGCCACAAAGATGCCTTTTTCATTGGTTAGCAGGAGAGCTACTGTTGATTGATTGGGTTTTTTAAGGCTGAAAGGAGCAGTTATAAGAAAATCCTCAAATCGCTGTGCTTGTTTCCATTCCGTTTCATCCAAAACACCATCAATGGTAATTTTGGCACTTAATGGAATTGAAAAGAGAACAGTAATGAGGGTGGCAAGCTTGATTAATGGAGATGACAGGTTGAATCGATGTAACATTCTGGTTATTTAGTGATGTAACATTCTGGTTATTTAGTGTTATGTGAGAATTAACTAGATATACCTAGATTTTTAAAAAAAGGTTGCACGATTTTTTTTAATTACTCGGCCAATCTGAAAATGGAAAGGGTTTTATCTCAGTTTGATATGTTAGAAAAGCGATAATTTCAGCTATATAGTCTTTAAATTCTAAGGAAAACTGTTGCAACCTGTGGTTGGGTTTGCCACCGACCAGATCAAAGCAGATTTGGATAAGGATAATCCAACCAAGAACAAATCGACATACACTGAAAATTATTATAAATAGAATCACATAAAGAACTCTGATTAAACGATCTTTCATGGGATAATTGTCTTTTTTAGCAATCTCTTCCATAACCTCTTCCATTTTTTTAGCAATTAAACTATGAGTTAACTCAAAAAATCAATCAACGATTTCTTTATTTTCATCAGATGATTTAGATACTGGAGATTTAACAGACACTTGAATATCGATATTGTCTGATAATCCTTCAATTGCTTGGTTCACAGATTTGATAATAGAATCAGTTAATCCATCTAAGCTTTCAATTGCACCTTCAGAATCGACTTTAACACTAATATTGATATTAAGATCATCATGCTCATCGGATACCCCTTCAGTTATCTCATTTAAGATTTTATCCAAGTCAATATCTATATCTTCAAGATTCTCAGAATCCATTTTAATAATGAAATTACCATTAGATTTCTCTGTAAAAACATGTTCCCCGTGTGGCTTTCTCATTTTTTTGATAACGATATGTTTGTTGCCATCCTGGTGTTTCAGATGTAAATCATCGCTTAACAAGGCCATGTCCTTGTTTCCGTCTTTTGATTTCTTGATTTTTTTAATGACAACATGTTTGTTGCCATCCTGGTCGTTCATGTGCACATCATCACTCATCCAGACCATATCCATGGCGGGATTTATCTGTTGATAGGAGTTATGGGTTTTAGGATTGGTTAAAAGAATTGCACCTCCGATCAAACCGCCGATAATCAAGGCGCCTACTATTGTCTCTTTCATTGTTACCTCTTAGTTAGATTACTATGCTTTTATACAGTTTTTATTAATTTAGATTATGGAGTAATTGTGGAGTTGGATCATTTGCTTTGACCAGATCTCTTAAACACCATCCACCACCAGTATTAACAAATTTGTGATTGCTTGACTGAGGTTGTAGGCTTTATAGATATGAAGATTTTTATCTTATTTAGTTATTCAGAGCATTCTTATTAAGTTGTTTCTATCTCATCAATCTTTTTATAAAGCCATCCTCCTAAATACAAGGCAGTACCTAATACAAGCAGACATCCAATTCTTATTAGGGTAGCTGAATCAGAGAGATCATAAAGAAGGACTTTTCCAGAAGACACAGCAAAAATTAATAAGGCCGAATTTCCTAGGAGCTTGTCTTTAATTTTTATTCCTATTAGGAGGGAAGCTATTGCTAACAATGCCCATACTATCGAGACAACAAAGGTGCCATCCAGCATATCAATAGCACTAGCTAAAGCGGCTATATGTGCACCATAAATAAGGAATAATTGATTGGAATGATGTCTATCTTTTTTATCTGTTTCTACATATGAATTTAAATAATAAGCTACATATAGTATTACTGAATATGATAGTGCTAGAAAAGATCCGCCAATAACAATTCCTGCAGAGAGAGGGTCAAGCAATAGTACTCTTAAATAATTTAGTACAAAGACTGAACCAAATGCAATAGATAAGGGAAGGTCTGATTTTTTTAGTCCTCCTCTTGATTTTCCATAAAGAAAAAGAGCCAATATCATTAATATAGGAACCCACATTTTCCATTGCATTGGAACTAGCTGAAAATAACCTGCATGGATTAATACAAGAGCTAAGTAAAAAGATACTAGCCATCTAGATCCTTCAGTATTTTGCTTAAGCAGATTTCTAGCCAATAAGAACACTAATAAGATTATTAGTGCACTAATGAGTGATATCCAAGGAGCATAGGACTCAAGATTCACATTAAGGAGGCTGAATTGTAAGACATAAAAAATTAACAATGCTGGAGCATGAGCCAAAGCAGTATTTCTATCCATTGGCTCTTTATGTTTTATAGAAAAGTAGGCAGTGCAAAAGAGAAAGATTATAAACTGACAAGTCTGAAATATTAACCCTACTTGCCAAGGATCAGAATCTAGTTGGACTCTCGTTATATCGAAACCAATTAAGCTGAGGTAAAGAGCAAATAGGTAAACCTTCCTGCTTCCCAGCCAATTAGCAAAAAAACAAAATAAAATATTCCAAAAAGTATAGTAAATAGCAATGTCTGTTATTTCTGCTTCTAAGTTTTGTAATAAGAAGGGAGCTGAATAAGAACCTATTACAGATAAGAGTGCGTACATATGACTTTTAAATTCTTTACAAAGCCATAAAGCAACTAAACAAGTAAAGCTTATAGAAATACCAGCTAAATAAACGCCAATTAGTGAGTAATAAAAATGTGCCGCATAAGTACTAATAAATAGAACTACTATTCCTGCCACAGGCAAAAGGCCAGCATAACTAGGATTAGATTTTTTCAGGTAAAAACCTGAACCTATAAGTGAAAGACCTAACATAAATGAAGCTAATATTTGCCTTTCAGGTGTTAACCATCCATTGTCTATTGCAAGTCCAACTAAATAAGATGCTGCTAGGATTATAGCTATTGCGCCACCCCATCCTAAAATATTAGTAACAGTTGATGAACTCTTAGTTATTTCTTTATCAGGCCTAGGAGGATGTATCTCACTTTCTTTAGATTTGGAAGAATCTATATGAGTGCTCTCTTCTTTGTAGTTTTGATAATACTCTTTCTTTTTATCTGTTGGAGTAAGTCCTAAAACTTTTTGTTCAAGTTCATTTAGTCTTGTTTCAAGATTACTAAGTTTTTCCAGAGTTTTCTTTTCACCCATAAATTAAATTTAACAAAAAATCAATGATATTCCACTAATTACTTTTCAAATTTAGTTCTGGATAAATAGGATCCCAATCTTGTAACCACTTAGGCTCTGACAAAAGCTCGACTCTATATTACAAAGGCTCTCAGAAGTCTGGCGGAGTGGACGGGACTCGAACCCGCGACCTCCTGCGTGACAGGCAGGCATTCTAACCAAACTGAACTACCACTCCGTGCTTAATAAGTGACTTATTATAATGAATGTTAGAACCTATTTTCTATTATTTATTTAAGTAAGTAATATTTTATATATGCTTGCCTTTATTCCAGCCACTTTTGGCTAGATATTTTTCTGCGGATTGGATTGCTCCACTTTCAATGCTTGTTGCCATACTGTCGTTCCATCGGTTCAAATAGCCAAATAGAGATATAACGGCCAAGATTTCGACTATTTCTCCATCATCCCAATATTTTTGCAGTCGCTGTTGAACACCTTCATCAACTGCATTAGGGATCTGTGATGCAGCCAACGTAAAATCCAGTGCAGCTCTTTCAGCCTCATTGAATGATTTATGGGTTCTATATTCCCAAATATTATCAAGTTGTTCTTGTTCCGCACCGTATCGTTCTGCAGCTCTGATGGCATGTGCCTGACAGTACTTGCACCCTGCTGCATTGCTGCTCACCCAGGCAATGATTCTTTTAAAAGCGGAAGTAACTCTTCCGTGGTTCGCCATCACAGCCATATTCAAAGTTATAAAAGAACGTGCAATTTCAGGTCTTATTTGCATCGTTAACACGGAATTTGGACAGAACCCTAGAGTTTCGTTAAAAAATTCAGCTAATTTACTGACCTCTGGATTGGAGTCTGGAGAAAGCGGTTTCACTAATGGCATCTATAGTTCCTCATGTAAAGTTAAAAGTCAGAAGTATTATAAAGTAAAACCCTATAGGCGTTTGCCTTATAGGGCTTTGAATAATTAAGGAATGTTTGATAGAACTCAGGTGGCAACCAATTTCAAATGACTTTTACAACTTTCTTTGCAGTCAGAACTTCCAAAGCCTTTAATAATTGATTTGCCATTTATATTTTTATTTAAGTTACATTCTCCAAGTTCTGATTTTATGACTTTAATTATTTTGGCATGCTCATTTGCTAATAAATAATCTATATGCCAATGAAGATTCTTATTCCGTGACAAATGTCTTGCAATTCTCTTATCCATATTTCTTCTTGCGGAACCAGTGTATACATACATTCCTTTTGGAATTCTGAATATACCTAGCCTTCCAATTTGGATGTTTATTACTTCAGATAAATTGATAAACAGTTGATAAGATTGCATATGTTTAGTCTGTTGGAGCTTATGGTTAAAAATTGGAACCAACTCCTATCAAAGTTTGCTTTCCTTCAAAACAACTCCGAGTTAAAAAGGAGACATTTCGTCAAAGTATCTGTAAATCATCAGTGAAGCATTGATCTATATCATAGATATGATCATAAATAACAAATAGTGTTTTTATTATGACTGAAACACAACATAGTGAACATTTTGATGTATTAATTGTGGGTGCAGGAATCTCTGGGATAGGTGCAGCTTACCATCTGCGAGAACAATGTCCTGAACTGAGCTTTGTTATTCTGGAAGGATTGGAAAGTTTTGGCGGTACATGGTTGATACACCGTTACCCGGGCGTCCGCTCTGATAGCGATATGTACACCTTTGGCTACAGATTTAAACCTTGGGTTGGTCCACCGATTGCAACAGCTGACGAAATTCTTTCCTATATGGGTGAGGTAATCGAAGAGCAAAAGTTGGATCCACATATTCGTTATCATCACCATGTTACTGCAGCAAGTTGGTCCAGTGAAGATGACCTATGGACTCTTGAGGGTACTCGCAAAGATACAGGGGATGCAGTTAATTTTACTGGCAATTTCCTTTGGATGTGCCAAGGATATTATGAGCACACGAAAGGCTATACCCCTGATTGGGAGGGTATAGACAGATTTGAAGGTGAGATCGTCCATCCTCAAACCTGGCCTGAGGACTTGGACTATAAAGACAAGCATGTTGTCATGATTGGCTCAGGTGCAACAACTGCTACCGTTGCCCCTGCAATAGCTCCCGATTGCAGCCATGTCACGGTGCTTCAGCGTTCTCCAACTTATTTTTTTGCAGGTGCCAATGAATCGAAGATTGCAAATTTTATGCGTAAGCTAGGCTTTAAAGAAAAATGGATCCATTCCATAATGCGCAGTTTTATTTTATACCTTCAGCAAAAGCTTGTTCGTCGTTCGTTTAGTGAACCCGAAGCAGTAAAAGAAGAATTCATAGAGGGTGTACGGGAGCAATTAGAGCCTGGCTATGACGTTGAAACCCACTTCACCCCTAAATACCGGCTCTGGCAACAACGCCTAGCCTTCGTACCAGATGGTGATCTTTTTGAGGGAATCAAGGCGGGTAAAGCATCTATGGTCACCGATGAGATTGAAAATTTTACCGAGAAAGGCATTCTTCTTAAATCTGGTAAAGAACTGGAAGCCGATATTATTATCACAGCAACAGGATTTAATCTCAGTGTTTTAGGGGGTATTCCATTCTCTGTCGATAACCAGACTGTTGATGTAGCTAAGTCTGTCACCTATCGAGGCATGATGTTAACTGGTGTACCGAATATGGTTTGGATCTTCGGTTACTTTCGAGCTAGCTGGACTTTACGGGTTGATATAGTAGGTGACTTTGTATGCCGTCTTCTAAAAGACATGAAAAAAAGAGGTGTTAAATCGATCGCCCCAACCCTCCGTCCCGAAGATAAGGACATGCCCATATTGCCTTGGTTGGATCCAGAAAATTTCAATCCAGGTTATATGATGCGTTCTATGGACTTGTTGCCACAACGAGGAGATAAGTCAGAATGGCAGCATACACAAGATTATTGGTTAGAGAAGAAAGAGCTACGAAAAGTAGATTTCCAAGATTCAATATTTATTTGCAAATATAAGTAAGATCCCTACCCTACAGTCTTTTAGCTTAAAGAAATTAGCAAAAGATTTAAAAAGGAGAACTAAATGAAAAACTTACTACTCGGCATTATTGCCATTAACTTAACCTTCTTATCAATTATAACTACTCTGAATTAGGCTAATTATTCTGGTAGTCACTTTCTTGTGCTAAATTTTTCTGTATATTTTTAAGTGTATGCAGCAATAACTAACCACACCACTATTAAAGCTAATTATTGGCTATAATACAATTATTAATAATAACCAAACCAGAACCAGTTCAGGTTCGGATAAGACATCGGTTTGAACTGTCGCAGTGTTTGATCACACACTGCTCCACGAAACCTACGGTGCACTTTAAGCTAGAAAGAACCTAGACCCTCAAATAAGTGTAAATATCTTTCTAATGACGCTAATGACTTATGTCGGGTAAATTGTTTTAGTTCAATTATGTTCCATGTATAAACTTCCTTGATACATATCATTAACCCAATGATGGTGATCATATACAGCCATTAGTTCAGAGTATAAAACTATGCGTGAACTAATGTAGATTATTATGCAGCATTCAAAACTCTCAGTTGTTGGCCTTTTAATAGTAGCTCAATTTTTTACTGGCCCAATTCACGCAGAAGACGATGCAAACACTCTAAAGGAGAATACTTGGATTGTTAGAACTGGTTATACAAATATTAATCCTCAATCTAACAATGGAGATATAGCCAATGTAGGTGATCAATCTAACTTTACGACTACGTTTGTATACTTTCTGAATAATAATATTGGAATAGAAGTATTAGCGGGTTTTCCATTCAGACATAATATTTATGATAAAGCCCTTGGCACAGGATTGAAGATTGGTTCTGCCAGTCATCTTCCACCGACTGTAACATTGCAATACTATTTTGATAGCAGTAGTAAGTTGCAACCTTATTTCGGGCTTGGTTTGAACCATACGCTCTTCTTTAAAGAAAAGGCTTCAGGACCGTTGAGTGGTGCAGATATAAGATTGGGTTCATCCACTGATCTCTCTTTGCAAGTTGGTTTTGATTACGAGTTATCAAATAATCGATTTCTTAATCTAGATATCAGAAAAATTCAGATAAATTCTAAAGCCACCGTGACGAACATTGGTAATACAGCTCTTCATGATGTCTTACCCGATGAATTAGTATTTGACGTTCCTATAGATCCTCTGGTGATTGGGATTAATCTTGCTTGGAAATTTTGAACACTTTGGGCTTATCTTTCTTCTCAGCATTAATTGATATTATAATAAGCTACAGGGACCGGTAAACCCACAACAGTCAATTAATTCATCAGTCTCATCGCTATCACTGGATAGCAGGCAGTACCTGTTCGCCGATCATTTTTATTGATTCGGCTGGATCTTCTTGTAAGCCAAGTGAGATTTCTGTGAAACCTTCTCTTTTGAATGCTGCAAGCCGTTCGATATGACGGTCAATATCACCGGGATCACCTGACATCGTCAGACCTTCGACCAGGAGATCAATGATGTGTTTAGGAACCCCTTCAATGTCACCGGTTCGCTCACGATATGCTTTAAGGAATGGGAAAGGATTCTTCAGTACCCATTCCACATCTTCAGGTTCTAAGTAAGGCTCTATCCATTCACGGTATAACCAGGCACGGATAATCAGTTCACGTTGTGCCTCCCACAGTGATGCCTCACGATCTTCCTTGATATGCCAGGCGATGAAATTGCTCAATCTAAAATCATTGGGCCTATCCTCTATTGGACGTACTTTGTTCAGTGTGCCCAGGACCCCGTCAAACATTTCAGGTTGAATATCACTGAACATGAGTGCGTCACAAGTGGTAGCGACCATCTGCATCATTTTGGCCCGGTGGGCACCCCCATACAACATCGGCGGTGCTTGGGTTTTCCACTTGGTGTTGAACATTTGTGCTTTATAGAACTCTCCTTCATAACTCACAGTAGGTTCATCACCCAAAGATGCTTTGATGATCTCCAGGGCCTCTTTAGTGCGTGCTACTTCTGCGATTTTTTGACCGACAACCCCAGGCCATTCGCCTCCCGAGGTGACGACCACACAACCCCGTCCCTTGGTATATTCATTAAGGGTCAGTACCGCATTGGCAATTTTTAGTGGGTGCATTTCATGGGAACAGACCACAGCTATGCCGACTTTGATGGTACTTGAGGCCAGTGCCAGAGGCACTGCCGCCATAAATGCATCCGGTGCTCTTGCAAGATTTTGAACCCAGACAGTACGTATACCGTAGGTCTCTGCAAGCAGGCCCAGCTCTTTGATAGCGGTGGGTCCGATTTTCGACTCTAGTGCTATATCCAGTTGCATCAGTGCTGATTCTCTCCTATTTGAAAATAGAGCCCATATCCATTGGATATTGATGATAATATGTTACTGTAACCCTGACATTGATCTAAATCAGTTTTTCTATACCGCCCTGAATTTTGATATAGGGTTCAATAGTTTTTTTTGATATTCAATATTTTAACTCTCTGTGGTTATCATTTTTCATTCACTGGAAAACTATATTTAACATAATTAAATATTGATATTATAGTAACTTAAAGTGGTTAAGACATTAGAATAAATGGATACTAGTTATGAAATATGATATTGCAGTCATGGGTGGAGGTCCTGCTGGTTTAAGCTTTGCACAAGCCTTATCCGATACTACTTTGAAAATTGCTGTGATTGAGAAACAATCAAGTAAAGTCTTATCAATGCCTCCTGATGATGGGAGAGAGATAGCATTAACTCACCACTCACAAAAAATCTTGGTCAATTTAGGCATTTGGGACGTCATTGATAAGAAAATTATTTCACTGATTAAAGAAGCAAAAGTCTTGAATGGAACATCGCCCTACTCGCTTCATTTCAACCATCAGGATACAGTTGAAAATACCCTAGGCTACTTGGTTCCAAACAACCTGATCAGGGCAGCGGCTTATAAAAAAGTAAAAGAATCTAGCAACATTAATGTCATGAGTGATGTTGTCGTTGAGTCCTTTACTACCGATATAAATTCAGTGCAATTACAGCTGAGCAATCAAAAGAAACTCGAAGCAGATTTACTAATTGCTGCAGATGGTCGGTTAACAAATACCAGAAGACAGATGGGGATACCGACAGAGGTCAAAGATTTTGGAAAAACATGTATTGTTTGCAAAATGAAACATGACAAACCTCATAACCACTTGGCATATGAATGCTTTCATTACGGTCGTACCCTAGCAGTCTTACCAATGGCTGGAAATTATTCATCGATTGTCATCACAATCTCATCTGAGAAAGCAGATTCTATCATGCAAATGGATGATCAAGATTTTAATCAAGATATAGCATCCCGTTTTAATCACAGGTTTGGTGAAATGCAGTTAGAAGGTGAAAGGCATGCCTATCCATTAATTGCAGTTCATGCAAATTACTTTCATTCAACCAGATTCGCTTTGATTGGTGATGCATCTGTTGGGATGCATCCTGTTACGGCACATGGTTTTAATTTAGGCTTGAGAGGAGCACAAATACTTGCTGATCTCATTAAAGATGCTCTATCTAGAAATCTTGATATTGCATCAGTAAATGTTTTAAAACAATACAATCAAAAACACCAACGCAACACTAGGCCCTTATACCATGGGACCAATCTAATTGTTGATCTCTACAACAGTAATAAAATTTCAGCTAAAGTGATCCGAAGGGCTGCCTTGAGGTTTGGCAATAAATTTACGCCAATCAAAAAAATAATAATGAATCAATTGACTGAAGCCCACTAATTAACAAAAAAATCAATCCGATGAAAAAACTGCATCATCTAAATCTAATCCTGTTCTCTGCACATAAGACATAAATGGTAGTGTCATAATCTCACCTCCTAATTAATAGTATAAAAAACATCTAAGCAATTTTCCTTGAATAGATAATAAAAAGAATCGCTGCAGCTAAATCAATAACCATCCACAGTTCTTTATCCCTCTTTCTCTAATTTTATTGGCTATATTATTTTGACTTTTTAGTTAGTTGATCTGACCAGAATTGAAAGGGCTGTCAGGAGTAATATCTTTGGGTGGCGCGAATTCTTCATCTCGCCATAACCAATGCTCCGTAGCCCAGTAGATATCATCTTTACGTTTTAAGATTTAGTTCAAGCGTGTGTCTACAGGTGGTACCTAGGTTTAGGGGCATGAAGATCTCTATTGAATCTTTAATGTCCCATAAACCAAACGACCTTCAAACAGCGTTGCAATAACTTTTGCCTCATTGATTTCAGATGTGGGGACGGCAAACAAATTTCGATCCAATATCACTAGGTCCGCTTGTTTACCCACCTCAACTGAACCTACTTTATGGTCCAGGAAATTAACATAAGCACTATTCAGAGTATAGTTCTCAATGGCTTCTGCAAGGCTAATTTCTTCATTCTGACCCAATGGGACATCAGTCAATCCGTTGGGATCCAGGCGAGTTACTGCGGTTTCAATGCCATCGAGTGGATTGACTGAAGTAACATACCAATCACTCCCAAACCCAACCTTGGCACCTGTTCTTTGCATACTGCCAATCGGATATAGCCATTTACTTCGCTCTTCTCCTAAACGAGGCCATGTGAGATCAGTAATATATTCATCTTGGATGGCCCAGAGTGGTTGAAAGTTTGCTATCACATTCAATTCTGAAAAACGGATTATATCAGCTGGGTTAAACAATTCTATGTGTGACAAGTGATGGCGACTGTTCCGGGTGCCATTGGTGTTCCGTGCTTTCTCAAGTGCGTCCAATGATACTCTTATTGCTCTGTCTCCAATGGCATGAAAATGTATTTGAAAACCAGCAGCATCCAGTGCAACAACTGCCTCATTAAGATTGTCAGGGTTGTTCTGTAAATCACCTCTATAACCATCATTGCGATCTGAATAAGGCTCCAACAGTGCTGCGGTTTGGGTCTCGATAACACCATCTTGCCAAATTTTAATGGACGTCGCTTTTACATTTCCATTGGCTTGTTGTTTACGAACCTTTAAAAATTTAGGCAGTTGTTGATCTAGGGGTTCGGAGTTCTCCCAAAACATGGCTGTAACCACATGCAAATTAAGATCATTCCTTTTATCTAGATAGTTGTATGCATCAAGTCCATAATATGCATCACCAGGTTCAAGCTTTAGTATTGCATCCTGAACACCAGTAATCCCTAAACTGTGAAATAAATCACGAGAATATTTGAGTCCATTGATTAGATCTTCAGTAATCAATGCCGGCTCAAGATCCATAACCAACATAATTGCACTGTCTTCTTGCAAACTGCCCGAAGGTTCCCGTGAGTTGGGATATCGGTCGATCCTGCCATTTTCCGGATCAGGGGTTGCTGCGGTAATACCAGCCAGCTCTAAAGCTTTGGAATTGACCCAGAGTGAATGCCCATCCGATGATTTGAGTGAAACCGGGCGATCAGGAACAATTTCGTCCAATAATTTTTTATCAGGCAAGCCTGATGGGGAAAAATTAGGCACTGTCCATCCGCCTCCTATGATCCATTCATCTTCAGGGTTGGCAAGAGCACATTCTTTTACCTTACTCAGAAGTTTATCCACTCCTAGGATGTCAAACAGGGTGCATTGCTGGTAAAGCACTCCACTATGAACAGGATGCACATGTATATCGTGAAAACCGGGCAGTATCATTTTTCCATTGAGGTTTATTGTTTGGGTGTTCTCGTCAACCAATTTTTTGGCGCCTTGATCATCGCCCACATATGTGATTTGCCCATTTTCAATAGCAACAGCACTGACCCAAGGCTGGGTAGAGTCAACTGTGTATATTTTTGCATTGAGTAGAATTAAGTCTGCTGCCTCCACTTTCGATTGAAAATTAGAAAACACCAATACAACTGTGCATAAAAAAACGAAGCCATGCCTTACAGTGTCTTGTATTGAGAGTTTTGAAACATCAAGTTTGATTAATAAATCATTCATTGCCAGTCAAGATTGAGCATACATTGGCAGAAATGGTCAAATTATAAATTCTATTTTATAAAAGCTTGATTTCATGCAAACGCTGTTGCAAGAAATCGTCCGTTAAAATACTTTCTGGATAGAGATCAGGGTGATCTGTATCAATGCATGATGGCAGCGTCGTGATGGGCCAGTCTGGATTGGGATGAACAAAGAATGGTATCGCATAACGAGGGCTGTCAGTTGATTTCGTTGGGCCTTTTGTGACTCGATGTATTAACGCTGGTACGCGATTGTTAGTAAACCTTTCTAACATTTCTTGAGCATTACAAAGCATCACATCCCGTTCTATTTGTACTGGCACCCATTGTCCATTGACTAGAATTTCTAACCCTGGTGAACTGCCACCGATAAGAAGAGTAAACAAATTTATATCTTTGTGGGCACCCGAACGCTCGCCAACCTCCTCCGAGTCAACGGGGGGATAATGGATGACTCTGAGTATGCTATTGCCATTATCTATAGCCGGACTAAAATAATTTTCATCGAGATCCAAATAAATGGCTATGGCTTGCATCAGTTGTTGGGCAAATAGGTCATATGCATTGTATAGTTTTTGTATTGTGTTTTTAAACTCAGGAATTTCCGAAACATAGAGATTATCTGACATGAATTTTTTGTAAGGATGGTTCTCAGATAGCTCTCTGCCCATTTGCCAGAACTCTTTCAAGTCAGCATGTTGGCCTCCTTGTGGAGTTTCTACTTTATACGGTGTATAACCTCTGGCTCCGCCTAGATCCGCATCAAAATACTTCATTTTCAGTTCTTCGGATTGACCAAAAAAATCAGCAAACATTGCGACACAACTATCGACTAATTCTTTTTCAATTGGATGGTCTGAGATAGCACAGAATCCTGTCAATCTATGATTCCGACCTAATTGGTCTGCAAATTGTTTGGGGTCCTCATGCCAGAGATTAAAACTTACGGGATTAATTAAGTCTGACATACAATCTCCATTTCATAACTGCAGGTTTTCTAAATATTATTCTAATTGATCATGTATAAACTTCCTTGATATAGGTCAAACGATTATTGACCAATCTTATATATAATTAATTATTCATCGATAAGTGGCTTAACCATAAAATAATAAGGAATAACTTGTTGTCTAGTAACTATTCAAGCAAAGATTCAGGAGAGAATGATTCTATCTCGTTTAACTTAAAAGATAAAGATTCGGTTATTTACCAAAAGCGGTTGTGTGTGTATATGCCCATCAAAATTATTAATACGGATGCAATATGAATGAAAGAAAAATATATTGAAGAATATGTGGCTGTAGCTCTTCAACTGGATTGCCATGCAATCAATGATTGCAAAACCAAGGAAGAGTCACACGATTTAATGATGAAAAGAATTCAAGAAATATCCAATTTCGTTCAAACAACCGTAAACTTTAATTTATTCTTTTATGGCTCACCAGTAAAGTTGGTTGTTCTTCCTGAATATACTGTTTGTGGATTTCCACTGCATGAAACCCCTAAAGAGTGGCAAGAAAAAGGCTGTTTTGAGATCGATGGCCCTGAATATGAAGCATTTTCTAAAATTGCACAAGAAAATAATATCTATCTGGCAGGTAATGCCTATGAAATTGATCCAAATTTTCCAGAAATCTATTTTCAAACTTGTTTTATCATTGATCCATCGGGTGATGTAATTGTTAGATATAGAAGACTGACTAGTGTTATTTGGGCTACGCCGCACGATGTCTGGGATAAGTACCTTGATTTATATGGATATGAGAAGGTTTTCCCAGTAGCAAAAACAGAAATCGGTGATCTTGCCTGCATTGCTTCCGAAGAAATCATGTATCCCGAGATTGCACGTTGCCACGTTATGAGAGGTGCTGAAATTCTTTTACACCCAAGCAGTGAACCTGGCAGTCCAAGATCAACCGAGAAAGAAATTTGCCGTAGAGCTAGAGCTGCAGAAAATCTTGCTTATGTGATCACTGCAAATACCTCAACAATACGTAATATCTCTATCCCTGCGCATACTTGCAGTGGAATGTCTAAAATTGTTGATTACAGAGGAAAAGTTTTATCTGAAGCCAGTGCAGGAGGTGAAAGTCAAACTGCCAGTGCCTTTATTAATCTTCGTTCACTCAGGAAATACCGCAGAAATGCAGGAATGGCTAATTACGTCTCAAGACAGGGCTTTGATGCTTACGCACAAAGTTATTCGGAAGCAGATTTCTTACAAGCAAACTCACTGCTTAAAGCTGGCAAAGTCCAACAACCAAGTAGGGAGTTCTTCCTGCGAAGGCAGGAGGAAGTGATCGAAAAATTGATAGCTAAAGGTATATTGTAGACAGCACTTTTGATTTAGGAGGAAATCAATTAAGTAATGCGCTTAACAAGGAGAAAGTTTTTATCAGGAACCGGTGCAGCGGCCTCAGCTCTCAGCCTTAACTACGGGCACCCTACCCAAGGAAACGAAGACCCATACCGAGACTGGGAGGATATATTCAGAAGAAAATGGACTTGGGACAAAGTAGCTCATTCAAGCCATGGTGTTAACTGTGCAGGGCATTGTGCATTCAAGGTTTTCGTTAAAAATGGTGTTGTCTGGAGGGAAGAGCAACAAGGTGAATACGGGGCCACTGAAGATGCTCCTGATTACAATCCCAGAGGCTGTCAGAAAGGAGTTCGACACTCCAAATACATGTATGGCAAACAACGGGTTCTGTACCCACTTAAAAGAGTTGGGAAGCGAGGCAAAGGACAATGGCAAAGAATTTCATGGGATCAGGCATGTGATGAAATTGCGGATAAATATATTGACCATTGGCTCAGTAGTGGTCCAACATCGATGTCGTTTGCCATGGGCACGGGGATGCTATTAAAAAAGGCAACCGTTGCAAGCTATCAGCGTTTTTTAAACATCACCGGTATTCCTGCGCCAGAAACCTTTGCCGGCGTTGGTGACCAACCCATTGGTATTTATCAAACATTGGGCCTTGATATCACGGGCGATACCGTGGCTGCAGTGTATAAAGCCAAATGTATATTGGTGTGGTTTTGCAATCCAGCAGTGACCCGGATTCCAGATGCTCATTTCTTTTGGGAAGCCAGATACAACGGCACTAAAGTTATCGCTATTTCCCCAGACTTTAATGCCACTGCTATGCATGCTTCAAAGTGGATTAATCCCAAGCCCGGCACTGATGGCGCCTTAGCGATGGCGATGGCACAAGTCATACTACAGGATAAAAGTTACGATACTGATTACATAAAAGAACAAACTGATCTTCCCATGCTAGTCCGCACAGATAATGGCAAATTTTTACATCCAAAAGACATAGGTAAGAAAGGTGGTAATGAAATTTATTACCTTTGGGATGAGGCTAGCGATGGAGTTCAAGAAGCACCCGGGAAAGACCGAGAAACCTTTGCATTGGGTACACTAAAGCCCAGCTTGGAAGGCACGTGGAACTTGGACACCAATAACGGGCCGGTTGAAGTCACTACGGTGTTTGAATTGCTTAAAAAACGGGCAGAAGAACACACTCCTGAAGTCGTCTCTACAATCACCGGCATCAACCCAGAGGTCATTCGAGAAGTTGCCAGAGACTTTGCCTCAGCTAAACCAGCCATGATCTATGGTGGTTATCGATCATCGAAATGGCTGTATGGTGATATCTTCCAAAGGGCAATGCTGTTGTTACTGTCACTGACCGCTAATCTGGGGAAAGAAGGTGGCGGTTATCAGCTGACCCAAATTTCAAAATCAGAGGGTATCGCTCCTTACCTTTTCTCTGATGTTGGCTATGGCATGAGAATTAAAGCGGCAACGATGTGGGATTACGAGTACATGAATTTAAAAGAAGTCAACCGTGATTTTTATGGCGATGAATTGGCTGATAATTACGATGCACACTATCAAGAGTCCCTTGAAAAAGGATGGTGGCCAAAACAAAAAGAACAACCATTGAAAATGGCCATCTTTGCCGGACACAACCCTGGCAGTTGGAAAAGCGGAGGAGATCACTGGCGTGAATATATCTTTGAGAAAGTTGAAACCATAGTATCCATTGTGCCCGATATGGGTATCACCCACCTGTATGCCGATTATGTTTTACCGGTTGCCCATCATTATGAGCGACACGATTTGTTGATTCAGCCAAAAACGCCTTACATGCAAGCCATGGATAAAGTGGTGGAACCGCTAGGAGAATCAGTGGATGATTTCACTGTTTTTAAACGCTTATCTAAGGTCATCAGTGAGAAAGCCAAGGAGAGAAGCATTCAACCCATGATGGATACATTTATCGATGGAAGACCTCCTATCGAGAGAGACCTCACTAAACTGTATGATCAACTTACATGGAATGGCAAGTTTGGCAACTCTAAAGATATTGCAGAGTTTTGGATTAATGCCTCACCGGGACTGCCTAACATTACTTTTGATAAACTGGCAGCTAAGGGCATTGTCAGAGTCGAAGATTCTGAAGGAGTGGTTTATGGAGACAACGCCCCCTATGCAACGATGAACCAATATGTGGTAGATAAAAAACACTACGAAACTCATACTGGCAGACAACAGCATTATCACGACCACGACTGGTACATAAAATACGATGAGGCCCTGCCCGGTCACAAAGATCCTCTTGAACTGGAAGGCTACCCACTGAGAATGCTTATGGGTCACGCCCGACACGGCATCCACAGCACGTGGAGAGACGATACTCTTTTGTGGAGCCTGCAACGAGGTGAGCCTGATATATATGTTAATCCCAATGATGCACAAGACCGAGGTGTTGTTGATGGTGATCTAATCAGAATCTTCAATACCATGGGTTCTTTTATTGCCATTGCTCACATTTCCTCAAGCATGCAAAAAAGCACGATGTTTATGTATCACGGCTGGGATCCAACTATGTTTAGAAATCAAAAGAACTTTAGTTCGGTCATTCCCACTGCCGGTCTTATCAGACCAACTCTATTGGCAGGCGGTACAGACACTCACTTGGGTTATGCGCCTATTAAATCCTTTCCAAATATGACACTCAGCGATTTCACTTGTGACTTTGAATTACACACTGAATCAAACGAACAGAAAACAGCTTAAACAAAAGAATACACTTGAATATGCTTGATAAGAAATAGTTATGTAATTGATTTAGGTCAATGAGTTTTAC
>CAYVTR010000019.1:0-33068 GCA_964454905.1 uncultured Woeseia sp. | reverse complement strand
TTGGCTATCTACAGACATGGTTGTCCAAACATTGGCTCCACCAACCGTATAAGGGAGTGACTCACTGGATTCTGGGTCTCTGATCAAAGTATCAAAAGACCATAGAAATTCTCCAGTAATAGCATCAAAACCTCGAACAGCCCCATTGACTGAGCTTGCATCTTTAAATTTATTTCCTGTGCCTCCTATAATCACCACTCCATTGACAACTGCGGGCGGTGATTTAAGTTGCATCGCTTGAATTTGGTTGGTTGGTTCAATTTGCTTAATATAAGGCAAGACATCAGCCACGCCCTGTGCCCCAAATTCTGAACAAAGAGTGCCACTGATGGCATCAACAGCAATTAGTCTTTTATCATTGGCAGCGAGAAACAGGCTATGAGCACACAATTCATTCAGCTCTTTATTGGGATTCTTCCATTGAGCTAATCCTCGGCAATTAAATCGCCCTGCGAACGGTCGCAAATCAATTTTTGGATCATATGACCAAACTTTTTTTCCTGTTGCTCCATCAAGGGCGATTATTTCATTAAAGGGAGTGCAAAAAACCAAAAACCCTCCTGCTTCCTCTGGCAATACTATCGGTGTGACTTGAAACCCCACTAATTTTTTTAAAAACGAGAATTGCTCTGGAATCCGATCTAAATGGCCTGTTTTATATGTCCATGCTACTTCTAGATTATTAATATTCTCTCGATTAATTTGATCCAAATGAGAATACCTAGAGCCGCCTTCATCGCCACCATACTGGGGCCAATCACTGTCTTTGGAGAAACCAGTTGTTGTAATTAATAAGCTGAATAAAAAAACCCAAGGCATTAGAGAATTTTGATGTGTGTTATTCCAATACATTAATTTAAATACCATGTTAAAAAATACTGGGTAGGTTTCCCTACCCAGTGTTATATCGAACAGTCCTAAAAGAACCCAGTGTTTACATATATTGTTCTCTGTACCAATCGTTGATATCGTCCCCAGTGGTTAATAAAACATCATCATGGCTTGCAATGTATTCAAAAGCACGCTTTAGATGTTTAAACTTATTGGGTTGTCCAACATGAAAAGTATGGAGACAAACAGGCATACATCGAGCATTTGTTGCACCCTCTTCATAGAGAACATCAAACTGATCAACAATCATATCGCCAAATGCCTCAGAAGAAACACCGACTCCAGAGTGACCTAAAAAGGCTGGAATATCATTTAATTCAACGGTGTAGGGAACCGCAATTAAATTATTGTTTGGCGTATTAAATCTGAACGGATGGTCATCTGCTGTGTAATCACAAAGATATTCCACACCATTCTCTTCGAGGATTCTTGGCGTATTATCCGTGTGAGTTAAGAAAGGACTTAACCATCCTTTGGTTTTTTTACCTAAAGTATCTTCCATCGTCTTACAAACGGTGCTTATGATCTCACGCTCTTTTTCTTCGGGCAAAGGAGTATGTCCCCCCTCACCATCAGGTGGATTACCAATAAAATTGGCAGGTGCATTATTAATCCCGTGTCCAATGAAAGCCCAATCTCTGGCAAGTGCTTCTTCAGTTATTCTAGGGTACTCTCTGATAATTTCAGAGTTAAGACAAACGGTGCCTCGCATCCCAAGTTTATCCATTAATTCCATCATTCTCCATAGACCCACTCGGTTGCCATAATCTCTCCAACCGTAATTCAACGGATCAGGAGAAAAGGCAGCGGTACCAGGGATAAGTGATGTACCCGGTATTGCTGCAGGAAAATGTTCTATATTGATATAAGGCATAACTGCCACCCGAGCGCCATCAGGCAACTTGAAAGGTTCCCGATCAATGATCGGAACATAATCATAATGTTTACTTTGTGTTAATTCGCTCATTATTACTCCTCTAATTTATATTAATTTTCTATAAGCTATTTAGATAACCCATGGCTTGTTCTTTACTAATAACATCTCCATATTTTGCATTGATGTCAAATAAGTTAGCTTCATGAGGTCCTTCAGCTCTATCGCCTATACACTCTCGTACACAGATGGGTCTAAATCCATGCTGAACTGTATCAACTGCCGTGGCTCTAATACAACCTGATGTGGTGCAACCGGTGATGATCAGGGTATCAACACCCATCCCATTCAACGTTGCAACTAAAGAGGTTCCAAAAAAAGCGCTGGCATATTGCTTTACAATCACCACCTCTCCCTCTTGTGGTTCCACTCCTTCGCAGAACTCTGCATAAGGATTACCTAGAACTAAATCTTTTAGTACTGGTGCTTTCTTTATCCACACACCACCATCTTGAAGATGCGGTTGTGTGTACAAAACCCTGGTATGAATGATGGGTACATTTTTAGATCTAGCCAGTTCCAATATGTCGGGCATTTGAGCAACGCACTCGATAACGCCAGGAGCATACAAATCTGAACCTTCAGTTGTATAACCTTGTAATAGATCTATAACTATTAATGCTGATTTTTCTCCAAAACCAAGTCCAGTGTCCCAAACACCAGCATAATTTTCTTGTGTCGACTCATCTGACATATCTTAAATCTCCTATTTATTTAGTACAGCTGCCTCCCAACTTTTTTAGGGGCGAACTGTTAATCATAGTAAATAATTAGTGTTTTGTTAATTGTTTGTTGTAATGAAATAAACCGTAGGCTAATGAAATAAAAGCAAGAGGGGCTGATATAAGGTTAACTATGGTAATTGATTGGCCGACTGCAAGATCATTATGCAAGAGATAATCAGTAATAAAACCAACGCCTGTAGTGGCTATAGCGGCCGTGAGTAAATTCATAAACAGCATATAAATAGCAGCCATTTGTGCTCTCAGTTGATTTGGAGATATGATTTGTAAAACAATGGGCCCGATAGCTAAAGGCATGCTGGCAAAAAAAACAAAGGGGCATAACAATGCTATTGTTGTATCAAGATTAGTTAATGAGGAAACAAATAGGGAAAATGGGACAGGCAACACAGCAGCCATTAAACCCACACGAAAAAAACTGTCTTGATAATTTTTACTTTTCAAATAATCAACCAGCCAGCCACCAAATAACACGCCCGAACTAGATAGGAAAAAAAGAATCAATCCTAAAACTCTTCCGCTCTCAGCAATTGTGACTTCATGCACTCTTTGCAGGTACGTTGGAAACCAGGTAAATACAGTGGTGATAGGAATGGCTAACATCCCAAAACCGACAAAGACTGCCATGTAGACCTTCCAATTTGTTACAACAAATAAAACTGTGTCTCTAACTGAAACTGATTTACCAAATTCTTCCTTCATTCCAGTTCTTCTGGGTTCTTTGACCGTTAACATCACTAGAGCCATTAGAACGCCAGGCAAACCAACGACAATGAAAGCAATTTGCCATGGCTGCAATACTCCAATAATTGGGAGAGTAATAGAATCAGCATTAACAGCAAAATTTACTACTATTCCACCAATAATAAATGCAAGGCCACCACCAAATAATGCTCCAGATTGATACACAGCAATTGCGCGACCAAGTTTATTTTCTGAAAAATAGTCTGCAATCATTGAGTAAGCAGCTGGTGAAAGAGTTGCTTCACCTACTCCAACGCCAACTCTTGCAAAAAATAAATGTGCAAAACTCTTAGCTAAACCACAAGCAGCAGTCATCACACTCCATAAAAAGATGCCTATAGAAACGATTATTCTTCGACTTTTTTCATCAGAAAGTTTTGCTATAGGTATCCCAATTGCCACATAGAAAATAGCAAAAGCAAGCCCCATCAAAAGTCCCATTTGTGTATCGGATATCCCTAAATCAGACTGAATCGGTATCACCAGCAAACTCATAATAATTCGATCAACAAATGAGAGTATGTATGCGAGCAGTAGAATAAAAACAGCGTACCAACCGGCCATAGAATTTTTTGGAATGCTATTGATGAAAATCCTTATGAATCATTCACTTATTTTCTGCGATTTAATAAACGTTGCTATTTCTTCTAATTCTGACTCAGGCAACCATGAAAAATTTGGCATCACGCCACCTGAAATTGAATCTTCAGAATTAGGCATTCTTCCGGCTTTTAGAAAGTCTATAGTTTGCTTGATATCCATGTTTTGCAGAAATAAAGAATCGGCCAGAGTAACACCTAGGCTAGTTCCTTCAAGGTTCGAGCCATGACAAACACCACAACGCATCAAATAAGCTTGGTTAGAGATTTTACCAGGCTGAACATTATCAACAACTTCAGTATTTGTAGAACTAGCCTCTAATCCAAGATCATAATTTCTTGATGACATACCAAAGGCCAGAACATTTGGAGTGTTAGCTTTGATAATACTTTGATCCTCTGAGTCATCTATTATCCCAGGGGCATTCAAACTATACGAACCCATGGTCAAAACCGCAACAATCAACGAAGCTAAAATGACTGAGATTTGACGAGAAGTCTGGAGCCTAATCTTAGGTATAGAATTAACCAAAGTAATAATTAAAATACTGGAACACAATAAAACACCAATATGAAGAATAAAGACCAATGTCTCAGGAGACCATTGACTGCCTTGATGATAAATATTAGTAATGCTATCGGCAGACTGGAGAGAGCCTAATTTGACTGAAGAATATGCCCATTCTAAATCAAACCAATTTTGTATAGCGGTAAATAAACTGGCGGTAACAGCAAACCCAAGGGCATATCCTGACTGTCTTAGAACCCCAAAAAGACCAGAAACCATTCCAGCTCTTTCAGGTGGTGCGCTTGCCAGCATTAAATTATTATTCGGAGAGAAGAACAACCCTGTCCCTGCACCAATAAGAGCCATGGCAGGTAAAATTGATAGCACCGTTGAATCTGCATTGACCAAGAACAACAACATATAACCAACACCGGTTAATATTGCTCCACTCATACATAGTTTCTCAGGACCAGCACGATCTGATAGATTCCCAGCTATAGGGCTGATTATGAGCGTGGCTAAGGCTGCCAATCCCAAAGCAAGACCTGCATCCCAAGCCTTCATTTCAAGGCCATTGATCATAATAATTGGCAAAATAAATAAATAAACTGGAAAACTGGCAAACACTGATGCAAATGCAATTGAGGCTTTAGTAAAATCATTACTTTTTGTAAAGAGTGACAAATCAATCAAGGGATCAGGATGTTTTCTTTCCTGTTTAATAAATAAAAAGAACAGTGCAAACCCCAAAGTAAAGATAATCCAAACCAATGGATCAAGATGATTATCTTCAACTGGAAGTTTGTTACAGCCATACAAAATGCCATAAAGGGATAACGTTAAATAAACTGCCCCCAAATAGTCATAAGTTTGTTGTCGTTTTGAGAAACGAAATGGGTGTTTGAAGCCTAATGCTAGAAAAGCTAGAAGTATTGCCAAAATTGCAAATGGAATTCTTGACCAAAAGATTGCAGTCCAATCGTAGGCATCCAAAAGCCAACCAGCAAAAACAGGTCCCATAACAAACCCAACAGCATTAGCTGCTTGCAGGATGCCCAATGCACTGCCTCTTTTTTCTGGTCCATACATGGCCGTAGCAATAGCAAAGGTTGTAGGAAGAAAGAGAGCTATTCCAAACCCTTGGATGAATCGAAGAATAATCAGAGTGTTAGCATCTGGAGCCCAAGCACAAGCAATCATAGCTAATCCATAAATTAAAGTGCCAATTTGGAAAAATCTTGCGTGTCCTAAACCATCAGCCATTTTGGCTGCTAATAACATAGGCCCACTCGCGGCAATTAAATAACCCAAAGCAACCCATACTATTTCGCTGGTGCTGGAATCTAATTTATCGATCATGTCAGGGATAGCAATTGGGGTAAAACTTGAATCCAAACTTGCCATCACTGATGACAGAACCAGTGAAGACATAATCAGAAAGATACGTGCCTTAGATAGTTGCATTAATTTGAATCTAGTTAACCAATATTTAGATTAGTAAATTTTAACGTCAGGAATTTTAAACAAGGATTTCCATTCTTTGGCTATAAGGAGATCCATAAGTCGAGATTCTTTGCCCTCTTGTTTCCTTTCCATTTCATATTGTAAGGTAATCAATGCTTCATCAACTGAATCACCAAACAGGCTTCTTAAATATTCTGTGGGAACTCTTGGATCTTCAGAAAACTCACCATTCTCATCAAAGTTGGGAGGTAGCATTGGTGGCACATAAAACACATTCGGATCAGTGCCATACTCTGGATGCAATGGTAAGGCCACCTTCCACTGATAAACTAATTCATTGATGGGTCCGTCCTCATCTTCAAGAAACCCAACAAATCGTAATCGTCCTGGGCATTGTCTTGCACAAGCCGGGGCCACGCCTTCTTCTAATCGAGGAAAACAAAAAATACATTTCTGGGATTTACCGGTCAGATAATTGAAATAGATTTTGTCATACGGGCAAGCTTTATTGCATTCCCTAATGCCTTGGCATTTATCTTGATCTATCAGGACAACCCCGTCTTCTTCCCGTTTATAGATAGCACGAACAGGGCAAGCTTCCAGGCAAGAAGGTTTTGTACAATGATTACACATCCGCGGTAAATAAAAATGATAGTTATTGGGATAATCACCAGAACTAGTGTCTTCATCCCAGTTCGAACCTTTGCCTTTTTGCATAGGTGTTTCTTGCTGTAACCTAACCTCAACACCCTTAAAGTAAACCTCATCATGATTAAGGGGTACCTCTTCACCATGATCTTCTTTTGTCGGCATCAATCCGTCTCTATTCAAATTACCTTGATCATCAAAACCGCCGCCATCGTCTTCCCAATATCTCGGGTATCCAGGACCAGGTTTGGTCTCAACATTATTCCAGAGCATATACTCTTGACCGGGTTCATCTGTCCACAGTGACTTACAAGCCGTAGTGCATGTTTGGCATCCAATGCACTTATTCAGATCTATTACCATTGCTACTTGTCCCAAATCAATCCCCTGAGTTGTCTGTTTGATTTATTGTTTCCTCTTGCCATGTAAGATCATGATGGAGGAACGACTCTAATTTTATACCAATTTTGCTATAGATATCATTAGTTGATAACACTTTGATCGTTTCAACCAGTTTTGGCACCCAATTCATCAGGTGCTTTTTAGAGAAATCTAATTGTCCAAGCTGGAATGAAAGCTTGTCTTTTTCTACTTGTGACTCCCCAACAATAAGGAAATGCATAAATTCCAATTGAATTGATAGGTGATCCATTTGCCATTGAAATTCATCATTCAATTGATAACCAAAATATTCATAGAAGCGCACCAGATCTTCGCGTAACTTAGCTGGTTGCATCATAAATAAATCTTCGCGAATAGATGCTGGGGGTCCGTTATTACCCACTTCAAATAAAGCACTGTATTGAGTTTTTAGTGTGGACTGTTCTATAGCACAAAATTCATTTACGGTGCTTTCTAAATCAAAATCAAATGGCAACGGTAGTGTTTGAATATCAATGAGTTTATCTTTTTGATTGATATCATGAGGTGAACTCATTAACAGTGAAAAGAGGCTGTAGGCTATTGATCTTGAAGCAGAGGTATTCTCAGAAAATCTTATTTCATCTAAACATAACCGCTCCATAATATTACTTAGGCAGATTTCTCAAAATCGCAGGTAAAATCTTTATACGTTTGATTTGGTGCAAACGCCAAGGGCCTATAGCCAAGATGGCCGTAATCACCTGCCATTGATGTCGGCTTGATTAAGCCACCTGTTGGAATAACCTCACCAAAATTCTTTTGGTCTTTAAACATTTTTGGATCCCAGCCATGATACATAAAAAGCATGCCGGGCTGGATGCCAGAACTAACATGAGCCATGGCAAAAAATTCACCCGCAGAATTGTAAATTCTGACCATGTCCCCATCATTAACACCTCTGGAATCTGCATCATCAGGGTTGATATATATGTCAGGTTCACCTCGTTGTAAGCTCAAAAGCAATGAATCATCCCTCCAGGTGCTATGAATTCCATGCCTTGCATGTCCCATCATCATTCTCATTGGATAACCCTTAATGGATAATGGCTCTTTAAAAGTGGGTAGCGTTTCTCCAAATTTGATAAACCATTCATGGTCAATATAAAATTGTTGACGTCCTGTAAATGTTTCATAGGGATGCTTGTCAACAACACTTTTCACCACTTCAGTATGATAAGGTGATTCTTCGTTATCCCACATGGTGTTTTCAACTCCATCAACCCTAACAATTCCCTTTTCAGAGAGCTCTTCAAAACTTATTTTAGGGATGCCATGGCTGGTATTAATAATAAATTGAGCCACATCTTTGGAGTTATTGATACGACCGCCCATTGTATATAGTTCTAGAGTTTTTGTGTAATCCCTTCTGACACTTCTTCCATCTACAGCATCCACAATTGGTTTAACGTTTCTTTGTTTGGCTCTTTTACTAATAGCTTCTGCTAACCTTCTGTTGGCCTCCCAATCATCAACAGATTCCCCTAAGGGAGTCACTGCTTCATTGAGTACCTGTAAATACGGGATTCTTGACTGCAACATCAGATCATTTCTCTCATAATGATGTGCTATAGGTAAAACATAATCAGCATGCATTGAAGTCACACCCATATCAGGTGTTAAAGCAACGATAGTTTCCAATTCCTCAAACGCAGTCTTCCTCCAAAAACTCCCAGTTGCTCGCCAGTTGGCGCCATTATTCCCAGCAAAAAACCCCATCTTCCATCCGTTTTTACTGTAATCAGGAAACCAATCTTCCTCGATACTTTTTCGGTAATGTTCATCAAACTCATCAGCGAGTTCTTGTCCATACATTTTTGCATTCAACTGTTTCATTTCGGCGTGATCATAATCCCATGTTGTTGCAGAAATAATTCGGAAAGCAGGGCCAATATCTGAAGCGCCGAATTGGTTCATACCTCTGGCTACCGGGGCATTGGCTACTTGTAATCCTCCCCCTTCTTTCCCAATACTGCCGGTGAGTGACAGCATCAGCAACATAGCACGCTGCAAAAGATCTCCATGCAACCACTTACAAGATGCATAACCTGCATAGATCATTCCGGGTTGAGCAGCAGCAAATATTCTGGCAGTTTTACGAATAACCTCAGGATTAACGCCAGTTATTTCTGAGGCCTTTTCTGGGGTATAGTTCTTACATTCTTCTTTTAATAATTCGAACACTGTGGTGACTTCAACCTCTCCATCCAGAGTGTCCACGGTCCATCGACCTTCAAGTCTAGGGAGTATATCGCCTAACTCTAAAGTTCCATGTTTTCGTCTATCTCTACCAAAAGGTTTTTCCGCTCGTCCGGTTCCTGGCGCTTGAACTATTTTATTCGTAGCTTCATCCCACATGTAATAAACATTGTCAGCCACTGCCAGTAAACCGTATAGGGAGAGATGCTCTCTTCTAAGAAACTCTTTGGTGTCTGTTCTAACTAATAACGGTAAATCCGTTTGCTCTTTAATATAGTCTCCCTGATAAAGATTTTCTTTTACAATGACTTCTACCATTGCCATAGCCAGAGCAGCGTCAGTGCCTGGTTTTGGGTTTAGCCATAAACTTGAGTGCATGGCCGTGGGCGTAAATTCTGGTGATATCGAGATAACTTGCGTGCCATTGTATTTTGCCTCCCAGAAGAAATGGGCATCCGGAATTCTGGTCACTGCAGGATTGCTCATCCAAACAAACACACATTTAGACTTATAAACAGAAGCAAAAGTATCTCCAGTATAAACCTGCCCAAGGGTCATGTAAGAACCGGTTGGTAAATCACCCACCCCTGAAAAAAATTCAGGTACTGTCATTCCAGTGATATTTGAAAATCTTAAATGAGCTGCGAAAGATGCCATCTTAACTGACATTTGTGTTCCACTTCCATAGGAAATACATTCTGGATTATATTCAATCGCATAGTCTAAAAACTTATCTGCTATTTCTGTTGTTGCCTGTTCCCAACTGATACGCTCCCATTGACCTTCACCACGTTCGCCGATTCTTTTGAGTGGATACAAAACACGTTGCTTGCCATACATGTATTTATGATGTCGCATACCTTTTTGACAACCTCTTGGACCAAAATCGGGAACATCACCAATTTGTTCGTATTCTCCTTGCTGTTCTTCTCTCCAAACAACACCATTTTTAATGAAGACATTAAAAGCACATGTGCCTGCACAATTAGTCCCATGGGTACCTCTTACCACCCTATCCCAAGTCCATTTTTTACGGTACAAATCCTCAAATCTTCTATAAGAATCATTAGCAAATGCTTGATTTGGATTAGCGTAGTTAAGAAGGAGGCCTAATGAGGTCGAACCTTTTAGGAATTTTCTTCTATTTAGTTTCAGTGAAGTGCTCATTTCTCATGAAATATTCTAACTTAAATCTAAATATTTATAATTCGTTTATGTAAGTAGTTTAAAATAACAAATACAGGACTGAAGGTATTTACAGAGATCAAATGTGATATAAAAGAACTATGATTAGCTATAACCAAGCCATTGAGATCATCAAAGATTCTATACAGCCAATGCAAACCAGTGAGAGGAATATTCGGCTAGGCCATGGGGTACTTGCTGAGGATCTAATTTCTCAATCAGAAATTCCTGCCTTTTCTAATTCAGCCATGGATGGCTTTGCTGTAAACTCATCAGAAACCAAAGAAGCCTCAACAAATAACACCATAGAACTTGAAATTGTAGGCACGATATTTGCAGGTGAATCGGCACCATTAAACAATTCCTCATTGACCACTTTTGAAATTATGACTGGCTCAATAGTTCCCGATGGCTTTGATAGCGTGATCCCGATCGAACAAGCTAATATCATTGAACGAGATGGTAAAAAATTCTTAGTTGTCAATAAACTAATTGCTAAAGGAAGAAATATAAGACTATCAGGAGAAGATTTCAATTCTGGAGATCTTATCCTAGAACAAGGCAACACCATTGAACCACATAATATGATGTCTGCTATCGCTAATGGAATTAAATCAGTAAAAATATATACACCTCCTTCTGTCAGTATTGTGGTTACAGGGAGTGAACTAGACAATGAGAACGGACCTTCTATTGCAAACACCAATGGGCCATATCTAGAATCGTCAATTCGACGCTTAGGGCTCACCTGTGATGGTCAGTTTCATGCTAGAGACGACAAACAAGAAATAAGACAGCATATACAACAATGTTTAGATCTCGGTTCAAAGGCTATTGTCACCAGTGGCGGTGTTTCAGCTGGGAAGGCTGACTTCGTGCCTGCGGTATTACTCGAGATGGGTGCTAAAATTCTCTTTCATAAAGTTTGGATCAGGCCCGGTAAACCGATACTTATGGCAATTTTCCCGAGTGGACAAATTGTTTTTGGTTTACCTGGAAACCCTGTTTCTGTTGCTGTTGGATTTAGGTTTTTTGTAGGCCAAGCTTTAAGGCTCATGCAGGGACAAAGTATTGAAATTAGAATGACAGCAATCAATAAAATCGACTATAGAAAATCAGAAAAATTTTGTTTTTTTGCAAAAGCCCAGACGTCAATAAACTCTCAAGGAGTTCTAGAAACTAAGATCATGAGTGGACAAGAATCTTTTAAACTCAAGCCCTTTAAGGACGCTAATTCTTGGGCAATTATCCCAGAAGGTTTAGAGGTGATTAAAAAAGATCAAGAAATAAAAATAGTGCCACTTAATATGGGTGAGTCGATTAATCTCTGAGTCTATCTATTCAAGAATTAGAGGCTATTTGTTCTTCAGTCTTATTTCCAAATTTGATAGCTGCAAGTGTAACCACAAAAGTAAAAATTGGTTCACCGGCATTACTCAGTATGGGACCAATTGCCGTTGGTTGAGCTGCAAGAAACATAATGAAACAACCTACAGCAAGCCACGGCCATTTATGTTTTATCCATATTGCTATTCCCGATACCAGAAGTATTAATGTCAGTAGTATGGCAGCTGCTGGAGATACCCCCATGCCCATGCCTTCCATTCCTGGAGTGCATGCTTGCCCGATTGGAACCTTGGTGACATATCTGAGGGTATCGCCATAACAAGCAGGATAAAAATCTACAATAAAAATGTGCCTAAAGTCTTCAATGATGAAAAACAACGCGAGAATATAAAATAAACCCATCACGTATTTATTTGATGCAAATTTAAAACCAGCTCCCCTCAATATCATTCCTGCTGCTATAAAAAGAAGTGGCAACATCAACCAATGTGCTGAGTAGCGAATATATGTTGCACCTAAAAGAAGATTTCCCTCGCCCACAAATTGTCCCATCGCAATCACAAAGGAATCAAACCAGAGTAATGAAGTCGGACAAAGTATTAAAAGAAGAATGTTATTAGGTTGTTTTAAGTAAGCTTTTGCCACATAAACTAAGCATGCGGCAGCAAGAAATGCTATAAACATATATCCAATAGTAATCATTCTGTTACCTATATTCTTGACTCAAAAAATTCTATCATTAATTTATCTTTAGTTTATTAGGTGATTGGTTAAAATTAAAACCCATTTATGAAAAAAATTTAAATTTTTATGTTTCCAGAATCAGTTCAACTCTATTTTTCAACCCATCAGGATCAGCTGTATTTAATCACTTTGATTCTAGATTTGGGTTTTACTGTGATGATGTATCGGTTTTTTGGGAGACATGGATTACTCGCCTGTATAGTGCTTTCAATTCTTCTCGCTAATCTTCAGGGACCAAAACTAACCGTGATCTTTGGCATGCAAACGAGCTTAGGGGTTATTTTTTATTCAAGTATCTTCTTTGCCACCGATTTAATGAGTGAAAAATTTGGCAAAAAAGCTGCCGATGGTGCGGTAATGATGGGGTTTAGTATCAGTGTAATTATTTTAATGATGTTGAGTATTTCACTGCTGTTTTTACCTTCAATCCAAAATGGGCAAACTTTCTCAACCGAAGTCCATGAAGCTTTTATAAGGATTCTAGATTTTACTCCTCGTTTTATATTTGGATCTCTTTTAGCCTACCTAATCAGTCAGCGGTTTGATGTCTGGTGTTTTCACAAAATTAAAGCCTGGACGAATGGTAAACACCTATGGCTTAGAAATAATTTATCAACGATGGCATCACAAACAATTGATACCACACTTTATTCTTTAGTGGTTTGGTGGGGAATAGTTGATCTGGTAACAGCTGTTCAGCTGGGTCTTGCAAAAATGGTGTTTAAAATAGCTATCGCAGCATTTGACACACCTTTTATCTATTGGGCTAGAAACTGGTCAATCAAAGATTCAACTCAATAGTTTAGTGACAGGCCTTGCCGTATTTTTTAAGTCGGAAATAGTTGTATGGCAGTGGAGTAATAAACCCAGCGATTAACATAATTGGCATTGCCCACCAAGTTAACATCGCACCCCCAGTCAAAAGCACGTCAACAATATTCATTGCTGCCTCCATAGAAATCATTGAGACCAATGACATGCCGATCGCAGTCTGGAAGGCTTCTTTTAACTTCATTTGTCTGGAGAGAATAAAGGTTTCAAGCATGATTGAGGTAATTAAACCATTGATAATTGCCAAGATCATAATGTTCAAAACAGACCAAGACCATGGGTTCTGAGTGATCTGGAAAAAATAGATTGTTCCAAAATCGCCTATTGAGCAACCTAACAGACACCACAGTGTGTTTACAGATGCTCTTCTCCATGTGTGTTTACACTTCCATGAAATGGATGCTTTCAAAGTTTCTGTCTGGTCCATGCTCATTGCTCAAAAAAATATATTATGATGATTATAAATCATTTTATTATAGGATTGTCTTTCGTTCCTAAAAAACTTTCACATCGTTGCCTCGATTTTTCTTCACAAGCGTTGGAACTAAGATTCTCGCATCTCAGTTTAGCCCTCTCGAAACACTGATCAAACTTTGTTTCAAACTCATTATTATATTCTTCAGGTGTTTGACCCTCGCAACCTAATAAGAGCAATGACAATAAAGAAATTGATAAAAAAATAAAGAAATTTCTGCTCATATACATATTGTGTTTTGTTATATGGTCTATTGTAGAACACACCATAGGCACAAATACATCATAAGATGCATAAGATGTTATGAATTAAAAAAGGAGACTAGTCTCTATCTTCTCTAGGTTTAGCTTGATTCACTCTGATAGCTCTTCCAGACTGTTCAGTTTCATTAAGTGCTTCGATAGCAGCTTCTGCAGCTGCATCATCTTCCATCTCAACAAAACCAAAACCTCTAGATCTACCGGAGTATTTATCAGTGATAATATTGGCTGATGTTACCGATCCAAATTCAGCAAACAATGCCTCTAAGTCTTCTTCGGTCATCGACCAAGCTATATTCCCAACATAAATATTCAAAATAGAAACTCCCATTTAGGATTAAAAAGTGCATATTAAACGGTTCTGAATAAATTACTAATCTTTTTTTCAAAAAAATCGAAGTTTTTTATTGCTGTAAAAAATCTGCAATGCATTTTGAACACTCTTTAAGTTGTTCATTAACAATATCGTGAGTGCCATTTTGTAATCTTTTTTGACGTTATGATGCATAAATAAAATATTCTTAAATAATTTAACATGCCCTATCTGCAAAGGATATAATCATGTTCTTATAACAATAAAAGACCTTCACTTGCATGCAAAATCTTGAGCATAATTTAAAAGAAATTATTGAAATAGTTGGAACAGATAATCTTATTACAGACACAGAGTCTCTGAGCTTTTATTCAACAGATATCTTTGAAACAGCAAGGGAACAAGCTGTTGCAATTGTCAGACCCAATAATGCTGATGAGTTAATACAAGTCACTCAAACTTGTATAAAAAATGAGGTGCCTGTTATTGTCAGAGGTGGTGGCGCTTCCTACACCGGTGGGTATCTTCCAGTGCTTAAGAATACACTCATTATTGATACGAAAAATCTTAAAGCTATAGAGATTAATGAAGAGGATATGTATGTCACTGTTGAGCCTGGTGTCACTTGGCTTGAACTGTATGAAAGTCTTAAGCCCCTCGGATTGAGAACGCCATTCTGGGGTCCCTTTTCTGGCAAGGTAGCAACTGTAGGCGGGTCCATGTCCTTTCATGCTCTGAGTCATGGAACAAATAATGCGGTGTCTGCTGATTCGCTATCAAGCTTACAAGTGGTTCTGGGTAATGGCGATATTATTGAAACAGGCTCTCAAGGCAAAGACTCTCAAACAAGTCGATTCTTTAGGCATTATGGTCCAGACATTGGAGGATTTTTCCTAGGTGATTCAGGTGCACTGGGTGTAAAAACCAGAATCTCTCTTAAATTACAAAAGTTTCCAGAAGGGTTCGCTGCCTGCTCCTTTGGCTTTCCAGACTTTGAGCACCTGTTTAAAGCTATGAGAGATATAGCAAAACTAGGGGTGGTTTCTGATAACCATGGCTTGGATCCAAGAAAACAAAAAACTGCAATCATGGAAATGGAAAACACTAATCCGCTGGCAGCTGCTAAATCTGTTTATTTGTCCTCAAGAAATCCAATTGATGGCCTCACACAACTTGTAAAAATGGGTGTTGCTGGGAGAAGCTTCCTAAAAAAAGCTGCTTTCTCAGGTCACTTCACAACAGAAGGGATTAATGCCAAAGAAGCAAAAATAAAATTGGCCGAAGTCAGAAAGATTGCTCAACAATTTGGCAAAGAAGTTGCAAACTCTATCCCCTTGTATCTGCATGCCAGTCCCTTTATGGAATTAACTCCGATTTTAGGCCCTAATGGTGAACTGTGGAAACCCACACATAGCGTTTTGCCTTTTTCCAGAGTCTTAAAACACGATCAAGACTTTGAATCTTTAATGGAAGAGTACAGGTCAAAAATGGAACAGCATGGGGTAAGCATGAATCGAATGTTTTCTTTTATTGAAAGCAATGCTTTTCTTTATGAGCCAACCTTTTTATGGAAAGATAAACAATCGATCTATCATAAAAAAATGTACCCTCTCGATCTTAATGATGTGCCAGTTTATGACGCCAATCCAATTGGCTTAGAGCTGGTGCATGAAATTAAAGACCGGATTGAACAAATGTCAGTGGCTAATGGAGCTATTCATTTCCAGATTGGTAAAGATTATCCTTATTTGAAAAATCGAACTAAAGCCACCAGACAACTATTAATTTCATTGAAACAACAGTTTGATCCTAATAACCTTATCAACCCAGGAAGTCTTGGGTTTAATAAGTCTTAACCATAGAAGGAATGTGAATGAGCGAAAACAAAATATTTGATCTTATTATTAAAAATGTCCAGGTTATTAAACCTAAAGAAAATGGAGTGAATCATTTTGATATTGGTATTAAAGACGGTGTCTTTAAACGCCTTGCAGCAAACTTGGATCCAAATGATGCCCATGAAGTTTATGATGGCGGCAATAAGTTGGCCTTTCCTGGTCTGGTTGATGCTCACATGCACACAGGGATCTATAACCCCCTTGATGAAGATGCCATTATAGAAAGCAGGGCTGCCGCGATGGGTGGGGTAACCTCAAGTTTAAATTATATGAGAACAGGCGGTTACTATCTGAATAAAGGCGGGCCTTACACAGACTTTTTACCTGATGTTTTTAAATTATCTGAGGGTAATTTCTTTGTGGATTATGCCTATCATCTGGCACCCATGGATCAAACCCATATCAGTGAAATCCCTAAGTTAATTGATGAGTTTGGAATCACCTCATTTAAAATATTCATGTTCTATGGAGGGCATGGCCTGCATGGTGCTTCATCGAGTCAACATGAATTCTTAATGATTCAAGAAGATGAGAAATATGATATAGCGCACTTTGAATTTGTGATGCGCGGTGTTCAAAAAGCGATAGCAATGTTTCCTGATAAGCAGGAAGAAATTAGCTTAAGCTTGCATTGTGAAACTGCTGAAATTATGGCGGCCTACACGAAGTTGGTTCAAAAGGAAGGTCAACTTACTGGATTAAAAGCCTACAGTGCCTCCAGACCCCCACATTCAGAGGGATTAGCGATTTTTATTGCTTCCTACCTTGCTAATGAAACCGAATTACCTAATATCAATCTTCTGCATCTTACTTCAAGAAAAGCAATAGACGCTGCTATGCAAATGCAAACTGTGTTTCCTCATATTAATTTCAGACGTGAGGTAACAATTGGTCACTTGATACTTGATGTTGATGCGCCAACAGGGAATTTTGCAAAAGTGAATCCTCCTATTCGACCCAGAGAAGACGTTGAGTACCTATGGGAGAGTGTTCTCAATGGCAACATAGATTGGATCTGTAGTGATCATGCGTGCTGTAAGCATGAAGATAAAGTGGATGCTAATGATGCTGAGAATGTGTGGCTTGCGAAATCAGGTTTTGGAGGCACAGAATACTTACTTTCAGCTTTGGTGAGTGAAGGCACTAAACGAGGTCTTTCATTCAATAGAATGGCAGAATTAACAAGCCTAAATCCTGCGAAGCGTTATGGTCTAAGAAGTAAAGGTGATATCGCAGAAGGCTTAGATGCTGATGTGGTGCTGGTTGACCCTGATGATACTTGGACAGTAAAAGCAGAAGAATCAGAATCGGGTCAAGGTTACACTCCCTTTGAGGGACAAGAACTTAGTGCTAGAGTCACCACTACTTTTCTGAGAGGACATCGAATCTACGATAATCACCAAGTTATTGGTCAACCAAACGGTAAATACTTGAAACGACCGTATTAAAAAAAAGCCCCGCTAAGCAGGGCTTTTATCCTTTACTTAAAAGATTTTAGAACTGATAAGTCAGTTCTACACCTATCCTTCTCTTGTGTCCTGGGTGTGCAAACACTCCACCAAATTCAGGAGCCGGTATCACCTCAGCCAAGTAATCTTCATCGGTCAGATTCTTAGCAAAAGCAACTATAGTCATATTATCGGACTCTACACCTAGCCTAAGATTTACAGTGTCATATCGTTCTCTATCAGTCTTATCATAAGCCATAGGTGCACCAAAAAGTGACATTCTAGAATTATCAGTCTGCATGACATGGAACCATGTTGGACCAACAACAGCGTAGTCAACTTGGGCAAAGAAGTTTCTACCATTTGCTAATGGAATATCAAGAGATAAACCAGCATTGAATGTGTAATCTGCATGATACGGAACTTGATTACCAACACTATCAGACCGAACAGAGTTCTTCATAATCTCACTGTCGACTGTTGCTCCAGAAGCGTAAATTGAAATATTGTCATTGATGATTGCGTTAACAGCTAGCTCAACACCGCTCAGTTCAGCTTCATCAATGTTTTCCACAATTCTCAGTAATCCGAAAGGACCCACAATAAATTCAAAGAACTGAAGATTGGTGGCGTCCGTTTGGTAATATGAGAAGTCAATGCTGACTGTATTTTCAGCTAACAGCGCTTTAAAACCAACCTCTGTGGACGTGTTGACTTCTTTTTCATAAGCATCTGTTATAGCAACTGGTGATGCAGGATTTAGAGGGTTAATAAATGTGTCAATGGTTTGCCGAGCACCGGAGTTATTAAATCCACCACTTTTAAACCCTTCTCCCCAACTCGCATACATTGAGGCATTTTCATCAAGCTGCCAAGCTAAACTGATCTTCGGTTGAAAATGCTCAAAAGTTTTTGCCTGATCTGGGATTGAACTTGCACTACATAACCCTGTGTTTAAAGGTCCGCCTGTGTATGGCGGGCCATCACAATCAATGTAGGTTGAACTGACATTTGTTGGCACTAAATTGTGAACTCGCCTCTTCTCTTTGTCATAACGACCAGCAACTGACAGTTCAATTGTGTCGGTTATATCAATATCAAATGATCCAAAGTAAGCACTTACTTTATTACTAAAGTCGTCCCATACCATTTGTTCTGTCGGGTTATCACCAGAGGCGGGAACATACATACTTTCCACGACTCCAAAGCCTTTATCAGTTCCTTGGTTTACACCAACTTCTCTATTCACATCAAGAAAATAAGTTCCCATGCTCCATCGAATTGGCTGATCATCTGGTGAACTGACTCTTATTTCAAAGCTCAAATCATCCTGATTTCTTACTTGGTACTGAGTCCCATCACAGCGTGTGGGTGTGTAAGGCCCTAAGAGAAGGCCATTAGGTACGCTCGGATCTGGCGTTGCAATATATTGCGGTGAAGGCAATGAAAACCCTAAACCTGCTGAAACAATTTCATTCAAAGAATCTAAACAAGATTGATCGCCAAAGAAGAAACCAAAAGCACCACTTGTTCCGTCTGCAGCAAAATCATTCTCGATATCACTATAGAGCGTCCAAGCTGTCATGTTAGCCCAACCCAAATCCTTTTCCATTTTAAATGAAAGTTCCAAAGACTCTTGATCATTGGTATGAGGAAAATTACTAACAAAATCAAAGTTATGGTCATTGACATCTTCATAAAGTGTTGGAATACCTAGATAAGCTTCAAAAGCAGGCAATTGGAACACCGCATTAAAAACAATCGAAGACGTATCCACTTCACCATAGCGGAGTTTAGCGTCCATCGAGGTGTTCTCATCCCTATCCCATGTCATCCTAGCGTAAATGTCAGTTGACTCGTATTGATCAACACAATCGTCACAACCCAACCAAGTGTTTTCTCTCCAACCATCGGTTGAGTTGTGGTTAGCGATAATGCTGAGATTATGATTTTCCATTGGAATATCTGCTCTTGCAGTAACTGCGTATGTTGAATCACCGCCGATTGTTGCCTTAAGAGCTCCTCCAGCTTCATCAGCTGGCTTTGCTGTGGTTACAATAATGGCTCCAGCAGAAGCGTTTCTTCCATAAAGGGCGCCTTGAGGTCCTTTAAGCACTTCAATTTGTGATAAGCCAAGATACTCTCTATTGAGTGCGGCTGGGTTCGTCATAACGATGCCATCAATGATTAAGCCAAAACTAGTTTCGGCATCTCGGGCACCATTGAGGCCACGTATACTGACTTGGGTATCACCCACTTCAGCAGTATCAACAATGGTCACGCCTGGCGTTAACGCAATAAAATCAGTGGCTCTTTGCACACCTGATCGCTGGATTTGTTGTTCAGTTAGTACGGTAATAGTTGCGGGCACTTCTCTAAGAGATTCTTCTCTTTGACGAGCAGTTACAGTGATTTCTTCTATTACAGATTGTGAATAAATTTCAGTAGCTGGAATCAGCATAAGCGCACTTATGAAAATCCCAAGAGAAATTCTAATGTGTTGATTCATGTTTTTCTTCCCCATTTAATTAAATCTTTGTCGATGCTAATTATCATTTGATACAAAAAATGGTTGTATAAGCTTGTGACCCAGTTTTAAATACATTTAAAATTAGCTATCGGATCGACTGATAGTCTACTTGGTATTCACAATCAATAAAAGTGATTAGTGACTTTCTTAACGGTTGTTTGGGCGGGTATTTATTTATATACAACAGTGTTTATAGAGATTAATACCCTTAAATAAAACTTAATTTACTTATTTTTTTATATATAAATCATATGTTTATAATTTTCCTTGTCACATTCATAGGTCTTATGGGTTTTGGCATCATTCTGCCTTTATTTCCCTTTTATGCAGAACGTTTAGGTGCCAGTCCGGAAATTATTACCTTAACCATGGCTATATTTTCATTGGGTCAATTTTTTGCAGCACCATTTTGGGGCAGACTGAGTGACAGTATTGGACGCAAAAAGGTCCTTATTATCAGTTTATTTGGCTCAGCAATGTCTTATGTCTTATTGGCCTTTGCAGACACCTTGGAGCTGGTAATACTCAGCCGTGTCTTCTCAGGGTTAATGGCAGGCAATATTTCAATCGCTTTTGCTTATGTTACAGATATCACTGACGAACAAAATAGATCCGCAGGTTTAGGTAAAGTCAGTGCAGCACTAGGTTTAGGTTTTATGACTGGTCCTGCAATAGGTGGACTTCTTGCCGGCAGTGATGTCGAGAACGCTAATTATGTGCTAACAGCTCTTGCCGGTGCTGGGATCAATATTTTAGCGATGATTGGAGCCATGATCTTCCTGAAAGAAAGCCTAGAACCGTCTAAAAGAAAAAGTCTAGAGGGACTATTTAAAATCTTTGAAGCAAACACCTTTTATCCAGAAAAAATGATCCTACCTCTGATTGCTTGTGGATTATTTTTTTATTGCTCCATGTCACTTATGGAAGCTATTTTTCCCTTATGGGCGAATGCAATTTTTAACTATGGACCCTCACAGATAGGCGGTGTGTTCTTCATGCTAGGTTTGGTGTCGGTAATCATTCAAGGAGGGCTGATTGGACCATTAACTAAATTATTGGGTGAAAAAAAATTGATCCAAATGGCAGCCCTATCGGTGATGACGGGGTTAACTCTGATTGGTATCTCACCCAATGAATTCATGTTATGGTCTGGTTTATTCTTTTATGGGGCTGGCGCTTCAATGTTTAACCCCAGTCTATCCAGTCTGGTGTCTAAAAGTGCAAGAGCCAATGAACGAGGCATGTTCTTAGGTCAATATCAAGCCGCTTGCGCCATGGGACGGATTCTCGGTCCCACGTTCTCAGGGGTTCTGTACAGTAATTTTCAACCCTCAACACCCTTCTTTACTGGAGTAGTTGTTGCCATACCTGTGATTCTATTGATTACAAACTTTACTTTAAGAAAGCCTGAGGGGGTAATAGAATGATTACAACGATTAGATATTGGAGAATGAAATGAAAACAGTTGTGATTACTGGAAGCACCAGAGGTATTGGTCTTGGTATGGCTAAAGAATTCCTTAACAGAGGTCATCAAGTGGTGGTGTCCGGAACATCAGATAACTCTGTGTCCAACGGCCTAGACTCCATTGACATCATGAAAGATAATGTGATTGGTGTGCCCTGCATGGTGCAAGACCCAGATTCTATTCAAAATCTTTGGAATGAAGGCATTAAAGCCTTTGGTAAAATTGATATTTGGATTAACAATGCCGGAGTTTCCACCTCAAGAAACGGCTTAGAACATTTAAACACTGATGAAATTCTGAACACGGTGGATACTAATCTCACAGGCAGCATTCTGTGCACAAAAATTGTGGCTAAGGAAATGCTCAAACAAGGGTTTGGTCAAATCTATATGTTTGAGGGTTTTGGAAGCAACGGTCAATTACAAAAGGGGATTAGTGTCTATGGGTCAACGAAAAGAGCTCTCAGATACTTCACTGCTGCAGCTGCCAATGAATACAAAGACACACCAATTATTATTGGATCACTAAGCCCTGGGATAGTCACCACTGATCTATTAATTCGTTCGTCCAAGGAAAGCAGTGAGAATTGGGAAAAAGCAAAAAAGATCCTTAACCTGCTTGCAGATCGTGTTGAAACAGTTACGCCTTGGCTAGTCGAACAAACCCTAAACAATAATAAAAACGGAGCCAAAATAGCGTGGCTCAACCGAACCAAAGTCATGGGTCGTCTATTCTTCGGTGGACTCTTCTGTAAACGACGAATCATTGATGACTGGGAAGAAGAAATGAAAACGCTCTGATGATTAATGGCAACTAAAACAACAGGTAAAGACTTTATCCGCCACATCATTCGCAATGATCTAGAATTAGGAAAGAATGAGGGGCGCATATGCACACGCTTTCCGCCAGAACCTAACGGTTATTTACATATTGGACACGCCCAATCCATTTGCCTTAATTTTGGTGTGGCTAAGGATTTTGATGGGGAATGCTTTTTACGCTTTGATGACACTAATCCAGCCAAAGAAACCACTGATTTTGTAGAAGCGATTAAAAAAGATGTCGCCTGGTTGGGTTTTGATTGGGGCAATCGACTCACGCATGCTTCAGATTATTTCGATGACATATATGACTGTGCGGTTGAATTAATTGAAGACGGTCATGCCTACGTGGACAATCAATCCGGTGATGAAATTAGACAAACCAGAGGCACGCTTAATGAACCCGGCACCGACAGTCCTTATAGAAATCGATCTGTGGCAGAAAATTTGGGGCTCTTTGAGCGGATGAGAAGTGGAGAATTTGATAATGGGGAGAATGTTTTGAGGGCAAAAATTGATATGAGCTCGCCCAACATCAACTTACGCGACCCAATCATTTACCGCATCCTTCATCTTGAGCATCAACGCACAGGTAACAAATGGTGCATCTACCCGATGTATGATTTTGCACACACCCTCTCAGACGCTATTGAGGGAACCACCCATTCACTCTGCACCTTAGAATTTGAGGATCACCGTCCACTGTATGAATGGTTCTTAGATCATCTGAATTTGCCCAATCGTCCACGACAAATTGAATTCTCACGCTTAAATCTTGAGCACACCCATTTGAGTAAAAGAAAATTAGCCGAATTGGTTGAGACTAATGAAGTCGATGGTTGGGATGACCCGAGAATGCCTACACTCTCTGGGATGAGAAACAGAGGCTACCCGGCAAGTACCGTTCAAGATTTTTGTCAACGAGTTGGCATAACCAAAAAAGACAAGTCCATAGAAATGGCACTGCTGGAAAATTCTGTCCGGGAAAAATTGGATGTTGATTCTCCTAGAATTATGGCAGTACTTAACCCCTTGAAAGTGACCATTGAAAATTACCCAGATGGTGTAACAGAAGAACTTGATGCTAAGAATCACCCAAAAAATCCTGACATGGGCCATCGTTCCATGATGTTTAATAAAGAAATATTTATTGAACATGATGACTTTATGGAAAACCCTACCGAACAATTCTATCGCTTAAAACCTGGAGGTGAGGTTCGACTTAGATTCGCCTATATCATTAAATGTAAAGACATTATTAAAGACGATAAAGGCAATATTATTGAACTGATTTGCACTTATGATCCTGAGACCAAAAGTGGATCCGGAACTTCAACAAAAAAAGTTAAAAGCGCCATTCATTGGGTGTCTGCAAACAACACAATTAAAGCTCAAGTTAATCTCTACAGTGCTTTGTTTTCAGTTGCTAAACCAACTGGAAAAGAGGATTTAAATCCAAACTCCCTAGAACAAATAGAAGCTCTCATTGAGGCCAGCGTCTCTGATGCAGAAGTGGGTGATCGATTTCAATTCGAACGAAACGGTTATTTTATTCTTGATGCTGATGGCGATAAAGGCAAAATATTCAATCGCATCATTACGCTTAAAGACACCTGGGCTAAAGTTAAGAATAAATAGACTATGTCTTGCTGTCTAAAAGCAGCCCTAACCAATTCCTATAAATCGTTTTCCCTGCCTCAATCCAACTGAGATCAATATCGTGTAAATACTCATCACCAAATTTTATGGGTTCCCGAGTTTGCAAGGTGTTGGCTTTGACTTGTTCAAGTTTGTTTTCGATTTCTGCACTGAAATAATTCTTTGGTGGATCCGGGTAATCAGATCTTGAGCCGGATAGAAAATTTCTGATTTCTCTTTCATATTCTTTCATTAAACTCTTGTCGTCGTATTCAGGATGGCCTTGAAATAAAACCAGCTCTGATTCAGGTGTTGAGGCTAAGAAGAATCCTGCGTCTTGATTAAGCGCCAAAATCTGAAGATTGGTCTGCTCAATTTCATTAATTGATAAATCATAGTAGTGAGAATGCGGACCCTGAAAGCCGTCTTTAATCTCTTTAACTAGTGGGTGATTAGGATTAACAAGCTTATGGTTGAACACACCCCATGACTTTTGATCTTTGAGTTGCCGATTAATATCGAATTTAGCTTTCATCAAGGCGTGTGTTGCCAGACAAGAACATAAAATTGAATTAGTGTTTTGTTCGCCCCAGTCCATGACGTCAATCAATGGATTCCAAAAAGATTCTTGAGTCATGTCAGCTTGGGAAGGATTCGCCCCTGAAATGATTAATCCGTCATAAGAACGAGTCATAAAGTCTTCCATGCTGTTGTAATGCTGACTAATGTAGTTTTGAGATTCTTCACCACGCGATGCGGCATCAACAGTGGTCGGATAAACATGAATTAGTGTGTCTTCTCGAGCAGCCAAGAGTCTTATAAACTGCCTTTCAGTCGCCTCCAAAGCAGCGTCCGGCATTAAGTTTAATAAACCGATGCTGAGCTCATGCTCAAAAACACCGCCTTTGCTGTCTTCAATAGATAACACCAAGCCCTCATCAATCAGACGATCAAGAGAAGGGAGCTTGGGATGAGCAATAACAGGCATAAAAAATTTAAGACTTAGATGATGGTGACTAAGGCATCCAACATTTCATTGGGGGCTTCGTTGACAATAGCGTGCCCACAATTCGGCAACATCACGGTTCTGGAGTGAGGAATATTTTCAATTAATCCTTTGGCATTGCTTACAGGTGTCATGAAATCGTCCTCGCCTAAAATCAATAAGGTGGGCGATTGAATTTGTTTACTTCTTTCTAAACCTTCAGAGTAATCCTGGCAGGCTTTTAGATCATTATAAATGACGCCAGGACCGCTGCGTTCAAGCAGTCGTATGAGTTTTCCCAACATCCAGGTTCCTGGCACTTGAGACCCCCCAAGATGAGCGGATTGACTGTGCGACCAAAAATTAACCATTTCCTTGGCCACGTGCTTATCTGCTTTGGCGTTATCAAGTAGCACATCACCCACAGGCATTGGTATTGAGGTACCGACCATAGCGAGAGAAGTGATTCTATCCGGGTAACGAGCAGCGACATCAAAAGCCACCAAGGAACCCATGCTGTGTCCAACGATAATGGATTGGTCCTGGTTACTTGCATCAAGTGCCTTAATCACCCAATCCGCCATGCCCTCGATAGAGGGAATAACATTGCCTTCAGAACGACCGTGACCGGGCAAATCAACAGCGAGAATATTCAGTCCACGTCGGGCAAAGTGGCGGCTGGCGAGAGTCCAGACGGTGTGATCCATAGCGGTTCCATGAATAAAAGTAATACCCATATTCCCTTGAATATGATCTTTACTCCCCGTAGCGATATAAGTCTTTTGATTATCAACATCAATGTACATGATTGTTCCTTATTATTTCTTTAAGGCTTTGGACGCAGTTCTAAAGCCTTTCTCTAGATCTTCAATCAGATCTTCAACAGACTCAATGCCAATGGACAGTCTGATCAAACCCTCGGAGATACCTGCTTCCTCCAAGTCTTTGGCTGACATCCGTTGATGGGTAGTGCTTGCTGGGTGGATAACTAAAGATTTTGCATCGCCTATGTTCGCTAAATTGGAAAATAAATCCAATCGATCTATAAACACTTGACCGATCTCTCTGCCGCCTTTAATGCCAAAACTGAAAACCGCGGTCGAGCCTTTTGGTAAGAGTTCTTTTGCCAACGCATGGTTAGGGTGATGCTCAAGATTAGGATGACTGACCCACTCAACCATGTCATGTTGATCCAGATACTCCACCACCTGTTGAGTATTGCTAATGTGTTTATCCATCCTCACCGATAATGTCTCAGTACCGTTAAGCACCAAAAAGGCAGAATGCGGAGCGAGACAAGCACCAAAATCACGCGATGCCTCATTTCTGACTCTAGAAATAAATGCTGCCGGTCCAAACTCTTCGGTAAAAGATAAGTTGTGAAAGCCTGCGTATTTTTCTGTCATTTGAGGAAACTTATCTGTTGATTCCCAATCAAACGTACCGCCATCGACAATCAAACCGGCCATGGAAGTCCCGTGGCCACTCAAAAACTTTGTGGCAGAATGCACCACAATATCAGCACCCAATGCAAAGGGTTTCATCAAATAAGGGGTGGTGGTGGTTGAATCAATAACCAATGGAATGTGGTGGTCATGTGCAATTTTAGAGATTTCAGGAATATTCAACACCTCGGTTCTTGGGTTGGCTACCGTTTCACCAAAAATTAGTCTGGTCTCAGGTTTGATGGCTTTTTTGAGGCCTTCGACATCATTTGGATCCACAAAAGTAGTGGTGATTCCAAATCGAGGCAACGTGTATTCCATCAGATTATGAGTGCCCCCATAAAGAGCATAAGACGAGACAATGTGTCCACCTTGATCCACTAGAGTTGCGATGGTGTTAAACACAGCAGCTTGTCCGCTAGAGGTGGCGACGGCACCGACTCCACCTTCTAGTGCCGAAATTCTCTCTTCTAGAACAGCGGTGGTGGGATTAGAGATTCTTGAATAAACATGGCCGCCTCGCTCTATATTGAACATTGCAGCGCCCGCATCTGAGTCTCTAAAAACATAGGAGGCTGTTTGATAGATTGGAACCGCTCTCGATCCGGTCTCCTTATCAGGTCGCTGGCCGGCATGATTTGAAAGCGTGTCAAAATCGAATGTTTTTACTTTTGCCATAAATTTAACCTTTTGCTTACGACAATCGATTTTCCAAATTAATCATCCAAGCCTTTTCTTTTTCAGATATTGTAGCGTATTTCTCAATAATCATAAGCCAAAAGAAGCTTAAATAAAGACTAAACTCTCTCCATAAAGCCAGTTCTGCAAGATCCACAGCAACCCCATTGGTCTCATAAGATTGTATAAACTCTTTGATTTGCTCGTAGTTGAATGCAAAATTTTCTATGCTGCTTGCTAAGTCGAAATAAGGATGATTCAGACTCGCGTATTCCCAATCCATAATAAAAAGCTTTTCACTCCTCAATACATTGCCGGGGTTAATATCGTTGTGCGACAGAACCATGAACGCCTGCTCGTTAGACAGAGAGTCAAACAATGCAAAGCCCTTGTGAATGATTGGGTGATTCATTTCAGCAGCAAGTAAATCACGGTAATGATCAATAAAAGAACAAAAAACTGGCAGGAATGCTGGGGCATCAAGCTTATGCAGATTACCCAACAAAGCCCCTATCGAACTGGCTATCTTGATGGGTCTAGTGGTTTCATCTTCAAGCGTTATCCCAGGAATATATTGCCAAACCAACACCCCGTTCTCGGGAGCCGCAAAAAGTATCTTCGGTGTAAAAGTTGATCCTTCCAAGAATTTCAATAATTCAATTTCACTATAACGATCCAAGCCCAGTGTTTGTGAGATGGGTAAATCAAAACGAATAACCGCTTTTATTCCTTCAAAGACGCCAGTGAACACTTGGGTGACCGGGCCGTCCTTTAAGCATTCCCCCAAAGTAATCGAATGCGGAATGGCTTCTATCGCTTTAATGTGAAGATTCATCTTGAACCATCTCCATTTGTTTCCAAGACCGATAACCGATAATAATAATGAACAAATACACAAAAAACAGAACGGCGGTAAAATACAGTTCTCTGGACATAAACAGATAAATCGAGATCGAATCAATAACAAACCAATAGATCCAATTCTCAATTAATTTCTTCGCCACCATATAGGTGGTCACTATGGCTCCCCAAGTGGTCAATGCATCCATAAAGGGCATGGCAGCTGTGGTGTAATTCGACAACACCTCACCGGATAATAGGGTCAGGATTAAAATAACAGACACTGCAAATAAATGATTACCCAAACCCCATCGACGCACCACAAGATGCTCCTCCGTGCCGCCTTTGCTCCATTGCATCCATCCGTAGAGCCCCATGCCCACATAGAAAATCTGCAACGCGGCTTCCATATAGAGGCCGGCATTAAACATGACGTAGAGATACAACAATGAACTTAATATCCAGGCCAGCCAACACCAGATGATTTGCCGAACTGCCAATAGCAAATAGCCAATGGCGAACATCACGCCTATAATCTCTGCCAAGTTATCAATCAATGGATCAAAACTCATAACGAATCAGTACACCTAGGTGTCTTGGATCCCCTTGTCTCTCAAAGAGAGTAGTGGGAAAACTCGGTGGCACATTACCAAAATAAAAACCTCTCAATGAATAGTATTCATCAAAGAGATTTCTAACCCAAATTTCATAATTCCAATGATCCTGCTGATAACCAATCACAAGATTGGCCAGTGTGTATGAGGACGATTGATTATCATGTGAATCCGAGTAATAAAAATCACTCTTACCGTTTAAATCAAACCCAAAATAGATTGCATCGTTCGGAAACCACCTCATGCCGACAGCAAACGATCGTTCAGGTGCATGCGCTTGGCCTCTTCCATTCTGCTGGCTATTTGAATCAAAGTTATTAACCTCGGTTTGCAATAAGCCCAGAGAAGCAAACACTTGGAGCGAATCCGTCGGCTTTGATTGGAGCGACAGCTCGAGTCCATAATTTTCACCACTGGCTGCATTTTGTGTCAGAAAGGTAAAAGTATTCGGATCGTTTGAGTCCATTTGTGTGGACGCCATGACCTGCTGATCTTTGCGATCAGAATAAAAAATCACGGCGTCAACATGGGTATTGGAGTTGGCAAATTGGCGATTAATTCCAAGTTCATAGTTCCATAAATACTCTGGGTCATAAATCAATGTATCCGTATAGAGTTGATTGGTAAAACCGGTGCCAAGATTGAAGCCTCCGGCTTTGTATCCTCTGCCAATGCTGGCATAGAGATTGGTGTCATCACTCCACTCTTTCATTAGAGATAACTTGCCCCCAAGCATCTGATCACTGGGGTTAAAGTGTTCCCCAAAAGTATCGTCATAATGAGCCTCCCAATCCTCCCATCTCAAACCGAAACTGACCCTCAGTGTTTCTGACAGCAGATAATCAAATGTTCCAAAAACAGCGCTGTTCTCAGAACTATAGTGTCTTGTGCCGGTCACGTTTTGTATGTAAGGAGGCCATGAGCTGAACGGGTCAATATACGTTCCTAAATCAGTGATATCATTGCGTTCATTTAAATCCAGATAATAGGCACCAACCACCCAGGCAAAGGTTTTATCGGTCGAGTAGTCAAGAGGATTGGAGAGCACTCTGAACTCTTGATTGAATGATCGTCGTGAGCGAAGAGTCTCCGAGAAGAAATCATAGGTATAAGGAGCATTGGCAACCGGATTACTCCAATCGGCATCATAACTGACAATGATATCGGCAGTCGTTACACTGGTGAGACTTTGAAAGGAAAAGCCCTCCCCACGATGATTAACTCGAAGGCCATAAGCATCAGAATCTTGTGAATCAAAGCCTGGTTTGTCAGAGAGTGTGTTCAGACTGCCATCGGTTGTCCATGAATCGGACAGGGCTTCAAAATCAGATTTTTGAATCAGAACATTCAACTCCGTGTCTTCGCTCGGTTGGTGGTTTAATTTTAGTCGTACTGTCAGCTCATCTTTACCCGTCGTATCATCACGATTGAGATAAGAATTTTTACGAAATCCATCGCTCTCATCGTTTCGAATTGACACTCGATATTTGATTGCTGGATTATCCTGAAGCGGCCCTCCAAACGCCAGACCCACTGATCTCACCCCATCGGAACCTAAAGTTAACTCGGACAATCCTTCGAAAACATCGGTGGGTTGTTTCGATCTCATGTAGATCATTCCAGCCAGTGCATTGGCACCCATACGGGAACCTTGAGGTCCTCGATGCACTTCAATCTGTTCCATATCAAAACTACTAGAGATGCCACCTTGACCTGAAAAATCAATGTCATCAATCATTAACCCAACGGATGAATTAGGCGTCCCTTCATAACCCGATTGTTCACCAATGCCTCTGATTTGAAAATATCTTGGACGACCGTCACTAAGAGCAAAATTTAAATTGGGAACTAAAAATGAGAGCTGTTCTAAATGTTTCATTGGCTCTGCCTTTAATTGCTCCTCACTAAGGATCATCAGACTCCCATCATTTTTTTCTAGTGTGGTTTCTCGATAACTGGCCTTGACCACAATTTCTTCAATGGCATCGGCTGCCATGATCGTGAACGGCGAGAGAACCGTGAGCAAGCTAAACAGTAAGGTTAATCGAAATATTGAATACAATATGCTATTCCTCCGCCATCATTATATGGTTCAGGTTCAAAGGGTTCCTTTACAGATCTCAGGCCAACAGCCACCCCTTGCAATCTAAGGCTATGATAGTATATCGACGTAAGTTTTGCTATGTTGCCCTTATGACAGAGAAACAAGAACACGATTATAAAGCCATTGATGCTGTGGTTAATATTTGGACCGAGGAAGCCCTGTCCCACCGACCGGATTGGGGCGATGAATTCTTCGTCGATAAGATGAACACCCAAAGTGCACTGATGGCTGGATTGACTCTTGAGCAAATGATAGAAAAGATGGACGAGGCTGGGATCGAAAAAGCCTTTTTAATCGCTGCTCATTCAGGTCGAGTCGGACTGCCGGGTTGCTATCACATGCCCTATGACGTGGTGGCCAGAGCTTGTGAACAATACCCTGATCGTTTCTATGGATTGGCTGGTATTGATCCGTTTGATGGCATGAATGGGGTCAGAGCTTTTGAAGACGCGGTAACCAATATGGGGTTTATTGGCGCTCATCTCTACCCTCATTGGTATGAATTAGCACCTGATCATGCCAAGTACTATCCCTTTTACGCTAAATGTTGTGAGTTGGATGTCCCCATCCAAATGCAAGTTGGGCAATCCATGGTCTATTCCAAAGAATACCGAACTCGCAGTGTTGGCCAACCGATCACACTGGACACGGTGGCTTGTGATTTACCTGAATTAAAATTAATCGGTATCCACGTTGGTATCCCTTGGCACGATGAAATGATCTCTATGGCCTGGAAACACGAGAATGTCTATATCGGCAGTGATGCTCATCGACCAAAATACTGGCCAAAAAGTTTCACCCATTACCTCAACAGTTACGGGCAAGATAAAGTCATTTTCGGCACTGATTTTCCAGTTCTGGAATTTAAACAATCGATTGATGATATTGATGATCTTGACTTAAAACCTGAGGTCAGAAGAAAACTGTTACGAGACAACGTGATCAGAATCTACGGACTCGATATTGACTAATCCAATTGACATCTCCACCTTTGAGGTGCAAAAAGATCAATGGACCAACACCCGAGTCAACACCACCAGTTTTGACGGCAACCTTGAAGTGGATCAAGTGCTCTTTAATATCGATCGGTTTGCACTCACCGCTAATAATATTTCATATTGTCTGGCCGGTGACACTCTGGGTTATTGGCAATTTTTTCCAGCAGATGACGGATTCGGACGAGTGCCGGCCATGGGTTATGCCAATGTGGCTGCGTCCAATCACCCTGATATTAAGGTTGGAGATCGCTACTGGGGGTTTTACCCAATGTCGAATTATCTCATTGCACAAGCCGGTAATGTCACCTCCTCCGGGTTTAGTGATGTCGTGCCTTATCGACAACAATTAGCCCCTATCTATTCACGATTTGACAACACCAAAGCCAACCCGTTATACGAAGAGGCTAGAGAAGATCAAGATTTGCTGCTGCGTGGATTATTTTTAACCTCTTGGCTGGTTGATGATTTTATGTTTGATAACGATTATTTTGGAGCTAACACTTATGTCATTACCTGTGCATCGTCTAAAACCAGTATTGCTCTGGCTTTTACTGTGCAGCAACGAGGCGGCAAGAAAACCATTGGCATGACTTCAGAAAAGAACGTGGAGTTTTGTCAAAGCCTGGGGTGCTATGATGAAATCATTACTTACGATCAAGCCCAAACGCTTGATAACAATGAGCCCATCATGATTGTTGATATGGCCGGTAATTTATCTTCAATGCGAGACCTGCATGAGCATTTTCAAGATAACGTGAAATACTCCTGTAGCGTGGGTGCAACTCATCAGGTTAATCAAAAAGATTTCAATGTAGGGGCTATGAATTCTTTTCCTGGTGCCACCCCAACGTTCTTTTTCGCACCAACACAGGCACAAAAAAGAACAGAAGAATGGGGACCGGGTGAAGTGCAAAAACGAATCGGTCTTAGTTTAAAAGACTTCCAACAATTCAGTGATCAGTGGATGCAGATTAATCGAGGCAGAGGGCTTGATGTCATTGAAACCACTTTTGCCAAAGTTGTCCAAGGCGACATGTCACCCCATGAAGGATTAATTTTATCAGTCTAGGTGGGCTGCTAGAAAATTAACTGTTTTTTTCCACGAATCCTCAGCAGCTTCAGGTTCGTAAGCAGTTCCTGATGCATTGGAAAAGGCGTGCCCTGCTCCCTCATAAAAATGAACACTGTAATCTTTATTCAAAGCTTTGAGATCTTTATCAAACTGAATGAACTGATTAATATACGGGCGATCCTTGGTCCCAACAAAACCAATAATGGGCATCTCAAGAGTGGCTA
>CAYVTR010000018.1:0-38329 GCA_964454905.1 uncultured Woeseia sp. | reverse complement strand
ATTGAGGGTTTTACATTTTTATCCAACGGTACTTTTCTCATATGAACTTTAAGAATTTGTTCCCTACCTTTTACATCAGGCAGAGGGACGACAACTTGTCGATCAAAACGACCAGGTCTAAGGAGTGCAGAATCTAATACATCGGGTCGATTTGTAGCAGCAATTACTATGACACCAACATTGTCCTCAAACCCATCCATTTCAACCAGTAACTGATTCAGAGTTTGCTCTCGTTCATCATGTCCTCCTCCAAGGCCTGCTCCACGTGATCTTCCAACAGCGTCGATTTCATCAATAAATATAATGCAGGGTGATTGTGTTTTTGCTTCTTGAAACATATCCCTAACTCTAGAAGCTCCAACACCAACAAACATTTCTACAAAATCTGACCCTGATATTGTAAAAAAAGGTACTTTTGCTTCTCCAGCAATTGCCCTAGCTAATAGTGTTTTCCCTGTTCCTGGAGAACCCACCATTAATACCCCTTTAGGAATCTTACCTCCGAGTTTTTGAAACTTAGATGGATCCTTTAAGAATTCAACTATTTCCACTACTTCTTCTTTAGCTTCTTCGATACCTGCTACATCTGCAAAAGTAACATCAATTTGATTTTCTCCTAGAAGCCTCGCCTTACTTTTACCAAAAGACATAGCCCCTCTTCCACCACCTACTCCGCCTTGCATTTGTCGCATAAAATAAATCCATACGCCAATTAGAAGAATAACTGGAAAAGAATTAATCAATAAGCTAACAAGGATATTCTGGCTTTTTGGAGGTGTTGCACTAATTCTTACGCCTGATTTATTTAGTTCACCTATAAGTGCAGTATTATCGGTTTCAGGGTTATAGGTTAAGAATTTTTCTCCATTAATTCTTTTGACTTTAATTAAATCATTTTCAAACACTACTTCACTGATATTTCCAGTTTTTACTAACTCAAGAAAAGATGAGTAATCAATTGTCTTTTGTCTAATAGAATTTGATGAAAAAGATTGAAACAGGGTTAACATTACAATCCCAATAACAATCCAAACCATTGCGTTTTTAAAAAAGTTATTCATATGTTTTGAGTATACCTAATCTTTGTTCCTATCGCGTACGTTTCTTTACTTTCCGGCCTTGAGGCTCTGGGTTTAAAGATATTAACGTATTGAAACGTTTGTTCCATTTCTTTTTTAAATTCTTCAAATCCAAGGCCAATAAATATTTTAATTACCAATACCCCCTTAGATGTAAGTCCAGTTTTTGAAAATTCAAGTATATTATTTGCAATTTCATAAAAGGCGTACTGATCAGTTATATTGTTTCCTGTTTTATTATTCGAAATGTCGGATAGTATGAGGTCAAATTTACCTTTATTAACATTGAGTATTTTCTTTTGAATAGAGTCACTAGTAAAATCACCCAAGACAAAATTAACGCCAGGAATTAATTTCATTGATTCAATATCATTAGCAATAATGTTTTTTACTTTTGTGTTTTTAAAAACATAATTTGACCAGCCACCAGGTCTAGAACCCAAATCAAGAATTGAGTTAGCTTTTGTAAGAATTTTGTATTTTTTATTGATTTCATCAAGTTTAAAGACTGATCTTGAACGATAACCTAATTTTCTAGATTCACTAAAAAACTTATCTTTAGATTGATCTCTTCGCCAGTGTTGACTCGACATTTTGAATAACTTAAGTGTACTGGATATTTATAATTTGAAATGATTGTTTTTCATCTCCGATTGATAATTCAATTAAATCGTCTATTGACTTACCAATTAGTGATCTGGATAAAGGTGCTTTATAAGATATTAGTCCCTCTTCAATATTTGCTTCGTCTTCTCCAACAATTTTATACTTATCCGTTTTTTCATTATCCAGGTTAAAAATAGTCACTGTTGATCCAAACACAACCTTGTCAAAGATGTTTAATTTGGTTATATCAATTACTTCCGCACTAGATAGTTTTGACTCAATATCATTAATTCTACCTTCAATAAAACTTTGTCGCTCTTTAGCTGCGTGGTATTCAGCGTTCTCTTTAAGATCGCCAAATTCCCTTGCTGTAGCAATAGCTGTTATTATTTCTGGCCGGTCTTTAGATTTAAGAATTTTTAACTCTTCTCTCAGTAATTCCTGACCTTTAACTGTCATTACGTGTTTATCCATTAGTTTAATACTAAAGGTTCTGTAATTTATTTACAGTTATTGTGTCAAGAAAATCGAATGACTCTATAGTTGCGGCCGCAGCCTCTAAACTTGTGTAATAGGTGATATTAGCAATAACAGCTTCTGCTCGAATTGAAAAAGACTCTTCTATTGATTGCTTACCCTCTGTGGTGTTTATAATTAAGTTAATCTTTTTATTTTTAATGAGGTCAACAATATGAGGCTGACCTTCATGGACTTTATTAATATGTGAGCACTTTATTCCATTGTCTTTTAGAAATGCTGAGGTGCCTTTGGTAGCTATTATTTTAAAATCATTGTTGACTAAAAAATCAGCCACTTGTATTAATTTATCAGTTTTATCCGGATCTCTTACTGAGATAAAAACATTACCACTGTTAGGAATTATAACTCCAGCTGCGTATTGAGATTTAATATACGCTTCGCCAAAGGTCTCTCCTGTGCCCATTACTTCACCAGTAGATTTCATTTCAGGGCCAAGAATAGGATCAGCATCTGGGAATTTATTGAATGGAAAAACAGGGCCTTTGACTGAGAAAAAACTAGGTTTATATGAATAATTAATTTGTTGTTCTTTTAAAGGGATGCCGATCATTGTTCTGGCTGCTATTTTAGCTAATTGATTGCCGGTTGCTTTGGAAACAAATGGCACGGTTCTTGATGCCCTTGGGTTTACTTCTAAAACAAATATTTTATTTTTTCTAATAGCAAATTGTGCATTGACAAGACCAATAACATTCAGTTTCTTTGTAAACTGAATCATTTGGCTAACTATTTCATCTTGCAATGATTCCGAGAGACTAAAAGCTGGTATTGAACAAGATGAATCTCCTGAATGAACACCTGCTTGTTCTATGTGTTCCATAATTCCACCAATTAGGACATCTTCACCGTCTGAGACTGCATCAACATCAACTTCAATGGCTTTATTTAAAAAGTGATCCAATAACACTGGCGATTCATGTGATACTTTAACAGCTTCTTTCATGTAGGTTGCCAACTCATTATCGTTATATACTATATCCATTGCTCTACCGCCTAAAACATAAGAAGGCCTGACAACCAATGGGTATTCTACTTTTTTTGCATTGGTCAGCGCTTGCTCTAAATTAGTAGCAACTTCATTATAAGGTTGTCTAAAATTCAGTTCGCCAACAAGGCCTTTAAATAATTCTCTGTCTTCAGCGACATCAATAGATGAAGGCTGTGTACCAATTATTGGGGCTCCAGCCAATTTAAGTGATTTTGCAAGTTTTAAGGGTGTTTGACCTCCAAATTGAATAATAATTCCTTCTGGTTGTTCAACTTCGATGATTGCCATTACGTCTTCAAATGTTAATGGTTCAAAATAAAGTCTATCGGAAGTGTCATAGTCAGTTGAGACAGTTTCTGGGTTGCAATTGATCATAATTGATTCATACCCTGCTTCTGAAACTGCCATGGCAGCATGTACACAGCAATAATCAAATTCAATGCCTTGACCTATTCTATTAGGGCCACCGCCTAGAATTATGATTTTCTTGTTAGTGGTAGGTCTGGATTCACACTCATCGTCATAAGATGAATAAAGATAAGCAGTGGAAGTGTCAAACTCTGCAGCACAGGTGTCTACTCTTTTAAACACAGGTTTTAGATTAACTTTTATTCGCTTTTTATAGACTTCATGTTCGTCAGTTCCACATAGGCTAGCAATCCTTGAATCTGAGAAGCCTCTTTTTTTTAATTGCCTTAAAAAATCTTTATCCAAATTATCGAGAGTTCGTTTTTTTGTTTCTGTTTCTAGATCAATAATCTCTTTGATATATGAAAGAAACCAAGGATCAATTTTTGAAAGATTAAAAACCTGATTGATCGAATAACCTTCCCTGAATGCTTGCCCTAGGTAAAATAGACGATCAGGACTTGGTTGTTGAATCATTTGTTCAAAATTACTTCCCACTTCCATATCTGTGAAACCGTCATGGTTTGATTCCAAACTTCTAATTGCTTTTTGTAAAGATTCTTGAAAGTTCCTCCCAATAGCCATTGCTTCACCAACAGATTTCATTTGTGTTGTTAAAGTTGAATTTGCTTTTGGAAATTTTTCAAAAGTAAATTTAGGGATTTTTGTAACAACATAATCAATAGTGGGTTCAAAAGATGCTGGAGTTGAGCCACCAGTAATGTCATTTTTTAATTCATCCAATGTGTATCCAATAGCTAGTTTTGCAGCAATTTTGGCAATTGGAAAACCTGTTGCTTTAGAGGCTAGCGCTGATGATCGTGAAACTCTTGGGTTCATCTCAATGACAATCATTTTTCCATTATCAGGATTCACTGCAAATTGAACATTTGATCCTCCTGTGTCTACACCAATCTTTCTTAGTATTGCTATTGAGTGATTACGCATTATTTGAAATTCTTTATCAGTTAAAGTTTGTGCAGGAGCAACTGTTATGGAATCGCCAGTATGAACGCCCATAGGGTCAACATTTTCTATGGAGCAAATGATAATAGCATTATCATTTTTATCTCTAACAACTTCCATTTCATATTCTTTCCATCCCAATAATGACTCTTCTATCAAGACTTCATTCGTTGGTGATAGCTCTAATCCTCTATTAACAATTGTTATGAATTCTCCCTCATCGTTAGCAACTCCACCTCCACTTCCGCCAAGTGTAAATGAGGGTCTAATGATCACTGGATATTTAATTAATGTTGCTATTTCTAATGCTTCATTAAGATTATTAGCTAGCCCTGACCTAGCCACATCAATATTGATGTCTTGCATGGCTTGTTTGAATAACTCTCTATCTTCAGCTGTATCAATAGCTGTCTTAGTTGCGCCTATAAGTTCTACATTGTGTTCTTCTAGAATACCTCTAGACGCTAGATCCAAAGCAGTGTTTAGGCCTGTTTGGCCTCCCATCGTCGGTAAAAGAGCATTGGGCTTTTCTTTTATTATAATTTTCTCAATTGTTTTCCAATTAATTGGTTCAATATAAATTGAGTCAGCACTGTCTGGGTCAGTCATAATTGTTGCTGGATTAGAGTTTACCAAGATTATTCGGTAGCCTTCTTCTTTTAAGGCTTTACAAGCTTGTGTCCCTGAATAATCAAATTCACATGCTTGCCCGATAATAATAGGGCCTGCCCCGATTATGAGAATTGATTCTATATCCTTGCGTTTAGGCATTTTTCATTAAGTGTGAAAATTTTCCAAATAATGGATTAATATCATGCGGACCAGGTGACGCTTCAGGGTGCCCTTGAAAGCTAAAAGCATTAGAGCTCTTTAGTTCAATTCCTTGAACTGAATCATCGAACAATGATCGATGAGTGATTAAAATTTCTTCAGGAAGATTATTTTCATCAACAGTGAAACCATGATTTTGACTCGTGATAAACACTTCCTTTGTCTTAAGGTCCTGCACTGGATGATTAGCGCCGTGGTGACCGAATTTCATTTTTTTTGTTTTAGCTCCCGCCGCTAATGCAAGAAGTTGATGACCTAAACATATTCCAAAGACTGGAAGATTATTTTTTAGGATCTTACGAATGGTTTCAATTGCATATAAACAAGGTTCAGGATCACCGGGACCATTGGATAAAAAAACACCATCTGGGTTTAAATCCTCTATATCCTCAGCAGTGGTTATAGCTGGAACCACAATAACCTCACAATTTGAATGAGTAAGAAGATTTAGAATATTAGTTTTAACACCAAAATCCATTGCAACAACCTTGTATTTAGATTCTCGATTTTTTCTAGTTCTTGTATTAAAAATATACGACTCTTTTACACTAACTTCTTTTGCTAGGTCTAAACCTGATAATCCTGAAAATGACTTTGCAAGATCAATACATTTATTAACATTTTTATAATCGGTACTTATGCAACCCTTCATTGACCCATGTTTGCGTATATGATTGGTTAGTTTTCTGGTGTCAATATCAGCAATCGCAATAACCTTTTCCTTGAGAAGAAAACTCTGTAAATCAGATTCATTTCTCCAGTTACTAGAAATTGGTGATGATTCTCTGATAACAAGTCCTGATAGGTATGTTTTTTTGCTTTCATAATCTTCTAGATTAGTACCGGTATTGCCAATGTGAGGGTATGTCAGGGTGACTATTTGCTTATAATAAGACGGATCCGTAAGGATTTCTTGGTAACCAGTCATTGCTGTATTGAATACGACCTCACCAACAGAAGAACCGTCTGAGCCAATTGAATTACCTTTAAATATTGAACCGTCTTCTAATGTGAGAACCGCTTGAGTCAATTTATAGCCCTATTTATTTAAAAAAAAGGAAGGAACCTTTAAGGTCCTTCCCTATAATTCTTTTCGAACCCAAAACATATTAGGATCAAATTTTTCTTATGTCACGTTTTAATTTATATTTTTGATCATACAATATAAATAATTAATTAAATTCCTAAGCGATTAAAAAAGCTTTTGACACTTTCCGACCATTTATTTTTGTTGGGTCGATGTTCTTTCTTACTGGAATTTATAGATTCTTCAAAAGTTTTTAAAATATTCTTTTGTTCATTATTTAAGTTAACAGGTGTTTCTATTTGAATCGAACAAAATAAATCTCCAGTAGTTCGATCTCGATAGGATTTTACACCCTTACCTCTTAATCTAAATACTTTTCCAGATTGAGTTTCACTTGGAATTGATAAATTTACCGCCCCATCTATTGTCGGAACTTCTATGGTTCCACCTAAAGCTGCTTTAGAAAAACTTAAAGGAACCTCACACATTAAGTGTCTTCCCTCTCGCTTAAAAATAGGATGTTTTCTGAGTTTGATATCAACATAGAGATCTCCTGAAGGTCCGCCTTTAATTCCTGCCTCACCCTCATTCGATAAACGGATTCGATCATCATGGTCGACACCAGGAGGGATTTTAATTGATATAGTTCGTTCCTTCTGGACCCTACCTGATCCAGAACAATCAAGACATGGGTCTTTTATGGTTTCTCCAGTTCCACGACAATCTGGGCAACCCTGCTGCAAAGTGAAAAAACCTTGCTGTACTCTTACTGATCCTCTTCCGTCACATCTTTGACATGAGCTAGCTCTTGTTCCTTTTTTTGCACCTGAGCCGTCACAACTTGAGCAAGTTGCTAATGATGGGATATTAATCTTAATTGTTTCACCAAATACAGCTTGTTCAAGATCTAAATCTAATTCATACCTTAAGTCAGATCCTCGTTGTGCACTATGTTGTCTTCTTTGTCCCCTTGAGTTACCAAAGATATCGCCAAACATATCGCCAAATATATCATTAAATGCATCACCCGAATTAAAGCCTCCGCCCATTCCACCTTGAGCATTTAACCCTTCATGACCGAATTGGTCATAAGCAGAGCGTTTTTGATCATTTGATAAGACTTCATACGCTTCTTTTGCTTCTTTGAATTTGTGTTCCGAAGTCGTGTCTCCAGGGTTACGGTCTGGGTGATATTTCATAGCAAGCTTTCTATAAGCTTTTTTTATCTCAGCGTCAGATGAGTTTTTTTGAACGCCTAGTGTTTTATAATAATCCTGTTTGCTCATAACTGCCCTTTAAAATGACAAGATAGACATATTGTCTATCTTGTCTAGTATTGAATTTATAAAAATAATTTATTTAGTATCTTTATCTTCTTCTACTTCTTCATATTCAGCATCAACGACATTATCATCTTCTGATGAATCTGTGTTGTCACTAGATTCATTATTGGCTTTACTTTGAGCTTCTTCAAATGCTTTTTGAGCTATACCTACTGACGCTTCTGATAATGTTTTAACTTTTGTTTCAATAGTATCTTTTTCATCTCCTTTAAGAGCCTCTTTTAAATCACCCATTGCAGCTTCGACATTAGATCTTTCATCAGCTGTTACTTTATCCCCTAATTCTTCGAGTGTTTTTTCAGTAGCATGAACCAATTGATCTCCTTGATTCTTGATATCGACAAGATCTCTAAATTTCTTATCCTCTTCTGCGTTTGACTCAGCATCAGAAATCATTTGTTCTACTTCTTCATCCGATAAACCACTTGATGCTTTAATGACAATTTTCTGTTCTTTCCCAGTTTCTTTATCTTTAGCAGAAACATTAATTATTCCATTAGCATCAATATCAAAGGCTACTTCTATTTGAGGCATACCTCGAGGTTTAGATGGAATGTCAGTTAAATCAAATCTACCCAATGATTTATTATCTTGTGCTCTTTCCCGTTCTCCTTGTAACACATGAATAGTTACAGCAGTTTGATTATCTTCTGCTGTTGAAAATATTTGTTCTGCTTTGGTTGGAATCGTTGTGTTTTTTTCTATTAGCTTCGTGGTAACAGAACCGAGAGTTTCAATTCCTAATGAGAGCGGAGTAACATCTAGTAATAATACGTCTTTAACATCGCCAGATAGGACGCCGCCTTGTATAGCAGCACCGATAGCAACTGCTTCATCTGGATTAACATCTTTTCTTGGTTCAACACCAAAAAATGATTTAACCTCTTCTTGAACTTTTGGCATTCTTGTTTGTCCACCTACCAATATCACATCATCAACGTCTCCAACGCTAAGACCAGCATCTTTGAGAGCTGTTTTACAAGGTTCTATTGTTTGAACAATAAAATCTTCAACAATAGATTCGAGTTTGGCTCTAGTAAGTGTCAAATTTAAATGTTTAGGTCCTGAAGAATCAGCTGACAAATAAGGAAGATTAATATCCGTTTGTACTTGATTTGATAATTCGATTTTCGCTTTTTCAGCAGCTTCTTTTAAACGTTGAAGAGCTTGGGTGTCTTTAGTAATATCCATGCCTGTTTGTTTTTTAAACTCATCAAGTAAGTAATCCATTATTCTAAGATCAAAATCTTCACCACCCAGAAAGGTATCACCGTTTGTTGCTAGAACTTCAAATTGATTTTCGCCATCAACATCAGCTATTTCAATAATAGAAACGTCAAATGTTCCGCCACCCAAATCATAAACAGCAATCTTTCTATCGCCACGTTTTTTATCAAGACCATAGGCCAATGCTGCGGCAGTTGGCTCGTTAATAATTCTTTTCACTTCTAAACCAGCAATTTTACCTGCATCTTTAGTTGCTTGTCGTTGAGAGTCATTAAAATATGCTGGGACTGTGATAACAGCTTCAGTAACTTCTTGTCCTAAGTAGCTTTCTGCAGTTTCTTTCATTTTTCTTAAAACTTCTGCAGAAATAGCTGGAGGAGCTGTTTCTTTGCCGTTTGCTATTACCCAAGCATCACCGTTTTTTGCTTTCTTTATCTCAAACGGAACTTTATCCATGTCTTTTGTTACAACAGAATCATCAAACTTTCTTCCAATAAGACGTTTAATTGCATATAAAGTATTTTCAGGGTTACTCACAGCTTGACGTTTTGCTGATTGACCGACTAGAGTTCTGTCTTCATCTTTAGAATAAGCAACAATTGAAGGTGTTGTTCTGTCTCCTTCGGAGTTCTCAATTACTTTTGTTTGATCACCATCCATAATGGCAACGCATGAATTTGTTGTTCCTAAATCTATTCCTATTACTCTTCCCATGACTTCCTCCATAAGGTGTTTGTTTAGATATATGAACGGTTAGATAATTTTCAAGTAATGAAAACTATTTTTCTTTTTCTGAAGCAACAATTACTCTTGCTGGTCTTAATAATCGTTGATTTAAACGATACCCTTTTTGTACGACTTGGACTATGTAACCCGGTTCTATCTGATCAGACTCTTGCATGCTTATTACTTCATGCAATTCAGCATCATATTTCATATGTTCCGGATTAAGCGTTTCGATTGAAAATTTCTCTAACACACTTTGTAAGAGTTTAAAGGTTGCATTTTGGCCTTCTATAAAAGTTTCAACTCCTTCTTTTGTTGATGTGTCTACTAAGGACCCAAGTTCAAAACTATCAAGAACGGGTAATATTTCTCGGACAACTCTTTCAATAGAACTTTTATTGGTGTTTTCAATGTCTTTAATGGTCCGCTTTCTTAAATTGTCTATTTCAGCTTGAAGACGAAGAACTTTATCCCAATTTTCTGCAGCTTGTTTTTCTAAGTCATCAATATTATTAGAATCTTTAGATTCAATTGAGATCTCTTCGGTTTCTTTAATATCTGATTTTTTATTTACTTCTGTTGTTTTTTTATCGTTCATTTGGCTACCTCTGAACTCAACATAAGGTCAAAATGAATTATTTCAATGACTGACTAAGTAATTTTGCAGTCACATCAACAATTGGAATGACCCTTTGATATGCTATTCGTGTAGGACCAATAACTCCAAGCACACCCACAGAGCCTTCTTCATTGGTGTAAGGTGCGGTTATTAAAGTGCAATTATCAAATATTCTATAACCTGATTCTTGACCAATAAATATTTGAATATTAGTTGTTGACATACTTTTATCTAGTAATTGCAGGAGTTGTTGTTTTTCGTTGAATGCATTAAATAATTTCTTTAATCGACTTATGTCTGATAGTTCTTCAAAATCAAGCAACTGATTTTTTCCTGTCATAACATACTCATCTTTATTTTGATCAGTAAGCAGTTCATCAGCAATGTTTACAATGTCGTTCATTAAAGAATTAGCAAGTGCGGAAGTTTCTTTTAATTGAATTAGCAAATCATTTTTTATGTATTCAAAAGATCTGCCAACATAGTTTTGATTTAAATAGTTAGCTGATATTCGGAGCTCATCTCTACTGTAGTTTCTCTTCATTTGTAGTATCTTATTTTCAACTTCTGCGTCATTAATAACGACAATAGCTAAAACTCTTTGCTCCGATAAAGGTATGAAGTCGATTTCTTTTAATGTGCTTTTATGTTTTTTTGGCACAGTGACAATGCCAGCTAGTTGTGTGATCGCTGATAATGTACTGGACACATTAGTGGCCAAGTCTTTACCGCTTGATTTAGTTTTATTCACAGTGTCTTTTATTGAGGCAATCTCATTTCTATCAACAGGTTGGAGCTCTAATAATCGATCAATAAAAAATCGATATCCCTTAGGTGTTGGTATTCGGCCAGCGGATGTGTGTGGAGATGCTATAAATCCAAGATCTTCAAGATCAGACATAACATTTCTTATAGTTGCAGGACTTAAGTCAAAGCGGTTATATGTTGATAATTTTTTAGAACCAATGGGGATCCCTTTTTCAATATAGTTATCGATAATAGCGGCTAAAACTTTTTTTGCTCTATCTGATGGGGTCTTATTTTTTATTTCTTCGGTCATTAATAATTAAGTATCGATTTAAGCTAATATTGAATTAATCTGATATCATTTCCAAATATTTAAACAGAGTCAATATATTAGTTGATGGCTAAACACAAAAAAATAGTTTTTTTAGGCAATATAGGAGACGAAAGCTCCTTTCTGTCCATTCAATCTTTAATTGATAAATATCAAGAAAAGGGCATCCAAGCTGTCTTAATTGATTCCTTAAATAATCAAGACACTGATTCTAAAATGCAAAATGCTGAACTAATAGTTTCAATTGGTGGTGACGGCACTATGCTGCAGTCCGCTAAACTTGCCTATCAATATGACTTACCCATTACTGGTATCAATAAAGGCAGATTAGGATTTTTGACTGATATTAATCCTCAAGAAGCTGATCAGGTTCTTGATGATATTATTTCTGGAAACTACACAACTGAAAATCGAATATTAATAGAAGCTTTTATTTCAACAAATTCAATTAATAAATCTATTGGGTATGCATTTAATGACATTGTTATTAACAGAAAAGAAACGGGCAGAATGATCAGAGTTGAAACATCAATTGATAATTCTTTTATTAATACCCATGAAGGAGATGGCTTTATTGTAGCTACACCTACAGGCTCTACTGCTTATTCTCTTAGTTGTGGGGGGCCAATTCTAAAACCTGATGTTGAAGCATTACTATTAGTTCCTATTTGCCCTCATTCACTCAATGACAGACCTATGGTAGTGCCCTCCTCGTCTGAAATTACACTGCGTTATGATAGTGAACAAAATGTTAGTGCTGGTATTGATTTAGATGGTGATACAGTTTATGAGTTAAAAATAGGTGATAATCTTGTAATAAAAAAAGCAGCAAAGCCAATCTGCTTAATACATCCTGAGAATTATGACTATTTCGATAATTTAAAATCTAAGCTCCTATGGGGAAAGGATAAACGCCATGAGTAAAGAAATTAAAACACTAGCCATCTTCATTTTTCTTTTTATAACTTCATGTGTGTACAGACCTGATTTACAGCAAGGTAACCTACTAAATATCGAGAACATTGACCGAATTCAGATCAACATGACAAAAAGTCAAATTAAATATTTGCTGGGAGGTCCAGTTGTTGGAACTCCTTATGAAAAAAACCGTTGGGATTATATTTATCTATATCAACCAAGAATGGACACAGGATCTAATGAAGACACTCAACGATATTGGTTAATTATTTATTTTGAAAATGAAAGAGTTGTCAAAATCGAAAAAGACGTTGAAACCAACCCTGGTTAGTAAAAACGTCTATAATTTTTCTTTAAAAGCATTAACGATTAAGTTACTTACTGAATTAAGGTTTTTCTTAAATGCAAACTCTAATAGTGGATTACTGAGTTCATAGTCCATTTTAAAACCCAGCTGAGTTGACTGGTCGGTTATGTTTTCAAACTTCCAGACTGCAAGAAAACTTTTAAACGGCCCATCTTGCATATCCATAATGATCGATTCATTTTTTTTATTGATGTTTTTTGTTACGAAAGAATTCTTAATTCCAAAAAAATCAAGTGTTAACTTAGCGACAATATAATCTTTTTTTATTTCTATAATTTCTGATGATTTACAAAACGGAAGAAAATTCTGATATTGATCGATGTCAGATAATAAACAAAAGACCTCTTTAATTGGTTTTTTTATAGTGAATGATCGTTCGAAATGATTCAAAACTAAAATAAATCTATTGCATTTAAGAAAACAATCAGAACACCAATTGGAGCAACAATTCCAGCTAGGAATCTCCAAATATTATAAGCAATGGGTGAAATATCATTGAGCTCAGACTGACTAGATGACTTAGTCATAAACCAGCTAGCAAATATTGTAAACAGCAAGCCACTTATTGGTAACAAGATATTACTTGTTAAATAATCAACATTATCAAATAAAGTGCCTTTCCAAAAAGTAAAATCTGATAAATCATTGAACGACAGAATAGTTAAAAATCCGAGGGACCATATGAGAAAACCAATTGTTAATGCTGCTGTTGTACGAGATACATTTTGCTCTTCAATCATCCATGCCACCGATGGTTCAAGCAAACTGATAGCTGATGTAATAGCTGCAAAACTTAACAAAATGAAAAACAAAGCCCCAAACATAAGGCCTCCATTAATGTCTCCAAAAGCTAACGGTAAGGTTTGAAATATTAATCCAGGGCCTTGAGTTGGAGCTAGATTATTGTCAAAAACAATCGGAAAGATGACTAGACCTGCCAAGAGAGCTATTAAAGTATCACAAATGATGATGGTGACTGTGGTTTTAACTATAGACTCTCTACTAGGTAAATAAGCACCGTACATGACAACACAGCCCATGCCTAGACTAAGTGTAAAAAAGGCGTGACCCATTGCAGTAAGAATACTATCGGCGGTTATTTTACTAAAATCAGGTTTAAACAGAAACTCAAATCCTTTTATAAAATCACCCTGTGTTACAGAATATATTAAAAGGATCAGCAATATTATAAGTAATGAGGGCATCATTAGTTTCACTGCTTTTTCTAAACCATTTTTAATACCTTTAGCAATAATAATTACCGTTGATATCATAAATAGAGTATGAAATATTGCTTGTGTTGTAATCGAGCCAGTTAATTCATTGAAGATCAAATTAACTTCTTCAGCATTAATATCGTTAAATATCCCACTAATAGATAAAACAAAATAGTGCACCGTCCATCCCGCGATGACACTATAATAAGAAAGGATTAAGAATCCGGCAAACAGACCAATAAAACCAACTACTTTCCATGACCCATTTCCTGTTTCTTCTTCACCCAGAAGTTTCATTGATGTAATTGGGTTTCTTCTGCCTTTTCTTCCTATAAGGATTTCTGAGACCATGATTGGAAAGCCAATAATAAAAATACAAATAAGGTAAATTAAAACAAAAGCACCGCCTCCGTTAGCACCAGCAATGTATGGAAACTTCCATATATTTCCTAATCCTATAGCAGAACCGGTAACAGCTAGTATAAAAGTCAGTCTTGAGGACCAGAGACCCTGCAGTGATTTCCGTTCATTATTAGAAATGTTATTACTCATTTACTTAAAAGCGTTATAGTCTTAAGGTTTTGTAAACTAAATTATTTAACTCCATATGGCAAATACAATCGTAGAGAATAAAAAAGCTTTATTTGATTTTATTATTGAAGAGCAAATTGAAGCAGGTATTTCACTAAGAGGATGGGAAGTGAAAAGCCTAAGGGATAACCGTGGACATATTAAAGAAAGCTACGCCATTCTAAGAAAAAATGAAGTGTTTTTAATAGGTGCACATTTTTCACCATTACAGCAGACAAAATTAAGTGACGACAGTGAAATAACTAGAAGCAGAAAATTATTACTTAATAAAAAAGAAATCTCAAAACTCACGGGACTGATTCAGCAAAAAGGATACACCTTAATTCCGATTTCATTATATTGGAAACAGGGTAAGGTTAAGGTTAAGTTAGGCTTGGCAAAAGGGAGAAAGAAAGCTGATAAAAGAATGTTAATCAAAGAACGCGATTGGAAAAGAGAACAAGAACGTTTAGGTAAAAAACAACTAAGAGGTAACTAATCTTGCTCTTAGCTAGAAAATTTATTATTTTTTACCAATGAATTACTTAAAAATAACATTATTAATATTAATTCTAGTGAATGCTTCTGCCCATTCAATGGAAATGTCAGGCTGTAATTCTGACGTCGATGAATTTGGAAAACGTCATCCAAAGACAATGGATCATATGGGTGATAGTAATTATGATCAGCTGAAAGAGAATTTACCTACTCTTGCAATGCTGACGAATAAACAAATCACAAACATGATGAAAATGATGGGGCCAAATTATTATTGGCCTATTTCTAAAGAAAGTACTTCTAATAATGGTTTATTAATTCTTGCTCACGGTTATGGCCATGATGGTGATGTTGAACTTTATGAGAGTATGAAAGTCTTTAAAGATGACTATGTTACTTCACTTGGTTTGGGTATGAGTATGATGACTTCTAAACATATAGCTTGTTCGATTAAGGAAATGACTCATGAATCCATAGATAATATTTTTGTAGTTCCTGTCAGCAGTACTCCATTTAATACTCTTGTAAGACAATGGAAATATATATTTAAACTTGAAAATGATTATAGTTATTCAAATGTTGAACAAATAGATTCAAAGAAAATTAAATTCCTTGAACCAATTAGTGACAGTATCTATGCAAAAAAAATAGTCCTAGATTATGCAAATGAAATTAGTTTAGATCAGAACAAGGAAGTTATTATTATCATTGCCCATGGTCCTGTTGAGACAGATGATAATATTAAACAATTAAAGCTAATGAATAATATTGGTCACTACATATTGAGCAATTCTAACTTTGCTGACGTACAGTCTTTTACTCTTCAGGACGATGCATCAGAAGCAGTTCGTGATCAAAATGTTGAATCGATTAAGGCATTTATTAAAAAATCAAACCAAGATGGGAAACGAGTTCTGATGGTTTCGAACTTAATGTCAGGCAAAGGTATCCAAAAAAATATCGAATCTGATTTTGCAGGTTTTAACTACACATTTAATTCAAAAGGTTTGTTAGTTCATCCTCTCTTTAAAGAATGGATTGCAGAGTCTATTCGATCGCAATAGATATTCTGGTTTAAAGTTATTTATTTAGTGAGATAATGGTCTCATATTTAATTATATGGGGGCGACAAGGTTTCGACGTTGGTATTGAAACTCTATGTGCATGTCGAGGTTCAGAATCCTCGTTAAACAGTCTGAATTAAATTAGTTGCAAACGACAACTACGCACTAGCTGCTTAATCCAGCTGGCATTAATTTAATCTTTCTTGGAGGGCTAAATTAATGAAAATTATCCGAGATCGTGATTATTGTTCTTCTGTAAATAATCATTAAACCTTTAATCAGAGGATCGTTATTTATCTACCTTCCTGTCGGTGTTAAATAATTAAACATTAAAGATAAGGATAAACATGTAGATCATTTTGCGGATAGCTAGCGGACGCGGGTTCGATTCCCGCCGCCTCCACCAAGTATGTATGTATGAGTTAATTGAAAAATACCCAAAAGATATGGGTTTTCATATGCCTCCAGAATGGTTTTCGCACCAACAGACATGGATGATGTGGCCTACAGCACTTGACTTGGATAGATACCCAAACACAGATACCATAAGACAAGCCTATGCAGAAACTGCAAATTTGATTGCTGAGTTTGAGCCAGTCACAATCATTGCAAACGCCAGTGATACAGAACCATTAAAAACTATGCTGACAAATAATGTAACCGTAATGTCTGATGATATTGATGACGCTTGGTGCAGAGACTCTGGACCAACTTTTATCGCCAATAAACAGGAAATAGCTGGGATTGATTGGACCTTTAATAACTATGGTGAACATTGTGGCTTAGATTATTTAAAAGATGCTGTAATAGCTGAAACAATTATAAAGCAACTAAAGATTAAACATTTTAAACCACCTATAGTGCTTGAAGGCGGTGCTATACATACTGACGGTAATGGAACACTGATGTTAACTGAGGATGTCATTTTTGACACTGGGAGAAACCCTGGTCTAGACAAAAAAGAAGCCGAATATATTTTGGAAAAATACCTTGGTGTAGAAAACTTTATTTGGCTAATAGCTGCTTTAGAATTCGATGATACAGGCGGCCATGTTGATAATTTGGCCTGTTTTACTCCGAATAATCAGATAATTACTTTGACTGAGTCTAACCCCAATGATTCAAATTACGACCGATTAAAAGAAAATCATGATCGACTAAAACACTCAAAAGATATTGATGGCAAGAGTTTTGAGATCATCTCAATACAACAACCCAGTCATAGAAGCTTTCTCAACGAAAGAATGCCTTTATCTTATGTCAATTTTTATATGGTAAATCATGGAATTATCTTACCTATTTTCAACGATCCTATGGATACTCTTGCAATTGATACAATTACATCACTTTTTAAGAATAAAAAAGTTGTTACACTTGAAGGGTCAAGAATTGTTGAAGGTGGCGGTTGCGTTCACTGCATAACTCAACAACAACCTGACATATAAATGAGGAGTTTTTATGAAGAAAGTTAATGTTGCCGCAACCCAAATGACTTGTTCTGAGGACAGCAGAAATAACATTGATAAAGCAAAGAACCTAATTAAACAATCTGTTGATGAGGGCGCACAAATCGTGCTTATTCAGGAATTATTTGAATCTGTCTATTTTCCTTGTTTAAACGATCCTAAATGTTTTGAATTAGCTAAACCTTTTGAAAATAATCCTTTATTAATGGAAATGTCAGATTTAGCTAAAGAGCTCTCAGTTGTATTGCCTGTTAGTTTTTTTGAACAAGACAATAATACATATTATAACTCACTTGCAATCATAGACGCTGACGGGACCATTTTAGATCGCTATAGAAAATCACATATTCCCGATGGTCCAGGCTATGAAGAGAAATATTATTTTCATCCAGGTAACACCGGGTTCAAAACCTATGAAACAGCATATGCAACTATAGGGATAGGTATTTGCTGGGATCAATGGTTCCCCGAAGCAGCTAGAATTATGACTTTAAAAGGTGCGGAGCTGTTGTTTTATCCCACAGCTATTGGAAGTGAACCTGATAATTCTGATTATGATTCAAGAGATTCATGGCAATTAGTCATGCAAGGTCATTCAGCTGCAAACTGTGTCCCAGTTATAGCTTCAAATCGTATTGGTAAAGAACAAAATACTCGATTTAATATGACATTTTATGGCTCTTCTTTTATTTCTGATGGAACAGGAGTGAAAGTTAAAGAATGTTCTCGAGATCAAGAAGAATATATTGTTCACGAATTTGACCTTGACGAAATCAAAGAATATCGTTCATCATGGGGCTTCTTTCGTGACAGAAGAACAGATTTGTATGATGATATACTCAAGGATTAACTGATGAAGGAACTTTTTATGGAAAACACCACAGGTTTAATTAGGAGCTTTTTAATACTTACTATTTTGAATTTCTCTTTGACTTTTTCAAACTTTGCTTTTGCTAAGAATACTATAGAGATTGATGCAGCTATTGAAAGCGCACTAAATAGGTTCAACGATGAAATAGCAGGTAGTCAAGCCTACCTAGATGGTGCTAGAGGCGTGCTCGTTATTCCAAGAATGATTAAAGCTGGGGTGGTCCTAGGAATGGAGTATGGTGAAGGTGCGTTAATTGTTGATGACATTAAAGTTCAATATTACAGAGCCTTCAGTACCTCCCTGGGAATACAACTTGGAGTGGGAGCAAAAGATCTAGTTATTCTCTTTTTTGATGACGATGCTATGGATGATTTTCTTTATAGTTCAGGTTGGCAAGCAGGGGTTGATGGAACTGTTGCTCTATGGAATATGGGTGCCGGTGGTTCAATTGACACCACAGAAAGTCAAGACCCAATAGTTGGCTTTGTGTTTGGACATAAAGGCATCATTGCTGGTCTCAGCATGGAAGGGACAAAATTTACGAAAATTTGGCCAGATTCTGACCCTGAAACAGACGAAGCAGACATTGATGAATTTAATGAAACCGCTCTTGAATAAAAAAGAGCTATGTTTGCTTCTGTTTTTAACTCTCTAATATCAAGAAGAAATTTAATCACTTCAACCTTCCTAGGTTATGGTCTGTCAACGTCATCACCATTACGAGCAGAAAATAATTCTTTAAATGTAACTTCTTCTTTGGATTTTAATGCGCCTAAGGATAATCTCTATGCTTTTGGTAAATTGTGGGGTAGCTATGCAGATACACCAACTTATGGAGGCTATCAAGGTGTACAATTTGCACGTATTGGAACCAAGCGACTTATCCCACTCTTTGGTTACGTTGGATTCGGTAATATGCAATCTAGACATAATGAAGACGGTAGTATTAATATCCGAGGCACAGAAGCGGGTTATTTTACAGATTTGAAAACTGGTGAAATTATAGATTACTGGGATAATCCATGGACACAAGAAACAGTCGAAGTTTTCCCATTTATTAATAGAATGATGCGAGGTCATCTTACTGAAACAATGCCTAGGTTTACAATGGGTAATGCTGCCACAGATAAACCAACGTTGATGAATGAAGCTGAAGCTAATGTATCCGCTAAGTCGGTGCCTTTTATACTTCCTTGGCAGATCGTTGGTGACCAATATTTGCTAACGTGGGAATACTCTCATGAATACACAAATCCTGTAACTAAAGATAAATGGCCAAAAGCTCACACAACAAAAATTATTAACCCATCAGAACACTTTAGCTTTTACATACCTCAAACAATAATGAATGATCGTTCCATCGCCTCATCTCCATTTCACGCAGGCTTCATGAGAACATCTCCTTGGTGGCCTTGGATGAAAATGGGCAACAAAGTAATTGATGGGTGCTTATTTGGAAGAATGCATAGTTACCAAATAACAGGAACCATTGATGATATACCAAAAGTAGTGCTGGATCGTGTAGTTAGAGACCACCCTGACTTATTAGAAAAGCAAAGTGGTTGGGGTCAAACAAATCCAAAAGGCACATGGGAGGCGTATTCTCAAGAAGTTAAGCCAGAAATCTTATGAAAATTAAACTTATCTTATCAACGTTTATTATGATTCTTAGCGGTTGTACATCTCAGTCTATAACAATCTCTTCATCTGTTCCTATACCATTAGTCTTAAGCAACAATGATCTTAAAGTTATCAGTTATTTTAGTGATAATGTGAATGATTATCTGTTTACGAGTGAAGTATTAGAAAAAACTGATAATTCATGGGAAATTAATTTTCAAGACACTCAAAAGAACATTTTTACAATAATCCTTAATTCTTTTTTTGATAATAATGATATCAGCGATAGTTTTGAAAATATTTCAGACAATAGTGCAGATCTAATTATGGGTTTTAATTTGGAGTCTTTTGAATTTCTCACTCCTCAAATTGCATCCAATGATAAATATTCTGTATGGATAAAATATAAAATTAACATTTATGACCAAAAAAAAGATTTAATCCAAAATTGGTCGATTACCGGTTATGGAGAACAACTAACAGGGTCTTTCGAAGGAAATGACGCAATATTAAATGCAATAAATATAGCCTTGCGAGATGTCGGGGCAAATCTGACTATTAAACTAGAAAATGACATGCCAGAACTGTTAACTCTAATGTAATGATTGTCTCAAATAAAATCATTAGTGTTGGATTTCTAACTTTATTTATAATCAATGCTTGTTCAACAACAAGAATTGATGAAGAAGTGAATGTTGCTTACTCGATTAAAGAAGGCGAATCAATTGTTCTTTTATCAGATAGTTATCATACAGGCAATAAAACAGAGAATGATTTTATGGATTGCTTAAATAAATCCCTACTCAAGAAACAGAATCAATTTAATATTATAAATACCAATGATTTTCAGAATATGTTTTATCCCTGGTTCGAACCAAGTACAGCACCTCAAAGAATTGAAGATTTACCCAAACTTCTTAATAAAGAAATAATTAAAAACAAATTAAGTGAATTACAAATCAAGTACCTTATTAAAATAACTGGAGAAACAAAAACTAATGCTAGTTCGGGGGCATTATCATGTGCTGCTGGTCCTGGTGGTGGCGGTTGTTTTGGATTTGCTTGGTGGGATGACACATCAAGCTATGAGGCATCTATATGGGACTTAAGCCAAGAAGCATCTGTTGGCAATGTTAGTGCTAGCGTGTCAGGAACATCTGTTATTCCTGCGATTATAATACCAATCCCTATACTTGCGAGAACTCAGTCGAATGCATGCGTAGGTTTATCAGACCAAATTGCTGGTTTCTTCTCAAAATAAACTGATGAAAGTATCTAAAACAATCATTATTTTATTATTTATCGTCAGTGGTTTTATAAATAATCTTTCTTTTGCAACTGATGATGAAATAAAAAATGAAATCATTGAGTTAATCAATGAGACTAAGAGAATTTGGGATACTCAGAACTACTCTGATTTAAAAAACTTATGGGACACAGACGATGAAAATCCACTGTATATCCCAGAAGAACGAATAGATTTTCCCACTGATTGGAAGTCACTAGAAAAATATTGGGACCCAATACCTGGTAGGAAACTATTAGAAGGCATCAGGAATGATTATTCTAATATCAAAATAAAACTTGTTTCTAATGATGTAGCAATAATTGTTATGGATCTTCATTATGATCTTAAGGTTATAAACAGTAATGCTATGAGTGGTTTTGATAGAGTAATGTGCGTTGTTGTAAAGAAAAATGGACAGTGGAAATACACAGCGTATATCGAAGCACCCATGAATCCTATGTCTCAAGTTTATTTAATGTGGAAAAAATCTAAAATGAATGATGATCCCGAATATTTTGATACGTATCTTCAACTTCTGAATCTATATGAAAAAGCTGTTCCAAAGGATTTTGAGGATTATTTAGAGTCTATTAATAAGAATGATTAAACATTTTAAACTACTGTTAATTAGTATTATTCTCATCTCATCTCAAGTAGGGAGTCAAAACTCAGATCGGATCCCTACCCTACTAACAGAAAAACCGGTTGATAATTACTTACTTAAACTTGTAACCGCAATCAGTGAAAGAGCCCATATTAGCCAAAACAATGTAAACAATGAATCATCTATCAAGATTTTAAATAGCTTTATCGAATCACTTGACTCATTCAAGATGTATTTTCTTGAAGATGACATCACTTATTTCCAAAGATATCGTTACAAAATTGATGACACTCTTAAATCTGGTGATCTCGAACCTGTTTTTGATATGTTTAGTATCTATCGATTACGAGTACAACAAAGATTGAGTTATTCAATTAATTTAGTTAATAGTATTAACTCATTCGAAAAAGATGAAAATTATCAGTTCAGAGCGAAAAAGACAAAATGGAGTAAAAGCAACAATGCTCTAGAGATTCAATGGAGAAAGAAAACAAAAAATGACTTATTGTCGTTAGTCTTGGCTGGACAAGAATTAGAAACTGCTAAAGACACACTAAAAAAAAGATATCAACGATTTCTAGATAGAGTTAATGAATACGAAGAAGAAGATGTAATCAATATTTTTCTTAACTCATATATGGATATCCTCGATCCACATTCAAACTATTTAACTCCATCACAAGCAGAAGAGTATGAAATTCAAACTAGTCTTTCATATGAAGGGATAGGCGCAAGACTACAGAATAATGATGATTTTATTGAAATCGTCAATCTTATACCCGGCGGTCCTGCTGAACAGAATGGACGTCTTAAACCTCTTGATAAGATTATAGGTATTTATGATGTTAATAATCTTGTAATTGATGTGATTGGTTGGGATGTGAACGAAGTCGTTAAACTTATTAGAGGGCCTAAAGGATCGAGTGTTAAACTTAAAATATTACCAACTTCATCAGATGCTGACTCAAACCCCTACGATTTATCTTTGATCCGAGATGCTGTCACTTTAGAAGAACAAGCTGCATCAAGTTATATCAAGACTCTAGACGTTGACAATGAGCAATTCCATATAGGAGTAATTACTGTTCCTAGCTTCTATCAGGATTTTGCTGCAAGACGTAAAGGTGAAATAAATTATAAAAGCACTACCTCAGATGTAAAAAACATTGTTAAAGAGTTAGAAGAAATAGGCATTGATGCCATCATTATGGATCTGCGTGGTAATTCAGGTGGTCTTCTGGATGAAGCCACAGCGTTAACTGGTTTATTTATTGATCAAGGCCCCATTGTTCAACTTAAAGACATGGACGATAACATAGAAGTTCTAGATGACCCCTATCCAGGAATGGTATACAACGGTCCTATGGTTATCATGATTGACAGATACAGCGCCTCTGCTTCTGAGATATTTGCTGCTGCCATTCAAGACTATCAGAGAGGAATTGTTATCGGTCAAAAAACATTTGGTAAAGGCACAGTCCAAAATCTTTATCCACTTGATAGATATTCAAGGTACACATCAAAGAAAGGTTTTGGACAGTTAACATTGACAATAGCTAAATATTACAGAGTCACTGGTTCGGGAACACAAAATAAAGGAGTGACACCTGATATTGAATTACCGTCCTTTATTAACGAAGACAAAATTGGAGAAGAAACTAAATCTAATACCCTGCCTTGGGATCAAATTGTAAAATTAGATTTTAAAACTCAACATGAACTCAGTTCGGCTCTGAGTGTTGTTGAGAATAATTTCTTATCACGAAAAGAAAATAATTTAGCATTAAAGTTCTTAATTGAAGACATTGATAATTTTAATAATGAACAAGAAGTTAGTAGCGTCTCACTCAATATTGATCAAAGACAGAATGAACGTAATACAAGAAGCCAACAGAATAAAGAACGGAGAGAGAAAAGACTTAAGGAGTTAGGCTATAAAGACGATCAAACATTCGATGAATTCAGATCGAATACTATCTTAAATGAAATCTACCTAATGGTGGCCGATCTCATAGGAACATGGGACACCCAATACATAGATGAAGTTCCAGAGAAAACCTCTTAGCTTAGTTATAAGAATATAATTAGTGTTTAGGCCAGTTTTGATGATGTAAATCTATTTGAAACGGGTGTTTGTGGACCACTTCTGGATGATGATGCTCATGCTCATGTGTTGTTTCCATCGGATGATTATGATGTTCGTGATGTGGATCGTGATTATGTGTGTGTGTATGAACTATACTTTTATGTTTATGGAGTAAAATATTCTGATGATCTTCATCGGGCCAAAATAATACACTGTATAAATAACAAAATACGACTATGCATCCAAAAAATATAGCGGTAAATCCAAATCCAAATAATAAAACTAACTCTCCAGCAGCCAGATAACCGATTAACCAACAAAGATGTGTAAGAGAAAACTGAGCTGTAAAATACGCTGTCCTGTCTTTGGGGTTAGCAGACATATTAACGATTTTTCCAGAAGGAATTTGTGACAGTGATAGTCCTATTCCAACTAAAAACCAAGCCGATAAAGCAAATATCAAAGACGGTTCCATGGACATATAAAATAGGCTAATGGATAAAATGATAATACCCAATTGAGTAATGGTTTTATCGTTCATTATTTTAGCTAGTTTTGGATATAAAAAAGCCATCAACATAGATCCAAGGCCAGAAAAAGCAAATAAAAGTGCCAGACTTGAATCGGTTTCACCTAAATAATCTTTTACATAAATCACTGTATTCACAATAATCATTGAACTCGCTAAAGCAATACCAATATAGAGCACAAGCAACGATCTTAGTCTTGGCGTCTTGAAATATGCTTTCATCCCATAGGAAATCTCATTTAATACATTTCCACTTCGCTCAACATGTTTTGATTTAGGAAGGATTGTGAATAAAATAATTACGGCTGAAATTAAAAAGGCAACTGAATTAAAAACAAATAATCCTGTATAAGAAAAAAACAATAAACCAATAGCGGCTAAGGTAGGGCTCAGTATATTCTCTAAATCATAAGCAATTCTTGAATACGCTAAGGCTTTTCCGTATTGTTCATCATCTTCAAGAATGTCTGGGATTACAGCTTGAAACACTGGCTTAAAACCAGCAGAGAAAAAGTTTAAAAGAAAAATAAGCAAATAAATATGCCATATTTCAGAAACAAACGGCATTAACAGAATAATAAATGCTCTTAAGATATCCATCGTAATCATAAAGGATTTTCGTGAAAATCGATGGATTACCGCTCCAATAATTGGAGCAAAAAAGACATAGGCAATCATTTTACAAGCTAAGGCTATACCAAGAACCCTTCCGGCTTCACTACCAGCCATATTATAGGCCAGTAGGGCCAATGCAATGGTGGATAAGCCTGTGCCAACTAAAGCAATAACTTGAGCCACAAATAATTTAGTAAAAGATAAATTAGATAAAGGATTATTTGTCATAAATTAATTAAGTGATACCCAGAGCTTTTAAGCGTTTTTAACCATTGATTTAAGAATGATGATTTTACTAGCTTATTTTCAGTATTAGTGTTGTCTAATATTTTTGTTGAGATACCACTTGTCATATTTATTTCTTGAGTACGTTCATAATTAACATCATAGATTTCAAGTAATTTAGCATCTAGGTATAACTTCATACGAAAGTTATAAGGTGTGTTATAAACATTTTTATGTTCACCAATAATGCCTTCTTCGATTCTCATAGAACAGTGTAGAGTGTATTTTGAAATGTTCTCAATACAGACAAAAACTGATGGCAAATTATTGTTTAACTTTAAAATGTAATTATAAGCTTGATAGTTGTTGATGGTCTTTGGCTTAATTTCAGCAGGTTTTAGAACTAACTCACTAAATATATTATAGTTGTCCTCATACACGGCTTGGAGTCTGTCAGCTAAATAAATAGGATTCTTATTCTTTTTTGTCAATTGTTTACTGTATTTAACTATCATTTAATTATCCGCTTTCAGAATTCCAATAATCATTCCATAATATAGTCAAACCTAATCTATTTAAAGGAGGATAACAATATGACGATAGCCTTTTATTGTGTTGTGATTGGTTTACTAATTCCGGTAATTCTTGCAGGGATATCAAAGAAAAACAGTGAGGTTCATTATAACAATGAATCGCCGAGAGATCATATAGCTCACCTAAGTGGAAAAGCAAAGAATGCTTATAATGCAGAACAAAACCATTATGAGAGTTTTCCCATGTTTGCAATTGCTGTTCTCGCAGCTCACTGGTTAAATCATGATCAGTCTATTATTGACTCATTGGCAATTATTTTTATTATCGCAAGAACACTCCATGCGACGTTCTATATAACTAATAATGGGTCTTTAAGAAGCTTGTCTTACATGGTTGGATGGGCCTGCACCATAGCATTATTTTTTGCAGGGTAACACTTCAGTCATCTATTTTTAAAAAATGATTTCTGTAATGTCTTAGTTCATAGATGGAGTCATAAATATCATCTCTGGCTTGATGATTGGATTGTTTAACATAAGATCTTGCAGTCTCTGGAGCCCACAATTGAGCAGTTATTTTAACTGATGTTACATCGAGATTGCGGTACTGAAAATGATCCTCTAATTTGGGCATTAATCTTGCAAGAAACCGCCTATCTTGGCATATCGAATTACCACACATAGGGGCTTCTTTCTTGTTAGTTAGTTGTTCAAGGAAATCGAGTGTTTGTGATTCTGCTTCTGCAATTGTGATTCTAGAATTACGAACTCGGTCAATAAGACCAGATTCTGAATGTGTTCTCTTATTCCAGTCATCCATGTTATCTAAAGTGTCATCTTCTTGATGTATAGCAAGATTTGGTCCTTCAGCAATAACTTCAAGATGTGAATCAGTCACTACTGTTGCAATTTCAATAATGGTGTCATTTTGGGTATCCAGACCGGTCATTTCAAGATCTATCCAAATTAATCTTTTCGCTGAGGTGGCCATATAAAGTGATTCTAACAGAGTTATAAATGTATAATCAGGAAACTTTGATTAAACAATATGACAATTTAGCATTGGTCACAGAATTGCATGGCAATCGAGGGTTGTTATGGAATGATGATATTGGATTTCTCCCTTTTCTAACAAAAAAACAGCATCGGGGATTGGTTGTTGGAGACTTTGTCGATTATCAGAAACTTGATGACACTTCAGTTGTTATAAAAAGTATCAAACAACCATTTAATGAAATGCAACGACTCAATAAAAGAGGTGCAATACAAAATCTTGTCAATAATCTAACTCAAATTATTCTGGTCATTTCACCTCAACCTAAACCTAACTATTTATTAATTGATAAATTTATACTTATATCAGAACTGATGCAATGCCAGTTAACCATTGTATTAAACAAAATAGACTTATCATTTGTTAATGTTCAAAAAGAATTGATTTTATACAATCAACTAGGCTATGAGGTTATTAAAATCTCTGCAAAGACAAGAACCAATGAAAAGAAATTAATAAAAAAACTCCAGAACCATCGATCAGTTTTAGTGGGACAATCTGGGGTAGGCAAATCAACAATAACAAATTTATTGTTGTCTTCGGACAAAATTAAGACGAGATCGCTTTCAGCTAAATCAAAGAAAGGTAAACACACCACTACCTCAACTAAAATTCATCTCCTCAATAAAGACACCTTCCTGATTGACACACCTGGTATTGAGAATTTACATCCCAATATTCATCTAATTGGAGATATTCAAAAAGGTTTCGTGGAAATCTATCAGGACAACTTAAAATGCAAATACCGTGACTGTTCACATATACAAGAACCATCATGCCAAATTAAAGAAAATGTTAGTTTGGATAAGATTTCTGGACAACGATATAAACACTATAAAAAATTAGTTAGTACTTACCTCTAGATTAACTACTTATAGGATTTCGATTGTTGAGCGCTTGAATTAATGTGTTTGAATCCACGTATTCTAATTCTCCACCCATCGGAACACCGTAAGCAATTCTTGAAGACTTAATGTTTTCTGTTTCAACGAGTGAAGCAATATAGGAAACGGTCGCTTCTCCTTCAATTGTAGGGCTAACTGCAAGAATGACCTCCCTAACGTTACTTTGTTGCAAATGACTAATGAGGAGATCAATTTTAAGTTCGTCTGGGCCAATACCATCAATTGGTGATAGTCGTCCCATCAACACAAAATATTTTCCTTTAAATTGACTAGTATTTTCAATAGCAATCAGATCAGCTGGTGTTTCAACAATACAGATAATTTCACTATTTCTATTTATATCTGCACATATTCCACAAGTTTCTTCTTCAGTGTACATTCTGCACTGATCACATTCTTTTATCGATTGAAATGACTTCTGAATTGAGTCAGCAAGAAATTGACCTTTATTATCGTTTTCCTTTAGTAAATAAAAAACAATTCTTTGGGCACTTTTAATTCCTATGCCTGGTAACTGTTTAAAGGCTTCTATTAGATCTTGAAGAATTGGGCTATAACCTTTCACTAGCTGTCTTCAATGGTGGCATCAAACATATCCATGTACTCTTGTAAATTAGGATCGGACTTAATACGAGATTGATTCATAATTTTTTGTTCCTCAGTGGCTTCTGACTTCTTTTTTGCTAAGGTTGTTCCATTTGTTTTTAAGACCTTAATCTTAACTGTTGTAATATTTTCATAATAATTTAATAAGTAGTCATTTAAAGTTATGACCGCCCTTTCGATGAGATGATGTTCATTTTCAGGATCAAGATACAGTTGCAAAGTCTGATCTTTTAGATCACCAAACATACAATGAGAAACTAATTGCTTCACAGTGCCTTTAAGATTCATCTTTGAGACATCTGCAGTCCATTGCTTAGGGTTAAATATTTTTCCTTTTTGTTCATTATCGTTTGTTACTTTTTTCTCATTTTTAACTGTTGTGCTTGTTGTCTTAATTGTTGATTTATTGTTTGGTCGCTTATCACTAGGTTTAGATGGGTTATTAATGGGCTTTAATTCGCTGGGTTGGAAAGCAAACATTCTAAGAATTGCCATAGTAAAGCCTTCTTTAGTGGTTGGAGCAATATTGATATCTCTTTTAGAGGTTATAGCCATTTGATAAATCAATTGAATCATTTCTGGAGAATATTCATCTGCCAATTGATTGATTAATTCATTGTTCTCATTAGAGTCAATATTTTTACTCGATCCTATAACTTGATAAAAAGCAATCGATTGAGTAAGTGAGGCGATTGTATCTAATAAATCGGAATAATCAGGGTAGAGTTGATCAACTGTATTTAATGCTTCCATCAATCCATCCTTATTTTGTGATAATACTGCTGACAAGATATTTAAAGCAAAGTTTGAATCTATGGTGCCCAACATCGTTGAGACTTGATTTGCTGTCAAATTATAGTCCTCATAAGCTAGGGCTTGGTCCAAAAGACTTAATCCATCTCGCAAACTCCCATCGGAGGCTTGGCTAATCATATCGATAGCTTTGCCTTCAAATTCAATACCTTCCTCTTTACAAATCTCTGTCATTCGTTTAGATATATTTTCTTCAGAAATTTTCTTCAAGTTAAACTTCAAACATCTCGATAACACAGTAATTGGTATTTTTTCACTTTCCGTGGTCGCCAGTAGAAACTTCATATGGGGTGGAGGCTCTTCAAGTGTTTTTAGCAAAGCATTAAATGCCTCTTTAGTCAGCTGGTGCACTTCATCAATTAAATAAACTTTATATCGTCCAGTGGCCGGAGTGTATTGTGTGTTCTCCAGTAAATCTCTAGTGTCATCAATGCCTCTTTGAGAGGCCGCATCAACTTCGATTAGATCCATAAAATGACCATTATCTATAGCTTTGCACGATTCACATTTACCACATGGTTCAGATACAACACCTTGTTCACAGTTTAAAGCTTTAGCAAGCAGTCTAGCAATGGTTGTTTTACCAACACCTCGGGTTCCGGCAAATAAAAAAGCATGGTGAACCTTGTTTTGCTTCAATGAGTTTTGTAAGGCTTTGACCACATGGTTTTGGCCTGAAACTTCAGAAAAAAACTTTGGTCTCCATTTTCTTGCTAAAACTAAATAACTCATAAAAAAATTGTAAAAGATTATCAACAAATATTGATTTAAGATACATTATAACCTTCTACTCTAGATGTAACTATAGAAATGGATAACAAACACGTAAATGTACTCATTGTTGGGGCCGGACTTTCTGGAATAGGTGCTGCTTACCACATAGAAAAAGAATGCTCTGATAAAGAATATCTAATTCTTGAATCTAGAGATCAGTTGGGTGGTACATGGGATCTTTTCAGATATCCAGGAATAAGATCGGATTCTGACATGTGCACCATGGGATTTAGATTCAAACCTTGGAAGGGAGAGAAATTAGTTGCAGAAGGCGGATTAATTCTCGATTATCTTCATGAGATTGCAGATGAAAATAGTATAAAAGATAAAATTCAATACCATTCACATGTTAATTCAGCGTCATGGTCATCAAAAGAAGCACAATGGACCATCAGCTATAACAATAAACTCAAAAATTCAAAAGAAATAATCACTTGTGATTTCTTGTACTTTTGTGTGGGTTATTACGATTATGATCAAGGTTATGAGCCAAACTTTAAAGGAAGAGATAATTTTAAAGGTCAAATTATTCACCCTCAAAAATGGCCAGATGACCTGGATTACTCTGGACAAAGAGTTGTGGTTATTGGAAGTGGAGCAACAGCTGTTACTTTAATTCCATCAATGGCTGAAAAAACAGAACATATTACAATGCTTCAGCGCTCTCCGACCTATTACATGATTAGACCTAACAAGAACCCATTAGGGAATTTTATTAGAAAGATTAGCAATAATACTGTTGCCTATTATGTTATGCGTTGGCAAAACATTAATATGCAGTCAATGTTCTTTAAACAAGCCAGGAAATACCCTGAACGAATTAAAACCTGGTTAATTGATTTAGTTAAAGATCACCTTCCAGATAACTTTGATGTGGAAAAACATTTCACACCACCTTACAACCCTTGGGATCAACGATTATGCCTGGTTCCTGATGGAGACCTATTTAATGCGATCAATGATGGTAAGGCATCTGTGGTTACTGATCACATTGAAGAATTCACGAACGATGGCATCAAATTAAAATCTGGCGACGAATTAAAGGCAGACATTATAGTTACCGCAACTGGTTTTAACATTATGCTCTTTGGAAAGATAAATATTACAGTAGACAATCAACCTGTTGATCCCTCAAAATCAATGACATACAAAGGCATGATGGTAAGTAATGTCCCTAACCTCATTATGACTTTTGGTTACACCAACGCCTCTTGGACACTTAGGGCTGACCTAACTGCTGAATATGCCTGTCGTTTATTTAACTATATGGATAAGAACGGATATAAGTATTGTAAACCTACACCGGATGGTGAAATTGAAATAGATGGTGAATGGTTAGATTTTAATTCTGGTTACGTTATGAGGGTTTTAGAAAAGCTGCCTCGTCAAGGAGCAAGAGACCCATGGCGAAACACACAGAATTATAAGAAAGATGTTCTTCAGCTAAGATACGGTCGTATAACTGATAAAGAGTTAAAATTTATTTAATTTGAGCTATTGTGTTTTCCAGCTAAGTAAAATGCTGGCAAACATATTGCTGAAAGTAATTGGAAAGTTAGTAATGTAATGGAATAAGGCTTTTCAATATTATTTGCAATTAAGGCATCAATCATAATCCCAGCGGTGGTTGTGGATAAACCAATCCCAATTAAATTCGTCAAAAATAAATAATAAGCAAAGACTAGGGCTTTGTTTTTTTCAGGTGAAAGTTCTAGGATTGATGATTTAATTGGCCCGTACAAACACCCCCACTGGAAAAAACCAAGAAACAATAATGAAAAGAAAAGTGTCCCTGTGTCATCTGTTAATCGATAAAAGAGAATAAATGGAGTAAAGCTTAGTAGACACCAGAACAGAAACATTTGTCTGCCTTTGCCTGTAATTTTAGTGTAATAATCACTACCAATACCGCCAAATAGAATACCCAAAATACCAGCAGGTAAGCCTATTGTTCCAGAAATTATAAGGATCTCAGCTCTATCAAAGCCTTTATCATTGACCAACCAGAGTTGATCAAAAACGAGAGCGCCGAGAATAAAATTTGCAGCTATACCTCCATAAATTGTCATTCTTAGTGCATAACTTCCTCTAACAGTCGCTCTTAATTCATGAGCCGACTCTATAAATGTTTTTTTAGTTAGAACATTTTGAACGGACAGATTCTTTATTGCCTTTTCTCTTTTAGGGGTTTCTTTAAATAAAAGCATTAAAGCAGCTAACACCAGACCTAAAAGTCCCAAGGCATAAAAACAGTTTCTCCAACCCCATAAAGGACCAAGAAAGCCAGCTATGTAAAAAGAAAGTGTGACGCCAAGAGGTACAGCAAGATAATAAAAACCAGCCACAAATCCTAAATTTCTCCTATGAAAGTGCTCAGACAAGTAGGATAAAGATGTAGGCGTTAGAATTGATTCCCCTACTCCAATGAATATTCTTGGAAAAAATAGCATCCAGAAGTTTTTTGCCATACCGGAAGCGGCAGTTAATACGCTCCATAAAGCCACACCAAAGGCCATAAACTTTGGTCTATTAACCCGGTCTGCTAAGGCCCCCATGATGATTCCCATAATAGAATAGAAAACAATGAACGCTAGGCCTGATAAAATCCCGTATTGAGTATTCGTAAGTTCGAGTTCCGGGACTATAAAATTAGAAAAACTTGTTAATAATTGTCGATCAATAAAATTGAGGATATTTAATACAGTTAGAAAACCCAATATAGTAAAGCTCTTAGTTGAACTCATTTAATCGCGAACCTTTATAGCGATCTTGCCAATTGCCTCACGTTTTGCTAATAATTGAATCGCGTAGCCAGTTTTTTCCAAAGGGTATGTTTTGACAACAAAAGGTTTTATTTTCCCTTGTTCAAACATAGCAAATAACTCTTTAAAATTTGCTGCATTAACTAAAGGTTCTTTTACACAAAAATTACCCCAAAAGACACCTACAATCTGACAACCTTTTAATAAAGCTAAGTTTAAAGGTATTGACGGTATGCTCGAAGTAAACCCAATGACCAGATATCTTCCTTTCCAGGCCATAGCTCTCAAGGCTGGTTCAGAATAGGCACCACCTACTGGATCAAAAACAACATCAACTCCCTGTTTGTTTGTTAATGCTTTAATTTGATTTGAAAAACCCTTTTGAGATTTCTTGTCCATGTTGTCTCTAGAATATAAAATTAATTCATCTGCTCCTTGAGATTTACATAAGTCCAGTTTCTCTTGAGACGATGCAGCAGCTATAACTGTTGCACCCATAGCTTTTGCCACATGAATAGCAGTAATGCCTAATCCGCCTGCTGCACCCATAATTAGAACTGTTTCTTTGGCTTGTAGTTTGGCTCGTTGTTTAAAAGCATGAATGGAGGTTCCGTAATTTAGAGGAAAAATAGATCCAGACACATAATCCATTGACTCAGGAAGCGGCATGATATTGTATTCATTGCATATAGCTTGCTCTGAAAAGCCTCCGCTACCTTTAAAACCAATGACTCGATCACCAACGTTCCACATCTTTACTTTATTCCCTACTGAGTGAACGACACCTGCAAATTCACCTCCAGGAGAAAAAGGGAAATCAGGTTTAATCTGATACAAACCCTGAACAACTAAAACATCAGGAAACGCAACCCCGGCTGCATGAACATCTATAAGAACTTCATGATCTGCTGGAATCGGATTTTCAATTTCCTCAACTTTATGTGAATTAATTGGACCAAACTCTCTACATAAATACGCTTTCATATTACTACTCTTGATTAAGATTAAAGGATGCAATTCGGTCGCCCATAAAAGTACCTAACCATAGTTTGTCTTTATGAGGTACCCCTACTGTGACCGAACCCATTTGTGTGTGTTTGAATGAAAAAGTCTTAACTTCAGATAAATCATCTTGACTTAATTTATAAATCGTAAAAGGTAAAGAGCATTGAATCACCGTTTCATCACAATGAATTAATAAGTCTGTACCTGTATTGTTTTGTGTCGCAACCCAAATAAAGTTTCCGTCAATAGATGAATTATCAGGCGTGCCTTGGCTAAAGTGCTCTGCTTCAATAGTAAGATTAGTTAGATTTAATTTTGAGGTTCTGTGATTAAAAACATAATTAATAAATAAATTCTGTTCATCATCTGAGATTGAAATGCCGTTTGGAAATGAGCCTTCGGAGTTTGGCAGGCTTATAAAACCGTTGATTGCATCCCATTGATACACAAAACCAGTGTCTGGTTTAGCATAAGAAATATAGGCTAGATTCAAATAGGATATGTCTTTTTCGTACATTTGAGTCGTAAAAAAGCTGCCATCACTCCTTAGAGCAACATCATTAAAATAGCCTGTTTTCGGTGCATTCACACAACCTCTCCATATTAGTGTCCAAGAATTATCAACATTAATTAACTCAAACATCTCCACAGTTTCTCGCGGCATGTGATTAATGACTGCAAGTTGATAACGTCCGTCAGATCTTTGATTAAGATCAATCCCATGAGGAGAAAATAAAAGGTCATCACGTTGACAACTGTTGTCGCCCCATGTGTTTTCACTGAGTGTTACTTTAATTGACTTTTTTTTCATTATATCTGTATCAAATAATGATATTTGTCCCGGTAAGTTTTTGGGGCTAAGAGGAACGATCGCTCCAAATTCAGAAATTAATAAGTGACGATCATCAGGAAGCACGACAATGTCTTCAGGTTTGTTAAACTCGCAATAGACTTGTACTTGTGCGTCTGATTGGCAATCAGTAATTTGAGTAACCTCATAATCTGAAGTTTGAGTGAAATAGAGAATTAGTACCAATACTGCACTGATACCAATGACTGAAAAAATACCATAACTAATTATTTTTAATACCCGCATGTTCGCTGAGACTCTTCTACCACTCGCCTTTATTACTCATTAATGTACCCAACAAGACTTCTTGCATATCTGCCTCTTGAGGTTCTGTTCTAGCGAGAATTCGACTGTACCTCTCTTTGATCATGTCATCATAATTTGTGTGTGGAAGAATATAGAATTGATTATCTTGAATTGCCTGAAGTGTAACCTGAGCGATTTCATTTGGTTCTTTACCTCTTTTTAGAACTGTAGCAACTAACTTCTTTAACAAGAAATTAGCTTTATTTTTTGCTGCTAAATGGTTCGGTCGATTTCGATCCGATTCAATGATGTTTGTGGCAACAAAGCCTGGACATAAAACTGAAGCTCCAATTTTACTTTTTTTCTTTTTTAAACCTTGCCAGAGAGATTCACTCAGTGCCAAGGCAGCGTGTTTGCTAACTCCATAAATAGCTTCACCCGGTAATATCCCTGCTAACGAAATAGTATTAAGAACGTGTCCTTCTTCTTTGTGTTTTATCATATGCGGGACAAAAGATTGAATCCCATAGAGAGTTCCATAAAAATTAACACCTAATACCCATTCCCAGTCACTGTCATCAAGATCCCATATTCCATCTCCGACGACTGTGCTGGCCACGCCAGCGTTGTTACAGAGAACGTGAATATTACCAAAGGCTTTAATGGATTCATCAGCAAGATGACTAACAGCTTGTTTGTCCATAACATCAACTTGAATACCTATTGCTTCAACGCCAAGATCAGATATCTTATTTACAGCAGCATCCAAGGCGTCTTGTTCAATATCAGCCAGAACAATGTTCATTTTTTCTTCTGCAAATTTTTTTGCTAAAGCAAAACCTATACCACTAGCAGCGCCTGTTATAACTGCAGATCTACCTTCAAATTCTTTCATTTATATCTCTCCATCAATTAGGCTTAAATACATATTAATCAATTGTTATTGATTAGTGAATTTTATCTTAAGTACTGCAATACCGGCTTCTTCGGCTATAGAATTAAAGAAAAATGCCTAATCAAAATACACTCCTTCTTGTGCAAGTAAGTTTTTTTTAGTCTTCACTCCACCTGCAGCTGTGTAACCACCGATTGATCCATCCGATGCAATGACTCTATGACACGGTGTGATAATTGGGTCTGGATTCTTACCACAAGCATTAGCAACAGCTCTCGAAGATTTTGGAGAACCTATAGCAATAGCAATTTGTTTATATGATTTTGTTTGACCTTTAGGGATTTTCTTAATTTCATCCCAAACTTTTTTTTGAAACTTAGTCCCAGATCTATTCATAATAGACTGATAGTACCTTCATCTATTAAATGGTAAAGTTATTATTATTTTTTAAAGAGATAATTACATGGGTATTTCGAGACGAAACTTTCTAACAAGTTCCATGCAACTTGCCACTGTAGGGGCGACAGCTAAAATTATACCTTTTTCTGTGGCTGCTCAGCCTATGGTGTATGGGCCTAAAGAAGGACTTGCTCAACTGCATTGGAATGAAAATTACTACGGCCCGAGTGAGTTAGCAATAAAAGCAATAAAAGAATCATCTCATAAAGGAGCCTACTACCCTGATCTGCTGGTAAACAGATTAAAATCAATGATTTCAGAACGTCATAGTCTAGACACTGAAAACATCACTATTAGTGCTGGATCAACACAGGCGTTAAGTTATTTAGCTCAAGTTAAATCAAGAGAAAATCCTATAGCAACTACTCAACTTACCTGGGATGCTCATCTCGGTTACGCTGAAAATATAGGCGGTACAGTTATACGTGTTGATAATGGAGAAAATTTAGACATTAACCTTAAAGCCATTGAATCTATAGCTGAAAAAGATATCTCATCTGTTTCTATCGTTAACCCAAATAACCCCACCGGATTATTAATGGACTCCAATGAACTAAGAACCAGTGTTATTAATATGAGCAAACACACCTTGGTTATTGTTGATGAAGCTTATAATGAGATAACAGACAATCCTGATGATAACTCAATGATCGATTTGGTCAAAGATGGATATAACGTGGCTGTTTCTAGAACCTTCTCTAAAATTTATGGCCTTGCAGGCGAACGGATTGGTTATATCATTGCTCTACCGGATGTCATAGATTCTATAAAGAAAAACGGTAGTGGAGAATTTTCAGTTTCTATGGGGGGGCTTGCCGGCGCTATTGCAAGTTATAATGATGAAACATTCCTTGAATTCTCTAAATCGAAGATCATTGAAGCAAAAGAGATGGTGTATGAGGGCATCACTTCAAACGGTCTATCAGCATTGCCTTCTGAAACTAATTTCATCTTTGTTAATCTTGGCGATATTGATGCAGATGATTTCAGAGATGAGATGTTGAAAATGAATATATTGATTAGAGGCAAATACGGTGAATTTAATCAGTGGTCAAGAATCAGTATGGGTAAGATCGAAGACATACAACGCTATATCGATGCCATTCCAATTGCTCTAGAGGTACTCAGGACCTAATTATTTAAACATCTCATTAGCTTCAGGAAAGTTATCTAATAACTGTGTTTGTAGGCTTTGCATACCTCCTATCCAGCGATCATAATCTTGGGCTTTCATTTTAATATAATCGAGAACTTGTTCATGAGGAGCAATGAGAAACTGATCCTTTTCAATAGCTTTAATAACATCACTAGCAACATCCGCTGGCTCCATAATGCCGTCAATTCCAACTAAAGCACTTACAATGCCTGGAGCATCTTCCACCATTGAGGTTCTTACTCCTTGCGGACATAGGCAAGAGACACCAATTCCCTTATTTCCATAGGTTATTTTGAGCCATTCAGCAAAACTCACAGCAGCGGCTTTAGTAACTGAATAACCAGCAGCTCCTATTTGGGTTAGAAGACCTGCCGCAGAGGCGGTGTTAACAAAATAGCCGCTCTCTTGCTTTAACATTTGTGGGAGTGTGTGTTTCGCTGCATAAATATGAGACATCACATTAACGCCCCATATATTTAACCAATCTTCCTCAGTTGTACTTAATAAACCGCCTGCGCCTGCGACGCCAGCGTTAGAACAAAAGATATCTATACCGCCCATAAAAGAGTTGGAGGTTGAAATGATTTCCTTGATTGCATCTTCTGATGAAACATCAGCAGTGATATATTCTACATTTAGATCGCCAGCTGTTTGTTTTAGAGCCTCTTCATTGATATCAACGATAACAACCTCTGCTTCGGATTCTAGAAATGATTCGGTCATCGCTTTTCCTATACCAAATGCAGCGCCAGTGACAATTACTCGTTTACCTTTAACTTCCATAATATTAGACATTCTAATAAACTCTTGATGATACACAAGGAAGAGATACTATGCAGATTCAATTAATTTCTAAAGATAATCATGAGTTAGATGCTTATGTTAGCTCTCCTAA
>CAYVTR010000017.1:0-40828 GCA_964454905.1 uncultured Woeseia sp. | reverse complement strand
ATTTGATTTTTTTCTTTTTACTCTTTAATTTCAACTGCTCGAGTAAATAATTCTACAGGAGCAAATTATGCATAAAATTATCATATCTTTAATGGTATTACTTATAACACCCTTAACTGTTCAAGCTGATCATCATGCAACTTCAGGACCTGGAGAAGGTAGTTTTACAACATTGATGGTTCAGGCGCCAGACGTTTCAGCCTATATTAAACATTTAAAAAATAATCCAGAGCTTTTTAGTGCATTCAAAGCCTCTGCTGCTGGTGTTTGTGTAACTAAAACAGGTCAAGATTATCCTGGAGAAATGTTCGTTTGGAATGCTTTTCCTGATGTAACAGGAGCGATGGAAGTAACCACAGCTTATGATCCTGATAAGGCACCAAAAGACTTAGCAAAACTCAGAACCCCTAAGTACAGTCTTGCATGGAAGCCTCTAAAGTCATTTGTTTTAAGCCCTGGATTTGAAAGAGTTACACGTGTAAAAATTAAACCTGAAAATGTTCCTGCTTATATCGCTGCAGCAACAAAACTTGAAGCAGCAATTAGAGATGCAGGTCATGATTTTAATATGGGTATTTTCCAACCTCTTGGCGGAGGTGTTCATGAAACAGGAACTTTCTTATTGCGGGGCGTATCACCGAATTCTACCGAAGCCGGTAGACTGATAGATGAGTACTTTGCAGGAGCAGAATGGGGGCAGCAATACCTTATGGCTAGCTCACTGATCGATGAGGTTGTGAGAGACACTTATGAAGTATGCGAACAAATTTATACTGCTGAACAATAAGACCGATTATCAACAAAATTATATTTGGAGAAAAAATAAATGAAAAAATTATACAGTCTATTAACAGTAACTTTTATGTTGTGTCCAAGTGTTTATGCGAGCTCTCATTCACACTCGCACGATGACTCAGATCATAAGCATTATACTGCTCAAGAGATCATGAAAATAGCGATGTCAGCAGCACCAGCAAATGTCAGTGGTAAGGCAACCATTATGGCAGCAGACGGAGCTATTTTAAAAGAAGGGAGTAATGGCTGGGTGTGTATGCCTGGAAGTCCGCCTAATGAAAATGTGAATCCGATGTGTGTGGATCCTGCTTGGCAAAACTGGCTCCAAGAATACATGAAAGCAGTCAATGGTGAAGCATATGAGTATAATTCAGAGTCTGCTTCTTTCGGGGTTTCATACATGTTAGTTGGCGATATTGCTGTCGATAATAATGAGCCGTTTAATCAGGATAAAAGTAAAGGTGTTTGGGTAGCCGAACGCCCGCACTTAATGTTGCTACTCCCTGCTAGCATGATGGATGACTTACCAAAAGATCCATATGCTGGCGGACCTTACGTGATGTGGGAAGGAAATGATTTTGTCCACGTGATGGTGCCGCTTGAAGTCACAGAGCCTCTTAAATAGAGAATATTAAATTAAAACTATTAGGGAGAGTTCGATGTTTTGTCTTAAGCAGTTATTTATTAACAGTCTATTTAGCATAGTCTTTTTAATTTCTAATAATATTTATGCCACCACAATTATTCATGCTGGAAAGTTGATTGACGGTAAAGCAAACACTGTTCAGTCAAAAATGACTATTGTGATTAATGATAACCTTATTACAGATGTAGTTAAGGGCTATAAAAATCCTAAAGACGATGAGATTTACCTAGACCTAAAGGGCCACACAGTTCTTCCAGGGCTCATGGATATGCATGTTCACTTCGGTGGAGAATATCAATCAAAAGCAGAACGACCTTCTAAAGTTGAGAAAGAGATGCAAGCTATTCTTGCGACTCAACATGCTAGAGTTACTTTCCATGCTGGTTTCACAACTGTAAGGCAAGTTGGGGATAGCGGTATGGTTGCTATTAGTCTCAGAGATGCTATCAATCAAGGCAAAGTTGTTGGTCCAAGAATACATACCTCTGGAAAAAGTTTAGCCACCACCGGCGGTCACGCAGATCCAACTAATGGCAGAGCTGCTGATGCTTATCACTATCCGTTACCAGAGGATGGGGTTGTTAATGGCCCTTATGAAGTCTATACAGCTGTAAGACAAAGATATAAAGACGGAGCTGACGGCATAAAAATCACAGTTACAGGTGGTGTATTAAGTGAAGCTAAATCAGGTGATAACCCTCAGTTTACTCAAGAAGAAGTTAATGCTGTTGTAACTGCTGCTAAAGACTATGGAATGTGGGTTGCGGTTCATGCACACGGCGCAGAAGGAATGAAGCGTGCTATTCGAGCTGGCGTTGACTCTATAGAGCATGGGACCTTCATGGATGAAGAAGCCATGGAACTTATGATTGAGAATGGAACTTATTATGTGCCAACAATTTCTGCAGGAGAGTTTGTCGCAGCAAAATCTAAAATAGATAATTATTTTCCAGATATAGTCAGACCTAAGGCAGCTAGTGTTGGCCCACAAATCGGCAACACTTTTTCTAAAGCTTATAAAAAAGGCGTAAAAATAGCTTTTGGCACTGATGCTGGTGTTCAACCTCATGGAACCAACTGGGAAGAATTTGTTTTCATGGTAAAAAATGGAATGCCTGAAATGGAAGCCATTCAATCTGCCACCATGGAAACTGCAAAACTTTTAAGGATTGATGACACTTTAGGGTCAATAGAAACAGGGAAAATAGCTGATATTATTGCGGTTAAAGGAGATCCTACAAAAGATATTTCAGTGCTTAAAGACGTTGCTTTAGTTATTAAGGACGGCACAGTCTACAAGTAGATTTCAAAAAATGATCACAGGATCTTTTGACTCATTAAGAGAGTATATAAATACTCTAGAAGCTAATGATTAATAACCATAAAATTCATTTAATAGGTGTTCCAGGATCTCCTTACACTAGAAAAATGTTAGCTTTACTGAGGTTTAGGCATATCAACCATCTTGTCACTTGGGGTCAACCGCTCAATATTCTTAAGAAAAATAACATTGAGCCACCCAAGCCTGTTTTGTTGCCAGTTTGTTTATTTGAAGGGGATGAGGGTGTTATAGCAAAATGCGACTCAACCCCAATTATCAGAGATCTTGAAAATGACTTTACTGAAAGAAGTGTCATTCCGAGCAATCCGGTACTTAGTTTTTTAAACTATCTTATTGAAGATTTTGCAGACGAATGGGTAACAAAATATATGTTTCATTACAGATGGCATTTCAAGAAAGATATAAACAATGCTGGTGATTGGCTGCCTTTTTTGTATGGAACTAATGTTGATCAGGAAACTTATTCAACCTTCAGAGATTATATTGTAAATGCACAAACTAGTAGATTATGGGTTGTTGGATCCAATGAGACCACTGCCCCAATTATTGAAGCAAGTTTTCTCAGAATCTTAGGTATCCTAGAAAAAATATTAGCAAAACAATCTTTTCTGTTTGGTGATCGTCCATCATCTGCTGATTTTGGAATATTTGGACAACTGACACAATTAGTCAATGTTGATCCTACCTCACGAGCTCTTGCAGAGAAGCAATCAATGAGAACAGTTGCCTGGGTAGATCTCATGGAGGATCTTAGTGGTATCTCAGATAATACACAATGGATGAAACCTGAGAGTGTGCAACCAATTTTAAATGATTTATTGATCGAGATAGGTAAAACATACGTCCCTGCCATGTTGGCAAATGCTGAAGCTATATCAGCAAATCAGGACACATGGAGTAATCAAATTTGCGGATCAGACTGGAGCCAGAAAACCTTTCCTTATCAAGCCAAGTGCCTCAACTGGGTCAGAGAAGAATTTAATCGGTTAAATCAAGAAGATAAAGATCTTGCAGTGTCTTTATTAAAAAATACAGGCTGTGAGAACCTTTTCAAGGAGTGAAATAGTGAAAGCATTAAGAACGCCTAATAAATATTTTAAAAACATTAAAGATTATCCTTTCGAGCCAGTTTATACATCCATTCAAACCAAAGATGGAACAGAGATTAGGGTGCATCATATTGATGAAGGCCCAAGAAATGGGCCTATACTTTTAGCAATGCATGGTCAACCAGTTTGGAGCTACCTTTATGCAAGAATGATCCCATTCTTAACTTCTGCTGGGATCAGGGTGATTGCTCCGGATTTACCGGGTTATGGAAAATCTGACAAACCTGCTGCGAGAGAGGACTATACGTATCAGAGACAAGTTGATTGGATGGGCCAATGGTTGACTGAGAACGACTTGTCTGAAATTACTTTTTTTGGCCAAGACTGGGGAGGACTCATTGGCCTTAGAATGGTTGCCCAAGATCCAGATCGATTCATTAAGGTCTCTGTTGGAAATACAGGTCTACCCTATAATCCTGATGTTCCGCAAGAAGTCATCGATCAAATTAAAGCTTTTAGGGAAAGAGATGAAAAATTAACCATGATGGGCATGATAAAACAAATCAGAAAGATGGATGGTAAGAGCTTTTCGCAAGAGAGGTCTTGGAAAACTCATCCTGCCCTTAAGTTCATGTATTGGCAGAAGTTTTGTTGGGATACAGAAAATTTACCGATCGGTCTCGTGAACTCTTTTTCTATGGAGAAGCGATCAAAAATATCTTTATCCTCTGAATATTTTTTCCATAGAATGGGTCTGGACCGCTTATCGCCATTTACTTCTGATTTGGTGAAAGCATATGAGGCTCCCTTTCCGGATGCTTCCTACAAAATGGGACCAAGAGCAATGCCTAGTCAGGTCCCAATTATTCCTGATGCATCACTGGAGGCACAGAGAGAAGCGAGAGAGTTTTTTGCAACATCAAATAAACCATTTTTATCAGTATTTGCCGGGAATGATCCTGTGACGAATGGCATTGAGAGGGATGTATTAAAAATGGCACCTAATGCAAAAAGTGCTCCACATATTGGAGGTGGGCATTTTTATCAGTGGACTAGACCCAAGCAATTATCTAAGATTTTAATAGATTTTATTAAGGAGCAGTTATGAAAGTAGAAAACAAATTAAGACCAAATGCTAAACAGATGGCTGGATTTCTACTTGGCGATACAAAAACAACTATCCACATGGTAAATTTATTAAAGTTTAAAAATAAAGCCGAGTACAAAGATGGAAGACAATCGGATTTAACTGGACAAGAGGCCTATCAGGTATATGCCAAAGAAGTTCAAGGACATCTGCAGAAAGTCGGTGGAAAACTTATTTTTAGCGGGGAAGTAAGCCGATTAATGCTTGGAGAGGTAGAAGAGCTTTGGGATTGGGTTGCAATTGCAGAATACCCAAGCAGGAAAGCCATGCGATCCATGATCATGGATAAGGATTATCGAAAAAGTGAAGAGCATCGAAGCGCCGGCTTAGCAGGGCAATTAAATATAGAAACCAGGCCACATCAATGAAATTAGCGAAGTACATCATTGCTGTAGTGATTTTAATTCTTATAGCAAGTGTAATTTTAACAAGACTGCCTAGTGTGCAAGATAGAGTTATGATTGCAGTAGTTAATGATGTGATGAACTCTTCCCTAGATTTGCATGATGACTCGCTAACTGCCTTAGTGTGTGGTTCTCGTGCGCCATTACCAAATCCGAATAGAGCTGAAGCATGTATCTTAATAAATGCAGGTGGACATTATTATGTGGTTGATGTTGGTGATGGCAGTGTTAGTAATTTAAGGGACTGGAGAATTGATGGAAGCAAGATTAAAGCCACATTGCTCACCCATCTTCACTCAGATCATATTGCTGATCTTGCAGATTTGCATTTGGGCACTTGGATCGCACAATCTAGACCAAAAAAATTAGATGTCTTTGGTCCAACTGGAGTTGAGTTGGTTACACAAGGGTTAGAAGATGCATATCAACTAGATTACCAATATAGAAATGAACATCATGGCAATGAAGTTGCTCCGCTTGAGGTTGTAGGCTTTGATCCTCATCCGATTGATTTATCAAACCCGGTTATTATTAATAAAAACGGTTTAAAGGTTACAGCTTTTTCAGTTCCACATGATCCAGTAAAACCTGCTTTAGGCTATCGCTTTGATTATAAGGGTCGGTCCATTGTGATAAGTGGGGATACCAAGTACAGCGACAATCTAATCAAAAACGCTGAAGGCGCTGATGTACTATTCCATGAAGCTCAAGCAAATCATATTTTAAAAATCATGGAGGATGCAGCAAATAATGCTGGTCTCCCTTTTGCAGCAAAGATTTTTCAAGATATTTTGACTTATCACACCACTCCTGAGGAAGCTGCCAAAGCAGCAAATCTTGCCAATGTAGACCACTTAATCTTCTATCACTTGGTTCCTGCTCCATTAAATAGCTTAATGGAGATGGCTTTTTTTCGAGGCGTCAATAAAATAAGAAAAGAATGGACTGCTGCAGAGGATGGCACGATGGTCAATTTACCAATAGACAGTGATGAAATAATTATTTCAAACATTAATTAATTTGAAACCAACTCATGAATACTTTATGGAGCTTGCTCTAGAGCAAGCTAAAAAAGCTGAAATTAGTGGCGAGGTTCCTGTCGGTGCAGTTTTTGTTGATAATGAGAAAGTTATAGCGGTTTCAGGCAATGAACCTATCGGCCTAAATGACCCGACTGCTCATGCAGAAATATTAGCGCTTAGAAAAGCTGCTGATATAAAAGGGAACTATAGGCTTGGGGGTTCACTTTATGTCACTCTTGAACCCTGCATCATGTGTATGGGAGCTTTGGTCCATGCAAGAGTAAAACATTTAATATTTGGTGCTTATGATCAAAGAGCAGGCGCCGCAGGAACGATTTATGATTTTTCAGATTCTCCGCATCTGAACCATAAACTTGAGGTTCTTGGGGGCGTCTTAGAAAAACAGTGCAAAATTGTGCTCAAGGATTTTTTTAAAGACCGGCGCCGGATTCAAAACAATTAATCTGAAAATTTACTGAGACTCGATGGACATGTATTCAACGTCTTGATGATAGAGCAATCTCTTTGAAACTAAGATTCTTAAATTCAAATATGCCGCCAGCAGTCAATGAATTCGCAACCTGCTTGCGCCAGTCATAGTGCATACCTAAATTTCCTGGTTTAGGTTGATTAATTTTAAAAATCACAGTGTAGGTTTGATCAACAGCCCCAGGTAATCTAATGTTCTGTGCGTAGTGAAGATTGTCTGAAAGGTTAAGATGAGGCGTTAATTTAACCATTAATGACTTATTTGTTTGTTCGTTGGTCACCACTGCACTGATATCTAAATAAGCAACATGGCCTTTTTCTGGAGATCCTGATGGTGCATTGTCTGACCAGTTGGCAAGCACTTCTAGATGAACATCAGTATTATTTTCATCAAGGTAGAATTTTCCAGGCTGAACTTCATCCTTAATTCCACCTTCAAAAATTAAATTAATCCCAGGCTCCATAGTAGACTCACCAATAATCATTTCTGGTAATGCATTTAATTCTAAGGTGAAAAGCCCTAGAAGAAGAGTGAAGCAATAGTACCGACTTTTAATTTCCATTGTCTTTTTCTTTTAACTAGTAAAGTAAAAAATACCTAATAAAATCAGAGCAGTTGTGATGGTGCCTTTAATAATGAAAAATAAAACTGATCCTTTAATGGTGTAGTTCAGGATCTTTTTTTTATTCAATTTTATTTTTTCTAACAACTCAAAAACTCATTATTCATTGAAGTAAGTATACATAGTAATGATAATCATTATCATTTCAATTAATTTTTTTTAAGGATTTAAATTAAAAAGACGATTTGAGTTTTCATTAGGTGTTTGCAGCATGATAATAACCCTCTAAATAAAATTCTGGGTTATAATTCCACTTATATTTATTGATCGTTTAATCAAACTCGATGGCAACAAAAAATCTATATAAAATTACTTTTACTAATCAAGGTAAACTCTATGAGGTTTATGCTAAAAGTGTGTCTAACAGCAATTTACTTGGGTTTATTGAAATAGAGTCATTAGTTTTTGGAGAGAAAACGTCTTTGGTTGTCGACCCATCAGAAGAAAAAATAAAAACAGAATTTGAAGGCGTAAAGCGCACCTACATACCAATGCATTCTGTTTTGAGAATAGATGAAGTTGATAAAGAAGGGGTGAGCAAGATCAGCAAAGCAGAAGGCAATAATGTTACTCAACTACCTAACACTGTCTTTGTCCCTGATGGCAAGTCAAAAACTTAATTATCTAACTCAGGAGTGAACGATGCTCACTATTGAAGGGCCACCATCTCACTCACCATTTCGACTGAATCAACTTTTAATTGAGTTACAGAATATTGATTCATCCATCACTTCAATCGGTGCTCGATATATACACTTGATTAATAACAATAAAGACTTAACTGACAAGGATTACGATGTCTTGAATCCACTACTAAGCTATGGTCCTGATTGGGATCTTGGTCCAAGCAAAGGGGAAAAAATAATAGTTATTCCTAGGATTGGCACTACCTCACCATGGTCTAGTAAAGCCACAGATATTGCTCACGGTTGTGGGTTGTCCAGCATCAATAGAATCGAGCGAGGATTAATCTACACATTAGTTGATTTAACGGATAACGAAGCTCTAAGAACTCGTTGTTTTGCCGTACTCTATGATCGAATGACTCAGCAAGCAATAACACAATTTGATCAACTGGAGAGTATGTTTGATATTGATCAGCCTCAATCATTCACAACAGTCTCAATACTAACTGAAGGAATCAAGGCTTTGGAAGCCGCAAATATTGAATTAGGTTTAGCTCTTAACAACCAGGAAATGAATTATTTAGTAGAACAATTTCAGATTTTAGAAAGGGATCCAACGGACGCTGAATTGATGATGTTTGCTCAAGCCAATTCCGAGCATTGTCGCCATAAGGTTTTTAATGCTGAATGGACAATAGATGGACAGCCAGAACAATACAGTCTGTTTGATATGATCAAACACACCTATCAATCAAATTCTGAAGGTGTTCTATCAGCCTACAAAGATAATGCTGCTGTCATGAGTGGAGGCCAAGGGCATTGGTTTATGCCATCAACTAGTGACCAAAGCTATTCATTTATTGAAGACAATATTCACACTATGATGAAGGTGGAAACTCATAATCATCCCACAGCCATATCCCCTTATCCTGGTGCTGCTACTGGGTCAGGAGGGGAAATTAGAGATGAAGCAGCCACTGGCAGAGGTGGAATGCCTAAAGCCGGTTTAACAGGCTTTGCTGTTTCTCATTTACGAATACCTGGCTACATTCAACCTTGGGAGAAGAGTATTGGGAAACCAGACCGGATTGCTTCTGCCCTTGAAATTATGACAGAGGGACCTATTGGCGGAGCTTCTTTCAACAATGAGTTTGGTCGACCAAATATTCTCGGGTTTTTTAGAACCTTTGAGTTTTCTGAGAATAAAAGTGCAAACAACTCTTGGGGTTATCATAAACCCATTATGATAGTTGGAGGGTTGGGTAACATATCCGAATCTTCTGTTAATAAGTTAGACACAAAAAAAGATTCTTTGATTATTGTCTTAGGGGGCCCATCAATGCTTATAGGATTAGGTGGAGGATCTGCATCGTCTCTTAATGCCGGGGTAAGTAATGAGGATTTGGATTTTGCCTCAGTTCAAAGAGATAATGCTGAGTTGGAAAGACGAGCCCAAGAAGTCATCAATCGATGTTTTAGTCTAACCTTAGATCAAGAATACAAGGGAGAGAATCCAATTATTCTGATTCATGATGTGGGCGCCGGAGGCTTATCAAATGCAGTTCCTGAGATTATTGATCACAGTAAGATGTCTGCAGATTTAGAGTTAAGGAAGATATTTAATGCTGAACCGGGTTTGTCACCGTTAGAAATTTGGTGTAACGAGGCTCAAGAACGCTATGTTCTTTCGATTAACCCTGAGCATTTAGATTTTTTTGATGAGATCTGTCAACGAGAACGCTGTCCTTATGCAGTTATTGGTAAAGTTAATAATCATGGTTATTTAAAAATGAATGATTCACATTTTGATAACTCACCAATTGACATGCCGATGGAAGTACTTTTTGGGAACCCACCTAAAACTCAATTATCTATAAGTAGAGAATCAATCAATTTGCTTGATGACTCAATGCAGGGTATCTCGATTCGTGAAGCCTGCGAACGAATTCTAAGATTCCCTACAGTCGCTGATAAAACCTTCTTAATTCATATTGGTGATCGAACAGTTGGCGGACTGGTTTCTCAAGATCAATTTGTAGGCCCCTGGCAAGTGCCAGTAAGTAATATTGGGGTTACCTTAAAAGATCATTACTCTAAGAAAGGGGAGGCAATGGCAATGGGGGAGCGAACACCAGTAGCCACAATTAGCCCACCTGCTTCTGGAAGGCTTGCAGTGGCTGAGGCCATAACAAATATTTTAGCTGCTCCGGTCAATAATATCTCTGACATAAAATTTTCAGCCAATTGGATGTCATCGATTAAGACAGACATTCAAAAACAGGCTCTTTTTGATACTGTTCAGGCGATCACTTTAGATTTTTGTAGCAAAATTGGTCTCACTATACCTGTAGGCAAAGACTCATTGTCTATGCAGACCACTTGGAGAGAAGAGAACATAGACAAAGAAATTACAGCGCCACTATCAGTCATTATTTCGGCGTTTGCACCGATTGAAAATGTAACCAAGACAATTACTCCGCAATTGAAAGTGTCCAAAAATAGTTTGCTGATCTTAATTGATTTAGGTGGAGGGAAGAACAGATTAGGAGGATCATGTCTGGCTCAAGTTTATTCTCGATCATTGGGAGAACCGGCTGATTTGGAGAACCCGTTTTGTCTGACAGATTTTTTTAATGCGGTGACTGAACTAAAATCTTTGGAAAAAATTATGGCCTATCATGATCGCTCAGATGGTGGTTTATTCGCCACTCTTTCTGAGATGGCATTTGCAGGAAATATGGGTGTTAATATTGATCTTAAGACAGCCTCGAAAGAAGAAAGTATCAGCTTGCTATTTGCTGAAGAGGCAGGCGCTGTAATTCAAATTAATTCTTCAGATTTAGAGCTCGTTATGGAGATTTTGGGAAAGCATTCTCTAGATCAATCTGCTGTAGTGATTGGCGAGCCTACTCCATCTAAACAAATCAACATTCAGACCGACCATGATTATGCTGAGAGTTTTGAATTAAGAGAATTAAGAGAGATGTGGTCTGAACTCTCTTTTAGGATGCAGTCACTTCGTGATAATCCTGAATCTGCCAAAGAAGCTTTTAATACCTTACTTGATGGTGATAATCCAGGTTTGAGTTCTAAAATTACATTTAGTCAGCCACACAAAGAAGACTTAATAAAATTTAAAGACCAGCGACCGAAAGTAGCTATTCTTAGAGAACAAGGAGTGAATAGCCATGTGGAGATGGCAGTGGCATTCCATAGAGCAGGTTTTGAAGCAGTTGATGTGCATATGACAGATATTATTAGTGGCCGTATCGGTTTAGATGATTTTAAAGGTTTGGTTGCTTGTGGAGGTTTTTCTTACGGTGATGTCCTAGGAGCCGGAGGAGGGTGGGCAAAATCAATATTATTTAACCCATATGTCAGAAATATGTTTGAGGCTTTCTTTAATCGCTCTGACACTTTTACACTAGGTGTATGCAATGGATGCCAGATGTTATCCCATTTGAGGAATATTATTCCAGGTGCAGATCATTGGCCACGATTTGTTAAGAATTTATCAGAACAATTTGAAGCTCGGTTAAGTTTGGTTGAAGTCACCAAGAGTCCATCTTTATTTCTTAAAGGCATGGAAGGGTCAATACTACCAATAGCCACCTCTCATGGCGAAGGCCGTGTTGAGTATTATCATAATGATGACCACAATCAATTGAACCAAAACAATCAGGTAATCATTAGATATGTTGATAATTATGGTCAGCCTACAAACCAATACCCTTCGAACCCGAATGGATCAATAGATGGTGTTGCAGGATTTTGCTCTGAAAACGGGAGAGTAACTGTTATTATGCCTCACCCAGAAAGAGTTATCAGAAGCGTGCAGCATTCATGGTGTTCTAGTGATTGGGGTGATAATGGCCCTTGGCTGAAAATGTTTCATAATGCTAGAGAATGGATTGACTAAAGTTCACCATTTTTACAAAAATAATCGATCTATTTAAATGAAGTAAGTAGAATCTTCATACCAACTAAAAAAACTAATTAATATGAATGTAAATAAAATAATTGATGAACTTGATCCTGAATTAGCAAAAGCAGTAAAGCAAGAGCAACAAAGACAAGAAGAGCATATTGAGCTCATTGCTTCTGAAAATTATGTTAGCCAAGCAATTATGGATTTACAAGGATCAGTGCTCACCAATAAATACGCAGAAGGCTATCCTGGTCGACGCTATTATGGTGGTTGTGAGCATGTTGATAAGGCTGAAGTAATAGCCATTGAAAGAGCCAAACAATTGTTTCGGGCAGATTACGCTAATGTTCAACCTCATTCTGGATCACAAGCTAATATGGCAGTGTATATGTCTTTGCTTGATCCAGGAGATATTATTTTAGGAATGAGTCTTGCAGATGGTGGCCACTTAACCCATGGATCTAAAGTCAATTTTTCGGGAAAGTTATATCGTTTCATATCCTATGGGTTGGATGCAGAGACTGGAGAAATTGATTATTCTCAAGTGGAAAGTTTAGCTAAAGAACATTCACCAAAAATGATTGTTGCTGGATTTTCAGCTTATTCTAGAATTGCTGATTGGAAAAAATTTAGGATGATAGCTGATTCAATCGGCGCATATTTAATGGTTGATATGGCTCATATTGCAGGTTTAGTTGCTGCTAACTGTTACCCGAATCCTGTGCCCATTGCTGATGTAACAACCTCGACCACTCACAAAACTTTGAGAGGACCTAGGGGTGGAATAATTTTAGCAAAAGACAATGAAGAAATTCATAAAGCCATTAACAAACAAGTTTTCCCAGGAACACAAGGTGGACCCCTAATGCATGTTATTGCGGCAAAGGCCCATGCTTTTCTAGAAGCCATGCAACCTGATTTTATTGGTTATCAAAAACAAGTTATTGCGAACGCAAAACTCATGGCTAAATTGTTCCAAGATTCAGGATATAACATTGTTTCCGGTGGTACAGATAGCCATTTATTTTTAGTTGACCTTACCAATCAGTCTATTACTGGTGCAGATGCCGAGACCGCTTTAGGGGAAGCAAATATTACGTTAAATAAAAATTCTGTACCCAATGATACTAAGTCACCAATGGTAACCAGTGGTTTAAGGATCGGAACACCTGCAATTACAACTAGGGGTTTTGGTCATGATGAAATCATCGCCTTAGTTGGAATGATTGATGCGGTGTTAAAGAATCTAGATGACCAGAAAACCATTGCTTCCATTAAAGCAGAGGTCAAGACACTTTGTCAGAGATTTCCTGTGTATATTTCCTAGCCGATTATGTTCTGCCCTTATTGTGGTAACCAGGAAACCAAAGTGGTTGATTCAAGGTTAGCTGGTGATGGATACCAAATAAGAAGAAGAAGAGAATGCTTAAAATGTACTGAGCGCTTCACTACCTTCGAGTCAGCTGAACTTGTTTTACCTAAACTGGTTAAAAGAGATCAATCAAGAGAACCCTTTAATGAAAGCAAATTGAGGAATGGGATACTGACGGCAACTGAAAAAAGACCAATCAGTATAGAAACAATAGAAGAGCTTATTTCAAGAGTAGTTATGACGGTTCAAAAGCTTGGAGAACGGGAAATACAATCAAGAAAATTGGGTGAAATTGTGATGCAAGAACTTAGGGAAATTGATGAAATTGCTTTTGTTAGGTATGCCTCAGTTTATAGAAGGTTCCAAGATGTAGAGGAATTTGAGAAGGAAATAGAATCACTTAGAGACACTTCTTCAGCAACAGATGCTCGTTCACAAATCTCTATTTTCCCTGAAGAGGAAGATGATTAATGAGTTCCGAAGTGCATCAAAAGTTCATGCATCATGCTCTTAAGTTAGCAGAAAAAGGCATGTTTAGTTGTAAACCAAATCCAAGAGTGGGTTGTGTAATTGTTAAAGATAATAAAATTGTCGGCGAGGGTTGGCATACACAATCAGGAGAAGATCACGCTGAAATCATAGCAATTAGACAAGCTTCAGAGGCTGCACAAGATGCCACAGTTTATATTTCTTTAGAGCCTTGTACTCATGAAGGCAGAACTCCACCTTGTGTGGATGCATTAGTAAAGGCAAGAGTCAAAGAAGTAGTTTTTTCAATAGTTGACTCAAACCCTAAAGTGTCGGGTCAAAGTGTAGGCATCCTAGAAGCCAATGGAATTAAAACTACACAAGGGGTACTTGAGGATGAAGCCAGAGATTTAAACACGGGCTTTCATCAACGCATGATTTTAGGAAAACCTTATATCAGAACAAAAATAGCTGCCAGTATTGATGGTCGAATGGCTCTTTCAAACGGAAAAAGTCAGTGGATTACTTGCAAGGAATCACGACAAGATGTTCAACAATGGAGAGCACGAAGCTGTGCTGTCCTCACTTCAAATAAAACTGTTTTGATTGATGATCCATCAATGAATGTTAGGTTGCCAGATTTTGATGATGGCTATCAACCATCAAGAATAATAGTCGATAGCCACTTACGAACTAATGGCGATGAAAAAATATTCAAGCTAAGAGGAGACAGTATCGTTTACACATTAAAGGACGCACTTGGAGAAGCGAGAAACAATCTAGTGACAGTTGATGCAGATAATGACCATGTGAGTTTAAACCAAGTGTTTAATGACATGGCAATCAAAGAATTTAATGAAGTTTTGGTTGAGGCAGGATCACAGCTTAATGGGGCATTGCTACAAGAAGATTTAATTGATGAGATTATTATTTATTTAGCTCCTTGTGTTCTGGGAAATAACTCAAAAGGAATGTTTGATCTTCCCATTCTTTCTGATTTATCAGATAGATTTAATTTTCATTTCAACTCTATTGATCAAGTCGGAACGGATCTAAGAATAATATTGAAGAAATAGCAGACATATATTGTCATTATAGCTATTGACGACCTTATAGAATTTGCTATGTTAGCCAGACGTATCAAAGGAATCTTAAAAAAAGTAAAAGCAGCATGAACAAAACAGACCAAGAAACCATTAATTTTGCATCCATTGAGCAGATTATCAATGATATACGTTTTGGTAAAATGGTCATTATTGTTGATGATGAGGATCGAGAAAATGAAGGTGATCTTATTATTGCTGCCGACAAAGTTAAGCCAGAAGATATAAATTTTATGACTCACAATGGTAGAGGCCTCATTTGCCTTACTTTGACAAAAAGCAGGTGCAATCAACTGGGCTTACCTCTGATGGTAACTCAGAATGATGATCTAGAATCTACCAATTTCACAATTTCAATAGATGCATCAGTAGGGGTAACAACTGGGAGTTCAGTTCAAGATAGAACAAGAACAGTGAAGGCTGCAATAGCTCCAAATGCAAAACCTGAAGACATAAAACAACCCGGCCACCTTTTTCCATTGATGGCAGATCCGGGTGGAGTGCTTATCAGAGCAGGACATACTGAAGCGGGATGTGATTTGACAAGACTTGCTGGGTTGACATCAGCAGCAGTGATTGCAGAAATCTTAAATGAAGATGGCACCATGGCAAGAAGACCCGAACTCATCAAGTTTGCTAGAAAACATCAAATCAAGATTGGCACTATAACTGATTTAATTCAATACCGTATTGCAAACGAATAAACTATTAAAATTCATCGCCTAAGATATTATTTTATAAAGATATCTATAAATCTTATATAAAGATTGAATTTTTGAGTTATCTTAGAAAAGAGAAAAAAATTAATGATTTAGACGCGTTAAAAAGACAGATTAATCAAGACATAGAAGCGGCTAGGCAATATTTTAACACTGTTGATAGACCTTAGTTATGAATAAAAAAACAAAAAAATATGAACGATTTTCTGGCAAAGGTAGAACCGGTACACGGCAATTATTATTACAGGTTTTATATCAGCACCAGATGAATAAAGATGATCTAGAGACTCTTCTAAATCAATCTTTAAAGATCAAAGAATTCTCTAGAATAGACCAAGACTATTTTCAGGCTCTATTAAGTGAGGTGCTTGGGAATCATAATCAAATTGAAGAAGTAATCTCGAAGTATTTAGATCGTCCAATTGAGCAAATTGATCCGATTGAGAAAGCGATTATGTGGATTGCAGTGTCAGAAATTTTATTTCATCCCGATGTTCCTGTTTCTGTGGTGATTAACGAAGCTGTCGAACTAGCGAAACTTTTTGGTGCAGAAGGAAGTTATCAGTATGTTAATGCTGTTCTTGATGCATTGAAGACTGATCATTCATAAAGGCGCTTAAGTGAAAGAAATTGATATTATAAGTGCTCTTCAGGCTTCAATAGATCAATCATCCTCAGAGGTCGTTGTGCCAATAGGTGATGATGGTTCAGTGACTACAATGAATTCTAGCAAACAACTGGTTACAACAACCGATGCCATTACAGTTGATGTACATTACCCTAAAGGCATTGATCCTGAGTCCATTGGTCATCGATGTTTAGCAATTAATTTAAGTGACATAGCTGCTATGGGAGCTTCTGCTAAATGGGCTAGCCTTGTGTTTAGTCTACCGAGCATCGATGATAAATGGGTTGAGAGCTTTATTGTTGGTTTTTCTAATCTAGCTAATGAAAATAAACTTGACTTGATTGGCGGTGATACTGTTCGAGGCCCTGAATTTTTTGCAGTTACATTGCAAGGTTATGTGGAGAAAGATCAATTTATCAACCGCTCTAATGCCACAGAAGGTGATCTGATATATATGACAGGTCATCTTGGTTCAGCATCATACGGTCTAGAATTAATAATTAAAAACAATCAAAATGACAATAGACAGTTTATAGACTCTTTTCTATACCCCTCGCCCAGAACTAAAGAGGGCGTGTTAATTGCAAAATATGCTTCCGCAATGATTGATATTTCAGATGGCTTTTATTGTGATCTGAGAAAAATATCTTCTGAACTTAATAAAGGTTTCAAGGTTGATGTCTTAACACTCCCCATAGAACCGAATTTAGTTCAGCAAACAAGCAAGGATAGAGCAATTAATTTAGCGCTTACAGGAGGAGATGACTATGAGTTATGCTTCACTGTTCCTGAAAAACAGGAGAAACAATTTCTTGATGAGTTAACTTCTGAGTTTGATACATTATTCACCTGTGTAGGGACAATCACAGACTCTCAGGAATTATTGGTAGCAGGAAATGAAGGGTATGCATTACCTGATAACACATTTAAACACTTTGGTTCATGAATATTACATTTAAAACAGCGATAAAGAATCCTTCATTAATTGTTTCAACTGGTTTTGGCGTTGGTTTGGTGCCTTTTGCTCCAGGTACTTTTGGAAGCGGTGCTGGCCTTTGTCTATATATTTTTCTTGCTCATTTTATGCAAGTTACAGCCATTAACGGTGCCTTGATTTATTTTTTGTTATTGGTCATTAGCTTATTTGTGGTGCATCAATCCATCAAACAATTAGGCAATAAGGACCATCAAGAAATTGTTATAGATGAAATATTAGCCATGATGCTGGTGGCACACTTTATTCCGCCTGATCCTAAATGGGCAATCGGTGCTTTTTTAATTTTTAGGTTCTTTGATATTGTCAAACCCTTCCCAATTAAACAGATTGAATCAAGCCAAAATAATGCCTTTGGGATAATCGTGGACGACCAGATTGCTGCCGGTTACTCGATTATTGTTATTCTGACTATGAAGTATCTAATGTTCTAGGGTTTGATCCGTATCTTTGAGTTCGTTATCCATGAGAATTTTAATTTTAATTTCTGCGTCTTCTAAGGTTTTTTGACATTCTCTAGACAACTTCACTCCTTGTTCAAATTTTTTGAGTGCTTGATCTAATTCGAGGTCACCTGATTCAAGTTCTTCTAAAATAGATTCAAGCTCAGCGAGACTTGATTCAATACTTTTTTGAGTTTTTTTATTAGGCGACATAGAACAAATTATATCTAAATAAGTGCTTTTTAATATTGTTCATTTAGCAATTATTAGTTAAAATTAGAATCATTCTAAAAATACATTTAGGGTTAAGGAGAATAAAATGAGTCTAAAAGGAACAGAAACTGAGCAAAATCTAAAAGATGCTTTTGCTGGTGAATCACAAGCCAATAGAAGATATCTGTATTTTGCTGCTAAAGCAGATGTAGAAGGTTATAACGATGTTGCAGCTGTTTTCAGGTCAACAGGAGAAGGTGAAACAGGTCATGCGCATGGTCATTTAGAGTATCTTGAAGAAACTGGCGATCCTGCTACTGGCCTACCTATTGGCGGTACATCAGATAATTTAAAAGCTGCAATCGAAGGTGAAACTCATGAGTACACTGACATGTACCCGGGTATGGCAAAGAAAGCTCGAGATGAAGGCTTTGATGAAATTGCCGATTGGTTTGAAACATTAGCTAAAGCTGAACGCTCTCATGCAAATAGATTCCAGCAAGCATTAGATAATCTAGACAGCTAATTTAGCGAATTATTTGTCTAGAAAAGAAAATAATGGGGGTCCTAAGAGGCCCCTTTTATTTAATAAATGATGGAAATATAAAGACAATGAGAGAAGGCAGCATCGATGCCCCAATAAGACGTCCAATCGATTGGGAAAGTGATGAGTTTAGTGATCCAAAAGCTCTCTTTGAAGAGTTAAAAAGAGTCTTTGACATTTGCAATGGTTGTCGCAGATGCTTTAATCTCTGTGATACCTTTCCAAAGTTATTTGATCTTATTGATGAAACCCTTATGGGGGATGTGAATGAGGTTAATGAAGACAAATTTTGGGATGTAATTGATAATTGTTATCTTTGTGACATTTGCTTTAAAACCAAGTGTCCCTATGTCCCACCGCATCAATTTAATGTTGATTTTCCACACTTGATGTTAAGAGCAAAAGCTTTAAAGCATAAGCAAGAAGGGGTTTCTCTAAGAGATAAAATATTAAGCAATCCAGAAACATTAGGATCGTTCGCTGGCATCCCTATTATTGCTCAAACAGTGAATGCCTTTAATAAGACTAAAATGGGTGGATTGATTTCTGAAAAAGCGATAGGTGTTGATCGAAGTGCACCAAAACCAAAGTTTTATAGCCAAACAGCAAGAAAAGAATTAAAGGATTACATTAATGTACCACCACTGAGTGAGGACAGCAAAGGGCAGAAAAGCGTGGTTTTATTTGCTACTTGTTATGGTAATCGTAATGATCCGCAAGTGGTTAAAGATACTATTGCGTGTTTTGAGAAAAACAACATCCCTGTCGTGCTCACAAAGACTGAGAAATGTTGTGGTATGCCTAAATTAGAATTAGGGGATATTGATTCAGTAGCTAAAGCAAAAGATATTAATGTCCCTGAGTTGTATCATTATGCAATTGATGGACACAAAATCATTTCACCAATTCCTTCTTGTGTCTTAATGTTTAAGCAAGAATTACCTCTTCTATTCCCAAGCGATGAAAAAGTAAAAGTAGTGGCTGAGGCCTTTATGGATCCGTTTGACTATTTATTCCAGCTTGAGAAGCAAGGCAAGTTAAATAAATCATTCAAGAAATCTTTGGGGTCTATTTTTTATCAAGTTCCTTGTCACTTAAGGGTTCAAAGTATAGGGTTAAAAACCAGAGATATTCTTGAATTAGTTCCCGATACTAAGGTAACGCCCTTAGAAAAATGTTCAGGACATGATGGAACCTACGGCGTTAAAAAAGAGTTTAGAGAATCCTCAGTTAAAATTGCCCAACCAATTATTAAGAAGTTGGAGTCTGGTGATTATGATTCATTTACTTCAGATTGCCCCATGGCGGGAGCGCAAATAGATTCTATACAGAATAATAATATTGATTATTTTCATCCAATGACCCTACTTAAAAAAGCTTATGGAGATTAGGCAATGAACAAAGACATATTAATCAATGACCTCATGAGTTTAGAAGAATATGCGAAAAATCGATCAGAATTTAGGAAGGGTATTCTTCTTCATAAACAGTATAGAAACCTGCAAATTGGCGACGCTGTTACACTTTTTTTTGAAGACAGAAGGACCATCCATTATCAAATACAAGAAATGCTTAGAATTGAAAAGATATTTGAAGAAAAGGGTATAAGAGAAGAGCTATCTTCCTATAACCCATTGATTCCTAACGGAGATAACTGGAAAGCCACAATGATGATTCAATACACAGATCCCCAGGAACGTCAAATCGCACTATCAAAAATGGTGGGTATTGAAGATTGTGTGTGGGTTAAAGTGGGAGATAACGAATTAATTTATGCTGTGGCTGATGAAGACCTGGATAGGACAAGAGAAGATAAAACATCATCAGTGCATTTTCTTAGATTTCAATTTGATTCAGATATTCTAGATGAGATCAATGAAACCGCTTCCATTGTTTTTGGCATTGATCATAAACATTACGACACGAATACCGGTGACATAGAGGGCAAACTAAAAACATCCATTGTGAATGACCTTGATTGAACTGATGTTCTAAAGAATAATCAAGGACCATGGCAAAAGAATATAACGCTTCAGATATTGAAGTTCTCAGTGGGTTAGAACCGGTTCAGAAACGGCCGGGTATGTACACTAACCTCGATTGTCCAAATCATCTAGCGTATGAAGTAATCGATAATAGTGTTGATGAAGCAATCGCAGGATATTGTAAATCAATTCATGTCAATTTATTTAAAGACGGTTCAGTTCAGGTAAAAGATGACGGGCGGGGAATGCCAGTCGATGACCATCCAGAAGAAAAAGTTCCTGCTGTGGAACTGATTCTCACCCGACTTCATGCCGGAGCAAAATTTTCCAATAAGAGTTATAAATTCTCTGGGGGCCTCCATGGAGTTGGAGTTTCTGTTGTTAACGCCTTATCAAAAAATTTAGAGGTTTGGATAAAACGTCAAGGCCATGAATACAATTTAAGCTTCAAGGATGGGGACCGATCTTCAGAACTTGAAGTAGTTGATAAAGTCGGAAAAACCAACACCGGAACCACAATACGTTTTTGGCCCAATGAGAAATATTTTGATGGTTCACAAATAAAGATCAAAGACCTAAAACATAACCTCAGAGCTAAGGCTGTTTTATGTCCTGGTTTAAAAATTAAGTTTCATGATGAGGCGACTAATGACAAGCAAGAGTGGATTTATAAAGACGGAGCCAATGAATACTTGTCAGAAGTTTTAGGAGATACTCCCTGTGTGCCCATCAATCCATTTTTTGGAAAAAGCCAAAATGATACACAAGAAATCGAGTGGAGCCTCACTTGGCCCCAAGATGATCATGAGGGTATTCAGGAGTCATACGTAAACCTGATTCCAACAAAGGCAGGGGGAACCCATGTTACTGGCTTCAGATCCGGATTATCTGAGTCAGTTAAAGAGTTTGCTGATTACAGGAACCTTCTCCCTAGAGGAGTAAAACTATCTCCTGAGGATGTTTGGTTAGGTCTGAGTTATATTTTGTCGATAAGGCTTGAGGACCCACAATTTTCAGGTCAAACCAAAGAAAAATTGAGTTCCAGGGCTGTCTCAAGTTTGGTCTCAAATGTTATTAAAGATGCATTTACACTTTGGTTAAATCAACATCCTGAGGCAGGAGATCAGATAGTTGCTAGAGCTATCCAGAATGCCCAAAAACGAGCAAAAAAGAACGTCAAGGTCAAAAGAAAGAAAGCAACAGGAGGACCAACGTTGCCAGGGAAACTAGCAGATTGCAGTAGCGATGAACCTGATTTGTGTGAACTGTTTATTGTCGAGGGTGATTCTGCAGGAGGTTCAGCGAAGCAGGCAAGAGATCGGGTCTATCAAGCTATTCTTCCACTTAGAGGTAAAATTTTGAACAGTTGGGAGGTTGAAGAGTCTAAGCTTTTATCTTCTCAGGAGATCAGCAATATTTCTCAAGCACTTGGAGTTGAACCGGCAACTGAAGATTTGGTTAATCTTAGATACCATAAAATTTGTATCCTAGCAGATGCTGATTCTGACGGTCTTCATATAGCTACACTTATTTGTGCCTTATTTGTTAAACACTTTAAAAAACTAGTAGAAGAAGGTCATGTTTATGTCTCTATGCCACCCTTATATAGAATAGATGTTGGTAAAGAGGTTTTTTATGCTTTGGATGAAGAGGAGAAAGAACAACACCTTAAAGTGATTGAGAAAAAGAAATCCAAAGCTAAGGTCACAGTTACTAGATTTAAGGGTCTGGGTGAGATGAGTCCCATTCAACTCAGGGAAACAACCATGCTAGAAGAATCAAGACGGCTAGTTAGATTAACCATTGAAGATGAGCATGAGACGAATGAGTTGATGGATAAGTTAATGGCTAAAAAACGTTATACTGATCGTAGAGATTGGCTTCAAGAAAAAGGTAATTTGGCAGAAATACAGTAATGGTTAAGCAAGAAGAATTAGATTTCAAAAAGACAGTTGGCGGAAACGGATCTGACGTTCAGCCATTAAGTGAATTTGTAGAAAAAGCTTATCTTAACTATTCCATGTATGTGATTTTAGATAGAGCACTTCCATTCATTGGAGACGGTTTAAAACCAGTTCAAAGAAGAATTATATATGCCATGTCTGAACTTGGTCTTTCAGCACAATCTAAACCCAAGAAATCAGCAAGGACTGTTGGAGATGTTCTTGGAAAGTATCATCCTCATGGAGATAGCGCTTGTTATGAAGCAATGGTTAATATGGCACAAGATTTTTCATATCGTTATCCAATGATTATTGGTCAGGGTAATTGGGGATCTTACGATGACCCTAAATCTTTTGCCGCGATGCGTTACACGGAGGCAAAACTCAGTGCCTACACAAAACTTATGTTAAAAGAGTTAGGTCAAGGCACAGTTGATTGGAAGTTAAATTTTGATGGGACACTTAATGAGCCTATCTTTCTTCCTGCTCGTTTACCAAATCTAATTCTAAATGGGGTGACAGGTATAGCTGTAGGAATGTCCACTGATATTCCACCACATAACATCAGGGAAATTGCTTATTTGCTAGAAAAGATCTTAAAGAAACCTGACATCTCTATAGGTCAATTAGTCCGATTAGGAAGGAACTTTCAAGGCCCTGATTTTCCATCTGGAGGAGAGATCATTACCGCTTCAGAAGCAATAAAAAATATTTATAAGACCGGTATTGGCTCTATAAAGATAAGAGCAACTTACAAAAAAGAGAAAAGCCAAATTGTCATTAATCAACTGCCATATCAAGTCTCTGGTAATAAAATTATCGAACAGATTGCGACCCAGATGAAAGCTAAGAAATTACCTTTATTAACCGATATTAATGATGAATCTGATCATGAAACACCAATTCGTATTGTCTTAACCCCTAAATCCTCTAGGGTGAATACTGATGAATTAATGAGTCATTTATTTGCAACAACAGATTTAGAAAAAAACATCAGAGTTAATATGAATGTCATAGGCCTTGATGGCAAACCTAAAATTTGTGATCTAAAAACATTACTTAGTGAGTGGATTACATTCAGAACCCAAACGATTAAAAGGCGACTTCAATACAGACTTGATGAAGTTGAATCCAGACTACATATACTTGAAGGTTTAATGCTGGTGTATCTGAATATTGATGAAGTCATACGGATCATTAGAGAGGAAGATCATCCTAAAGATGAGCTAATAAAAAAATTCAAATTAACTGACATCCAAGCAGAATCAATATTGAATCTTCGATTGAAGAATTTAGCTAAATTAGAGGAAGAAAAAATATTGATTGAAAAAACAGAACTGGAAAAGGAACAGGGAGCACTCAGCAAAGTTCTAAAAAGTAAACAAAAAATTAATGAACTAATTCAGAAAGAAATTTCTGCAGACGCTAAAGAATTTGGTGATGATAGAAGAACAAAGTTTAACGATTCTGCTGAAGTTTCTCATGCACTTGATCAGACGCAACTTGCTAGCAGTGATCCAGTTACTGTTATCTTATCTCAAAGCGGTTGGGTCAGAGCTGCTAAAGGAACAATAGATGAACCAGAGTCTCTGAACTATAAGGCAGGGGACAATTATCTGCACTCGGTCCCTGGTCGCAGTAATCAGTTTGCTGTTTTTATAGATAGCACTGGTAGAGTGTATAGTATTGTTGCGGATACCTTGCCCTCAGCAAGGAGTCAAGGGGAACCTCTATCCAGTCGTCTCAACCCTCCTGATGGTGCAATTTTTGCTGGGGTTATGTCTGGCAACCCAAAAACCCATTGGCTACTTTCATCCAGTAATGGTTTTGGATTTTTTGTTAAATTAGAAGATCTCTACACAAAGAATAGAAAAGGTAAAACTTGTCTACGCTTATCACCAGAAGCTAGGGTTTTACTTCCCGCCAATGCTACAAGTGTGGGCTACCCAGAGAAAACTTTGATTGTGGCAGCTAATTCAGTTGGAAAATTATTGATTTTTCCATCCAACCAATTAATGGAAATGACCAAAGGGAAAGGGCTTAAAATTATTGGCATTTCACCAAAGAAATTTAAAGCAGGAAAAGAAGAGCTAGTGTCTGCTATAGTCATCGGCGAAAAAGATTCAATCAGAGTTTATAGTGGCAAAAAACCAAAGATTATAAGACCTGATGAATTTGATCATTATATGAGTGGTCGAGGCAAAAGAGGTAGGGCGGTACCACCATTTAAGAAAATTGATCACCTAGCAATAGAGCCTAAGTAAAAAAAAGGATTGTAATGGTTTCATACAACAGTGGTGATTTTAAAAACGGCTTAAAAGTTTTAATTGAGGGAGAACCTTTTAGTATTGTTGAGTCTGAATTCCATAAACCTGGAAAAGGGCAGGCATTCAATAAGCTTAAATTAAAAAATCTAAAAAACGGTCGTGTCTTAGAGAAAACAGTCAAAATTGGAGCAAGTTTAGAGGCTGCAGATGTCAATATTAGAGAGATGCAATATCTATATTCTGATGGGCAATACTGGCATTTTATGGATATCGAATCTTATGAACAGTTAGCAATTGGAGCACAGATTATAGAAGAGATTAAGTTCTGGATAGTAGAAGAATCTATCTGCAGTGTGACTTTATGGAATGATCAGGCCATATCAGTAGAACCGCCAAAAAATGTCGAAGTTAAAATCACAGAAACAGAACCTGGTTTTAGAGGCGACACTGCACAGGGTGGAGTTAAACCAGCGGTTATAGAAACAGGTGCAACCATTAGAGTTCCTTTGTTTATTGATCAAGGGGAATTAATCAGAGTCGATACCAGAACCGGTGAGTATTTATCTAGAGTTAATAAATAATGCTTAACCAGAAACTAATCTATTATTTTATTGTAACTTTGTTGCTTGTTCTGATTGGTTATGGAGTTAAGAATATTTTTTCCCCTTTCTAATCAAAATCTTTCTTCTTATTATGTTTATCGGAAGGCGAACTTCTTTTGCTAAAGTATTTAAACGATCGAACCATAAAAATGAGCACGATGATAAGAACAACAATCATTGCTTCCATAATTAACTCCCATTAAATACCTAATTTATCGAACTTTCGCTATGCATTCACCAAATTTAACTTTTTGTCCTATTGTGATGGAGGTAGACCAATCTAATTCTGCAGATTCTGGAAATAATATTACTACTGTCGAGCCAAGATTAAACCGGCCATATTCTTCTGCCTTTTCATAAAATTTTGTTCCATGATTTTTTTTTGTAATAGACATCGAAGACACATTTAAAGCAGCAACCATAATCAAAGAGAAGTTAAAAATATTGCTTTCAAAGTTACTAATCAAGCGTTGATTCTCTACATATAAATTCTTAATCGTTTTTAATGCTTTTTGATCAACTCGGTGTGTTTTACCTGAAACCATTTCTGCACTCACTAAAGTTCCTTCACACGGCAGATGCACACGGTGATAATTATAAGGCGCCAGATAAATGCTCATAAAGTATCCATTCTCATAAATTTTGATTAAATGCTCATGGTGATTAAGGAATTCATCAAGTCGGTAATTTGTGCCTTTCACTTGCATCAATTGACCTAATTTAATTGAACCAAATTGGGCAACTGTTCCGTCCACTGGAGAGATAATTAATTTAACATTCTCAGCAATAGGGCGATTATTTAGCGATAATTCTCTGGTAAAGAAATCATTGAAACTTTTGTATTCATTTATATTTTTTCTTGAACATTCATTAAGTTGAATCTGATAATGATGCATGAAATATTTAATCATTAGGTTTTTTATAAACACAATCCTAGTTCGTGTAACTTTTAATACCAGTTCATGAATTATTGTTTTAAACCACGTCATTTGATTCTTCTATGATGATAATTATTGTCTCAGGTTTCTTTGTGATCTAATGTAACATCGAAAATTATGAATAACATCTGTTTACAATCGACTTCAGTGCATTCTAAGATTTCTGATATTCTCACAGAGTTAGAGGAGTTACTAGATCGAGAGCATTTATTTTATGGTCATGGCACTAGCTCAGCTAAAGATGAAGCTTTAGCGATGGTTTTATCAGTTTTCGATCTGAATTATCCTTTAGATAATGACGTACTGTCCATATTGCCATCCTCTAAGCAGTGGTTAGATCTAAACGAACTCTTATCACAAAGAATATTAAATAAAATACCTCTGCCTTATTTAACTAATGAAGCTTTTTTTTGTGATCATAAGTTTTTTGTCGATGACAGAGTTCTCATTCCAAGATCACCAATTGCTGAGTTAATAAGAAACAATCTAGAGCCCTGGATTAATATTAATAGAGTAAAAAGGGTTTTAGAAATTGGAACAGGATCAGGCTGTATAGCTTTATCTATGGCCAAGCAATTCCCACATCTTAAGATTGTAGCTACAGATATTTCAGCACCAGCTTTAGAGGTAGCCAAGATCAATAGCAAAGCAATGAAATTAGAAAATAGAGTCCAGCTAATACAAACAGATCTCTTTACAAATCTCTCAGGACGTTTTGACTTAATTATCAGTAATCCACCGTATGTGGCTCAGGAAATTTTTGAAAATCTGCCCACTGAGTATGGCTTTGAGCCACAGCAAGCATTAGTGGCAGGAGAAAATGGACTGGATTTTATCTCAAGAATACTGCAAGATGCTCCTCCATTTCTTAATGATGATGGAGCTTTAATTATAGAGACGGGAATCGCATCAACCGAAGTTGAAAGAGTGTATAACCTTCCTATTACCTGGATTAGCTTTGAACATGGTGGAGAAGGAGTCGCTTTAATTGAGGCAAAACATCTCGTATAGAATTGGATACAATACAGTTATTAATTAAGAGAGAGCAATGGCAGGCAATACAATAGGGAAACTGTTTACTGTAAGCACATCCGGAGAAAGTCATGGACCCGGTATGGCGGCTATTATTGATGGCTGCCCTCCAGGTATGGATCTCTCAGAAGAGGATATACAAAAAGACTTAGATAAACGGAGACCCGGCCAATCTCGTTTTACTTCTCAACGAAAAGAGCCTGATGAGGTCCACATTATGTCCGGGGTTTTCGAAGGAAAGACCACAGGGACACCAATTAATCTAGTTATTAGAAATGTTGATCATAAGTCTAAAGATTACAGTGACATAAAGGATAAGTTCAGACCCGGACATGCTGATTATACTTACTATCATAAATACGGTATTAGAGATTATAGAGGTGGTGGACGATCATCTGCCAGGGAAACAGTGATGAGAGTAGCAGCAGGTGCAATTGCAAAAAAATACCTTAGAGAGAATGCTGGAATAGAGATTTTTGGTTACCTCAGTCAATTGGGTGCTATTGAGGTTCCACTCAAGGAAAAGTCGTTTATTTCCACTAACCCCTTCTTTGCAGGTGACCCAAGTAAAATTGAAGAATTAGAACAATTTATGGACCAGTTAAGAAAAGAGGGTGATTCTATAGGAGCTAAAATAAATTTATTGGCCACAGGGGTCCCAGTAGGGCTTGGGGAACCGGTTTTTGATAAGTTAGAGGCTGATATTGCTCATGGCTTAATGAGCATCAATGCAGTTAAAGGGATTGAGATTGGTGCAGGTTTTTCAGTGGTGACTCAGCGAGGCAGTGAACACCGAGATGAGATAGATACAGAAGGTTTTAAACAGAATAATTCTGGAGGAACTTTAGGCGGTATATCAAGCGGTCAGGATATTTTGGCAAGCATTGCTCTAAAACCAACATCAAGCATTATAAAGCCTGCTGAAACCATAGATAAAAGTGGGGAAGCGACTGAAATAGTTACAAAAGGAAGGCATGATCCTTGTGTCGGATTAAGAGCTACACCAATTGGTGAGGCTATGCTAGCCATAGTCTTAATGGATCATTATTTACGCCATCGAGCCCAGAATGCGGACGTCGATGTTAGTAAACTATAATTAAAATGTCTCAATATAATGTTGCAATAGTTGGTGCAACCGGTCTTGTCGGAGAATCACTGACCTCATTACTTGAAGATAGGGAATTTCCTATTTCATCTTTGATACCGATTGCTAGTGAGAGATCTCAAAATAAGCATGTCCAGTTCAAAGGTGAGAATATTAAAATCCAAGTGTTGAATGATTTTAATTTTACAGGTGTGGATTTCGCTTTTTTTTCTGCTGGAGCTTTGGTTTCTGAACAATTCGCTCCAATAGCAGCCAAGTCAGGGGCAATTGTTATTGATAACACGTCCCAATTTCGATACGAAGATGATATTCCATTGGTTGTACCAGAAGTAAATCCTGATGCTTTAATGAAATATTCTACAACAAATATAATTGCCAATCCTAATTGCTCAACCATACAGATGCTTGTAGCTCTAAACCCAATTCACCAGGAAGCTACAATTAAAAAAATTAATGTTGCAACTTATCAAGCAATCTCAGGAGCTGGGAGAAAAACATTGGATATCTTCAATCAGCAGTTAATATCAGATGAATATCCAAATTCTGATGATCCGATGTTGTTTGCTCACAATGTTATTCCACAGATAGGTGAGTTTGATGAAGATGGCAACAGCATTGAGGAAATGAAAATGCTATGGGAGACGCAAAAAATATTCAATGATCAGGAGATTAGAGTGAATGCCACAGCAGTCAGAGTTCCGGTTCGTTATGGCCATTCAGAAGCAGTATCTATTCAAACTGAAAAACCTATTGCGGTCAATGAAATTAAAGATTTGTTGCAATCAACTGAAGGGATTGAAGTTTTATCAGATGACAACTTGTACCCTTTACCCCTTATTCATGGAGAGGGAACAGACGATGTTTTTGTTGGAAGAATCAGAAAAGATTTGACCGTTGAGAACGGTCTTAATCTGTGGATAGTGGCAGATAATATTAGAAAAGGTGCAGCTCTTAATTCGATTCAAATTGCCGAATTACTTATCAAATCTTATATATAACAATGAGCGTCTCAGCAACTAAAATTGCTTGTGGAATTGAATATCTAGGAACGCAATATTGTGGATGGCAATTACAGGATAATAATTTATCCATTCAAAGTGTTGTTGAAGACGCGATCAGCAAAGTAGCCAATGAGTCAATTAGAGTTTTTGCATCAGGGAGGACAGATAGTGGTGTTCATGCAAGGGGCCAAGTATTGCATTTTATTACATCTGCTTCTAGAACTCATAACCAATGGCAAGAGGGGATTAATACTTATTTACCCAATGATGTAAATATATTATGGGCTAAAGAAGTGCCCAATGAATTTGATGCCAGACGATCAGCCCTTTCAAGAACCTATCAATATTTCATTCTTAACACTGCTAGTAAAAACGTTTTTGCTTTTAATAGAGCTTTATTTATTGATCAAGAGTTAGATTTAGACTTAATGAACGATGCTTGCAGTCACTTTATTGGTGTTCATAATTTTAGTTCCTACAGAGCTTCGAGTTGCCAATCAAAGAATCCTATTCGCGAACTTAAAGTGTTAACCATCATTAGAAAAAATCATATGATTACCATTGAGTGCACAGCCAATGCATTTTTACATCATATGGTTAGAAATATTGTAGGGACATTAATTGATGTTGGACTAAAACGATTCAGTTCAGATGACATTCCAGAAATTATTGAAGCTCAAGATAGAAGCTTAGTTTCCAAGACCTCAGCGGCACATGGTTTATATTTACAAAGAGTTGATTATCCTGATAAATTTGAATTGCCTAGTTCTGACATTGAGTTAATATAAAAGCTCTAAAGATGTATTAATGAGACAATGAATTGGTTTAAAAAAATAGTTCCATCCAGGATCAAAACAAAGAAATCTCAACGAGTTAAGTCTGTTCCTGAAGGTGTTTGGATAACTTGCGACAACTGTAAAGTCCAAATTTATCGTGCTGATTTAGAACGCAATCTTCATGTTTGTGATAAATGTGATCATCATATGAGAATTTCTGCTCGCTATCGTTTAAGTCAGTTCTTTGATGAGGGCACATCTAGGGAATATTTTAATAATCTAATTTCCAATGACCCTTTAAAGTTTAAAGACACAAAGAAATATAAAGATCGACTAACTGAATCTAAAAGAAAATCAGGTGAAAATGATGCTCTGATAGTTATGGAAGGAAGTGTAAAAGACGTCAGACTGATTGCTTGTGCTTTTGACTTTAATTTTATGGGCGGCTCAATGGGATCAGTAGTTGGTGAAAAGTTTGTTAGGGCGGTTAATTTAAGTATTGATACTAAAGTCCCATTAGTCTGTTTTTGTGCAAGCGGCGGTGCGAGAATGCAAGAAGCCTTTCTTTCACTAATGCAATTAGCTAAAACAACCTCTGCTTTAGTGGACTTAGATGCTGCAAAGTTACCGTATATATCTGTATTGACTGACCCAACAACAGGAGGGGTTTCTGCAAGTATTGCAATGCTCGGTGATATTAATATTGCTGAACCAGGTGCATTAATAGGTTTTGCAGGCCCGAGAGTTATTGAGCAAACTGTAAGAGAGACACTTCCAGAGGGTTTCCAACGCAGTGATTTTCTTCTTGAAAAAGGTGCCATAGATATGATTGTTGATCGACGCGAGATGCGTCAGACCATATCTACTCTCATTAAGAATCTACTTAACAAACAGACACAACAATAATACTCAACAAGAGATTTGAAATGAAAAAATCGAGTCTTTCAGACTGGTTAGAATATCAACAAGGACTTAATTCTAAAGCAATTGATTTAAATTTAACGAGGGTTGAAGAAGTCTATAGTGCCGTTAATATAAATTTACCCAAGGATAATATTTTCCTTGTTGGAGGGACCAATGGGAAGGGCACTACGGTTGCTTTGATTGAAGACATACTGATACAAAAAGGCCTAAAAACTGGTGTCTACACATCCCCGCATCTTATTAACTATAACGAAAGAGTCAGTGTTAATAAAACCCATGTTTCAGATAAAGAATTGGTGAACGCTTTTGAGCAAATTGAGAAGTTTCGAGGAAATGTCCCTTTAACTTATTTTGAGTTTGGCACTCTTGCGGCTTTCTATTTATTAGCGATGCATGAATGTGATGCTTGGATTATAGAGGTTGGTTTGGGAGGACGATTGGATGCAACAAATATCATCGAATCTGATGTGTCCATTATTACTAATATAGATCTAGATCATCAGGAATTTCTTGGAGACTCTATTGAAGAGATAGCCTATGAGAAGGCGGGCATAGCAAAGCCCAATAGACTAATTATTTACGGAGACACTGTTGTTCAGTCCATAATCGAACAACAAGCAAATCTTGTTGATGCTAAATTGATTTCAAGAGATAAAGAATTTTCAATTCAAAAAAAAGCTAACCAGTTTTTCTGGTCAGGAGTTGAGCATACAATCAAGGGAATACATATACCTCATCACTGGGCGCAAGGGGAAATTAACAATCTAGCGACATCTTTGGCTGCCATAGAGAGTTATAATAGCTCGTTACTACCCACAACAGAAATATTGAATAATATTTTAAAAGATTTCTTTATTCCAGGCCGCTTTGAACTAATAAAATCAGGAACAAATTGGGTTTTGGATGTGGCTCATAATCCAGCTGCAGCTAAGAACTTTCGAGAACGTTTAAGCACATTAAATATTAAGCAAAACAATGTAATGATTTTCAGTATGATGAAAGATAAGAACTTAGACCTATTCATTAATGTTTTCAAAGATATTGTTTCAAAATGGGTTGTTTGTAAGATGAACACAGAACGTTCATACACAACACTAGAGTTAAAAAATAGGCTTGCTGGGCTAGGTATAGATAATATTAAGGTCATGGAGTTAACAGAGGAAGCCTTCAAATATGTTGAGAATCTTGAACCCATTAGCGACAATATTATAGTTTCGGGCTCATTTGAACTTGTTGGACCAGCAAAACAGTATTTGAATCAAAAGAGATGCCTTCAATGAAAGAGAAAATAGTTGGTTTATTAACATTGATCCTCTTAATAGGAGTGGCTTTATCCTTTTTATTAAAAGGACAAGGCTTAGAAAGCATTCAGCAATTTATTTCCAAAAAAAATTCGGTAGTTATTGAAAAATCAAAAGATGTCAAACCGACTGAATTAATATGGATTATACAGATTGCAGCTTTTGAGAATTATCAGGAGGCAGAAATTTTATCCAAAGAGCTTGAAAGAAAAAGTTTTAATGTCTTCATTAGTCAAAAGGACATCGCCAGTAAAACCCTATATAGGGTTAGGATAAAACCTAAAAGCATGGATGACCCTATTGAAAAAACAGTTAAAAGACTAGAAAGACATAATTATTCCCATGAAAAACTACCTCCTGGCCAACAATGATATACCATATTCCTTTCCCTTTTCCTGTGACTTTTCCAGTCTTTATTTTTGGGTCAGAAGAGGTGATTTCAATATTAGATTTTATCTTAATTGGTACTGTATCAATTTCAATTTTGTATGGATTCTTTAGAGGGTTTCTATCCGAATTATTCTCTCTACTTTCATGGTTGATTGCCTTATGGGCTGCGTTTAGCTTTGATGAAAATATAGCAGTAATATTTGGGTCTTTTGTAGTTTCTGAAACCTTTCAGATATGGTTAGCAAGAGCTCTCATATTAGCTGTAATGTTATTTCTTGGGGCTTTAGTGAGTAAGAAAGCAACTAAGACAATTGGTTGGAGTTTTGCGGGGAATTTATTGTTCGGTATTGCATTTGGATTTCTAAGAGGATTGATTTTTGTAGCAATCATTATGTTTATGCTTGAGGACAGTAGTCTATATGGAGAACCTTTAGTTCAGAATGCACTGTTACTGGAAGAAGCAGAAAAAATAGCAGATTTTTTCTACAATTTGTTTCTTGAGCATTATAATCAATAGTCCTATTTAAATTATCAGGGGATTTATTTAGATGTGTGGAATTGTTGGTATAGTCAGCACCAAACCTGTCAATCAGGAAATCTATGATGCATTAACTGTTTTGCAACACCGCGGGCAGGATTCAGCTGGCATTATGACTGATGATAATGGGGTACTTTGTCTAAGAAAGAATAATGGTTTGGTTAATGATGTGTTCACTGATAAACACATGACCAGATTGAGAGGCAACATTGGTATAGGTCATGTCAGATACCCAACGGCTGGGACTCTTAGTAGTAATGAGGCACAGCCATTTTATGTTAATTCACCATTCGGTATTTGCTTAGCTCATAATGGTAATTTAGTAAATACCACTGAGCTTAGATTTCATCTAAAAGAGGTTGATCGAAGACATCTTAATACTGAATCAGACACAGAAGCATTACTAAATTTATTTGCTCATGAAATTCAAATTCAACAGAAAGAATCACTAACTCCGGAATCAGTTTTTAAAGCTTCAACTGCTGTTTTCAATAAATGTTCTGGAGGGTATGCTGTTGTCGCTATGGTTCTTAATGAAGGATTGGTTGCCATGAGAGATCCTAATGGTATCAGGCCACTAGTAATAGGAACTCGAGAGGCAGGCAATAAAATTGAATACATGGTTGCCTCAGAAAGTGTAGCTCTTAATGCAGCTGGTTTTAGTTTAATGAGAGATATTCTGCCAGGGGAATCAATCTATATTAGTCAAAATGGAGACTTTTATTCACACCAATGTGTGAAACCCAAAACCTATACTCCTTGTATCTTTGAGTTTGTATATTTTGCTAGACCCGATTCAATCATTGATGGTATGTCTGTTTATAAGTCAAGATTAAGAATGGGAGAATTTTTAGCACAAAGAATAATAGAAAAAGGCCTACATCACGAAGTTGACGTTGTTATTCCTATTCCTGACACTAGTAGGAGCAGTGCCTTACAAGTCGCACATCATCTAGGTGTTAAATATAGAGAAGGCTTTATAAAGAACCGTTATATTGGCAGAACTTTTATAATGCCCGGTCAAGAAAAAAGAAAAAAATCAGTCAGGCAAAAACTAAATCCTATTGATTTAGAAATTAAAGATAAAAATGTATTGTTAATTGATGATTCAATTGTGAGAGGCACAACCTCCAAACAAATTATCGAGATGGCTAGACATGCAGGAGCAAAGAAAGTTTTCTTTGCTTCAGCAGCACCCCCTGTAAAGTTTCCAAATGTTTATGGAATTGACATGCCAGCCAGCAGTGAATTAATTGCCAGTAACAAATCAGATGAAGAACTAGCACAATTTATAGGTGCAGATTGGTTACTCTACCAAACACTCGAGGATTTAATTGCTTCCGTTCGATTTGAAGATTCAGAAGTTCAGGATTTTGATACATCTTGTTTTTCTGGAGATTATGTGACCAATGATGTTACCCAAGCTTATCTACAAAAAATTGAACTCAAACGAAACGACACTGCTAAGATGAAAGAGGAAAAACTGCGAAAACAGATAGAAATTCAGGATCCCACGTCTACTTTAATCAATTAAATCAATAAATTGGGGAGAATCATTGCTCCAATCTATGATTATTGCATGGTCTTCTGTCCAATCGCCTAAAACATAACGATAATAAGTGTTACCGACCAAAACAATTTCATGTTTCATTGGTCTGTGTGTATGGCCATGGATCATAAGATCAATTTGATTCTCGTTAAAGATTGCTTCAACTGCTTGATCATTCACATCCATTATTTCAATTACTTTTTCCTGTTTAGATTGTTTGCTGGCATCTTTAGCTTCTCCTGCTATTTTTAATCGTTTCGAGATAGGAAAGCTAAGAAACTCTTTCTGCCATTCAGGATTTCTAACCATAGCTCTAAAATTTTGGTAGTCCTGATCATCCAAGCACATCTGATCTCCATGAGTAACAAGAACTAGTTTCTCATTAATAGTCAGTAGGGCAGGATCATCGAGTAATTTGATACCTGTTTCTGATAAAAATGTGTCTCCAATGAGAAAATCACGATTACCAAATAAGAAAAAGATATTTACTCCCGAGTTTGACATTGCTGCTAAGAGTAATTTTATTTCATTATGAAAAGGATTGTCATAATCGTCACCTATCCAAGATTCAAACAAGTCACCAAGAATATAAAGTTCCGTCCCATTAACATTTTCTCTGATGGTCTGTTTAATAAAAGTTTGAAATAACGCAGTAGTCTCTGGTTTAGATTCATCAAGATGGAGATCGGAAATAAAGTACCTGTTCACAGTCAAGAGTTCCAATACAAGCTTAATGCTTTATTAATCAATCCTTTTAACGTCCAAAATAATGACAGGCGCGACTGGAACATCTTGCATATCACTCATGGTCTGCGTGGCGTTACTGGCAATAGCATTTATAACCTGAAAGCCATCAATCACATCACCAAAGACTGCATAACCCCAACGAGTTGGCATTGGATCAAGCGAAAAATTATCAACGATATTGATATAAAACTGAGAGCTAGCAGTATGTGGGTCGGTGCTTCTAGCCATGCCTAAAGACATCCGTTGATTGGTCAGACCATTGCCTGATTCATTAATAATTTCAGGGAGAGTCTCCTTGAGTTCAAGATCAACTGAATAACCACCGGCTTGAATAACAAATCCTGCTATAACTCGATGGAATATTGTATCCACATAAAAACCACTCTCGACATACTGCAAAAAGTTCTTAACTGTAGTTGGAGCTCTATTGCGGTCCAATTCGACAGTAAACTTGCCTGAGGTTGTGGTGAATTCAATTTGAGGGTAATTTTGAGATGCAATGCTTAAATTGCTTAATAATAAGAATACTAATGATACTAATATTGATTCCCTTAATTTTATATTCATAGTCATTTATTTAATTAAACTTTAATCCATTTATCAGATGAAATTTTCCTCTCTCTTTTTTCATTATTACTATTAATAGTTGATGCAATAAGAGTATTTTTTAGAAGCATGGCAACTGTCATTGGGCCTACTCCTCCTGGAACGGGAGATATCCATGAAGCTTTTTCTTTTGCAGCTTCGAAATCAATATCACCAGTGACTTTTCCATCTTTATTTCTATTGATACCAATATCAAAAACTATAGCATCTTTTTTAATCCAACTACCAGGTATGAGGCCAGCCTTACCAACAGCAACGGCTAGAATATCTGCCTGATTAACAAAACTTTCTAAATCTTTTGTAAATTTATGACAAACCGTTGTTGTGGCACCTCTAAGTAGTAATTCTAATGCAAGCGGTCTTCCCACTAGGTTGGATGCACCAACAATTACAGCATGTTTCCCTATTGGGTCAACACCAATTGAATCCAGCATTGTTATAACACCAATTGACGTACAGGGCCTTAAGACTGGTATTCTTTGCATCAGTCTTCCAATAGTATAAGGGTGAAAACCATCAACATCTTTAATAGGATCTATGGATTCTATAATTTTTGTTTCGTTAATGTGATCAGGAAGAGGGAGTTGAACCAAGATCCCATGAACTTCTGGGTTATTATTCAGTGATTGCACTAAATTTATTAATTCTTCTTCAGATATGTCAATGGGTAAATCATGATCATAGGATTTTATCCCAGCCTCTTTGCAAGCAATGCGTTTATTTCTGACATAAATCATAGAGGCCGGATTGTCTCCAACTATTACTACAGCTAAACCAGGAACATTTAATCCTTGTTTAATATTTTTGGAGATACTCTCTTTAATTTGAGCAATCGTTTCTTGCGCTATACTTTTTCCATCAATTATATTTGCTGTCATAAAATTTATCTCTTTTAAGCGTGTCATGATACCAAACAATTCTTTGGTATCACTTAGAAATCTTTTTCTAAAAAAGTTAATGGTTTTTTTTTAATGAGAAGTATAATACTTCACGCATTGATTCTATTCGGGGCATAGCGCAGTCTGGTAGCGCATCTGCTTTGGGAGCAGAGGGTCGGGGGTTCAAATCCCTCTGCCCCGACCAGGAAAACTTTTTTTGTAAATTGTTAAAATTTTTGTAGAATCATTAGGTATGGGTAAAGTGCATGATTTTAAATCTGGAATTTATTTAACAAATCAAGATTTTCATGAGATCAAAGAAATATTCCATACTCCACTAACAGGATCTTACAATTGGGATTACACTGCAGCCGACGACAAAATCAATAGACTTTATCAGTTAGCTAAAAAGAGACAATGGGATGTGGAGATTGATCTTGATTGGTCTCAAGAATGGGATAAGGATAAAGCAACACTTGAAGATTATGGATTAGCTCATCAATCTTATTTGGGTTATGAGCCTTACCTTGCACTCTCTGATAAGGAGAAGCTTAATATTCAGCATAAATTAGCTGCATGGTCATTAAGCCAATTTCTTCATGGCGAGCAAGGTGCATTATTGGTCGCTAGTCAGTTGTGTTCATGTGCCCCTACATACAATGCAAAACTGTATGCAGCCACTCAAACCTATGATGAAGCACGACACGTTGAGGCATTTAATAAATATATTCAAACGCGCCACAAGGACATGTATCCGATCACGCCAGATTTAAAAAATCTGTTGGATAAAATCTTGACCGATGAACGATGGGATTTAAAGTTTATTGGTATGCAATTAATTATTGAGGGACTTGCTCTTGGAGCATTCAAAGCATTTCCACAAACCCATCCAGATAAATTACTCCACCAATTAATTGGGAAGATTATCCAAGATGAATCAAGGCATGTGACTTTTGGAATTCACTACCTTGAACAACATGTTAAAAGTTTAACTGAGGATGAAGTAGAACAAAGAGCAGAATTTGCTTATCAGGCTTGTGTCATTATGCGACATCGTTTTCATGCTAATGAAGTGTTTGAGGACTTTGGATGGGATGTTGAAGAAACAATAAAATATGATGATGGGGTTAAAGTAAGACGAGATTTCCAAACCTTCATTTTTCAAAGAGTAATCCCAAGCCTCAAAAGGGTTGGCTTATTAACTAAAACAGTTCGACCAAAATTTGAGCAACTTGGCGTACTTCAATGGGAGGATTTCGATGATGAAGATGTCAACTGGAAGGAGGCACAATCAGCTTAAATAATTTCACATCTTTAATAACTAGAATCTGCAGGGATAATTAGAACAAGAAGAGGATCGCTATATGGACCGAGCTTTAAGGAAACATAGATCACTAAAAGCAAGAAAAAAAAGAAATCTAGCAAAGAGAATAAGGGATAAACTATTGAAAAGACTTTATGCTGATAAAAGGCATTTGAGAGAGAAATACCAGAAAATCAGGAAAAGGCAGTCTAACTAAAAAAGTTGTGTTGAGTTAGCAACACTCGAAATTACCAACTTAACTAAATTAATATATAATCCGTTCATATTATTCATCTTAGATTTAGCGCCCGTAGCTCAACTGGATAGAGCATCAGCCTTCTAAGCTGAGGGTTCGAGGTTCGAGTCCTCGCGGGCGCGCCAGAAACCCAATAAATATAAAGGATAGCTCCGACAAATTTAATACCTAATGTTTTCAATACCAAATAATAGAAAGACCTTCCTTTTTATTTTAGCAATTGGGTCCCCTATTGCTTTTTCAGTTTGGCAAGTTCTCCTGAATAATTTTGCAGTAGAAATAGCAAGTTTTGGTGGCAAAGAGATTGGTATATTACAAAGCTTACGAGAAGTACCTGGATTCTTAGCATTTACAGTAGTGTTTTTGTTGTTGATTATCCGGCAACAAAATTTTGCTATTGTCAGCTTAATCTTACTTGGAATTGGTACTGCAATGACTGGCTTCTTCCCTTCAACTCTGGGTTTGTATATTACAACTGTAATCATGTCTACCGGTTTCCACTACTTAGAAACATTGAGAATCTCTTTAAGTTTACAGTGGTTAACCAAGGAAGAAGCACCTCGAGTACTTGGTAAAGTTTTAAGCCTTTACTCCGGTTCTACGCTGGCGATCCTTTCCATCCTCTATATTGTTGTATTTATCTTTGAACCAACTTATCTTTGGCTCTATTCTGTAGCTGGTTTTCTTACTGTGTTAATAGGCCTCTATTGTTTTTTTTCTTTTCCACGATTTAGTGAAAAAGTTGAGCAACGCAAAGACCTGGTATTTCGAAAACGCTACTGGCTTTATTATGTATTAACATTTTTAGCCGGCGCCAGAAGACAAATTTTTATGGTGTTTGCAGGATTTCTGCTTGTCCAAAAATTCGGCTTTCCTTTAGATAAGATGGTTTTGTTATTTCTAGCTAATGCAGCTGTCACTACTTGGGTTGCACCTAAACTGGGAATTTTGATTGAAAGGATAGGCGAAAGAAGAGCGCTAACTTTAGAATATGTAGCCTTGATAGTTATATTTCTTAGTTATGCAGTTGTAGAAAATGTAAATATAGCTCTAGCTCTATACATTTTAGATAATATTTTTTTCTCAATTTCCTTTGCTATCAGCACCTATTTTCAGAAAATAGCTGATCCAGCTGATATTGCATCTACCGCAGGCATTAGTTTTACCATTAACCACATAGCTGCAGTTTTATTACCAGCTCTTCTTGGAATAATTTGGATGGAAAATTATGGTGCTGTTTTTTTGATAGGAGCATGTATTGCAGGAGCTTCATTAATCTTAGTCAGAGCTATTCCTGATAACCCTGAAATAGGCAAGGAAACTTATTGGAAGGTATAAATAGAGCCCCAGGCCTAGTTTCTTTTTATAGAAATATACTGAAAGGTTTTGTGAGGATTTGTTTTAAATAGTCCAATTGACTCTTATAATTAATAGTTATACGCTTTGTCGATAAGTTATTAGAGGAAAAAAAATGAAACTCAGTAAATCATCAATTGTTCTTATAGTTGCTCTCGGTCTTTTCTTGATATACATGTTTGGCCAAAACGAATCGTCACTAGAAATAGTTGATTTTTCTATTGATAAGCCTGAGACCCAAACCGTGTCTAGTGCCTCTAATGAGGATAGAAATCCATATTATGGGGATCTACACGTACACACATCATACTCTTTTGATGCCTATGTTTTCGGTATCACAGCCACACCGGATGATGCGTATCGTTATGCCAAAGGTGAAGGAATTAAGCATCCAATGGGTTATGAAATGAAGTTGCGTGAACCCTTGGATTTTTATGCTGTAACTGATCACGGTATTTTTTTAGGGATGGTTAATGCAATGGCTGATACCACTACCAAAGCGTCACAACAACCCATATCCAAACCTTTTCACAATCTTAATAGACCAGAGAACATGAATGAGATGTCCTTTGGTCAAAGAGCCAATCTATTTAGCAGTATCATAGGTGGAAATATAGTTGAACAATATCCCTATTGGCACCCCAGGGTCATCAGGGCTTGGTTAACAAAGAACTCAGCACTTGCATTGAAAGTATTTGATTATGATGTGCATAAATCTGCATGGGCTGATATTGCCAGAGCTGCTGAAGAGCATAATGATCCAGGGAAATTTACTT
>CAYVTR010000016.1:36282-41760 GCA_964454905.1 uncultured Woeseia sp. | reverse complement strand
CATCAAATAATCTTAGTGATAAATTCATGTCTTTCTTTGGTTCGCCTGAATGGAGCCCTAGGTCTAACTAACTAATAGTCTAGTTTTATATTGAGGTTATGAAAAAAATTCTGATTCTATTGTTAGCAGTCATGGTCACGATGTTTATTTTTTTTCTTTTGAGTATCCTCGCTCCGTATGTAGTAGATTATATTACTGAAATTTTATCGAGATAAGAAATTAATAGAAGCAGTAAATAATGTGTAAAAAGATATGCTTGAATTTTAAAAAACTAGACCTATATTTAGTGTCGTATCGGTAATTATATAAAACATAAATCTGGAGGATAATATGGGTTTAACAAATAAGAAGTGGGTTTTAAAAACAAGGCCAAGAGGTTTGGTTGAAACATCAAATTTTGAATTGATTGAAGACGCTGTGCCTGAATTAAATGAGGGCGAAATATTGATTCAAACAGAATACCTGTCAGTGGACCCTACTCAGAGAATGTGGCTTACAGATATACCAGGTTATCTTCCACCAATACAAATTGATGAAGTGATTCGATCAGGTGGAATGGGCAGAGTCATACAATCCAAAAATCCAAATTTTAAAGAAGGTGACTTGGTTAGTGGAATTGTTGGTTGGCAAACACACCTAATATCTGATGGAAAAGGGTTTAGAGTCATACCAGAATTCTTCCCAATCCCCACGATGTTGAATGTTCTAGGGTTAACTGGCATCACTGCCTACTTTGGGTTGCTTGATATTGGTAAGCCAAAAGAAGGCGAAACTGTTGTGGTGTCGGGAGCATCTGGAGCAACTGGCTCAGTGGTTGCACAGATTGCAAAAATTAAGGGTTGTAATGTAATTGGAATTGCTGGCGGTGAGGAAAAATGTGGTTGGCTTGAGGATTGTGGCCTTGATCATGTGATTGATTATAAAAACACCGAAGTAACTAAAGAATTGAAAAAAATTGCAAGTGCAGGTATTGACATCTATTTTGACAATGTTGGTGGTCCATTACTTGAAGCGGTCTTATATCAAATTAATCAGAAGGCAAGAATTGTCATCTGTGGTTCAATTTCAAATTATACAGGTGAAGAAATGCCAGTTGGTCCTAGGAATCTAAGTAGTTTGATTATTAATCGAGCAAAAATGGAAGGGTTCTTAGTGTTAGATTATTTTGATAGGATGGATGAAGCGATACAAGAACTTTCAAAATGGTTGATGGAAGGTAAAATTAAACATCGAGAAGATATTCAAGAAGGAATTGAAAACTGCCCCAAAACACTGAATCGTCTTTTTACCGGTGAAAATAAAGGTAAACAAATTTTAAAAATATAAATGAAGAGATTTTATCTCTTAATATTTTAATTTTTTTATTACAACTAATGTGAAAGCTCAATCGAAAGAATCCTTTGTACCAGATGACTTTGAAGTTCCATTGACTCTTGTAACCAATGAGTACAAATTAAGAATGTTATCTATTGACGATGTGGAAATAGATTATGCAGCAGTGATGTCTAGTGCTAAACATGTAAGTCAAGTTTGGCCGGATAGTGATTGGCCAAAGAAACTAACTTTACAGCAGAATCTAATCGATTTAGCTTGGCATCAAAAAGAATTCCAAAGGAAAACATCTTTTGCTTACACGATGGTTACTTTAGATGAAAAGAAAGTTATTGGTTGCGTCTATTTTTACCCTACAAGAAAGAATGGATATGATGCTGAAGTATTCATGTGGGTCAGAGAGAGTGAATTAAGTACTGGTTTAGATTCTAGATTATTCGAGAGCGTTAAGGTATGGTTGAAAGATGATTGGCCATTTAAGAATCCTGCTTTCCCTGGAAGAGTAATCTCTTGGGAGGATTGGGATAAACTACCTCAAACAATAAATGAAAGAGCTCTTTAAACGATTCTTTGATCATGATATTTCTCGGAGAGATTTTTCTAAGAAGCTATTAGCAATAGGCTTCAGTCAAGTTGCTGTAAACTCATTAATAACCTCTGTTGCTGAAGCTCGCGATGTGATTCCTAGAGAGGGGAAAAACATTGTAGGTAATGGAGCAGATATTCTAGCTGAATCACTAAGAGCTGCAAATGTAGAATATATTTTTGGCACTAGTGCTACTGGCATGAGTCCGTTTTTTGATGCACTAACACTGAACAATGACATGCAATACATTGCTTCGATAGCAGAATCACAAGCGACATCAATGGCACACGGTTATGAGCTAGTAACAGGAAAAACTTCAATACTTTTTCTTCCGGGTGTAGCCATCCCTAGTGCTATGAATAATTTATACAATGCTTGGAAAGATCGATCATCAATTGCGGTTTTATCGGATGGTTCCAGCTCTAACTTTGCAGGGAGAAATGGTTTTCAGCAAATGGATGATTGGCTGGAAACTATGACTCAGTTTACTAAGTGGCGTTGGCAAGTTGATAACCCTTTACAGATTAGTGAAATGTTAAGGCGAACAATTAAGCTCTCAGAAACACCACCCGGTGGACCTGTATATTTAAGATTCCCCGGTAGTTTGTTAAACAAAAATAATATTAAGCAAACTATTTACCCTCAAAGTAAATTTAAGATTCCCATGGATCTTCAACCCAAAACAGAGTTAATCGAAGCTACTGCAAAAGCTTTAATTGAATCAAAGTCACCTATGATTTGTGTAGGCCATGAGGTAACTCGAGCTAAAGCAAACGCCCAAGTTGTTAATTTATCAAATCTTTTAGGAATAAAAATGACACAAGGATACAGTGTGTTTGGTGACATTCCATTTCAACATGAGTCGTTTGTTGGCTTTTATGGTATGGGTGTTCCAAGAGGACTTCCAGGAACGGATGTTTTTCTAAATCTTGGTGCTCCTATGCCAGACCCTACAATATTTACTGCACCAGTACCGAGAAAAGCAAAGGTTATCCACGCCAGAATAGAATTTGATGATATAGCTAACACCTACCCTACAGATATTGCAATTGCTGCTGGCATGAAAGAAACAGTTATTGCTATTGAAGAGGCAGTTAAATCTCTTGCGACCAAGGATGAACTCAACAAAATTCGTGCACAACGATTGGAAGAAACAAATCAAATTAATGCAAAATTTGAGGCCAGAAAAGAAAGGAATGCTAAAGCCCACTGGAATTCAAGTCCAATTTCATGGCAAAGAGCGTCTTATGAGATTGATAAACAATTGGATAAAAACGCTATAATAGTTTCTGAATTAGACACTAGAACTCCCTTTGAGTGGATGGATTTAGGTCCTAATAGAAAATCGCTTATTGGTGGCACAACAGGCTTTGCATTAGGTTGGGGTATCGGAGCAGCTTTAGGTGTTAAGATTGGTGAACCAAATCGACAGGTCACTTGTCTAGTTGGTGATGGTGCAATGTTATTTGGACAAATTGAGTCTCTATGGTCTGCTTCAAGATATGATATTCCTGTCAATATAATTGTATTTAATAACCTGAGTTATGATGGAGAAAGAAACAGAATTTATATGAATTCCCCCTTAATAAGAAAACAAGAAACTAGAGATCTTTGGAAAGACATTAGCTGCTATTTAGGGAGTCCTAATGTCGACTTTGTTGGTCTGGCTAATAGCTTTGATATCAAAGCTTCTCAGGCAAACACACCAGAGGAATTAATTGCGTCACTAAAACATGCAAATAAGGTCACTAGAGATGGACGACCTTATCTGATTGATTTAAGAGTTAGTCAACTAGATCTTGCTAAAAAGCCAACTACACAAACATGGTTTCCTGATATTTCGATTGCTGATAAAAGAATCAAAAAAGTTTAAATATTGACTGATTCACAGAACTTTTATAATAAAATTTTAATTGAATTTTGCTAAGCTACTACTTCATGAAAGAAGGGAGAAAAACATGAAAAAATTAATAATTCTATTTTCAATATTCATTGTTTCACCGATTTGGGCTGATGGCCATTTATCGTCAGAAAATGAAGTTATGCAATTAGTCTTAGATCATTGGGAAGCAAGAGATAATAATGATTATGCAGGACAAGCTGATCTCATGAGTCAATCAGGAACCTATAATGCTAATTCAGACGGAAGCTTCTTTAGGTTTAGTAAAAATAACACAGCAACAGATATAGAAAATAATATGGGTGATCAAAACTCGAGCCTGAATGTCAATTATCCAGAAACCATTGAATTGTCTAGTAGTGTTGTTTTAGCTAGGTATTATCTTGAAGGAGTTATATCTGATCAATCTGGAACAGTAAATAATTACCGCACAAGAGTCACTCATATTTGGGTGAAAGAAAAATCAGGCTGGAAAACAAAATCATGGCACTTTTCGCCTCTTCATGACGGAGGGCGACACGTTACTTCGGCCTCAGACTTTCAGGAAGATTGAACAATAGACTTTTTTATTGTTTTTGTTGCTCAGTTTCATCTCGATGTTTCTTGAGATATGACATAAAGGGGGTTCCGCCAGTTCCATGGATGGTTGAGCCTCCTGCACCAAATGGGTTTTTCTGTTTAGATTGATTATGTATATATGTTCTAGCATATTTTAAATGCAATGCTCTGAAAGCTCTTATTTGTTCCAAACAATCGTTATAAGAATCAATTAAAAGACTAGATTTCTTAACTAATTTTTTAGTCATAGAACTGGTTTCAACTTGCTCAATAAATTGCCTATGGTCTTTGGGCATATAATCTCTCATCTCGTTTAGATAATGTCTCAAGCTATCCTTTGTGTGTTCAATCCCCAGTGCTCCATCTAACGTCGGCATGATACTGCTCTGTGCGCCCGTTTCTCCTCTATAAAACTGTGGAACATTATCAAATTCCCCCTGATAAACAATGCCCTTCTTTAGATCTGGATTATCTTTTGAACCAAAAATAAATGGTCTAACTCGGTGATAGTAAACATACGGGTCGCATCTTTCCGGCATCCGTTCAAATATATTATTCACTTCTTGCATAGATGTAGAAATGCGTTTTAATAGCCCTTCTATATAAGATTCTTCTGACTCACCTGTACATTGTGAGATTAGTTTTGAGGCTTCCATTGCATCACTAGCAGCATCCTCAATACAAACATGGACAGTTACAAACCAATCTTCATCTATTCCACCCAAAAAATTATTAATGAGAGCTACATTATTGAGATTAATCGATTCTTCCGAATTCATAAGGTACCAATTATCCAAACAATAACTCGCATAACTCAACACAGGTGGTCTTTCTAGTTTCCTAGCAATACTAACCCAAGGTTTTGCTATCACTCTAGGTAGATTGCTTTTAGGTTCAGATCCTCCAAGGATATAGGCATGTGCGATGAAACTCAGTTGCACCATCGCAAGTTTAATTTCCTCCAAAGAACCGTCTTGTATTAATGAATCAACTGAAAGATCATCATCTGCCATCATTGCAATGTTCTTTTCAAGCCTATCAGTAAGAAGTAACTTTGGAAGATTTGTCGCTAATTCTTGAAGCAGCGCTAATGAATTCTCAT
>CAYVTR010000016.1:0-36182 GCA_964454905.1 uncultured Woeseia sp. | reverse complement strand
AGTAACTTTGGAAGATTTGTCGCTAATTCTTGAAGCAGCGCTAATGAATTCTCATGAACTAAAGAGTAGCTTCGCAAAGGCTTATCTATCGGTAAAAACCCTTTCATAAAATTTTATAGAATATTAAATCTGTAAGAATTTTAATAGATTACCTTGAGATTTCGAACCCTGTTTGCTCTAAAATGAATCTACCCTCAGTTAAATTAGCAGCCTCTACAACTTTGTCATTATCATTAAACATTAAACGAGTAACAGTATAGGCATTGTAATTAAGATCAACCTGATAATCAGTTTGAGTTGCATTCGATAAAACATAAACGGTATTACCTTTGGATAATACTTCAATAATTCTGAATTCTTTTGCAGGCCACTCGTCAGCTTCACCAGAATTCATATTGTCTAGAACTTGAGATTTGTTAAGTCTTCCATTAATTATGCCTCTCTTAAAGGTGATATTTTTTTTCATCCCATTTCTTTCAATCACGGCTGCAATTTCTGCTCCTGGTTTACCCCTGAATCCAAGACTTTCAAAATTTTCAGGAATTGCTTTAATACCATTGACTTCAAGAAATAAATCACCGACCTGAAGAGTTCCATCTGCTGGACTATTTGGCGTGACTCGACCGACCCTCATTTCATTCTCCCGAGGATCCCATGTGAATCCAAAACCCACATATCGACCTTGTACAGATTCTCCATCCTCAGCCATGTTCTCTTTTACCATCGCTATTGATTCTGCTTTACCTGTATAACCAGCGGTCACCCAGTCAGCAGCAATGGCTTCAATTCCGTGGTAATGTCCATGATCATCCTTTTCATGTGCAGCAGAAAAACTCGAAGAAGGAATCATCAAGAAAATCCCAGTAATTATTGTTGTCATTATTTGTTTCATAAAAAATCTCCGGTTTAATTAAGAAAAAAAAAGACTCGAAGAGTCTAACTTTAATTAACATTGTATCAACTAATGCAGAATATTGAGTAAAACATAATTTCTTCATAAATAGACTAAAGTCATTATGCTATATTTATAGCATGAAGAATCAGAGTAAAAGTCCTAAAGATCATAGTATAAATATTAGAAAACCGAATTTTAATTTAGAAAAAGATCTTGCTCATGATTGGTATGACGGAAGTGCATTCAAAACAGCTTTTGAAAATGCATTCTCACTTTTATTTCCCCTTGGGGAAAAATCCTTTATTGAATCTGTGAAATATTTTCAAAAAGAAATAAAGGATCCAAAATTACTCGATGAAATGTCTTCTTTTTATGCACAAGAATCTATTCACCGAAAAGAACATCAAAAATACAATGATTTGGTTTGTAAACTACGTGATTATGATATGGAGTTATTGAATAAGCCCCAAGTAAAACGATATGAATGGGCTAAAACTACCCTCTCACCAGAAAGACGATTAGCAGGGACAGTTGCAGCTGAACATTTAACTGCAATCCTTGCGGATGATCTTCTAAGAAATAAAGATCACTTCACTGATTCAGGTAATCATGTTGCTAAACTCTGGTACTGGCACGCACTAGAAGAAACTGAGCATAAAGCAGTTGCCTTTGATGTCTATGCAACTGTTTGTGGTTCAGTTAAGACAAGAAGAAGAGCATTGCTATTTGTTACACACTTTATAATGAGAGATGTTTTAAGATCGACTGTCTTGATGCTTAAGCAAGATGGTCAACTTTGGAAAATTAGAACTTGGGTAGACGCAGTTAACTTTTTATTCATCAAACCTGGCATCTTAAGAAGGGCTTTTATCCCTTGGTTACAATTCTTAAGGAAAGATTTTCACCCTTGGGAAAAGGATAATCGTGATGTAATCAGCGAATGGGAAAACTCTATTCCAATTAAAAATTAATCGCTCAACTTTTTGACAGTTGGTTAAATGTTTGATTAGATTGAATAGCTTAGTGATAAGCTTACTGATGAATAAGTAACTTTTTTAGGGGAAAAGATATGTACATGATTAAAAGATACATCTCAGATTTTACTGGTATTGCTATTAGTTTAATCGCTCTAGGTGTTGTCGCTGGAGTTGTCTTTGGTGATGTTCCTTTTGTGGGAGCGATCTCCAACAGCTTTATAGCTACTGTATCTGCTTTGGGAGATGCAGGAGCAGTTGGTGTATTAGTTTTAGCAATATTAGTTGCTGTTTCAGACTAATTAACCATATAAATAAATTAAAAGAGCCCTACTAAGGGCTCTTTTTTTAATTGATTTCTGAGAAGTTCTTATGACTTGAGACTTGAAAGGTATTGGATTAGATTAATGATAAATATTTTTAACGAGAAATAAATGAATATTAGTGAGCCACAGCGTTATTTAGGAAATATGTTAAATGGAAAATCTGAAGGGCTTTTTGAATGGTTTCATGATAATGGACAACTTCAACGTCGAGGCAAACACCAACAAGGACAACTGATTGGTCTATGGGAATATTTTGACATGGACGGTCAACTTATAGAAACAAAAGTGTTTAAAAATGGCATGGAGATGAACACTAAAAAGTAGCTCCTTGTTAAATTTTTTACTGATAGTTAATTAAATTGTTCGCTTTCTGTAGAATCTGCCAATGCAGCAACACTATCTGCCCCAACTGTTTGACTGATTGCGTCAAAGTAACCTACTCCAACCTCTGCTTGATGCTTTACTGTAGTGAATCCATGTTGCTGGTAATCTAACTCTTTCTGCTGCAACTGACTGAATGCCAACATACCATTCTCTTTATACTCTTTTGCAAAATCAAAAACAGCAAAGTTAGTTGTATGAAAACCAGCAAGTGTTATGAATTGAAATTTAAAACCCATTTTTCCTAATTCTTTTTGAAACTGAACTAATTCATCCTCTGAAGGGATGTGCTGTTTCCAATTAAAGCTTGGGGAACAATTATATGCTAGTAGTTGTTCTGGGTGAGCTCCGCGAACAGCGTCAGCGAATCGCTTTGCATCTTTTAAGCAAGGTTTTGATGTTTCACACCAAACTAAATCTGCGTATTCAGCAAATGCCTGACCCCGTTCACAACCCATTTCCAGCCCTCCTGACATTCGATAAAAACCCTCTGAGGTCCTTTCTCCAGTCATGAATTTTCGATCTATTTCATCGACATCAGTCAAAAGAAGTCTTGCAGCTTCTGCATCGGTTCTCGCTATGATTAAAGTATCTGTTTCTGCGACATCAGCAGCAAGTCTTGCCGCATTTAGATTTCTGATTGCTTGACTTGTTGATATTAAAACCTTTCCACCAAGATGTCCGCATTTCTTTTCTGCCGATAATTGATCCTCATAGTGTACAGCTGAGGCTCCAGCTTCAATCAGATTGCGAGCCAACTCATACGCATTCAATGCACCGCCGAAACCAGCTTCCGCATCAGCAATGATTGGAGCAAAATAGAATCCCTCTTCCCCTTCTTGGACCTGGATTTGATCCTGGCGCCTGAACGCATTATTGATATTCCTAACAGCATTAGGAACAGAATCTACAGAATAAAGGCTTTGATCTGGGTAAACGTCATTATTGCTATTTGCTGCAGCCGCAACTTGCCAACCTGATACATAAATGGCCTTGAGACCAGCCTTTACATGTTGAACAGCTTGCTGGCCATTATATGCTCCAAAAGTATTAACATAAGGTTCAGTCTCAAACAACTTTCTTAATTGTTTTGCACCTATTTTGGCCAATGTAGACTCAATCTTAACAGAGCCTTGAAGAGCTTTGACTTGATCAGCTGAATAGTTTCTTTTATCACCCATGGTTTTCTCCTAAAGGTATTGATAAGCAGGGAAATTGATTCATTATTTTTCCTTATTTCTTTGAAGTTATGGGTTTATGGCTCACCCCAAAATCAATGACATCCTCTCCATAAATCATCAGATCAATTACTTCAGATTCAGAAAGAGGTTTTGGTATAATCACAGAATCTTCTTTATGATCAGTGATCAAGGTATTTTCATTGTTATCTTTCATAGTCGTCTCCTAAAGGAAGTTATACGCAGGTAAAGTTAAGAATTGGTCAAATTCTGAACTGGTTGACATGCTTTTAAATAAATCAATAGCACGGTCTAAATTAGCTTGATCAAAATTAGAATCTCCTCTTAATTCAATAAGTTGGCTCATCTCTTGGTCTAAGACAGAAGTAAATAAATCCTCATCTATGGTTTTGTTAGTGTCTGTAAATGAGGCTTTATGAGTAATCCACTGCCAAATTTGAGATCTAGAAATTTCTGCAGTGGCAGCATCCTCCATAAGATTATATAAAGGGACGCATCCGTTACCCGATAACCATGCTTCGATGTACTGCACGCCTACCCTAATATTTTGTCTCAAGCCTTCTTCAGTGATCATCCCATTAGGTACTTTCAAAAGATCATGAGAAGTAATATTGACATCATCCCTTTTGTTACTAATTTGGTTTGCCTGGTCACCCATGATTGAATTGAAAGCTCCCATGGCAATTGATGATAGTCCTGGGTGAGCAATCCAGGTTCCATCATGGCCTGCATTTGCCTCTCGCATCTTGTCTAATTCAACTTTAGACATAGCTTCATTATTTTCCTGAGTATTATTTTTTATAGGAATTTGTGCTGCCATACCACCCATGGCATGCACATTTCTTTTATGACAAGTTTTGATTAACCCATCAACATAAGATTTTAGAAAATGACGAGTCATGATAACTTCATCTCTATTGGGGAGAATAGAATCAGAATCATTCCTAAATTTCTTTATAAAACTAAAAATATAGTCCCAACGCCCACAATTGAGTCCAGCTGAATGCTCTCTTAATTCATAAAGAATCTCATCCATTTCAAAAGCAGCAAGAATTGTTTCAATCAGAACGGTGGCCTTAATTGTTCCTCGATCAATATTTAGAAAGTCTTGTGCAGCAATAAAAATATCATTCCACAATCTGGCTTCAAGATGACTCTCAAGCTTCGGTAAATAAAAATAAGGTCCACTGCCATTTTGAGATAATGCTTCATGGTTATTCGCAAGGAATATTGCAAAATCAAATAGCCCTCCTGATATTTCTTCTTCATTGACCAGAACATGCTTTTCATTCAAATGCCAACCCCTGGGTCTTACAATAAGCGTGGCTGTTTCTTGATTAAGAGCATATCGTTTTTGGTCATTCTCTCTTATGAATTCTATGTCCCCGTTTACCGCGTCTCTTAAATTAATCTGACCAGAAACAATATTGCTCCATGTGGGTGAACAAGAATCTTCAAAGTCTGCCATAAAAGTCTTTACTGGGGCATTTAAAGCATTGATTACCATTTTACGATCCACTGGCCCTGTGATTTCAACCCTTCTATCTTGGAGATCATGTGGTATCGGGGAGACCACCCAATCATCCTCTCTTATCTCTCGTGTTGCTTCTAGAAAATTGGGTTTTTTTCCATCATCTAATTCATTTTGTCTCTGGTTTCTTAACTCAAGGAGCTCTAATCGTCTTGAATTAAATTGTGTATGCAGTAATTCGACCAAACCCAATGCTCTAGGATTGATGACTTCTTTCTCCTCCATACTTAACGATGGAATAATTTTTATTGCTGCAGACATTTGAAATAAAATTAATAATTTAGTGAATTTTAAGTAAAAATTTATTAAAATTTCACAATAAAAATTTCACAATGTAAATTTCACAATGAGCAATTTATACAGAAAGAGTCATCTGCTTGGGGCAAAGCTAAAAAATGTCCGTAAGCTCAATAAACTCACTCTTGAAGACCTTTCAGAAAGATGCAGTGCGGAAGACCCTAAAAACGCTCCTTCTGTTTCTTATCTAAGCATGATTGAAAATGGAAAACGCCTTCCCTCAGAAAATGTTCTCAACCAAATAGCTATTGTGTTCCAAAAAGAACCTTCTTGGTTTATGGATGAGAATCTTGATATAGGCATTAGTGACGATGGTGGATCTAAACAAAAAAGTCAAAATCTCCCTCTTGAACCAGGCTTTCTTTATAGTAAAGACTTATTACAAGGAGCTATTCCAGAATTATTAGATCAAAGCGGTATATCTGGAAGGCAGTTTGCCCAACTATTAATACGCTCCTACCAAGAAGCAAATTACAATCGCTTTCCTGATTTAGAAAAAGTAGCAGATGAAATTGGTAATAATACTTTTCCAATTAAAATTAATGACATCAAAAAACTTTATAAAACTCATGGTTTAAAGCTCAAATGGTTTAAACAAAATAGAGTGACCACATCAACGCCTCAAATGAAGAATAAAATGCTGCTCAGATCATTTTACGAATCACCGTCAGAGGTTTATGTTAATGAGGCACTGCAACATGATCCGCACCGACTTAAGTATGACCTTACAACTCATTTGGGCCATAAGATCCTACATCAGGGGGATGGCTTAAGATCTATTATCTCATCAGGATCTAATCCGTTTGACAGTGATGGTAAACAAGAGACTGAGAGTAATTCCCATGACGTGCTGATGGCTTGGCATGATTTTGAATCAAGTTTTTTTGCAGGCGCCCTACTTTGCCCCAGAAAACCGTTTAGGCGATATCTTATTAGAAAAGAACATGACATGTTATCTGCCAAAGAACTTGAATTATCCCCTGCGCATTTAATGAGGAGAGTCACGGCTGTTTCAAACTATCTTCATTGGCATTATTTTGAGGCTCATCAACCAGGATACTTAAGTGCTATTTACCGCGGTAACGGTATTCCATTACCCTTTGGGAACATGTCAATGGCTACAAACCCATGCCCTAACTGGTCAGTTTTCAGACTACTCAATGAGGAGTATGTAAAAAACCCCCAATCTCAGATATCAATACTAAAAGATGGGCATGAAACATTCCTTTACTGCTGTTATTCAATAAGAAGGCCTGACCTAGCAGGAAACTTAAAACTATACTCTTTAGGTATAGATTTGAAACCAGCCCTAAATAATCAAGGCATAGACGCTTTAGAATTGATTAATGAATTAGAAACAGCTTGTCAAAGTAATGGTGGAGAAAGTGAGATTAATGGTGAAATAAAATCCTCACTCCAGACAATAGCTAATCTTCTTAGAGTGCATTGGTTATCTGATGCATTAGATAATCCTGCAAAAATTATTTGTCCTAAAAGTTCTAATTGTCAACGAGAAGAAAACTGCCAACCACTATCAAAAAATTATAAATTTAATGAAATGGAAACTCTAAAGGAAAATATTTTATTATTGAATAAAGCTAAATTAATTTAATCGAACCCATTTTTAATTCTCAGTCTTAACTGCAATTTCTTCCAAACTTTTTTTAGGTTTCTCAATTTTTCTTACCTCGGAATCAATCTTTAAGGCTATTTCTAGATAAACCTTAGCTAGTAATTCATCCTTTGAATTTATAATTATGGGTTCTCCATTGTCGCTGCCTTCAGAAAGTCTTGGGTCCATAGGTATTTGACCTAATAACGGTATATTATTTTCAATCGAAAATTTCTCTATATTATTGCTGCCTAATATATGATGCTTTGATCCGCATTCATCACATATAAAATAGCTCATATTTTCAATTAAACCGATGAGAGGTATTGATAGTTTTCGAAACGCTTCAAGGGACTTTTTTACATCAATTAGTGAGATCTGTTGAGGTGTGCTCACAAGAACAGCGGCAGTTAAACCTGCTTTTTGAGAAAGCGTTAACTGAGCATCGCCAGTTCCGGGAGGTAAATCAATAATCAAGTAATCTAGATCTGACCAATTGGTTTGAAAGAGTAATTGCTCTATAGCTTTAGACATCATTGGCCCTCTCCAGATTGTTGCTTCATCTTTTAAAACAATGTACCCGATAGACATTAATTCAATACCTAGTGTTACTATAGGATTAAATGTTTTATTGTCTGGGGTTGAAGGTATTTGACCCACAGTGCCAAGCATCAGAGGGATGCTGGGCCCATAAATATCAGCATCCAATAATCCTACTTTAAGGCCTTGTTCTTTTAAGGACAGTGCAAGATTTACACTTACTGTTGATTTTCCTACGCCTCCTTTACCTGAAGCGATGGCTAAAATATTCTGAATATTAGACACAATAATCTAATCGTCTTTTTCCTGTTTCTTAGATCTTATTTTAGACCATAAAGATTGAGTCCAATCAATTTTATCACTTCGATCTCTTTGCTTGATTGATGCTCTAAATTTTCCAAAATAAAAAAATACGCCTAACGACCCTATAATCATAAGGCCAAAAAAAAGAGAGTTTGAATCCATTAATTTCTAGAATACAGTTTGGTAAGCAATCTTAGAATTTCTAAGTAAAGCCAAATTAAAGTAACCAATAATGAAAAAGCACCATAAGCCTCTAGATACTTAGGTGCGCCTTGTTCAGCAGCTTGTTCTATAAAATCAAAGTCTAACACTAAATTGAGAGCAGCGATTGCAACCACCACAAGGCTTAAGCCAATTCCTACCAAGCCGTTTGAGTGAATAAAGCCAATGCTTGAACCAAAAAACATCATGATAAAATTAATTAAATATAACAATGCTACTCCTCCAGTAGCTGCAAACAGCATTAAACGGAAATTCTCTGTGGGTTTAATAAGTCCTGTTTTATAAGCCATGAGCAAAGAGGCCAATGTGAAAAATGTAAGGCCTACTGCCTGAATGACTATGCCTTCATAGCTTGCTTCAACAACTGCCGATATCCCACCAATTGCGAAACCTTCTAAAAGAGCATATATTGGCGCAGAAATAGGAGCAGCTGTCGGTTTGAAAATCGTTACCAAAGCTGCAATAAGCCCACCGATTACACCAAATATTAGATAGGGCATAATAGAAGCAGGCTCACCCGATGCATAAAATTGATTCCAAGTCCAAGCAGCTGTCATAAAACAAAGGAATAAATAAAGGCCAGTTTTGTTTACTGTGCCGGACAAAGTCATTACTTCTGAGGTTGAGAAATCAGATGATCTCTGGGTAAAAGCCTTACTTCTGAAAGCCGGATTACCTGATCGACCAAACATTTGTAAAGCTCTATGACGTGCCATGCTTAACTCCTTATAAAGTGATTATTTATTTTTAATTTTTATAACTATTTCCAAATCCTGAATTTTTGTATTCTCAGGAAGGCTTGGAATGTTTTCAACACTTAAGTTATCGGCAGGAATATCATAAAGTTGACCAGTGTCTATATTGAAAAAATGATGGTGGGCATTAGTTGTGGAATCGTAATACATCCTCGATGGATCAACAGCAACCTGATTAACGAGACCTTTTTCAGCAAAAGCATTTAATGTGTTATAGACCGTTGCTCTAGAGATGCTATGACCTTTCTCAAGCAATCTCTCATAAACTTGTTCAGCAGAAAGATGTTTAGGATGATCCAATAACATCATGCCTATTCTTAATCGTGCCTTGGTTGGTCGAAGGCCATATAATTTAAGCCTTTTCTCAACTTTTGTTTTTAGTTGAATAACATCATCCATAATGGAACATTCTAATGAGAAAGAACTTATTTTCCAAATACAATCTCAATACTAGTGCTTATTATTTAAAAGTAATTTATCTATCCTTGATTAAGAAATTATCTATTAGAAAGATCATCATTCCTATGGTTATTAATGAATCAGCCACATTAAAAGCAGGGAAATACCAATTATCATAATAAACGAGTACAAAATCGACCACATAACCTTGTGTGATTCTATCAACTAAATTACCTAATGCCCCCCCAGCAATCATAGCTATTGAAAGATTCAGAGCGGGATGATTCGAAGAAGCATGTTTTATTAATAAACCTAATAAGTACATACTCACAAAAATTGAGATCAATATTAACGGTATACGTTGACTGCCGGTATCAAAAGCAAAAAGACTAAAAGCTGCTCCAGTGTTATAAAGCAATGTTATGTCAAAAAATGATGTGACATTAACTCGTTGATATAATTCGAGATTATTTACTACTAAATTTTTTGTCCATTGATCCCCTAGAACGAAGAAGATAATTATTAGAATCCAACTAAATTGCCTCATCATTAGAAATAGAGTCTTACCTCTGGTGAATCATCTATATTAGCTTCACACCTGGAGCACAAGTCTGGATGATGCTTGGATTGATTGACACTTTCTTGTCGATGCCAACAACGATTACATTTTTCATAGTCAGATTGAGTTATTGATACTGCGAAGTTTTCTCCATGCACTGCCTCATCAGTAACATCTTTAATTGATTTTATGGTTGCTGATGAGGTAATAAATAAAAAACGTAATTCATCAGTAAAGGGTTCTAAAAATTTAGTCAGTTCCTTGCTCGCATATAGAGTCAGATCCGCATCCAATGGTGAACCAATAATTTTTTGATCTCGGGCAATCTCTAATGCCTTAGCTGCCACTTCATTCAAATCCAAAAGTATTTCATAATCATTATTATCAGCAGTTGTAACGATATCATGCCATTCAGAAAGAAAAACTGACGGTACTTGTCGGCGCGGAAGCAATTGCCAAATCTCCTCTGCTGTAAATGAAAGCACTGGAGCTATCCATCTCACAAGAGACTCGGCAATATGTAATAAAACTGTTTGCGCTGATCGCCTACCTTTAGAGTTCTCGGGCATTGTATAGAGCCTATCTTTAATAATATCTAAATAAAAACCGCCCATGTCTTTCACACAAAAATTATGCAAAGTTTGGATGATGCGATGGAAAGAATACTCTTCATAATCGGTTTGAATGGATTGATTGATTACACTCAATCTATTCATAATCCGCTGATCCAATAGCAACATTTCTGAGTAATCAATTGAGTGTTTGTCTGGTTTGAAATCCCCTAAATTACTGAGTAGAAATCTAGTGGTGTTCCTAATTCTCCTATAAGTATCACCATTGCGTTTAAGGATTTGATCTGAAATCCTCATTTCACTTGTGTAATCCGTTGATGCCACCCATAACCTTAAAATATCTGCTCCCATAGAATTGATTATGCTTTGAGGCGCTATAACATTGCCCAATGATTTAGACATTTTCTTCCCTTCCTCATCAACAAAAAAACCATGTGTTAAAACTTGTTTATAAGGTGCAGAACCGTGCATTGCAATTGAAGTAAGCAAGGAACTCTGGAACCAACCTCGATGTTGATCTGAACCCTCTAAATATAAATCAGCTGGATAACTAATATTATCAAAATTCTGACTCACAGCATGGTGAGCTAATCCTGAGTCCATCCAAACATCCATGGTGTCTGTGGATTTTTTATAGTCGTTTAAATTATCTTCAAAATAATCCTCGATGGAAGATTCAAACCATGAATTAATTCCATTTTCTTCAATATCATTAGCAATTTTTTCTAAAAGTTTCGATGTCTTTGGATGCAGCGTTTGATTGTTCTTATGAACAAACAGGGGGATAGGAACACCCCAATATCTTTGTCTTGAAATACACCAATCAGGTCGAGTGGAGACCATACCAATTATTCGATCTTCTCCCCATTCAGGTAACCATTTAACTTGCTCAATAGCTTGCAAAGAATTCTCTCTTAAATCTTCGTTATCCATGCTAATAAACCATTGCCGAGTGGTTCTAAATATCAATGGTGTTTTATGCCTCCAACAATGCGGGTAGCTATGATTAAATGTCTCTTGATGAATTAGATTATTAGTCTCTTCAAGTTTATCTAAGATCTTCGACTCTGATTTATAAATATGCTCCCCTGCAAAGAATTCTTTCTCTTCTGCAAACAACCCAAACGAGTTCACATAACATTCAAGGTCTAGATCATTTATTTTTCCAATATTAAAATCATCATGGCCATGAGCAGGAGCCGTATGAACCGCACCTGTGCCTGTTTCTGTGGTTACATAATCACCAATCAAAATGGGCACATCTTTTTCATAAAATGGATGCCTTAGCATCAATCCCCTCAATAGTGATGCATCAATCTTAAGAACATTATCCCAATGTTCTATATTCCAACGATGCATTACTGATTCAGACAAATCATTGGCTAATAAGACATTGATTTGCTTGTCATTCAGTGTTCCTTGAAAGAGAGAATAATCAATATCTTGCCCTAAAACGACTGCCTCATTAGAGGGCAGAGTCCATGGGGTGGTTGTCCAAATGGGCACAATAATCTCAATACTGGGTTCTATGCCATCAACCCCTGTTAAATCTAAGAATTCTCCTGTACTTAATACCTTAAAAGCCACATCTACTGAGATTGATTCTTTCTCTTGATACTCTACCTCAGCTTCAGCTAGTGCTGATTTACAATCAAGGCACCAATGGACAGGTTTGTGTCCATAGATCACATGGTTATTGTCAACAATCTTTGCAAATGCTCTGATTTGTTGAGACTCATAGTTTTTATCTAAAGTGAGATAAGGCTTATCCCATTCCCCTAATACCCCTAGACGGATAAAATCCTGTTTTTGCTCTTCGATCTGCTTAAGAGCATAAGACCTGCAATGCTCTCTAAATTCTTTTGCCTCAATTTTAGGACCCACTTTACCTTTCTTTTTTTCAACTTGATGTTCGATTGGTAAACCATGACAATCCCAACCTGGTAAATAAGGGGCATTAAAACCGGATAAGGTTTTTGATTTAATAATAATATCTTTTAAGATCTTATTAAGTGCATGCCCTATATGAATTTTACCATTAGCATAAGGAGGACCATCCAATAGAAGAAAGGACTTCTTGTTTTGTTGTTGTTCCCGGATTTTCTGATAGAGGCCTATCTTTTCCCAGAACCCAAGAATTTCAGGTTCCTTATTAGGTAGATTACCTTTCATTGGAAAACTGGTTCCAGGCAAATTTAGTGTTTCTTTGTAATCTTTCATAAGTAAAAAAATTAGTTGAATATTATAGTTACTTAATCTCCGATTTAATACGAATCTCTCTGAATCTAAATCCCAATAAGAACAAAACACTGAAATAAATCACTACAGAACAACCAATAAGAAATACTAGACTCAGAATACGCTCTCCCAAGGAACTATTAATCCATAAAATATTTTCTTGGCTAAATGCAATTAAAAATACAATCATAGCCAGGGTTGCAAAAAGAACTCTAAGCACTAAAAAGATTAAATCTTCATCTATTTGTATTATCTTTTCTTTTATAAGTTTAGCTGCGAGCAAATAAGCATTGAGAATACTGGCCACAGAAAAGGCTAGAGCAAGCCCCATATGAGGATAATTAACCCCCAACTGTATGAGCAATAAAACCAGCAATAATGAAAGAAAAGCATTACAACTCATTGTAATCAGACCATATTTTAGAGGTGTCTTGGTGTCCTCTCTAGAATAAAATGCTGGAGATAAAACCAAGACCAAACATAAACCAACCAAACCAAGAGAATAAGCCATTAAACTGTATTGAGTCATATCCAAATCAAAATTAGTAAAATTGCCTCCAAGAAAAATTGTAGAAATTAAAGGGCCTGAAAGACAAAACAGGCCGGCAGCAGATGGAATAGAAATAATCAAAGCAAGCTTAACACCCCAATCTAATGTTGACTTATATGTTGAAAGATTTTTATTAGCATTCTCTCTAGATAAAGAAGGCAATACTACAGTAGATAAAGCCACTCCAAATACTCCAACAGGAAATTCCAATAATCGATCAGAATAATATATCCAACTAATGCTTCCAGCACTAAGAAACGAAGCAATAAGCGTATTAAATAATAAATTAAACTGGGAAGCTGAACTACCAATCATTGAAGGAATCATAAGTTTAATGATTCGTTTCACGCCTTCATCATTCCATCCCCAAGTAGGCTTTGGTAGACGATTCATTGTTTTTAAAAAAGGCAGCAAAAAGATCAATTGAATGAACCCTGCAATAAATACTGCAATTGCTAATACTCGACCAGGATTGGTTGAACCCGGTGCAATAAATCCTGCAGCAATGATTAAGACAATATTTAAAATTACTGGATTAAAAGCTGTAGCCCAGAAATGTTTTTTTGTGTTTAGAATTGCACCTGCAAAAGCGGTGAGTGAAATAAATAATAAGTAAGGAAATGTAAACCTCAACATGTCAACTGCTACATCATATCGGTTGGATGTTTCTGATTGCTGTTCAAAAAATCCAGGCGCAAAGATAATTATCAATAAGGGAGCCAATAAAACACCAATTAAGGTAACTAAAAATAAAATAATACCGAGTGTTCCAGATGTTTTATCAATCAATTCCTGAGTTTCTAACTCACTTTTATTCTGTTCATAATCAGAAAGAACAGGAATAAATGCTCTAGAAAATGCGCCCTCTGCAAAAAAACGACGAAAAGAATTTGGTATTTTGAAAGCAACAAAAAAAGCATCCATAATAGGAAAAGCACCAAACAAACGTGCAAAGCAAATATCCCTCACTAAACCCATAACTCTTGACAAGAAGGTCATGAAACCTACAGTGGTAGTGGACTTCAGAAGATTATTACTTCTATTTGTTTGATTATTCATGAATTATTTCTTAATTTACCCCATCTAATCATTGGTTAATATAGAAATCAATTTGGTTATATATAAACGAATAATATTGACAAAGACATACAAAATATAAAAGAATACACTCCTTTTTATAACACGAGTAAAGAATAGGTAAAAACAATGGCGAACACCAGTTCAGCAAGAAAAAGAGTTAGACAAAATGAGAGGCATAAAGAAAACAATATGGCTCTTAAGAGCAGAATGCGTACCTCTGTAAAAAAAGTAATTAAAGCAATTGATGAAAAAAATACAGGCGAGGCAACTGAGTTGTTTAAAAAAGCCCAACCACTAATTGATTCTCTTGCGAGAAAAGGCATTATTCATAAAAATAAAGCTGCGAATCAGAAAAGAAAATTGATCAAAGGCATCAAGTTAATCAATTAATCACAGAATCCTCTGATTCATATAGTTCATTCAGTCTAATCATTATCTGATCTCTTAGATCAGCAGTACCGTTTGAAGTCGCAGCACTAATTGCAAACACTGGTCCTTTCCATTCAAGACTATCCAATACTTGGCTAATCTTTTTTTGTGAATCCTCCAATAAATCAGTTTTATTAAAGACCAACCATCGTTCTTTCTCATATAAACCACTATCAAACTTTTCTAATTCTAAGACAAGAGCTCTGATGCTATCGCATACTCCAGCTACGTCTTGAGGATCAAATAAATCAATAATATGAAGTAATATACTGGTTCTACTAAGATGCTTTAAAAACTCAATGCCTAAGCCTGTTCCTTCAGAAGCGCCCTCAATAATCCCTGGTACATCAGCCACAACAAAACTATTTTCATAATCGACACGGACCAACCCTAGATTCGGAGTTAATGTTGTAAATGGGTAATCAGCAACTTTTGGTTTAGCTGCTGAGATACATCTAATAAAAGTAGATTTCCCAGCATTGGGATAACCTAAAAGACCAACATCAGCTAATAAATTGAGCTCCAACAGAAGCTTTCTTTTTTCACCACTTGACCCTTCTGTACATTGACGAGGTGCCCGATTACGACTTGATTTGAAACGTGCATTACCTTTTCCACCATAACCACCATTTGCCACTAAACATTGGTCACCTTCATTGAGCAAGTCTCCAATATCTTCTCCGGTTTCTAAATTTGAGATTTTAGTCCCACAAGGCACAAAAATGACTAAATCCTCACCGCTTAATCCGCTTCTGTTTTTTGATTTTCCAGATTGACCATAATCTGCTCTAAACTGGTTATTAACCCTAAAATCTATAAGTGTGTTCAGATTAGTGGTTGCTTGAAGGACGATGCTCCCTCCGTTTCCACCATCTCCACCATCTGGCCCGCCTTTAGGAATATATTTTTCACGTCGAAAACTAGCTACACCATTGCCGCCGTCACCAGCCTTTATAGAAATTATTGCTTCGTCTATGAATTTCATGATCAGAACCTATAATAAAAAAAACCCCGCAAAAAAGCGGGGTTTTATTAATAAATAAAAAATAAACTATTCAGAAATTGGTTGAACTGTTGCGAACTGTTTCATTTTAGGACCCTTTTTTTCAAACTTTAATTCTCCATCAATTTTAGCGAATAAAGTATGATCCCTCCCTATCCCAACATTTCTTCCAGGATGAAACTTAGTTCCTCTTTGACGAACAATAATATTTCCCGCTTGAACATATTGCCCTCCAAATTTTTTGACGCCTAATCTTTTGGATTCAGAATCTCGTCCGTTTCTAGAGCTTCCACCTGCCTTTTTATGTGCCATTGTCTTTTACCTAGTTCGTTATATTATTTTTCTGTTTGCTTCTTTGTTTTCTTTGGAGCAGCCTTCTTTTTAACATTAATGGCTGTTATTTCAATTAAAGAATACGTTTGTCGATGTCCAAAATTACGCTTATAGTTCTTACGCCTTTTAAATTTGACCACTTCAATTTTCTTGCCTTTACCTTCTTCTAGTACTTTTGCTTCTACAGTGGCGTTTGCTAAGAAAGGAGTTCCAATACTAATTTTACTCCCTTCTCCAACAGAAAGAATTTCTTCAAAAACAACTTTTTTCCCAACTTCAGTGCCTAGCTTTTCTAGTTTTAGCTTTTCACCCTTGCTGACTCGGTATTGTTTCCCACCTGATTTAAACACGGCATACATTTATCTTTTCCTTCTCTTGACCCAAAGAATCTGGCAATTCTATAGATTAAAGCTTTTTTATTCAATAATTTTAAGGGTTTGTTATATTATCCTGATTGTAATAATTAAAAAATTACTTTTATTTATGATTCAAAGTATAGAACAAGTTAATCGATCGAAAAGTTTGATTGAAGAATTAAGAAGCCTCGTCCAAGAGGACTGGGTATCGATGAATAAAGAGATACAAGATCAACTGCATAGTGACATTGGTCTTATTAATAGCATTTCTCACTATATTATTAATAGTGGAGGAAAGAGATTAAGGCCTCTAATCGTCTTACTTGCCTATAGAGCATGCGGTAAATCCAATAATAAAGAATCTATAAAGGCTGCTGCAATGATTGAATTTATTCATACAGCAACGCTTCTTCATGATGACGTAGTTGATAATTCAGATACCAGAAGAGGCACAGCCACCGCACATAAACATTTTGGCAATGAGTCCACTATTCTTGTTGGTGATTTTTTATATTCGAGAGCCTTTCAGATTATGGTCGAAATTGGGCATATGAGAATAATGGAAATTATGTCTGAAGCAACCAACACGATTGCTGAGGGTGAGGTAATGCAACTTATTAACTGCGGCAATCTAGACACAACCAAAGAACAGTATCTGGAAGTTATCTATAGAAAAACAGCAAAGCTCTTTGAATCAGCCGCTACCATCGGAGCGATTTTGGCTGGTCAATCAAATAAAATTGAAGCTAGTTTGAATATTTTTGGACAAGAAATGGGTATGGCTTATCAACTCATTGATGATGCTTTAGATTACAGTTCTTCATATGAAATGATGGGAAAAGAAGTGGGTGATGATTTGTCTGAAGGTAAACCAACACTACCTCTAATATATGCCTTAGAAAGAGCTAACCCAGAAATGCAAATGATCATTCGTGATGCAATAACAAAGAAAGATGCCTCCCATTCCAATAAGATAATAGATTGCATTGAACAAACAGGTTCCCTTGCATTAACAGAATCAAAAGCTAGAGAATCATCTAAAAAAGCCATCGATTCATTAAAGCAGCTTCCAAACAATCAGTATAGGGAAGCATTAATTAGTCTGGCTGAATTTACTGTCAATAGATCTTTCTAGAACCCATAGATGCCTGAAAAAAGAATTATCGCTTCATTTTATAAATTTATTGATTGGAGTGACTTTCAAGAAAAAAAACCTGTCTTAGAGAAAATTTGTCGACAAAATAATATTGTTGGAACCATATTATTAGCACCAGAAGGTATTAATGGAACAATTTCAGGTTCTCAAGAAGAAATTCTCACAACTATTAAAGAACTAAAAAAAGATTCTCGACTATCAGATTTAGAGTCTAAATTTGCAGAAGCATTAGGTAAACCATTTAAGAGAATGAAAGTTAGACTAAAAAAAGAGATTGTTTCAATGGGCAAAGAAAACATAAACCCTGGACAAATAACAGGAACACATGTTTCTGCAGAGGAATGGAATCAAATCATTCAAGACCCTAATACTTTAGTGGTTGATACCAGAAATGAATATGAACATGCGATTGGGAATTTTGAAGGCTCAATAGATCCTAAAACAAAGTCATTTAGACAGTTTCCCAAATGGGTTGAGGAAAAATTAAAACCATTGATGGAAAAACAAAATAAAACAAAAGTAGCTATGTTTTGTACAGGTGGTATCAGGTGTGAAAAAGCATCATCTTTTTTATTACAAGAAGGTTTTGAAGAAGTTCTTCAGCTACAAGGCGGCATTCTAAAATATCTAGAAAAAATTAATCTTGAGAACAGTTTATGGGAAGGCGAATGTTTTGTTTTTGATGATCGTGTTTCTATACAACATGGACTTCTTGAGGGAAACTATTCAATGTGTCATGCCTGCAGAATGCCTATTGACGATGATGATCTAAAAAGCAATAAATACAAAGAAGGCATTAGTTGCCCACACTGCTATGGAATGCACACAGAAGAAAGAAAACAGAGGTTTGCTGAAAGACAAAAACAAATTAAATTAGCTAAACAAAGGAATGAAAAACATATTGGGAAAACATTCTCAGTCGAATAATTATCTATTTTTCCATTAATTAGTCACGGTCTATTCTAATCAGGTAGATCCCCAAAGAAATGCTCACAATCTTCTGGAATTTGATAATAGCTCCCTGAAAATTTTGTATACATATGAGCTCCAGGTTTTAAATTAGCTTGATCTGAAATTGTTCCTGCCCAAACAAAAATTACAGGTGAACCATTTTCCTTCCAAAAAAGGCAGGATCCACAATCTCCACAAAATCCCCTCTCGGCTTTTACTGATGATGCGAACCATGTTAAGTTTTCTGATCTAGAGAAACTGAGTTGATTTTCTTCAATACCTACTGCAGCTGTATAGTGACCGTTCCACATCCTGCACTGCTTACAATGACAGAAAAAAACCTTCGATATAGCTCCCTGAATCTCAAAACTAATAGACTTACAAAGACAACTGCCTGTTGTGACATCTTTCATTATCATTTAATTATTTATTTCTGCCAAAGCAAATTGCCCTAGCACCTGGGTTTCAAAAGTATAAGTGCCATTTGTTAGATCAATTTTATTTTTATAGTTCTTTCTAACTTTAGGATGAAATTCGAACTCTGCAGTTAATTCATTATAAACAATAGGTTTGATGTTCTCTGGATTGGATATTTTTTCTTTGTCATAAGGAATGGTAATCTGAGCTGGTACATTTAGAATTGTTCTGTGTGGTCCAAAGAAAATAGTCTGAGAAACTGCATTAGTATGTATCGGCATCATTTCTGTAGGCGTGGCTTTTTCTTGAATCCCAATGACAGCAATAAAATCATCTTTTGCGCTGTCTAAAAAATCTGAGATTTCATCATACTCATTGATCGCTCTAACAGCATCTGATGTTGTGTTGGGATTTTTATCTGTTGAAGGTCTCCATCTATTATCCCAACTATAGGATTCTGGTCTATTGGGATTTGGGTCTGCACTAATAATCAATTTTGAACCGGTTAGAGAGCCGCTTTTAACCTCTACAGTGCCTCCACCAATTTTAGTCACTTCTCCTTCTGCAGCTATACTAATATTTAAATCAGGATAAATTTTTAGTCGCTCTATTCCCCCTCGAATCCTATTCACATAATTTATCGCCATTTCTTTCGAATAATCCTCAAAAGCCTCTGTCAATTGAAGTCTAGTAAAACCCTCAGGGCATTGATGATCGACAGCTGGAACTTGCTCATAATCTCCAGGTGCTTTGTGTTTTTCACACCAAGTCATTCTTAATTCACCTTGGTGTATCTCCTCTATAGTGTTCAGGGGTATATTTAGCGCTTCTCTCATATTGATGATCAGCACCCAATAAGTATAGCCCCAATGGGACAATTGAATAATGACCTCCTTTTTGTTCTGATTAAGTATCGCATCTTCAATTGCTTCTCTAAGGTTTATAAAACGAAGAGGGTCTTCCCAGTAACCTAACTGAATTCCACTGAACAATGCATAGGAATATAAATTATTTGTTCTCGCATCTTCGGTTCCAAAACCTCCAGTCTTAAGGAAGGTAATTTTATGATCATTTTCATTCTGCTCAATGTATCTTTTAAAGCTTAGAAAGTTTAAATAAGCGTTTTCATGGAACACTTCATTGATAAATGGAGACGCATTCGCCATAGGGCCAATCGGATTAGACCCAGGCCATGGTAAGCCAAATGTCGTGTAGATGACTGAAACCTCACTTCCTGGTTCAATATGATCTAAATGACGTTCTAAATTCTGATGCATCATATAATTGTATTCAGGGGTTCTCCCGTACATCCTTACTTGGTTGATATTAAAATCTTCAACATCAAATTGAGCTCTACACAAAGACTGTAATGAAAGATGAAGATCCCAGAAATTATTTGCATAGACATTATGATCAGTTATTGGTTTGGCAAGAATAATATTCCTATACCCATTTCTAGCAACACGAGGCATCGTGTCTTTAAGGTGTTTTGTTTGGCCGGGGACATTGGAATAAAAACCCTCTGTAACTTTAATGTCCTCACTAAAGTATTCTCCAATCCAATTCTCTATAAAAGGATCTTGAACACCTTCAACTGCATCATAATCAGGGTACCAGACAGGCGCGTCCAGATCCCAACCCATCATTCCAGCAACTCTAGCTTTGTAAGCTTTGTCTATCTCATAATAATCATGAATTCCATTGGGTTGTTTAATGAGAAAAATTCCTTCTAAATAATCTTCACCATTCCTAGGATCAGGTGTGTAACGTGTTAGAGGGAATCCCCCTGTATCTGACGAAGCTGAAGCAGGAACATAATCTTTCATGGCAATCACTTCTATGCCATCAAGATCTTTTTTGTAAAGTGTTGGAGCATCTCCTCCTGCAAAAGGAAAATCCCCTGCCCTATTAGTGACCACAGGTACATAGCTTTGTTTGTCTTCACTAATCCTATAAGCCCCCACACTGTCCCAAAGCCTCTCCATTCCTTGTACCTTTTTGCCTACCGCAAAAGGTAATCTAGATATTTCTACTTGGAATGGAAAAGAACCAACATGCCATTGTGTACAAGCTTGATTGGGTGAAGTGACTCTTTCTCCTCCTGAGGTTCTCCAGTAAAGATAATCGTCATAGGCTTTATTAAAGCCTTCAGGAGTGCCCCAGCCAGACAATACAACTACTGGATTATCTTTTTCTCTTAATGAAATAGGCTGCCCTTGTCGATCTAAAAGTACTGCGGGAGTATACCCAGTAGCTGGAATATAAGTGTTTCTAGCAAAAAATATTGCAAGGAACAACAGGCACAAACCAAGAGAAAATAAAACTGTATTTTTGACTAGTCGCAAATATCTACTCCGCTTCAACAATAGTATTGATCATAATTATTATTATTATTTAATCCTGAATCAGGATCAGCAAATCATCTGAGTGAGACAATAAATCTAGATCTGCTGTTGCAAGCTCTTCTGCTAGAATTTTGTTGATGGCTTTATGTTTGGTCCCAAAGTCTGCAAAATCCTCAAATCCACAATCAATATAATGCCCCATGCTAGGGCCCCAAGAATGAACATAAAGATTACAACCACCAAAAGCCCTATTGAAGGCATCAAATAATAAATCAGCTCTGTCTTGTCTTTCAGCATGGGTTAAGTAGGGTCCAAATTCCCATTGCATCCACAGCAGATTTGTGGGTGCTTCTTTAAGGTTAACCTTCTGTACTTCTAGGATGTGGTCGGTGTGTGATGAATAATTTTGAGTGATTCCCATTCGATCTTCATTAGCTTCAGCGGCTTTATGAATAGCGTCTAGCTGATCAAAATCTGTGAAAAAACAATACGCATAAAATGCTCTTTCGCCACCATACCAATGACGATATAAACCACAATCGTTATAACCATCAACTTCCTGATCTTTTTGCAATTGCACTAATTCTTTTTCTAACTCAGCAGGGTTTTGACCTGCAGAAATTTCATAAGTTGAAAGTAACATATAAGTATTTTGCATGGCCTGAGTTTGCTCATGACCATCTGCGAATAGATTTGAGGACAATATGAATAAACTTAATAACAAGGTATTTCTCATTGGTGATCTCCTTTTTCTAATTATTTAATGAGTGAATAGAATATATTATAAAATTTAATAAATTGTGACAATTTCATCACCCTTAGAATTCTTATAGGCTCTTGCCATACCACCAGTATTAAAAACCATAGATGCATTTCCGTTTGCATCCAAAACAATGACTCCTCCGTCAGCCCCTCTATCTTTCATTTCTTGAATCAATTCAGACGAAGCTTTTTCTGCCGACTGGTCAAGATATTCTATTCTGGCACAAATTTCTCTAGCCACATTGTATCGAATAAAAAATTCGCCATGTCCTGTTCCGGATACTCCACAAACATTATTTTGTGCCCAAGTTCCAGCACCAATAATCGGCGAATCACCAATCCTTCCAGGCTTTTTATTAGTCATTCCACCAGTTGAGGTTCCAGCACTTATTGTTCCGCTCTGATCAAGAGCCACAGCACCTACAGTGCCTAATTTTTCCTTTTCTTGTGTGACTTTAAGTCGTTCTAGATTCTCGATAGAGGTAAAGTAATCTGGATTGACTAGTTCAAACCCTCCTTCCTTTGCAATTTTTTCAGCGCCCTCGCCAACCATCATCACATGTTTAGTGTTTTCCATCACATACCGTGCCAACTTGATTGGGTTCTTAATTCTGCTCACAGAAGCAACTGCTCCTGCTTGCTGAGAATCTCCAACCATAATCGAAGCGTCCATTTCTTGTTTTTTGGCAGAATTGTACACAGATCCTTTGCCAGCATTAAAGTTAATGTTGTCCTCAAGAATCATGATGGCTGCCTCTATAGCATCTAAACTTGAACCTCCTGATTCCAGTATTGAATAGCTCGCTGATAAGGCCTGTTTTAAACCCTCTTGAATTGCTTTCTGTTTCTCATCGGAAATATTACGACTCCAGCCTGCACCTCCATGAATAACAATGGCAAAGTCTTTAGCGGCCTTATCAGGCTCAGAGTTTAAAGTATCAAAAGACATAAATAGTATCAGTGAAAAGATAATAGATGAACGCAACATAATTCTAATAATAATACTTCATAACCTGATCGTTTAACACCAGATGATTTTCTTGCTACAGTTAATGAAATTGCATGATCGTCTCCTATTTAGATCAGCACAAAACTTATAATGAAATATTTACATACAATGATTAGAGTTAGTGATATTGAAGAATCACTCAATTTTTATTGCAATCAATTAGGGTTGAAAGAGGTGAGGCGATATGACAATGATCACGGTAGATTCACTCTTATATTCTTAACTGCACCTGATGATGAGTCTGCTCAGATAGAATTAACCTATAATTGGGATGGTGACAACTTAGGTGATGGTTCAAGAAACTTCGGTCATTTGGCTTATTCAGTAGATAACATTTATGAAACGTGCACTCATTTATTAAAATCAGGAGTGATCATAAATCGTCCTCCCAGAGATGGTTATATGGCATTCATTAGATCACCAGATAATATATCAATTGAGTTACTGCAAAAGGGAGAAGCTCTTTCACCACAAGAACCATGGCTTTCTATGAAAAATATAGGCGAGTGGTAACTTTAAAATACCATGATTAAAATTCCAGTAAAAACTGCAATTTGGGTTTTACCTGTTCATCTTTATGCACTCTTAATCCCATTGGCACTAATTCCAGTTATCAATAAAAATAGATCTCTCTTAGAAGAGAGTATTTTTAATGTTGAACTGTTATTTCTTGCCATAGGCATTCTAATCATTGGCAGTTTATTTGAGATAATTCAAAATCATATTGATCATTGGTACGTCACTGCAGAAACCGCAAGTGGTAATGGTTTTAGCACAATCGATGGGTTATTTACATTCTCGATTCTAATTGGTCAGGCTCTAATTCTTCTTAGCTTAGTCGGGCAAAATGTTTGGATTAAAATTATTGCTATCTTCTTTATGATTGTGACCCCTATTTTATACATTAAAAGACGATATATTTTCCTACCGACCAGCATTATTGGGACACTTAATACAGTAGTCGTTTATTATATTTTTGGAAACTGGGTTATTTTTATGCAATTAATCATGGTGGTTTTTACCGTTTTCTTTTTTGAGAAGCTCCTAAAAACTAACAACCAGTTTTATCATGGTCTAACCACCTTTTGTGCGTCCTCAGGAATATGGTTTCTAGTGATTGCAATTAATAATCCTATTAATTTATATTAAAACTTCATTCTCAGCTTCAATGTAAATCTGTCTTCTTGTGGGTTGTCCCAGGTTCCACTAATTATCTCACTAACACTCATGTCATCATCTTCATAATGTCTACCTCCTCGAGTGTAAACTGCATAGAAATGGGACAGCGGGCTAATTTCATATTTATACCTGATCTGGAAGGCCAATTGTCCAAGATCAAACCCAGCAACTGATGCATCGGTTGAATTCAAGTTACCGGCAGTGTCTGCCAACCACTCGACACCGGTTTCAGCTTCCATAACAGTGGCTTGAAATTTAATACGTAATTCATGTTGTTCTTTTGGAAACCAAGAGGCATTAAATCTGACGGAGAAACGATCAAGCGGGAAAATTCCAATTTTATTGTCTCCTAACCAGTTCACCCAACTTGAGGACTCATGCTTACTTATCATCATGTTCAATTTTAGAACGTCTGAAGGATAATAATTTCCTCCCAACCCTATACTCTTTTCATTATTAGCAAATGATTGAATTATGTTTCTTTCTCTATCAGCATATAACCAATAACTCCAACGCTCATTTTGTCTACTGTAGTAAGTTAATTCCAGTTCCTTCTCTTGACCAAATTTAACGAATGGTGCCAACACACTGCCTCGGGTCAATAGATCATTGTTTCCCGAAGATTCATGGCCAATCTTAATTTCAATTCCAGAAGTATCTTTGAAGTTTTGACTGATGTTAAAATTCATTCTTTGTTGCAATGGTAAACCATCAGTATTGGCTTCTTTTGAAAAACTAAAATTGTAACTGCGTTCTAAAATTTTTGAAGTAGTCAGAAAATCGGTCTGTGTATACCTGGTAAAAGCTCTGAATTTACTCAAATTATTACGAGCCAAGTAACCCATATCATTGATGTTTAGCTCATCATCAAAACGGACATAACTAGCTCCCGTATTCCAGTACTTATTAGGGTCATAGTTCATACCAAAACGCATCCCATAACCGCTGTCATCAGAAGTGTCTGAGTATATTAATGAACTATTTAATATCAGAGCTTCGGTTGCTTTGTTTTCGTAATCAAAAGCATGGACGGTCGCGCTTCTATCCAATGCATCTCGTTCGACATGCGTTACAAGATACCCTAGCTTATGATGATCTAGTCTTCTCAAGGCCCTGATCGCATAAAATTCACGTCCTTTACTAAAGCTTTCATCATCCTCAAAAGCTGCAAAAAAACCAACATCAGTATGCTCACCCAATTGAGTGAGCTTTAAAGCTGTGTCAATGTCATTGTTTGCCTTTTGTTGATTCTCACAGGAGTTTTGCAAATCATCAGAACCGCCATTCGCAACTGAGTATTCATCGCAATTATAGTCAGGAGAACGGCCAATTCTTCGGGTATTGATGAGGTTATAGCCATGACCGCTGGAAACTTTGAATAACCCTTGGTTTTCAGCAAAAAATGGTCTTTTATCTGAAAGTCGTGTTTCAATTGGGGAAAAATTTATCACCACTTCATCACTTTCAACCTGGCCAAAGTCAGGGTTTATAGTCATGTTAAGTTCTCTGCCGTTGCCCATAGACCAAAAAAGTTCTAATCCTGCTTGGTATTCAGCAGCATCTTCCAAATTATCATAAGAACTTACTAGATAAGGGAAAGTAACGAATTTAGTCGACTTGTATTGATTGATGGTAATAGGATGGAAGCGAGAGAGAAAATTTTTGCGTTCATAATTAATTCCAGGAAACCCTATCACTTTTCCCACTTTCATCATTTGTCGGGAAAAATAAACGCCGATGTTCCTAGAGCTTTGATTATCTGCCATCATTGGTACCACAGTCCAGGGGAGAAAAAACTCTGAATACCAATGGGTTTCAGATTCAGATATCTTTACTTCCCAATCCCCATCCCAGTCTCTGTCCATCTGGCTATCACCATCGATTGAACCATCACTCATGGAACCGCCCAGAGAGACACCAAAAAAATACCCCGTGTTGGCTTTGCCATCAAAATCAATAGAGAGGAAATTTCGGTCAGAATCAGACCACATCGCATCACGCTCTTGTTTTCTTCTATATCTTGTATCCCATGGTTGTTCGTTGATAAAACCAATATAAATCCCTTTTTCATCAGTGAACACTAAGGCCGTCGTCGGATGTGTTGATTCCTTTAAACTAAAAGGCATGGTTTCGACAAAACTTTCAAATCGCTGAGCTTGTTTCCATTCTATTTCATCCAAACGTCCATCAACAATGATTGCAGCTCTAGCATAGGGTGAAAACAGTGAGTTGAATAGAAAAACAACTAGCCAGATTTTAGCTGAGGAAAGATATTTATTAATAACTCATGCTCCTTAGATACAAAGACACAGGTCAGCAAAAAATTCTGTAACAAAATACTATTAGTTAACTTTATTTGCAATCGTTAGATCTTATATTTTATTTTTTCTGAGATCATGAAGTAATTATGAATAAACATCTTCAGTTTTATTCGGTATCTTAAAGGTTAAACATTTGAATATAAAAAATGAGAAAATGTGATCATATGGATCGACGTTTATTTACAAAATTATTGAGTAGTTTTGCCATTGCTTATAATCCAAGTTTAAAAGCACTGGTCAGCAGAGATAAGGTAGTGGTAGTAGGTGCTGGAATTATTGGAACAACAATTGCATATGAATTATCAAAAATGGGAGCTAAGGTTACCCTAATAGATAAAGAATTGCCTGCTTCAGGGGCAAGCGGAAGCTCATTTTCCTGGATTAATGCCACTTATCCCAAGAAACCTTATTCATATAATTTATTATCCCAACTCGGTATTGATGCCTATAAAAACCTTGAGAAAGAAATCAAATTAAATATTAATTGGAGTGGCTCTCTAGAATGGTTTGATTCTATGGACGCCCAAAAAAAATTACTCAGTGAAGTGGCTGTTTTAAGAAAGTATCCTAAATTTTCACCATTAAGAATCATTACAGATAAAAAGGCAAAATTCTTAGAGCCCAATGTCAATTTTTCTTCAAATCAAAATATTATCCTCTCTGAAGCTGATGGTGCTATCGACACAATGAATGCCATTTCTTTGATGATAGAAAAAATTAAGCAGTTTGGAGGGTTAGTTTTGCACCCATGTCAATTCCAAGGTCTGAATTACCGCAACGGTCAACTATCATCTCTCCAAACTTCATTGGGAGAATTAGAAGCAGATCAAGCGGTTTTTGCATGCGGTGTGGACACCGATAACTTATTATCAATCAATTCAATAACTGCTCCAAAACCAGGGGTCATTGTCAGAACAAGACCTAGCGAAAAACTATTGAATAAGATCGTTGTTGGCCCTGGAGTTCATGTTCACCAACAATTGGATGGAAGAGTCATTTTTGGAGAACAAGCAGGAGCTCCTAGCTCCCACTTGGAAAGATTGAAAGACAAACCGAAGAATTTTCCATCTGATTTATTTACTCAACAACATGAAGCTCGAATTCTCAAAATGGCAACATCATTTATAAATAAATTAGATAATCTCGAAATTGAAAAAACTTCAATAGGTTGGCGCCCTCTACCTAGAGACGGGAAGCCTGTGATTGGAAGATTAGATAAACTATCTGATGTGTATGTTGCTGTAATGCATAGCGGTGTCAGCTTAGCAGCTATTGTGGGTAAACTTGTTACACAGGAAATCCTAGATAGGTCAACTAATCTCATATTGCAAGATTTTAGGCCATCTAGATTCAATTGATATCTTCTATTATTACTATAAAATTCGATCCATATGATAAATCAAGATAAAAAATATCTCTTAATTTTTGCTGGGCTTGCGTTCATTCCTTTTGCGATACTGATTCTTTTTAATGCCTGGGCACTGCTTTCATCCCTGTTCTTTCCTGAATATAATCCAGTTGCTATTATTTGTGGTCCTAGAGTGTAGTGATGAAAAAATCAGTGGTAATGTTCTGCCTGCTGCTTTCAATCACGGAAAACGCATTAGGTAATATCATCATTGAAAACTCATGGGTAAGAGCAGCTGCACCGGGAACTAAGGTCATGGCAGCCTATATGACTATAGTGAATAATTCTGTCAAACCAATAGAAATGGACATCGAGAAAATAATTTCTAAAGGTTTTAAAAAAACTGAAGTTCACAAAAGCTCACTCAATGACATGATGACAATGGAAAAAATAGACACCCTCATCATCAAACCAAATGAATCATTGGTATTAGAGCCTGGAGGGTTACATTTTATGTTAATCAATCCAGAAAAAGTGCCTGAAAAAAACACTGCAGTGGAAATGTTAATCTTTTTTACACAAGGTAAAGAAACAGAAGTTATCAGAATTGAAGCAGAGGTAAGGGGTCAAAAGTTATAGACAAAAAAAATAAAGTTTTCATAATTCTGGCTGGAATTGTTTTCATATTAATGCTGTTGCTAATTCAGAAAGGTCCAAATTTAATTGAGAAAGAAGCGATACTAGAAACCGGTAAAGCTTACAAGAAACCATTAGATATTATTGAGTTTGAGCTAACAGATCAAGGTGATCAACTATACACAAAGAATAATCTAAAAAATCAATGGACCATTCTTTTCTTTGGGTACACCAACTGTCCTGATGTTTGTCCTACAACAATTTTTAAACTCGGTCAGATAAAACAACAAATTACTAAAGAATTACCCAATGTTAACCTACAGTTACTTTTTATCACGCTTGATCCAGAACGAGATTCAACAGAAAGATTAAGTGAGTATCTTGGCTTTTTTGATCCATCTATGACTGGCTTAACAGGTGAGATAACTAACATAGTTGAACTGACCTCAAATCTTAGTGTGTTCTTTCAAAGAATTAATAAGGAAGATGGATATGATTTTAATCACACAGCGTCTCTTTTTTTAATAAACCCAAAAGCCCAATTAAAAGCTTCTTTTAGCCCAGCAAGTTCAATTGATATGCTGGCTGAAGATATAAAAAAAGTTGTAGAAAAATCTAATTAATCTTTTAATTTAACTGCTGTGCCAGATGCCACAAGAAATAACATACCTTTACCTTTACCAGAAAATTCTTGGTAGTCCAGATCAACACCAATGACCGCATCGGCACCTAATTCATGGGCCTCTATTTTGAGCTCTCTTAAACAGGTTTGACGTGAGTCTCTTAGTATTTTTTGACTTGCTGCACTTCTGCCGCCAAAAATATCTCTAATTCCAGCAAATAAATCCCTGAATATATTCATACCAAAAACACATTCTGCAGTGATGATCTCAATTTCATAATCAATCTCTTTATTAGCCACTGTTGGAGCAGTGGTTATGATAATTTTCTCAAGATCACTATCTAAAATGTCGTTCATTTTTTAACTCCTAAGTATCAAAGATTTGTAGCTTTTGAAGCATACTCCCAAACAGAGTCTATAACTTGTGGATCATAGGAGAGTTCTGAAGCATCTTTTGTTTCACCATGTTCCCAATATAAACCTGTCCTACCAGTATATTTTGATTCGGAAGCCATAACAATATGGTTCAAAGCACCTCTCTCAGCAGACTGTAAAAAAGGCTTAATTAATTTTACAAAGAATCCATGCATACCTCGCATATGTCTGTGGATGTTTGTGTTGATGAAATAACCCGGTGATACCGCATAAACATCAATACTTGTCTGTTTTAGTTGTTCTGATAATTTGAATGAAAAGGCATTTAGGCAGAGCTTTGATCTTGCATAAGCTTGAAAACCCATTGAATGATTGACATTTTCCCACCCGGTTTCAAAATTCATTGATTGAAAATTAATATCCTTAGCCATTTTATGACCGTCAGATGAAATATTAATAACTCTAGAATGTTGGCGTTTTTTCAATAAATCCAATAGCAGATGGGTCAGCAGAAAAGGTGCTAGAAAATTAGTTGCCATGGTCATTTCATAGCCATCCACACTTTCCCTTCTGGATGACTCTGTAATGCCAGCATTATTTATTAAAACATCCAAATGAGAATAACGTGCATAGATATTGTCTGATAGATTTCTTAAATTAGCAAAAGAAGATAAGTCACAATCAATGTATTCAACTGCTTGGTTGCCTGTGTCTTGAATAATTTCATCTTTTGCTAAGATTCCATTCTCTGTATCGAAATCAACAAGGATAAGATTTACACCTTTTTCTGCAAGTGCCTTTGCTGCAATTCTACCCATACCACTGGCTGTACCGGTAATCAGACAAGTTTTACCTTTCATGAAATGCTAATTTAACATGCTTGGATCCATACCAACACTTTGCATTTGGTTCAAAACCACAGATTTAGTAATTTCTTCAACACCCTTATCTCTTGCAAAATCCTCTACATTATTTATCGCCATCTCGATAATTCCTGGCGGCGTCTTAGCAATTATATCTTTTGATTCTTGATCCCAAGGCATACTGAACTTTGATTCAAAATCATTTTTCGAAGGCTCTTCATTCTGTTTTTTCTCTTTAGCCTTCTTGGCTCTTTTTCTCTTTTCCCAATATTCTGATTCTTCTGGTTTAGTGGCCTCAAGAACGGCTCTTGCATCTGGTGTTGTAGTCATGATGCTAAGCAAACTCTCTAAATATTCATTTGGTACAACCACAAACATTTCCTCAGGCTTTAGACGATTATTCATCCGACCACCTAGATCGCCTGGGGTAATAACCACATTTCCATCATGCCATGGTGTTGCAAAAAGGTCGCTACAGAAAGAAGATCCGGCTGCCCCACGAGGTGGTGTACCGTCTAAAACTGTCCGAGCTCCACCAATAAAATTAGCCCAATGAGGGGTGCAAACCACGACTATCCAATCAACATGAATGCCTGAAGGCACTTCTGAAAGGGGAGCTGCTCCAATGCCTACAACTGTGTTTTGTGGCAGTATATATTCTCCAGTCTTAATTTCCTCTGCCCCTAAATCGGTATAAGCAGGAATATTTTGTGCAAGATATTGTCCCGTTCTGATTTCTTCAGTGCCCTGATGAACACCTGCTGTGTAAACGCCGGTTGTACAATCATGATGATGTTTATCAAATGAAACTATTTCACCCTTATCCATGGCGTGTCTAACGATGGAACATGGAACAACTTTCTTTTTTTGATAAACCGCTGGGATTTCATCTGCAAAAAGACTTATGGCAACAGGATTACCTCTAACCTTGCCAGTAAGCGAATCACTTAGTTCTTTAAAATCTATCATTTTTTTATTATAACTTTTTTTATTCTGTGGGTCTTCCTGGCAAAATCCCACCATGAAGAATGACTCCTTCTTTGGGTTTTGATCGCCAAAGCTCTTTAGCAAATCGAGGTATTGCCATTGCTCCTATAGGAAAACATTCAACAAATTCTGATATTGCAAACGGCAGACGGTGAATTGCATAACAAAACATGTCTTTATTTGTCACATGCCAGAAACCAAATGTATCCTTGAGGTTTGTTGAAACAGAACCGTCGGTATTAAAATAGGCATCAAATTCAATCTCATTATTATTTGAGATTAATCTGTAGTGTGTTGTGTTGAACATTAAGTGATTCCAAAAGCTAGGAAAACGCTCTGAAACTGGAAGACTTTTGTCTGTTGTTTCAGTGATGAATACTCTCTCTATATTTGGCTTATAAGGAGCGTCAGTTTCAATCATCATAAAAGCGATCATATCGGTCAATAGTTCTTCCGGTACAGGTTCAGGAATTATCATATTGCTATCTGGAAAGAGTGTTTGTGGTCCTCGTAAAAATTTATAGATTAATTCCTTATCCCAAATTAAATCAGAAGAACTCATTGAATCTGAATATCTAAAATTGATATCGTCTCCAACACCCCGATTAAATATATGCCATAGATTTGGACCAATTAAATTAGCACTGTTTGCAGCTAAGGTATGGCAAGCACTACAGCGTTGTTGAAAAACATTCTTACCATTTAAATAATCAGCTTTGTCTAACTCCTCAACTGTTGGTGCAGCATGCACGCTAGCACTGATTATGCAAAAAAACAGTAATGTAAGTCTCTTGATCATCTTATTTAATAAATTTTATAAACTAAAATATAAATTAGCATTATTACTTTAAAGATAAAACGGTTAGAATTCTGAAATGCTTTTTTCGAAAAAGAAAGATGAGAAATGGGTTGAAAGCCCAATGCATGATAACTGGTATCAATCCAGTGCTTATTTCCTAAGCTCTTTCGCTCTTATTACCACTGTAAATGAAAAGGGGATAACCAGTATCGGACCATATCAACTGTCTTTCCCATTTGGTGTAATCAACAGAAGAGAATGGATTGTAATCTCTAGAAGAGGGTCAAACACTTCTACTAATATAAAAAGAATCAAAAAGTGTGCGATGAATTTTGTGGAATACGATCAGAGCAAAATTAAAAACATAGTCGACTTAGGTTACCCAGGTCAAGAACCTGAAGAAAAAATGAAAGACTGTGCTTTCGAACTTGAAGAAACCCCAAGTGCTGCTTATCGAGAAGATCCTGAAAGACCACAAGTCATTAAAAATGCATTTCAAGTGTTTGAGTGTGAACTGAATGATAATCCCGAAGATTTCTACTATAAAGGCACAGAACACACTGAGTATTTGCTCCTCAAAATTAACAACATATATCTGAGAGAAACCTGGAGAGATAATCTTGATCTAGGGGACGATATGAAAATACCAAATATGCCTATTAGTTTTGGATTTAGAAACGCCAACCAATTCTGGTTTGCAAAACATAAAAAGGCCTTTTGGATACCAACTCCAGAGGGAAAAGGAGCAGAACACGAAGCAGTTATGTATATAGCTAATAGGCTAGATGAAGACATAGCTTTCACAGCAAATGCTTGCAAACAATTAACGGGAGTCCCAAAAGTATTTGTTAAAACGGTTCTGAAAGGCATTATCAAAGAAGCAAAAAACCAAGGGATCACAAACATTGACCAAGCTTTCGTTGAAAAAGTGAACGAGAATAGGAAATAAAAAATTATGTCACATCGAACCCACGACTTGCCTAAATTATCTGGGTTTTCTCATCTGATTAGAGAATTGAGATATCACGAATTTTCAAGGCAAGGCATTGGAATAATACTGGTGAGTATTTTTTGTTATTTTGCAGACCCCTACCCTTCTGTTCCATTGCAGCATTATTTTGCCTTATCTTTAATCATTTTAGGTCTTATTACACGCATGTATGCCTCAGGGTTTGTCTTAAAGAATAAAGAACTTTCCACGACAGGTCCTTATGCCTTCATGAGGCATCCTCTATACACAGGAAATATCATAATTCTCTTTGGGTTGTGCGGAGTCAATGGTTCTCTTTGGTCCTTAATGACTGCGATTATATTTTTCTGGTTTTATTATCCACCAGCAATCGAGTATGAAGACAGAAAGCTAAAATTATTATTCCCTGAAACTTGGGAGAATTGGGCAAATAAAACTCCTGCTCTAGTTCCAAAACTTAAAGGTATTTTTAATCAACAATTAGACCTAAAACGCTGGTCACTAAAGAAGAGTGTAATTACAAATTATGAACCAGTGATTGTAATTTATGTTCTTACTTGGTTAGTTATTATTATGAATCGTGTCTAATCTACAACATGGATTTTTAAACGCATCAGACCTCATAAAGTCTATAGAGGAAGAACTCAAGACTGGTGATAAACTGATTAAATCTTATGAGGGTAATCAAGGTGTTCTTTACACACTCAAACTTAATGGACAATGTTATCTTATTAAAAAAGCTAATACGTCTAAAACTATATTAAGTTTCTTTAATCAACGTTCACTTAAAAAAGAGAGCAAAATATACAATAAATTAAGAGGTTTAAAGGGTATACCTGGTTGTTATGGATTAACTAATAATGGAGATCTTATTTTAGAACATATAGAGGGGCATTCTTATCGTGAGAAACAATATGAACTGTCTGATAACGAAATATTTTTTCAGTCATTATTTGAACTAATCACTACAATGCACAAAATGGGTGTAGCTCATGGAGATTTAAAAAGAAAAGATAATATCCTAGTAAATGCAAGTAACGAGCCTTTCCTGATTGATTTTGGTACAGCAATAACAATTAATAAAGAAAGTTGGATCACACGTAAGTGGCTTTTCAACTTCTTAAGAAAAACTGATCTAAACGCTTGGATAAAACATAAATATAAAAGAAATTATGAGGAAATAGACACAAAAGATTTAATATACTATGCACCTACTCTCATAGAAAAATATTATAGAATTGTAAGAAATTTCATCATTAAAAATTAACACTAAAGGCTAAAAAACATGCTTGAACCACCATTATTATATTACTGGATTATTCCTTTAATCATTTGGTCGTCGTGTTGGAAATTAGTTGCCCTATGGAAAGCAGCAACCAATAGACAACTGGCATGGTTTATTGTTCTTGCTATTTTGAACACCGCAGGTATGCTTCCCATTCTTTATATCTACTTTTACCAACAAGATAAAACAAAACAATGATTAACTTGAAAAGTTTATTGGACTCATTGAACAATGGGTTAGTAGAGATTAATTTCTCAAGCATGAACACAGGCGAACAAAAGTCAATTTTGTGTAGCCTCAATGAACAATACCTTAAAAGTCACTCGACAATGAACCAAGACAGCAATAATGACAGTATTTTAGTGTATAAACCCCAAACAAAAGACTGGGAAGACATTCGGCTGGATTCAATCTTAGATTGGGCTGAAATCACAAATGAATAATGCAAAAAAATTGCGTCAATACTGGAGAATTTGGGCTAAAGCATTAGGTGAAAAGGCCGGAAGTAACGATAAAGAAGCAGACAATATAGCGTTACTTAGAAGTATTATATTGTTTATTAACATGATCACCTGTTTTTTCATCATTGCCAACGTTATTCATAATTGGTAAATATGAAATATATATTAGATAGCGCCATGGGCACAGAACTTAATAAAAGAGGTTTTGAAGTACCTGATTGGAAAAAATCTATTTGGTCTGCACACGCCCTAATACATAATCCACAAGCAGTTAAAGAAATCCATGAAGATAATATTAAAATGGGTTGCAACGTTATAACGACTAATAACTATTATGTGACACCTAATATTCTCAAGAGAACAGGTCAAGAGATGCGATTCGAAGAACTGACTCAGCTATCAATAGATTTAGCCAAAGAAGCCTCGAAAGATCATGAGGTATTAGTAGCTGGATCCTACCCACCTATTGAAACAAGTTTCAGGCCGGACTTAACCCCTGATAATGAAGCACTAAATCAATTTTACTCTTCAATAGGTTCAATCATGGATAACCAAGTTGACTTAATTATTTGTGAAACAATGAGTTCAATCAGAGAAGGTATACAGGCCGCGAGCATAGCGAAACAATATACTGATAGGGTGTGGTTAAGCTGGACAACCAGAGGTCTAACTGGTGAAGCTTTACCCAGTGATGAATCATTAATTGATGCAGTTAATACAGCCAATGAACTTAACATTGAATGCCAACTAATTAATTGCTTAGCAATAGATTTAGTCACGACACAGATTGATACCTTAAAACTGGCTGGAAAATTTGGGGTATTTGCAAATTCATGCGTATTGAAGAATCCCATTAGTGATTTGGGTGAATCTTTTGATATCGATGAAAACCATCATGCTAATACTGTTTCAGTCTCACCGGAAGAGTATGCACTTGAAGCAAAAAAATGGATTGATAAAGGAGCTTATGTAATTGGAGGATGTTGCAGCACTGGTCCTGAACATATCAAAGAAATTTCTAAGTTAACACAACAGTAAATTAAAAGGAGATATTTATGAAAGAAATAAAAGCAGAAGAATACTTTTTAATTGGGTTTGAGTTGGGAAAAAGGAATTATTGGACAATATTTTTCAATTTTTTA
>CAYVTR010000015.1:0-42382 GCA_964454905.1 uncultured Woeseia sp. | reverse complement strand
ATTATCCATCGAATACTCAATAAATACTCCATTGTTCTCACAAGCGATTGTCAAGCGAGTAGTTGAAGTGTCTATAGCTAAAGATTTATTCATATTTTGACCTAAGGATCAAAAACATCATAAAAGAATAAAATAATGACGCAAGATTAAACATCGATATAATAACTATCCACTGTGAAGAATAGAGATGTTTTAGGTATATGAGTACAAACAATCAAGAACTAGAAAATTGGGTAAATGAAGTTGCTAATTTAACCAATCCCGACTCTATTTATTGGTGTAATGGTAGTCATGATGAATACGAGGACTTCGTAAGTAAAATGCTGGATTCAGGTGATTTGATGAAGTTGAATGAGCAAAGTTTTCCAAACTGTTTTCTTCACAGATCTGATCAATCTGATGTGGCAAGAGTCGAACATTTAACATTTATATGCACAGATAATAAAAGTGATGCGGGACCAAATAATAACTGGATGGACCCACAGGAAGCACATTCTAAACTCGATAATCTATTTGAAAATTGTATGGCGGGTCGAACAATGTATGTGATTCCTTATTGCATGGGCCCCATTGATTCAAGGTTCTCAAGATGCGGAGTTGAAATCACTGATAGTCCTTATGTTGTCGCTAATATGTTTCTTATGACAAGAATGGGGCAACCAGCTCTTGAGCGCATCGAGAGAGAAAATAAATTTGTTAAAGGTATTCATTCAATTGGCGACTTAGATCCCGATAAACGCTTTATCATGCACTTCCCAGAAGAAGAAACAATCAGAAGCATTGGTTCAGGTTATGGCGGCAATGCCCTTCTTGGGAAAAAATGTCATGCTTTAAGAATAGCCAGTTGGCAAGCCTTAAAAGAAAATTGGTTAGCTGAACACATGCTTATTGTTGAAATTGAAAATCCTGAAGGTGAAAAGTTCTATGTAGCAGCTGCTTTTCCGTCAGCCTGTGGAAAAACTAACTTAGCAATGTTAATTCCACCAGTGGGTTACGAAGGTTGGAAAGTAAGAACAATTGGTGATGATATTGCGTGGTTACATATGGATGAGTCTGGACAAATTTGGGCCATCAATCCCGAAGCAGGATATTTTGGAGTTGTACCTGGTACTAATGAAGATGACAATGAAAACGCATACAAAGCTATTCAATCCAATGCTATCTTCACTAATGTTGGTCTTACTGATAACAATGAACCATGGTGGGAAGGAAAAAAAGATGGAAACCCAACTATAGATTGGAAAGGTAATGAAATAAGTGCCGATGAAGGGGTGTTTGCTCATCCTAATTCTAGGTTTACGGTTTCGGCAAAGAATAATCCTAAATATTCAAATCTTGCTGATTCACCAAGTGGTGTTCCAATCTGTGCGATCGTTTTTGGTGGTAGAAGAAGTGAACTAGCACCATTGGTATATGAATCAAAAGACTGGAAACATGGTGTTCTAGTAGGGGCAAGTGTTGGCTCTGAAACCACTGCTGCTGCGACAGGTGAAGTAGGAATAGTCAGAAGAGATCCAATGGCAATGAAACCTTTCTGTGGGTATAACTTTGCAGATTACTGGTCTCATTGGCTTAGTTTTGCAGGACAGTCAGAAAGATTGCCAAAAATCTTTCATGTGAACTGGTTTAGAAAAAATGAGAAAGGGTTTATTTGGCCTGGCTTTGGAGACAACTTAAGAGTGCTTGAATGGATTATAAAAAGATGTCAAAACAAGATAGAAGCACTAGAAACGCCAATAGGCTTCCTGCCCAATGTAAATGACATTGACACTCAAGGACTTGAAATAACTGATGAGTCAATGACTGATTTATTTAATATCGATCAAAATCAATGGCTACAAGAAATGGACAGCATAAAAGACTATTTCTCAGAATACGGTGATCGTATGCCAGAAATGCTGATTGAAGAGCACAGTAAAGTTGTCAGTTCATTAAAGGATTTATCAAACTAATATCTCTGCTCTAGTACTTAGGAAATTAGAAACCTCTAATAGCAATATATCAATATCTTTCTTGCGAGATTTATCACTACCAATAAGGTTTCTCCATTGCTTTGCTCCAGGCGTTCCTTTTAATAATTGAGTCATATGACGAGTAATAAGGTGTGCACTAACGCCCTGCTTCACTTCGTTTTTTATGTAATCAATCATTTGATCAACAAAATCAAGTTTATTTAGTTTTATGTGATTGGAAGAATTTTCGAAGAATAAATCTTGGACTTCTGCTATAAAAAATGGGTTCTTGTAAGCTTCTCTCCCAATCATCACGCCATCAAATACTTTAAGATATCGCTCTATCTTCTGAATTGAATTAACCTCACCGTTTATGTCAATCCTTAATTCACTAAAATCATTTTTAAGTTGTTCTACTCGTTCATAATTCAAGGGAGGAATTGATCTATTTTCTTTTGGGTTAAGACCCTTTAATATGGCTTTTCTAGCGTGCACGATAAAGTGCTCACAACCTGCAGAGGATGTCTGCTTTACAAAATCATAAAGAAATTGATAAGAGTCCTTATTATCAACTCCTATTCGAGTTTTGATTGAAATCGGCAAAGTGGTTGTTTTTTTAAGCCTTTCAATTATTTTGGCTACTCTTTTAGGTTCCTTCATGAGGGTTGCCCCCACAGAACAATTCTGAACTCTTGCACTTGGGCAACCCACATTGAGATTAATTTCATTATAATTGTGTTGTTCAATGATTTTTGCTGCAGAGGCTATAATTTTAGGGTCACTTCCGGCAATCTGAATACCCACATCTTTCTGATTTTGATTCTCATTTTTTATAAAGTTCTTGTCAGAATAAACAATCGCATCAGCATGAATCATAGGGGTATAAAGTTTGACATCTTTGGCTAACAAAGAAATCATATATCTGAAATGACGATCTGTTTGTCCCATCATCGGAGCCACTGAGATTATTTTTTCAAACAACATACACGTCAAAAGAAATATTTATTTTGAAATAAGCCCCATTGATTGAAGTTGTTTTGCAGTCTCTATGGCTGAATCTTCTGCAGAAACATACTCCCAATTAAACAATTTTTTTGCCTTACTTTTATCTGCGAAGACGGTGTGTCCTAGTGATCTCTTGAGCCCACCTAGTTCTTTGATAAATAGAGCCATGAACTTTACAAGAAAATCTGGCATGTCACGAGTTGGAGCTTTTTTGTATCCAGCATTCCTTAACACCTGACCTAATTCTGAAAAAAACATCTCTTTTTGGCTAACGATGATTCTTTCACCATTCGTTGCATCTGATTTCATTGCAAAGATATGGGCTTTAGCAACATCCCTGACATCCACAAATCCTATGTGAATTTTTGGGCATGCTGGCATTGAACCATTACAAAGCTGAATAAACATAGAATTAGATGTGCCAATGTCTTCCGATAACATTGGACCAGTAACTGCAACTGGATTAATTACTGTAAAGTCAAATTTATCTTTATCGGAAAGGCCTGTAACATAATCCCAAGAAGCTTTCTCAGCATTAGTTTTACTTTTAGCATAAGCACCAATTGTGCCGCTTGTATTATTTGACATCGACCAATCTGTCTCATCATAAATTTCTTTATCATGGCCATAACCTATTGCTGCAAACGATGAAGTCAAGACGACTTTCTTAACATCTGTGCCTGAGCATGTTTTTAAAACTCTGAGTGAACCCTCTACAGCAGGCTTGATCAAATCATCTTCATTATCAGGTTCAATCAGTACAAATGGAGAAGCTACATGTAAGACATAATCACAACCTTCAACTGCTTCATCCCAACCTTCATCACTTAATAAGTCAGTGATTACTAGTTCAAGATTTTCTTGATTGGAGGAATGCTTTTGCATAGCATCTTTTACCTCGTTTTTTCTATTTTCACTTCTAAGCGTGCCTCTGACCTGATACCCCTTATCTAGAAGTTGCTGTATGCAATGCAGAGCTATAAAGCCTGTGGCGCCTGTAACCAGAACTCTTTCCATTATCTGTCCTTTTCTTATTAATCAAAAATTTGGCAGTAAACTATTTTAACTGGCTATCTCTTTCCAAACAAAAAACTTTGTTACTGTGAAAAAACTCAAGATCATCCATATAATGATACCTAGAGTTGTTGTATTGAAAATTAATAAAGAAGCTCCATCGTTTGCTATATCTCGGAGACCAGTAGCAATAACACTCAGAGGCAGAGCATGAGCAAACGGTTGCACAATTTCAGGCATAGAACTAATTGGGAAAAAAACACCTGAAAATATTAATTGGGGAAAAGTAAATGAAGTCACTATAGGTCTTACAGCTTCTTGTGTTTTTGCGATACTTCCCAAACAAAACCCTAGACAAAGAAAAATAAAAGTACCAAGTATAACCATGCCATAGAGTGAAAAGAAACTGCCCATTATTTTTACATCTAAAAGAGCTATTGCAAGACCAAGAACAACTGAAATTTGCATTAAAACAATCAGTGTTCGAGCTAGAACAATTGAAACAATAAAGTCTTTTGGTTGTATCGGGGTTACAAAAAGTCTTTTCAAAATTCCTCGACGTCTATATTCAACGATATTGAAGCCGCTACCGGCAATACTAAGATTCATCAGCATAAATGCCAACAGCCCTGGAAGTAAAAAATCGATATAGCGTTGAGATCTTGCTTTAACATCTTCAATCTTAAGGCTAAACATGGGCTCAGAATTTCTTAGCTCTCGCTCTATAGACAGTAGACTTGTGTTTATTGCTTCTTTGATTGTTCCCAATTGTCTTACTTGTGAAGCATCCAATAAGAGTCTTAATTGACTTGTTTTCTCTATATAATCAAAATTTTCAGGTATAACGATAATGGCAGTTTGATCGCCCAATAATAATTGTTCTTTAAGGTCAAATTCTTCTCCTTCTGTAACCTCGAACAGTTGATCACTTTTAACTAGGTCGGTGAAATCTTTAGATATGGTATTGTTGGCATTATTAACTAGACCTAACTTTATAGGATCTGGCTCACCCCCTATAAATAGAAAAGCTCCGATAAAGACTAGAGGAAAAAAAAGATTAAACGTCATTGATTGACGATCTCTGAAGAAAATCTTTAGAAATACTTTTGCTAGATGGAGTTGCATACTTGTAAACATTTCAATCCCTCAACGTATGTCCCGTAAGAGCAAGAAATACATCTTCTATGTTTCCCTGCGAAGCCAATTGCTGTGGTTCTGGTGCGTATTTCTGAATGAGTCCTTGTGGGGTGTCCTCGGCAATTAATTTTCCTTGATCCATGATTGCAATACGGTTGCACAAGTATTCTGCTTCCTCCATGTTGTGAGTGGTTAAGACTATGGTCATACCTGCTGTATTAAGTTCCTTTACAAGGTTCCACAGATTACGTTTTGCTTGAGGATCTAAACCTGTTGTGGGCTCATCTAAAAATAGAATCTTAGGATTATTAACAAGGGCGCATGCAATTGAGAACCGTTGTTTTTGTCCACCAGAAAGCTCTTCAGGTTTAGCATTTGATTTACCTAAAAGATCTACTTTTTTTAATAAGTCATCAGAATCGATTTCTTCCGAATAAAGTTTACCAAAAAGAATTAGCAGTTCCGTTAAATTAAGCTTGTCAAAGTATTCGTTAGCTTGAAGTTGAACACCAATAATTTCCTTTACTTTAAAAACATTAGTACTTACATCCAACCCATTGATTAAGGCAGAGCCACCATCAATATCATTAAGGCCTTCAAGCATTTCAAGTGTGGTGGTCTTGCCTGCCCCATTTGGACCAAGGATTCCATATATCTCACCAACTTTTATGTTAAAAGTAATTCCATCAACAGCATTGAAGGTTTCTTTTTTATTACCTGGAAGAGGATAAGATTTTAGAAGATCTCTAACTTCAATAATATTCATATTTTCTATTTTATAATGCTATTGGAAGCTATGATACCTTGCTATTTTGATTATTCAGATTTGTTTTGTTAGATTTAAAACTTAATTCAATAATCCATCTTAAATATGCGTATCGGTCTGATCCTCGATTCTAGGTTAAGCACCTCCAAAATAACTGAACTGGGTTTGTTAGCTGAACAATATGAGGTCCACACCATATGGTTGGCTAGTTATATTGACTCACGAGAACCCTTCACAAATCTTTCACAGTTAGCTCTTCGGTCTAAACGAATAAAGTTAGGACCTATCGCCTTAAATCCTTTTGACACACACCCAATTCGTATTTTGAGTGGATTATTAACATTAAATGAACTTGCTGATGGTAGGGCTACTGTTGTGATTGGTGGTGGTGGGGAAGCTTTGCAGTCACTCAACTTAAAACCGCTAAGAAGAGTCAAGGCTGTTGATGAATGTGTAGAAATATTGAAATCTATCTCTAAGGGAAATGCTTTTAACTATGATGGAGAAATATTTCAGGTAAATAACTATAATCCTTTTTGGGTTAAACAATCTATACCAAAGGTTTATGTGGCTGCCAACAAACCTCAAATGCTGAAGATGTCGTCTAAATTTTCAGATGGAATTATGATGAGTGACCTACCTCCCGATATCATAAAAAACAAAGTTGCAGAAGTTTCTGAACACTTGAAAACGCGAGAAGCTAGTGACTTTAGATTCAATAATTTTATGGCATGGGCGCTCTATGAAGATAAGGAAAAAGCCATGAATGAAGCAAAACAATGGCTTGGTTACCGTGGTTTATTTAGAAGATGGGTCATTACTAGCTTTATGTCAGACCAAGAGTACGATGTTATAGAGGCTCATAAAAAGGAAATATATCAAATGCCCATATTGAAGACATCTTCAGTGCCTGGTGTCCCTGATATTTTATTAGAAAAACTTGTAGATCATTTGACTTTAACAGGTCATGTTAGTGAAGTAGACCAAAAAATAGAGCACTTACTAGAACTAAAACAAGCAGGCTTAACTGATGTCGCCCTTGAATTAAGAGAAGATCCTGCAACTTCAATTAAGCTTATTGGGGAAAAGGTTTTACCTGCGTTAAAATAGGTATAGAGTTTAATTAAAAGGAGATTAGCATAATGAAAAAACTCATCCTCATATCAGCACTACTAGTATTCTCTACTGAGTCTTTTGCTCAAGAAAAATATTGTTGGGTATCGGGAGAAAATTTCCACGACATTAAAGTAGCAGTCAAAAAGGATTGTAAAGAAGGGGATTTGTTATGGGTTGTTACTAATGGGGAAAAATTGGATGAATGGAACATTGAACAAACAATAGGACAGTACTGTGAATTTAAATCTGAGATTATTGTGAGAAAAAGAAATGATGGTAGTTTGTATCTCCAGTGTATTCTCCAAGACGAGAAGTCTAGGAAAAGAAGATCTGAGTAGTTCATGAAATACTTCTTAATATTTAGCCTTTTTTTATCAACTTCAGCTCAGGGCTTTGACAGAATAACAGGACTTCCTTTTGCAAGTAGATCAGAAGTTATTGGGCAACATGGCATGGCGGCTACAAGTCACCCTTTAGCAACTCAAGCAGCAATTGATATTCTTAAAGATGGAGGAAATGCAATTGATGCAGCCATAGCTGCTAACGCATTATTAGGGCTGGTGGAGCCCACTGGTTGTGGTGTAGGAGGAGATTTATTTGCCATTATTTGGGATGCAAAGACAAAACAACTTTATGGCTTGAATGCTTCGGGGCCGTCACCAAAAAACTCTTCAATTGAATTTATGAAGAGCAAAGGAATAACCCAAATACCCAGATATGGCCCACATCCTGTAACCGTTCCTGGGGCCGTTGCAGGCTGGTCTGCTATGCACAAAAGATTTGGTAATAAAGAGTTTCATACACTTTTTGAAAGTGCAATTGACTATGCTGTTAATGGGTTTCCAGTGACGGAATTAATAGCTTACTATCTGGAAGGATCTGCAGAGAATTTTCAGAATTTTCAGAATTTCAAATCTGTTTGGATGCCAAATGGGACCATTCCAAAAAAAGGCGATATTTTTAGAAACCCACATTTAGCTAATACATATCAGTCAATCGCAAACTCATATGGTGAATCCTTTTACAAAGGTGAGATCGCAGAAGAAATTGTAAAGTCACTAAAACAACAAGGCGGTGCAATGCAAATGAGTGACTTGATTAATTATGCGCCTGAATGGGTAGAGCCTGTCTCGACCAACTACAGGGGTTTTGATGTTTGGGAGTTACCACCCAATGGTCAAGGCATTGCTGCTCTACAAATTTTGAATATTCTTGAGAATTTTGATATTAGTAGCATGACTTTAGATTCAACTGAATATATACATTTATTTACTGAAGCAAAAAAGCTAGCGTATGAAGATCGTGCTAAGTTCTATGCTGATCCAAAATTTGCGGATATTCCTCTAGAGCGATTGATTTCTAAAAAATACGCCCGTGAAAGATCAAAGTTAATTAATCTTGAACAAGCTGCTGATTCTTTCGAAGCTGGAAATCTAGAAAACGGTGACACCATTTATTTAACTGTTGCTGATAAAGATGGAAATATGGTTTCACTGATTCAGAGCAACTATTGGGGCATGGGATCTGGTATGGTTCCTAACAATGTTGGGTTCATGCTTCATGATCGAGGAATGATGTTTAGTCTTGATCCAGAACACAATAATTCTTTGATCGGTGGAAAAAGGCCGTTCCACACCATAATACCTGCGTTTGTCACCCATGATGGTGATCCTTTTATTAGTTTTGGTGTAATGGGTGGTGCTATGCAACCTCAAGGGCATGCTCAAATCATCATCAATCTTGTTGATTTTGGCATGAATTTGCAAGAGGCTGGTGACGCACCTAGAATAAGACATAGCGGTTCATCACAACCCACCGGAGAAGTAATGACCATGGGCGGGTATTTAAGTTTGGAATCAGGCTTTTCACAAAAAACACGAGTTGGCCTTGAGACTCTTGGGCATAAAATTCAAGATGAAATAGGTGGATATGGTGGCTATCAGGCAATTATGAAGAAGAACGATGTTTACTTTGGAGCTTCAGAAAGTAGAAAAGATGGCCAAGCCTCTGGTTACTAACGCAAAACTACTTTTCTACTAGATTCGTCCCTCTGCTTCTTTTGAAACCCTTGAAAAATGGGTTTGAGAAGTATGGCGTCCCCAAGGGGATTCGAACCCCTGTTGCCGCCGTGAAAGGGCGGTGTCCTAGGCCTCTAGACGATGGGGACCTAAGAAAATCTTAGTTAATCAAGATATTAGGTGAGAAGTATATTCAAAAACCTTGTCTCAATCCAATGATATAACTTCTATTTTACCTAAATTTAGTTCTTCAATACCCTCTTCTATTTTAGATAAATCACCAACTATTACCCAGGTCCATATACTAGGATCTAAATATCTTTTTGCTGCACTATTGATGTCCTCGATAGTCATTGATCTATATTTTGTTGGCAAGGTATCGATATAATTATCATCACGTCCTTGTGAAACAATACCTGATAAACCAGACATGAGTGCACCGAATGTTTCATAATCACCAATTAGACCCAAAGACAAATCTTTAACAATCGCTTCCAGCTCTTCATCCTTAGCTGGATTTGAAGAAAGATATTCATCATATTCGCGAATGATTTCTTGAATTGAAGGAATTGTTTTATCAGTCTGAACAGGTGCGTAAACAAGCATAGGTCTTGGTCCTTTGTATTGAGAGAGTCTTGCTCTAACTCCATAGGACCAACTCTTATCTTCCCTAAGGTTCATATTTAATCTTGCGGTGAAACTACCTCCTATCACTCGATTCATAAGATCTATATCAATTTCATCAGATGATCCTATGGCAGGCATTAACTGGCCTGCGACTATTAATGACTGGACCGCACCCGGCTTATCTACGAGATAAACTTTTCTAGTTTCTGACTGATTCTCAACTTCATAATCAAGTTGAACACCCTTAAGCATCTTGTTTTCTGCCAATTTCCCAAACTGTGACTCAAGCATTGGTACTAACTCATCTAGTGTGGTGTCACCAACCACTATCAAACTTGCATTACTAGGAGCAATAAAACGTTGCTTATAATTAATCAAGTCTTCACGACTCATCCATTGTATTGACTCTCTAGTTCCGTTCCCACTGAAAGGTTTTGCATAGGGATGATTTTCTCCATAAAGGATTTCAGGAATAAGATTAGAAACCATGCCATTTGGAGTGGATAAAGATTGATCAATTGCCGCTAACCATCTTAATTTTTTCCTTTCAATTTCTGTTTGATCAAAAGTTGGCTCTGTGATTACTTCATGCATAATCTTTAATGAATCAACGAAGTTTGATTTTAAAGATGAAATATTCACACTTGATACGTCTAATCCGGTGCTTGTGTATAGATCAGTACCTAATTCCTCCAACCGATCACTCAATTCTAGAGCGTCATAATTGCCAGTACCTTCTGTCAACATGGACATAGTAAAGCTGGCTAATCCTGGTTTCTCTTTAGGATCAGTCGCATGACCAGATTTTATTTGGAATGATAAATTAATCATTGGCACATCATGTCTTTCTGCCAGCACAACATCTAAACCATTTGACAGTTTAGCCCGTTGTATTTTAGGTAAATCCAAGACAGGAAAATCTGTTGGAAAAGGTAATTGAGTTCTATCGACGACAGACTCTGTGGAAAAAGTTCTGTTTTCCTCAGGAATAACAGTTAACACATATGCCCCGTCAGTTAACCAAGCGCTTGCTGTGTTTTTTAAATCTTTGTTAGTGATGTCCATCATATCATTGATAAACTTTAGGTAGGCACCTGGATCACCAGAGTAGACTTCAGAATATGCAAGAAGATCTGATTTTCCACCAAACCCCCCTATTCTTTGCAACCCCTTTATCCAAGAGGCACGAATTGATGTTTTTGTGTTTTTTAGTCGTTTTGCATTAGGGCCTCGTTTAATAAACTCAGAAAGAGTCTCGTCAAGAGCTGCCTCTAGCTCTTCAAGTGATTGTCCATTAGCCAAATCTACAGCAATCCAAAATTGACCCGCGAGTTCACGATCATAATAAAAGGCTGATACGCTTGTAGCCAGTCTTCTTTTATAAACTAACTCTTGATATAAAGATGAATTCTTACCTCCAGTCAATAAGCTTGCTAATAATTCAAAGTGTGTGTGTTCAGGGGATCCGATTTCAGGCGTGTTCCATACTTTATAAATTCTAGTGTTGGGAACACGATCATACATAATTTCTCTTTTCTCACCTGTCCGCTTAGCTATCCACTTTTTCTTCTTGATGGGTGATGGGCCTGGAGGGATATCACCAAAGTATTTTGTAACTATTGCTTTGGCTTCATCGGTATTGATATCTCCTGCTAAAGATAACACTGCATTATTTGGACCATAATATGTTTTAAACCAAGTTTGAACGTCCTCGAGTGTTGCTGCATTTAAATCTTCAAGAGAACCGATGGTTGTCCATGAATAAGGGTGGCCAACTGGAAATGTTGATTTTGATGCTTGCAAGAAAACTCTGCCGTAAGGTTGATTCTCTCCCTGTCGTTTTTCATTCTGAACCACGCCTCTTTGTTCGTTTAACTTTTCTTCATTCACCACTCCTAATAGATGCCCCATACGGTCTGATTCCATCCATAGAGCTAGATCAAGAGCCGGAGTTGGAACATTTTCAAAATAATTGGTTCTATCACTATTGGTTGTCCCGTTCATATCTGTAGCACCAACTTGCTGAAATGGAGCAAAATATTCATTGTTGTAGTTTTCAGTACCATTAAACATTAGATGCTCGAACAAGTGGGCAAAGCCAGTTTTACCTGGACGCTCATCTTTAGAGCCAACGTGATACCAAACGTTAACAGCTACCACAGGGATTTTCCTATCCTCATGCACAATAACTCTTAGTCCGTTAGGTAATGTGAATTTTTCATACTTAATTTCAGGAAGGTCCTCATTAGCAAGAGTTGAAAAAGAAATGAGGATAATAAGAAAAGAAATAATGGTTTTATTTAAATTAATCATAATATGTTTTAGGCTTATTTATAAATTCATCAAATAATAAAGTTATTACTGAAAAAATGAAACATCAATTCAAGATAATCGGTGTTTTTATCTGTCTATTACTATGCAATTCTTTTGTGTTCGCTGAGAATAATGACCTTTCAAAAGCCATTGATAGTCTTTTTGATAACAGAGAAGGCAGGCCTGGTTGTGCTGTTGGAGTTATTAATAACGGAAAATATATTCATAAACGGGGTTATGGGTTAGCCAATCTTGAATATAACATCAGCATCGATGAACACTCTATTTTTAGAATTGGGTCAATCAGTAAGCAGTTTACTGCCATGGCCATTGCTATCTTAGAAGAAAAAGGTTTATTGGCGTTTGATGATGAGATGCAAAAACACATTCCAGATTTAATTGATTATGGAGAAAAAGTGACAATTAACCATATGATTCATCACTTCAGTGGATTGGGTGATTATGAAGACATGGACTACCCTGGTCGCTTTTTAAATGCTGTTGATGAAGAGTTTCGATGGGGCAATGAAGATTATCTTACTAACGAAGAATTTTATGCATTAATTAAAACCCTGCCTCTTATTAGAAAACCTGAAAGAAAATTTTGGTACAGCAATACCGGCTATGCTCTTTTAACGTTAGTTGCTCAAAATGTGAGCGGATTAAGTCTTAGAGAATTGGCACAACGAGACATTTTTAAACCCTTGGCGATGAACGAAAGCTTTTTTAATGATGATGTAAATTTAATCGTAAAAAATAGAGCCGACGGTTACTCACCGATAAAAGGTAAGCCTGATCAGTATAAAATCAACATGACTAATTTAAGTTGGGTTGGAGACGGAGGTGTCTATACCTCACTTAATGATTTCATAAAATGGGATCAAAACTTTTATGACAACAAGTTAGGTGCAGCTGATATGTCACTGATCAAGACAATGGAAGAGACCTACACTGAAACTAAGGTAAAGAAACGAAATCAAAAGATGAGTAGAGAAAAAGAAAATCAGCGAACTTATGCGTTTGCACAAAATCTTGCTTATTATAATGGCTACAAAAGATGGTCGCATTCAGGCTCATGGGTCGGCTACTTGGCTCACTATACAAGATTTCCAGAACTGTCTTTTTCAACTGCTGTTTTTTGTAACACAGATGAGATTGATGCAACTATGATTGCTGACGATATAGTTGATCTGTTTTTTGAAATAAAGCAGGAATCGTCTGATTAAAAGGCGTTTTTACCAGTTAATCCTCGACCGACTGTAAGTTGATGAATGGTCTCTGTGCCTTCATATGTAATAACGCTTTCTAAATTAAGCATATGCCTTATTGGCACGTACTCAGCACTTATTCCTGAACCTCCAAGCATATCTCTGGCATCTCTTGCCACATCAAGAGCCATGCGAACATTATTCCATTTCGCTAATGAGACCTGCGTGGGATCCATTTTACCTTCATCTTTGAGTTGGCCCAGTCGAAAGGACAATAAACTTGATGTCACTATTCGTCTTTGCATATCAGCTAATCGAATCTGAATAGCTTGATTCTCATCTAAGGTTTTATCAAATAATACTCGAGTCTGAGTGTATTCAATTAACTCTTCAAGGCAGGCTTCAGCTGCGCCTATAACACCCCATGAGATCCCATATCGTGCTTGAGTTAAGCAGCTTAAAGGCCCTTTTAATCCTTGGACACCCGGCAGGACATTATCTTCTGAGACCCTGACATTATCTAGAAACAATTCTGCAGTAACTGACGCTCTAAGTGAGAATTTATTTTCAATTTCATTGGCTGTAAAACCTGGAGTATTTGTTTCTACTAAAAACCCTTTAATCCCTTCATCAGTCATGGCCCAAATTAATGCCAAATCAGCTATTGAACCATTGGTTATCCACATTTTTGAGCCATTAATAACCCAATCATCACCGTCTTTTTTGGCGTGTGTTTTCATGTTTGATGGGTCTGAACCTCCCTGGGATTCAGTTAAGCCAAAACAACCAATAGTCTCCGCTTTTGCCAATTTTGGTAACCAATGTTCCTTTTGTTGTTCACTACCAAAAACGTGTATGGGGTACATTACTAAACTGCTCTGGACAGAAACAAAACTTCTAATTCCACTGTCTCCTTTCTCAAGTTCTTTACAGATTACACCATAACTAATGGCATTCATTCCTGCACATTCATAACCCTCTATAGAACTACCTAATAATCCTAGTTCAGCAATCGGTTGAATCAATTGATGGGGAAATTTATGCTTTTCAAAGCAATCTTGGATAATTGGCTTAACGTTGTCATCGACAAATCGTGACACATTATCACTAACTATTTGTTCTTCTTCACTTAGAAGAGACCTTATATCAAATAAATCGATACTCATGGATAAATTAGGGTCGCTTTAAAAAATCTTATGTTTACCCTGAAGGATTTCTTTGAACATCTTCCAGTCACCAAACAAACTATAAACAGGAAAATAAAATGTGGCAGGTTTATTTTTTTCTATAAAAAAATGGCCTGTCCATGCCCAAGCATACCCTGATAAAAAACCAAAAAAGATATGTTTTGGTTCACCAGTAACGAGGAAAGCAATAATAAAAAAAATAAAACACCAAGTGCCTATGAAATGCAACAGCTTGGTATACTTGTTTTTATGTTCATCTATGTAATAAGGATAAAACTCTTCAAAACTATTAAATTCTCTTTTCATAGAACTCATACTATCACATCATTTGGCTCTGAGTCTCTTTGCTAGTTTCAATAACAACTTCTCGGTAGTCTCCCAATTAATACAAGCGTCGGTAAGTGATACTCCATATTTTAGATCGTTGGTTATCTTTTGATTACCTTCTTGAATATTGCTCTCTAACATTAAGCCAATGATAGAATCATTACCTTTCACAACTTGATCTATACAATATTGAGCAACTTTTGGTTGCAAAGTGTAGTCCTTATTAGTATTACCATGGCTGCAATCGATCATTATACGTTGGGGTAATTTTTCGTTTGCAAGTTGCTGTTCACACGCACGAATACTTTTTATATGGTAATTAGGCTTAACCCCGCCTCTGAGCACAACATGAGTGTATTTATTACCTTTTGTTTCGTAAACAGTTACTCTTCCCTTTTCATTAAGACCGAGAAAATGATGGGATTGTCTTGAAGATTTGATGGCATTAATGGCTACCGATAATGACCCGTCCGTTCCATTCTTAAATCCAACAGGAGTGGATAATCCACTAGCCATTTCTCTGTGAGTCTGTGATTCTGCTGTCCTTGCTCCAATGGCTGTCCAACTTGTTATATCACCTAAGTATTGAGGCATAATAGGATCTAGAGCTTCAGTAGCAACCCCTAAACCCATTTCATTAAGTTTAATAAGTAATGACCTTGCTATGTGGACACCTTTATCTATTTGAAAGGAGTCATCTATATTTGGATCATTAATTAACCCTTTCCAACCGGTTGTGGTTCTTGGTTTTTCAAAGTAAACCCTCATTAAAATAAGAAACTGGTCCTCAACCTGAGCTGCTAGAGCTTTTAAACGAAGTGCATAATCCAGTGCTAAATCTGTGTCATGTATTGAGCATGGGCCAACAACCACCACGAGACGCTTATCTTTACCATCAAGAATGGACATTAAGTTGCTTCTAGAATCCAACACAGTCTTCCTAGCAACCTTTGTTAATGGCAAGGTTGATTTAAGAGCTTTTGGAGACGGCAATTTCTCCTTAGCTACAACATTTATATTATATATTTGTTCTCTCATTCAAATAATACTCATACATCTCATTTGGGGTTGAACAGTTTAATAAAACCAAAATAATAAATATATCAATTTATTTATATAAATTTATTCTGTTGATTGTTTAATTATTTGCTGACTGCATATATATCCTGGGGTTCCTGCTACAGACCCACATGGATATGATCCTGCACCACAATAATAAATATCCTCATAATCAAAGAAACCATAAAAGTTATTTTCAGGATCGGATGAGAAAGTTCGATCAAAATACATCTGCCCATCTGTTAATACAGTGTGATCAATATTTCCACCTGGAAAGAAAAATTTTTCTTGGAGGTCCTTGGGTGTGGATAAGTTATCCCAAATACAATCTTCAGGATTTTTTATTTTCTCAAAAATTGATGACTTAACCTGATTAGAGATATTCTTCAAATCTTGACCTTGCTTTCTTAAAGAAAGATTTTTAAAAAAAACAGCAATTCTGTCATAACGAGTATTTTTATTCATTTTCCTATAAGCCGCACCTTCACAATAGACCTGCATGAATCCGGGTTCATAATCATTCTCTGCTTCACAAACACTCAAAGTCGCTTTATTAAAAGCTTCAATGTTATCCACTGAAAAAATATACCTAAAAGCACTGTCAGAGTCAGGATGATCTAAATTGATTTTCCATCTAATGGGTTGCTTGAATAACAAGTTTAATTTGCCACTACTGCCTAATAATTTCTTATTATTTACTGCCTCTATTTGTTCAGAATGATCCATTAATATTGATGCTGTTAGAGGATCTGTTGCAAAAATTAATTTATCGTAAGTGACTTTATGTTGTCCTGCAGTATCTTCAAAGATTATCACTTTTTGATTGCTATTGACTTCACAAACTCTTGAGGAGGTATGGACATTAACACCTAGATTTTCGTTAATATTGCCTAAATGCTTGGTTACCTCCCAAATTCCTTGATAAACAAATCCGTAATAACCGTCAAAAATTGACCCAGAATTCATTATGGGTATTGTTAATGCTGAAAAGCTATCATAAACAGAAACAGGTCCACTCTCAGCAACTGTCATGGCCATATAAACCTTTGCCTTCTCACTTGAAAAATAATGGTCTAAAAGACTTTTGGCATCACCAGTAATCCATAAATCAGTTAGAACGTTACCTAAAGTAGTCTGGGCATCAGATAGACTAGGAGTTCTGGCCTCCTTGTACCCTTGTTGAAGAAACTGAATAACTTTAAATTCATCGTCCCGGAAGGCTTGAGCATTTCCTTTTTTTTCACCCCATTTATTACTAAGTTCTAAATCGAAATCTTTTGGATTTCGATGTATTTGTGTTGGAGATTTTTCGTCAGGAAAAAAAACCAGGTTAGGAGAATGTGGCACGAAAGTTTTTAATTTTGAACTGAGTCCTGTTTCTTCATAAATAAAACGTTGCATTAAACCAAGCACTGAAGCACCTGGAGGATAAAGATGCTGTTGCCCTCCTATTACAACACTTTCAGATGTGCATGCGCCTCCCACCTTGTCTTTAGCTTCTATCAAACTCACTTGATAACCTTGGCGTTGAAGATAATTAGCTGCAACTAGCCCATTGATACCCGCGCCCACAATAACTATTCTTTCAGACATAAAATATAAGAAGTGTGGTAATTATGATGATTAACCATAAGGTAATAGCAAAAATAACGGGTTGAATAGTGAGTTCACTAAGTGTTTTTAAATTAAACTGGGAACCGATAAAAAACAACCCAAGCAAAAATAAGGCGCTACTGATTTTTTTTATCATAATCAGGATGTCCTGATTTAAATCAATGAATGTACCCAATACAACAAACACAAGAAAAAAAATAATAAAGTAAGGGAAATCATATTTGGCGTCTTTATTTTTATAATAGAGGCTGAAAGATAAAACCATAGGAATGATCCATAAGGTTCTCCCTAATTTAATAACACTTGCATACACCACTGATTCCTCCCCATAAATGCTGGCCGCACCTACAACAGAGGCTGTATCATGTATTGTTAATGCTGCAAATATTCCAAAGTCTTTTTCTGACATGCCCAAGTATTGACCAATGAGTGGAAACGCAATAATAGCCAACAGATTAAGTAAGAACACAAGACTGATTGAAGACACCAGCTCTTCCGTCCTAGACTTAATGACTGGGGCTAATGATGCTATAGCGGTTCCACCACATATAGCAGTCCCTGCAACCAGAAGGATGAGATGTTTTTTTGATACTTTTAATAGTCTTCCTAGAAGAAATCCAATCAAGAAAACCATCAACACATACAATGAGACCAGAGGTAAATAATTAACACTGATCTCTGAAACAGAACCCAGACTGATTGTTGCTCCCAATAAAATGATCCCTGCTTTTAAAAAATTAGTGCCATTGACCTTAACTGTAGATAAGGAATACCTATTTTTTATTCCCGAAAACAAAATACCCAATATCAGGCTGATTGCTGCTTGATTGATGACCAGGGAAACACCAATGAATATGGCCAATAAAAAATAAGTCATTCTAGAAGGTTTCTTTGAACGGTCTCAAATCAATTTCTTGAGTCCAAGCGGATTTGTGTTGTTGATGAAGATACCAATAATTTTCAGCAATAGCCTCTAGATCTAGAAGTCCATCTTCTCCTAGACTCTCAGCATATTCTGGAAAACCATTAACGACTTTGTCTCCTTTAATAACACCATCAATAATAATATGGGCCACATGAATACCTTTTGGTCCAAATTCTCTAGCAATAGATTGAGCTAACATCCTTAACCCGCCCTTACCAGAAGCAAACGATGAAAAACCTGCCTTACCTCTAATTGAACCTGATGCTCCTGTAAAGAATAAAGATTGTTTAGAAGTCATTCCCTGTTGTTCAATCATTAATTTAAGAATTGCTTGTGAAGTCAAAAACGCTCCGAAACACAACACCTTCCACATCGATATAAACACTTCTGGGTTAACATCCAAAAATGATTCAGGACGATTATTGCCAGCATTATAGACAGTCAATTCAAGAGGTAAATTGCTATTGCTAATAACCTCCATCATATTAATGACATCATCCTCATCTGTAACATCAGCTACAATAGGAATTGCATTGCCAACAGTATCATTAATAATTGTGCATAAGTTTTCGACTTTCTTGTGGGTTCGACCACAAACAAAAACCGTCATACCTTCTTTAGCAAAACGCTTGCAAAGAGAGCCCCCTAAGCCTTCCTCTGGACCAACTCCCATAACCAAAGCAGCAGTTTTAGAACTCATTATTTATTTTCAAAATTTTTCTAATTGTTTGTATTTATCATTTCATTCACAAGTTCTTCAACAATGAATAGCGGTGGCTCGCCATTATCAAGAACTGCTGAATGGAAATCTCTAATATCAAAAGCATCACCCATTTCTGTCTGTGCTTTTTCTCTAAGCTCTAGGATTTTTAGCATACCAACTTTGTAACTGCAGGCTTGACCTGGCCAGACTATATATCTTTCAATCTCTGCAACAACTTCCGCATCTGACATTCCAGTGGTTGTCTTCATATAATCCATGGCTTCTTCACGAGTCCATCTTTTATAATGTAGTCCCGTATCCACGACCAGTCGAACAGCTCTAAATAACTCACTTTGTAAAACGCCTAATTCATCATAAAGTGATTTAGCCATACCCAGTTCAAGTGATAATCTTTCAGAATAAAGTGCCCAACCCTCTCCAAAAGCAGAAGTGTAATAACCGAATCTTCTGAATAATGTCAGTTCCTCATTTTCCATATTCAATGCATTCTGTAGATGATGCCCTGGAATGGCTTCATGAAAAGCAAGCGCTCGCATACTGTATGTTGGTGTTTGCTTGATATCATATAAATTGGCATAAAAAACACCGGGCCTACTACCATCCAATGCAGGCGACATATAATAACCACCAGCTTCGTTTTGCTCTGAGTATTCTGGTACTGCCCTTACCTCAACTGTTGATTCAGGCATTTTATGAAATGAATCAGCTGCAGCTAACCATGTCTCTTCGACAATATCATTATAGTCGTTAACCACAATTGATTTTCGATCTGGAGTGTCTGCATAGAGAAATTGCGAATCTTCATTCAGTTTATTCATCATCTCACCAACAATAAGATTATCCCCATAATTAAGTTCTGAAAGAATGGCCTGCATTCTTTTTGAGATTCTATCAACCTCACTCAAACCGATGTTATGAATTTCCTCAGCTGTGTAATCTGTCGTGGTTTGGGCTTTGAGTCTTAGTGCATAGAATTCATCACCATTTGGCAAAGACCATGCACCATCATTGGGGTTTGCCATGGGCAAGGTTTCCATCATGAAGTCTAATAGAAGATTAAAACCAGGCTTGACACTAGTTTGCATTGCTGAATCTAAATCACTCATTAGTTCAGCTTGGGCTTCCTCACTCAGATCAATTTCACTTATTTTTCTTTGAAAAACATCCCGTATAGGATTACTGCCTTTGGAGCCTTCTAAAAATTCACTCAACTGCCTAATCACATGATCAAAAACAAATCTTGGTGGAAAAATACCTGCTTCTTTTTGGGCGTTTAAAATTTCCATCTGGGATTCAAACACTTCATCAAGCATATCCAGTCGATCGATATAAGCTGCTGCTTCGCTACCACTTCTGATAGGGTGAATATCAGTCATGAACTGAATCATATTCAAATGTATGCCACCAATCTGGTTCAACGGAAAATTATGAAAAGGAAATTGTTCTTGTTGCTTAATATTGTTATTAAGATCAAACAGAGCAATTTTCTTGGAAATACTTTGCTGTTGACTAAGTTGAGAATCGTCATAACTTTCCAAAATCTTTTTAGCTTGTCTCATTTCTTCAAGCCCCTCTTCTAATTCCACGAGTCCCTCGTCTGAAAGTTTAGATTGATGATTAGTGATAAAGTTAAACCGATCCAATATGCCAAGATATGTGAGCATTTCAGGTGAATCAAGCATCTCCATTACAACCTCTTTACCCAAATAATGATCAATGGATACTGGCTTCATCAGGAACAGATTAATGAGATAAAGACCAGTAATTGCGATAAGTACTGTTAATGAGTATTTTGTAAATTTAAGTATTGTTTTCATAAGAATCCAGGATTGAATAAATAATTACCCCATTTTACAGAAAACCAACTTATTTCCATCTAAATCTCTAATATATCCACCATAAAATGTGGCCATTTTTTGTTCTGGTTGACCTTCATCTGTTGCCCCAGATTCAATAGCTATTTTATATATTTGATCGACTTCCTCTATTGAATCAAACGTAATACCAGTCATGGATCCATTGCCGACAGTTGCTTGCTTACCATCAAAGGGTACAAAAATAGCAAAGTAAGTGTTTGTTTCCTCGAACCTATAGAAATAAGACCTATCGTTGCCTCTAAAACTCTTTATACCCATTGGCTCAAAAAGCTTGTCATAAAATTCCCTTGAGGCTTCTAAATCATTTGTACCAATTGAAATATACCCTCCAATATTAGCTGCCATTTTTTACTCCTTTGATTGTTAAAATAATTTAATTTACTCTTTCTTAAAACTCATATAGGTCACTGCTGACAAACCAGCTGTGCTAAATATCATGCACATTACCATGATCTGATATCTGGCTGCAGTTAGCGGTTCAATGCCAGATAAAATCTGCCCTGTCATCATCCCAGGCAGTGACACTAAACCTACAGCTAACAAAGCATTAATTTGAGGAATCATGGCTGTTTCTAATGCAATTTTTCTAGCTTCTTGGTAATTTGTTCCCCTCTCTTGTTCTGTGAAAAACCGTTCGCCGGCTAAACTTACTGTATTCATGCTATTTGCAAAAATCATTCCAGCTATTGGTATGATAAAACTTGGTTCAAACCATCGAGGCAATTCAACTATAAATTGGCTAATAAGAAACAAAACAGCTAAGCCGCTTAAGCCTAATGAGGCAACTACAACTATAAATGCTTTGATACCTCGTTCCTGAAGAGGTCTAAGAGCTATCCAAGAAGACATCAGAATCATAAATAAGATCACAAGTAAAATAACAATGGGTTGGTCCGTTTCAAAAATATAGGTAAGCACATAGCCAATCAATAAAAGCTGTATTAGCATTCTGAAGTTTGCATAAATCGGTTGTAAAGCATTAAGCCCCCATAGCTTCATTATTCCAATCAATAAGATCACTGGCAAAAAGCCAAGTAATAAATTAGCTAAAGGGATAATTGCGACTTCATTCATTTATTAGTCTAGAAAATCTCGAATTATCTGTGCATGCAGTTCTGGTTGTTCAAAAAACTGCCAACTTCCACAATTAGGTACTGTTTTGTATATGCTGCCTTTGATTCTTTGCTGCAATCCAACCACATCTCCAGCGTAAATATCTTCTTCTGCCTCCAGCAACAATGTTTCTTTATTAAATTCATTAAGATTTGGTGAATAACGATAGACAGCATAATGCAAGTCATATTGCCTTTGTCGCAGAGACAAGCTACTAAGGAAAGGTTGAAAAGTTACCTCTGGAGGAGTATTGCTTGCACTCATTTTTCTATAAACTGACCAAGTCTTTTGAAGAAATTCCCCCTCTAAATCTATAGGTAAATCACGCGTCATAGGAGTGTTTAAGAGCTCTTCTAATTTTTCTTCTGTTATTTCTTCATCACGACCGGCGCCTGATAGAATTACTTTTTCTACTCTTTCCGAATAACGTAGACCAAGATTTATGGCCACTGCAGCACCACCGTGTTGTCCCAACATGTGAGCTTGATTGATACCCATGCTATCCATAACGTCAATAACTGCATCAGCATATTCGTCTATTGTCAGTTCATGATCTGAGGTATCTGATTGACCGTGGTTGGGTAGATCAATTGCAACAACTTTATAAGTGTCCGCTAATAATGGTGCAACGGCTAAGAATTCTGTAGACGTTTGACCAGATTGATGGAACATAAATAGCACAGATCCCTGACCAATCTCCCAATAGTGAACACGTCCAAATTCAGTATTGGCATATGATCGTTGAATGTCTCCAGCCATACCTGGCATAGTTGCATTCACTCCTAATCCAAATAAACCGTTCAAGCAAAACATCAATGTTATTAGGATTATTTTTTTCATTTATTCTCCTTCACTAGGACTACCATTAAAGGTACTTTATCTTTTATAAACTATACTTCGTTTTCTTAAAAAAATTTTCTAAATCTTAGATTATGCTACTGAAAATCTCTGGGTATGTCTTCTTGCCAAACTTTCTCCTTATAGAGTTTACCATTGACTGACACCCAACGATGGAATGTCAAATAGAAATTTTCTTCATCACTTTTAAACTCTACATTCTGCTCAAAATCCAGAGTCCGATCCTTCAATTCCTCAGTTATCCTGTATCGCCCTATAACAGAGGTATATGCAGGATTTTCATCAGAAGTTCGGTGTTCTATCTCTTCTTCAAAACGCTCAATTCCCCAGGGATACCTCACCGCTCCAGTATTCGATGCAAGACCAAATGCCTCTTTAGTTTCTGGGTTATATTCAATAGAATTAATCGCAGCATAACCAGTGATATTTCCACTGTCTATAACCTCATATCCTGCGAGTGATGGGCTCGATGAAGGCTTTTTGAAGCTGGGAGCATATACCTTTCCTGGTGGGACAATTGGTAGCTCAATCCGTGCACCACTGTTGCCACCAATTTTAAGTGTCGACTCAAAATTAAATATTGTAGGCCAAAGCATTGGCCACTGTGCATTGCTAATTGATATTCGAATCTTATGGCCTTTTGGGAAAACCCAGGATGTAAAATGAAGATTTATATTTAAATCAAATTTCTCTCCTGGGATGATATCAATAGGCTCCCGTGCAGAAATTCGATGCGTACCATTGAAGGCAGCTCCAGCTACTTGTGTTACCTGTCCATCTGGTGCAACATCAGAGATTCGAACAACCCAATTTGCCCTAGATGCATTAGCTGCAACTGTAAGTTTGGCAATCGGTCGACCCAGTATTTCAAGTGGAGTATCCAGTATCTCGCTATCATATACCAAGCTAAATTCATCCATGGGTTGTTGATCTGGAAGGACACTACCCCACCACATAGTAGGTCCACCTCCTTCCAAACCCATTGACGGCTTATAAGTCAGGCTATGTATTGCATTTTCCGCCGGTTCAATTGATAAGCTATGGTCTCCGTGAGCATACCAAGTATGATTTTCGATCCGGTCTATAGGCCATGTATCCTCCCATCGCCAAAAGCCATTCACTTCATCTAAACCTGGATCAGGAGGATGGTAATCACGAACATAGATTGCAAAATCTGGCTCATCGAGGATGCCTGTATCTTCACCTTTAAGCCATTGATCAAACCATCGAACAGCTTCTTCTCGCCACTCAATTTGAGGTTCAGGCCAAGCATTGTGAGGAAAATAATGATCCCAAGGACCAATCATCGCTTTCACAGGTGCCTCAACATTTTCTAACATCCGCGGCAAACTATTACGATATCCATCGTACCAACCACCAATATGATATCCAGGTATGCGAATCTTGTTATATTGGCCTTTTGCAGATGCTCTATCCCAAAATGCACCATCGCGTTGCTGACGCATATAGGTATAGACACTTGGTTTCACATTAAAACGATTCTTTACCCACTCTTCATCCATCTTGAAATCGGGTGCGCCTGGCAAAACATTGTAGAGGTCATTGCTCATCATCCAGGAATCGGTATGCATAATACCATCCATATAATGGACGTCTTCTTGATATAGATATTCGGTCGCCATCAAGGCAACAAAAGCCTTTAATGCTGGTGGGTTACGCATGGCCATTTGGATTGAGTTGAATCCTCCCCAGGAGATGCCAAACATGCCTACACTACCAGTCGACCATTCCTGCTGGGATAACCATTCTATTATCTCTTCACCATCGTCTAATTCTATATCTGAGTACTCATAAGGGATTGTTATGCCTTCACTATTTCCTGTGCCTCTCATATCTACTCGGACAACGAGATAATTGTGTTCTAAGAAATAGGAATAAAGGGAATAATTACGAGCCCGATTCTCATCCTTTCGATAGGGAGTGTACTCTAACAAAATTGGGAAACGATCTTTCTTATCAGCCCCTGCAGGCCAGTAGACATCAGCTGCTAAATGGATTCCATCGGACATTGTAATCCAGACTTCAGTGATTTCAATTTCATCTGCCCAGCCGTTAGAGCCAAATAAGAGTATTGATATTAGAATAAATTTTTTCATAGACTTTAAAGCTCCCAAGCCTTTTTCAAAAAAGCATAAAAGTCTAACCAAGACTGTTCCTTAGCTGCTTCATTTAAACCCATGGTATAACCCTCACGAGTGCTGCAGTTGGAAAATGCCAGAAATGCACCCCACGGTTTATCGACTGAATAGCCTGTATTTTGTTCCACTACTTCATTATTTTCTGTCCATAACATCAAGCAATCTTTTGTGATGGCTGCTCCAGGAACAAATGCTTGAGGGTAAGGTTGCTCCCATCCGTGTCCAGCTCCCTCATAAACTGACATCTCAACCTCAACTCCAAGCTGTTCTAGTTTATTTTTAAACCATTCACAGCGTTCAATTGACATCGATTCATCTGCCTCACCCATCATAATGAGTACCGGACTTCCTTCGACTTCAAATTTTTCAAAATCAAGAGAGCAGCCTGCATAAAAAGATGCATAGGCTGAAAAACGAGGACCATCTTTACCAAGGATCCCAGTAGCAACTGGTTCAAACATGGAATACAAAGTTGAGCCTCCACCAAGACTAAAACCGGTAACAGCAATGTTATCACCATCAATGTATGGATGCTGTTGTAGAGCTTTTAAAGCGTTGAATCCATCAATAATTTGAGTGTAAATACTAGCTTTTTGAAGCCGCTCAAAATAATCATCCGTTGACCTTAGATTGCGTGCAACGAATGTATCAACAGCAAAACCAGCGATCCCATGCTTTGCCAAACGGTTAGCAAGATAAATGCTACGTCCTGTCCAATCACCTCCTGAACCATGAAGTATAATCACCGCAGGCACTGGTGTTTCAGTTGAAGCCTGTGGTGGCAAGACAAGAAGCCCTCCTCCATTTACTTTAATTTCTGCAAAATCTGGACCTTCCGTAAGTTCCTTAGCAGTTGAAGCATTCCAAGATGGGAAACCTACAATGCCATCGGGTGCCATTGTAAAGTCAGTCTCCAGATAGACATTTACAACTGATTCTTTTTGAGAGGTGAGTTTCCAAGCGCCATATATGACCAGAACTAGAAACAGAGTTGATATAAGAAGGAATTTTTTCAAAATACAATCAATAAAGTTATCGATAAAAAAACCAGGTTAAATCCTGGTTTTTTTATCGTTTGTTATCCTAAATCACCAAGATGTGGTGAATCTAATACCAATCTCTCTGGGTCGATTTACATAACTCAATCGATGATGATCAACACCATCTTTCGAGGAAGCCATTCCCCAGAGGAATTGTCCGCCACTATAAGTGTAGGCGGCTCTTTCATCCGTAAGGTTGTTCACAAAGAAGGCAATTTCCCAATCTTCAGCCTGTAATCCAATTCTAAGATCAGCAATCCCGTATCCAGGGACAGCAAATCTAGGATTTGAGCTTTCATCGGGATGTCCTCCATCTAGGTTACTCCATATCGAACCTTGATTTGAGTACTGGAGTCTAAGCACCCCAACTGAAGCTTCTGTAAGGCTAGTCTCCCAAGTATAATCAGCCCATATAGCACCTTTATTTTCAGGTACTAAAGGAAGCTGTAAACCTGCTGCAACAACTCCGGTATCATCCTCATCTGTCTCGGCCTCCATCCATTCATAGTTCATACCAAGACTAAAATTATTAGAAAAACGATAATCGAGCTCAAAGTTCGCCCCATAAATGTGAGCGTTACCTGTGTTAGCAACAAGATTTTGCCAAGGCTGTCCACAAATCCCTGGGGTTTTTACCGAGGGCACTGGATTCAGGCCAGTGTCTGCAGCCACATTACCGTTTGCATCGCACGGTGTATGAGACGGATCAACTTGTTCAAGTTGATATTCTGTCCATTCCATGCGGTAGCCAATTACATTGAATCTTCCTCTGCCACCATCAAATGATGATTTGTATCCTAACTCTGTGTTCTCCATTAGATCAGGATCGTAGGCATTTGGATAATACGGTTGACCTCGACTTCGATTCACTCCTCCAGGTCTCTTCCCTTCGCTGTAGAGAACATAAGCCATACTAGTATCAGTTAATTTGTATTTAACACTGAGCTTAGGAATCACTTCCCTATCTTTACCAACTCTAGGTTTCGTAGTATCTAGGCCGACTTTCCCTAGAGCTATTTGGGCATTTCGATAAGCTGCAGTCTCCGCAACCGCCGTATCTGGAGTCCCCGGGATACCTATGCCGCCTGGATGATTAACGATATATCGCTGTGAGTTTTCTCGATTAAAGGCTCGTGCTCCGAGAACTACATCAATATCCTCAGTTGCGTGCCAAGTCACTTCACCAAAAAGAGCCTTCTGGTCCCATTCAGTTCCACTCTCAGAATACCAATGCGATGTGGCTCCTGTGACGTCGTAGCCTTGGAATCGGTAAGCTGCTGCTGCATATGAATCTTCAAACGTTGAAGTGTTCCACTCTACCCTGCCGCCTTGTGTTGGGACTGCAAAAGGTGCAGTCCAGTGATCGGTTGCATCTTCTAGATAAAGACCCACAATCCAGTCAAAGGTATCTCCTTGACTGCTTAGGCGAATCTCAGCGGTAAATTTATCGTCATCGCTTGTCCCTTGATACGAGGAAAAGAAATCGTTATCAATTTCTGTTCCCTGACAATACACGGGATACCAACTTATCATCCCAGTGCTAGGATTAGAATAATAATAGGGGTAATAATAAGAAGTATAATAAGAATCTGAACAATAACTCTTTGACCAATAATGAGCATAATTGGTGATATCCCAAACCCCATACCCGGATCTTTCGTAGTAAGAGGTGGCTGCCACCAATTGGGCAAATCCAAGGTCGCCTTCGACCATAATTGAAAACGCATCCCACTCTGATTCATACCAATCATCATGAAAAGAAACAATATTAAGGTCGCCTCTAAACTCATCGTAATAATTTCCAGAGCCTTGTGAAGTTTCTTGATGCATGGCAGCTACATTCACTGACCAACTATCATTAAATTCCCAACGAACTTCTGCTCTTCCGCCTTTAATTTTTACGCTATTAGCATCGTCTTCAACGGATGCTGAATTATCCAATGTTCCATAGTTAACATTCCATTTACCGCCACCGTAGGCAGGCATGTAGGAATCCGCGGTGTGGCCTAAAACATTATCTATATAACCTCCATCTTTATCATTGAATAATGAGAGTCTCAAAGCTGATTTTTCACCGAGCGGTGTATTAAATACTAAGGAGGTTCGATAACTTTCTTCACCTTCAAAACCCCATCTTAATTCACTATCCACAGTGGTTGAAGTCTCTCCCATCACTGGCTTATTAGTGACAATACGCATAGTCCCAGCTTGAGCGTCAGACCCATAAAGGGTGCCTTGGGGGCCAGCCAATGCCTCAACTCGAGCAATATCAACGAGTCGAACATTGGGTTGAGAACCCGTTGTGGTCAGGGGTAACTCATCCAAATAAACTGAAGAGGTTGAGGCTGCAATATAGCCTGCTCCTGTAATTGCACCTCTGAAAACGACGGTGCTATCTGTAACTCCGGCTACGACATTAACACCGGGCATAAACCGAGCAAAATCTTCCATGTTTTTTGCTCCCATATCTGCCAAAGTTTCTTGGCCAATAGCTTGCACTGTTGCCGCGATGTCCTGGATACTTGATTCTCTTTTTGTTGCTGTTACGACAATTTCTTCTAGTGTTAAACCGTCTTGAGCTAATAGTTGAATTCCTGGATATAGTGCCGCCAATACTGCGAGTCTTACTGAAGTTGAATTAAGTGCGCTTTGGTTACTCATGTTTATTTTCCCCTAAATAAAAACAAATATTAGTTAAAAGTATATAAATAATGACTCTTTTACAAGTAAATATCTTAACGAAATTTAAATTGATTTTTTATAACTTATTGTTTTCAATACAAGTTAGTATTTATTGTTAAATATTTTTAACGTTTTAACAGCATCTTTGAACTGAATGAACACATAGACACTGCAATCCGACTCAAAAAAAAACTAAGACATGAAAGGTAAAACTCACAGTAAAGGTTATTATTTTTAACTCTTACTTATTACTTTAGGCTGCTGATTTATAGGTAATTCTAATAATAAATCGCGAAGTGTCTCTATTAGATCCTCTAAATGATCTTCGTAGTTTTGCCAAAGATCTATTGAACTTGAGTAGATAGGTTGTCTTACTTGCTCTGAGCTAGCAGTTTTAACAGCTCGTTTAGTTTCATAAAAATAAAGACAACTCTCCTCATAAGGAAGTTCACAAAATTCAAGCATCCTTAGTATTTCTTGTTCTAAATTCTGCACAACATCTTCATAATGCACATCAAGTACAAAATCAGGGAGTGTTTTGTGCCAATAATCCATTAGTCTCTGATACTCTAAATAATATTCACCTAACTCAAATAAGTCATAGGTAAAGGGTTGACCACTTGCAAATAACTGCTTATATGAACCAAGGCAACTATCAAGAGGATGCCTTCTGGCATTAATAATTTTAGCGTTAGGAATAGCTAACTTTAAGGCTCCAACAAAGATAAAATTGTTAGGCGTTTTATCAATAAAATATGGTTTCTCAGTTCTATACTGTTCAGTACTTTTAAGATACTCATTGCCAATTGTCTGCCATTGCTCAGTTGAGAAATCCTTAACACCATCAGGAAAATTTCTTTTTCCAGAAGAGTGTTTTCGTCTAATTGAATTAATGGTTTTCGGTAAGTCATTTAACTCAAAAGTTCCTTCAATTTGACTATGGCTAGAGAGAATTTGCTCAATGAGAGTAGACCCTGATCTAGGCAAACCAACAATAAAAATAGGTGTCACATCACTTTTTGTAGCTGTTGACTGGCTGAAAAGATTCTCATTAAATGTAGAGATAATCTTTTCATGTTGGGTGACAGTCTCCACCGGATCATAAGATTCGGATTTTCTTCTAAGTAAATTGCATTCATGAAAGTGTGCAAAAGCCTTTCTGAAATTCTCTTGCGATTCGTATTCGAAACCTAGGGCATTATTCAAATGAACCCTTGATTCATCAGATAGATTGTTATCCTTTAGTAGTTTTTTCATGGAATTAATTTCTGTGTCCTCAAACTGAAATGTTTTTAGATTAGCCAAACTCCAATAGGCTTCTGTGTGATCTGGTTTAACCTTGATACTTTGTCGGTAGGCTTTTATGGCCTCTTCGGTCTGACCTACTGTTTTTAAATGATGAGCCATGCTTGAATATGCGCCGGGCTTATTAGCATCTAATTCAACTGCTTTTTGATAAGCTTTAATAGCCCCATGATGATTACCAGCTGCTCCGACTGCACCTGCATAGATCATATGTGATTCTGGGAAATCCGGATTAATTTTTATCAATTGTGCGGCGCTTTCTGTGGCTTCACTGTGTTTGTCTTGTTCTTGTTGGGCTCTAACTAGATCGCTCCATGCTCTGGCATAATCAGGTGCTTTCTTTAGTGCATTTTTCAAGAAAACTTCAGCATCATTATAATGCTGATAATCCATGGCTATTCTTGCTAACAGTGTAGAGGCTTCAACATGGCCACTATCTTTTTTTAAAATATCCCTGTAAATATCTTCTGCTTCTTGTTTTCTGCCTTCTTTTTCATATGCGAGTGCCTTTTTTATTTCATCTTCGAAAGACATTTTTTTTGGGGACGACTTATCTTTTTTCTTCGCCCTTTCTTTCAAAAGATTTTCTAATTCTTGTCTTACAGTCTTAGCGCGTTTTATTTTTTCCTTAATTTGAAAATGATTCGGATCTAGCTCTCGAACACGTCTGTATTCTTCTAACGCTGCTATTGGTTTCCCTTGAATAAGTAATAGATCACCATATGTGTCTCTGGCTATAATGAAATCAGGGTCTATTTGAATAGCTTTTTTGAGATTCTTATTTGCCTCATTAAATAACTTTAGCGTAATGCTGGTGCGTGCCTTTAAGCACAATATATTTAATTCATCAGGAAATTTCTTGAGACCAATATTACAGACATTTAAGCACATTCTAGGATCTCCAGACTTCAGATGTGAGAGTGCTTCTTTATATAATTCTTCTCTTGAAAGGTTTTTTGAGATGGTTTTATCCTCTTTTTTTTAATAAATTAGGAGTTAATCATAAGATTTAAAGTAAAGCTAGCATGATGACAAGCATAAAGAATTATAATAAAAGGGAATATTTTGAACAATTTTAAGAATTCAATACAGAATGGAGAATTTGTAATCACGTCTGAAATATTCCTAACGCCTGAAAGTAATATTCAAGACATTGAATCTCAAGTAAAGGCCTTGGGAGATGATATTGCAGGAATCTTAGTTACTGACAACCAATCAGGACAATTGCACATGTCCCCTGTTGCAGTGGGTTCAATTCTTTTGAATGCAAATACAGATCCCATTGTTCAACTTAGCTGTAGAAATAGGAATCGTATCTCTTTATTGAGTGACATATTAGGTTGTCTTACATTGGGAGTCAGTAGTTTTTCACTTATTAGAGGTGACAAAGTGCCAGATGAATATCAACCTCGACCAAAAGCGATTATGGATATTAATGCAAGAGAATTGATGTCTATAGCTCAAAATTTGAAAAATGATGAAACAATAAGCCCACCAAGAAACTTTATCATTGGCGGAGTACTTACACCGCATACACCAAAAGATGGTTGGCAAGCAAAAAACCTAAGAGAAAAAGTTAATTCTGGTGCTCAATTCTTTTTCACACACACATGTTTAGATATGGATCTATTAAGTGCTTTTATGAAAAAGATACGTCAAACTAAAATACTTGAGAAGTGTTATATCATAGCAGGAATAGCTTTATTGGAATCCATTGAAAATGCTGAATGGTTAAGAAAAAATAGGCCTAATGTAATAATACCTAATCAGATTATAAATCGACTCAAAGAAGCTAAAGATCAAGAAGCAGAAGGTATTAAGATATGTTCTGAACAAATCAACATTGCAAAAAAGATTCCTGGTATTTCAGGTGTTCATATTATTGGTCATCAGAAATTAGAAAATGTTCCTTTAGCTATCAGAGCCTCAAGAAATCTTAATGAATAATTTTAATTCTGTTTAAGAATCGCTGGTAACTTTTCTAATTCACTTAGAGGAACATAATCAAAAATGAAGTGAATCCTCTCCTCATCACCTTTATTAATTACTGAATGTGTTTTTTGGTTATTGATTTCATAAGCTTCACCTACATTGAATTGATGGGGAAAGCCGTCAATATTAAATCTTACTCTTGAGTTAGTTTTAATTGGTACATGGATTCGATGCCCACAATGAAAAGAAGGATGCTTGTCCCAATGAGAAGCTATGTTCTCTCCTGGTAATAATTTTGCAGCCATGGCTCTTATCACGGTTCCGCCCGGTTGATAATTGGAATTGATAATTTGATTCATAACTGGCAGAGCGCTATCAGCCAAAAAACTCCATCCCTCTTCCCTTCTGACTTCTATTTCAGGCCAATTTTCTATATTTGCAAACAGCATAAGAATTGACTTTGTTGCTTTATGAACCTCAAATTCTTCTTGTCGAATAGTGCTTTGATCCCAAATTGATTGTTCCTGATTAAGAACAACTTCTCTCAATGGGTTGATATCAATTTGGCCAAGCTCTCTGACTGGAGTATCTATATTCATCTGTTTAGCATTAACATGGTGTAGTAAATTATAGTGTATTATTTTAGCAACTGTATACGATTCCTTTACTCTTGGTCATATTGATTTTATTCATAATTTAAATCTAATCTTTTAAAGGTCGTCGCCCTCGGCAGTATCCCTGACGCATCTCTCCCTTCTCACAGACCACCAACATTGCTCTCCAGTTCTCAACAAAATGATCGGCATCTTTCTGTCCTAAGCGTTCAACCATAACAGGATAAAGACTCCCTTTGATAAGCTCATACTCACTACGAACCTGATTATGATACCAATTAGATGCATCTTTTATTATGACGTCAATATAACCAAGCTTTTTGAGATGAGCTTTATAGTCTTCTAATGTTTCAAGTGCATAGGTGAGACCTTCCATTTTGAACCAGTAAAACATGTCTTCGGATAATGGTTCTTCTGATTTGGTCCAGTCATAACATGTGAAGTAACCGCCAGGTTTAAGCACTCTATAACATTCTCCAAAGATATTAGTCTTGTCTTTTACTTGGGTAATTGCACCTGATGAAATAACAATATCAAAAGACTGACTGGGGAAATCAAGGGCACCGGCTTTGACAGTAATAAACTTGCATCTGTCTTGCAATCCCATTTTAGTAGCTGCCTCAGTGGCTCTCTTGATTAGTGGAGCCTCAAGATCAATACCAACAACATCAGCACCAAAGGTTTTGGCCATCTCAAAAGCCGGACCCCCTAAGCCACATCCAATATCAAGGATACGTTTTCCAGCTGTTTCAATACCATTCAACATTTTTTCAACATTCCCTGAACCGCCTGGAGCCATGTAACCTTCTCCCCAGATCAACTCCAACATTGTGATCATATTGTCATAATATTCGTCTTGGTGATCCATTCTGTATTAGTCCTTATTTCCCTAATTCCTTTATGGCTCTCCATGCCTGCTCAATTGCTATATTCAATAAAGAACTATTGACTGCGTCGCTATTGGCGATAGTGATTCTGCCGAATGGTTGACGTCCAATTGATCCTGGGTTGCCATAGGAATAACCGTGGGCCCAACGATTAACAGAAATACTCGCAACATCCCGGTCGAAATCAAACAAATCCTTCGGGAGCATGCCGCCTAAATGCTCTCTGATCTCTACTTCATAATCTCTAAATTTCATCCCTAACATCCTGTATCTTGCCTCATGATACTGTTCAATTTGTGGTGCGCCAACGGTTTCTCCAAGCACACAGCATCTCATGTGGAGGATACAGGGATCGTCAGGAGTCTTGGTGTATTCATAGCCGCCCATGCTCACAGGAAAATCCATTCCCACCGCCTGATGTATATTTCCAGGCGACATGGCCATCCCGATTCCCATCTCTTTCATGGCTCTCCAATTCTTTAAACCCACGGTAGTGAATTGCAGTGGAATCTTTGTCAATCGTCGTAATGCCGCATCTTGCTTTTTGGGAAGTCCTGAAACGATGTAAGGAATCATCATGTTGTAGCAGGCCATCACGACGCCCTTACCTTTTACCTGATACGACTTGTTGTCACTGATATAGTTGACAAAAACATCACTTGAACTATAGGGATCACCGCCGTGCTGAACATTCACAACAGTGCTGTTGAGTCGGACTCGAACACTATTACTCGATTTATCCAGCTCTGCATAATTAAACTTGGATAACACAATCTCTTCGACGTTTTCTCCCGGTCCGACGTCAGGAATCATCTTTTTCACTAACATACGTGCAATAGTGGCATTGCCGTCAGGAAAGTGATGAATGAAGGGTTTTTTTACGGAATAGGTGCTTGTGTTCTTGATATACCCACCATCATTTCCTACTTCATACAGAGCATCTTTCCATGAAAAATAATCTAGACCCAGTGCTCCACTTTCCAATGCTTCTTCCATACTTATCAGTTCTGGTGTGCCCCCATAGTCGACGACAGAATGTCGAGCCATTCTCAGCACCCCTGGGTCATCCACTCCTAAAGTGGTTTGAAGATAATCAAAGTAGGAGTGAGAGTAAATGTATTGCTGCCATTCTTTCTTAGGTATATTTAGTGTATATGGATCGCCCTTTAATACCCTCAGTAATTGTTGTTTACCTTTCTCACTCAATGGGGATTGTTCTGCAGCTTCTTCATGCGACATGGTTGGTCGCAAGAGTCCTTCTACATACCCTGGGTAATCGCAATAAGGGTGCTGCACCACTTTGTCTTCACCAAATACTTTCTTGTTGAAGTAGGTAACAGCACCTAGGTTATGTCTTTTGAAGAAGTCAGTGTCATAGGCGGTTTTGAAGCGGTCCATATCAACACCCAGATCTTTTAGAAGGTTGAGTACGGTTTCACTAAATTCATGTGGATATTCAAATGACTCTGAACCTCCCTCGCCCAATCGGGTATCACCATTGATCCTATGCTCATTGCGTTTGGCATGTCCTCCAAAATCGTCATGGTTATCCAGTATCAGTACCGTCTTGTCTCTTCCGTGCTGTTGTTGATAGAAATAGGCAGCTGAGAGTCCACTGATCCCACCACCCACTACAACCAGGTCATACTCTTCTTTCAGATCAGTGGTAGGTCCCCAATCTATTTGATTTGTTAATGCTCGGCTATGGGCGTGTTCGTTTGATCCGGGGTGGCTGCCGCGAAGTCCTGTAAGTGCTGGAGGATAATACTCTGGTTTGAGTGCGGCTATTACCGCTTGACTAGAACTTTTAAAGGGAAACATAGAAGCCCCGGCAGCAACTAAAGTTCCATTAATAAAGTCTCTTCTTGCAATTTTGCTCAAACGGCTAACTCCCATATTTTGTCTAACACACCTTAAGTATAATGTGCTTGGATAAGTTTGCTTAGCAATTTATTAGAGGAAGATAATGTCAATATTTGGAGACATCGTTGAGCATTATCTTGACTACAACACCTTGAAGAAAGCACTCTTCGGGCTTACCCCAATTCATTCACCGCGCGATGACCCATCATCATTGCGGTTTTTGCATCCGAACTGGCAGCGGAATCGCAATTAGCAATGGTGATCCGGCCAAATGGTTGGCGGCCGATTCGTGTCGAGTCCCCCGGGCCACCGTCCGAGTAACCGTGGGCCCATCGATTAACAGAAATACTCGCAACATCCCGGTCGAAGTTGAACAACTCCCTGGGAAACATACCACTCAGGTGACTTCTGATCTCCTGTTCATAATCATTGAACTGCAACCCCAACATCCTGTATCGTGCTTCACGAAATTGTTCACGTCTTGGTTCGCCAAATTTACCATATGGACAGCTGATCATCTGAATGACGCATGGGTCGTCAGAGGTCTTAGTGTATTCATAGCCGCCCATACTCACCGGAAAATCCATCAGCACTGTCTGATGCATATTTCCAGGTGACATTGCTACACCAATTCCCAGTGCTTTCATTGCTCTCCAGTTTCTCAGGCCGACGGTTGTGTACTGCAACGGACTCTTGTCTTGAAGTTTCAATGCCGCTGACTGCTCTTCCGGCAGACCCGACACAATATGTGGAATGATCATGTTGTAACAGGCCATCACGACGCCCTTAGCGTGCACTTGGTACGACTTATTGTCGTTGATATAGTTGATGGACACGTCACTGGAGTTCCTGGGCTCATCACCATGCTCTACCTTGACCACGGTGCTGTTTAGTCTGATGCGAGCCGTATTACTAGATTTGTCAAGCTTGGCATAGTTGAATTTAGCCAGGACCAGCTCTTCAGCGCTGTTTCCTCTGGCTACACCAGGAATTAACCATTTTACCAACGCACGCGCAACGCCGGCATTGCCATCGGGAAAATGATGAATGTACGGATTATCTTCGTCATAGACTGCTACTGGCGCAAACCCCAGAGCTCCGCAGCTCCTGGCTGCTGCTATGCTCATCAGTTCTGTTCCAGTGCTTCCCCAATCCAGACCGGAATGTCGGGCCATTCTCAGTACCCCTGGATCATTAACACCCAGTGTATCCTTCAGATAATCGAAGTATAAATGTGTCCTAGTGTAGTTCAGCAACTCCTCTTTCGGGACCTTTAGCTTATGCAGTCCGCCATTTAATACTCGCAGCAACTGTTCTTTGCCACTATCGCTCAAGGGCGCTTGTTGTGCCGCTTCCTTGCTGGAAAGCTTTGCACTTTGAAGCCCTTCGACATAGTTCGGATAGTTGCAATAAGGGTGCTGCACCACTTTGTCTTCACCAAATACTTTCTTGTTGAAGTAGGTAACAGCACCTAGGTTATGTCTTTTGAAGAAGTCAGTGTCATAGGCGGTTTTGAAGCGGTCCATATCAACACCCAGATCTTTTAGAAGGTTGAGTACGGTTTCACTAAATTCATGTGGATATTCAAATGACTCTGAACCTCCCTCGCCCAATCGGGTATCACCATTGATCCTATGCTCATTGCGTTTGGCATGTCCTCCAAAATCGTCATGGTTATCCAGTATCAGTACCGTCTTGTCTCTTCCGTGCTGTTGTTGATAGAAATAGGCAGCTGAGAGTCCACTGATCCCACCACCCACTACAACCAGGTCATACTCTTCTTTCAGATCAGTGGTAGGTCCCCAATCTATTTGATTTGTTAATGCTCGGCTATGGGCGTGTTCGTTTGATCCGGGGTGGCTGCCGCGAAGTCCTGTAAGTGCTGGAGGATAATACTCTGGTTTGAGTGCGGCTATTACCGCTTGACTAGAACTTTTAAAGGGAAACATAGAAGCCCCGGCAGCAACTAAAGTTCCATTAATAAAGTCTCTTCTTGCAATTTTGCTCAAACGGCTAACTCCCAACCATCTTCTCTGATATCTCTAATCTCAAATGGCTTTATGTCAGTTTATTTATTCTTGTTGTTAGTATTATTGTACATTTTAAGGGGCAACAATTTTGATATAGAAATCTGCCATGGCTAGATTATCCCAGTCTACCTCAATACCCAAACCAGGCCCCTCCGGTGCGAACACCTGTCCTTGATAAAGCAAGTTACCATTCTTCATCCCGAACTCATAAGCCTCCTTCGGCATTGAAGCTTCGAAGTACTTAGTCCGCTCATTGGCCAGCATTAGGTGGAGGTTGGCTGCCTGGGCCAGCGAGTGACCCCAGCTTTGGATTTCAATCGAAAGATCGGCATCGTTTGCAATAATTAGGAGCTCGAGCGCCTTCGAGATACCCCCGATGGTTGTGGCATCAAATCTGCCTGCATCCCAAGATCCAGTCTTAATCCCCTGTCTGATAAACTCAGGAGAATAGATATTGTACCCAGCAGGAATAATCGGTAACGCGAGCCTGCTCTTGAGTTCCATGTATTGCTCCAAAAGCTTGTCGTCGATGGGCCCCTCGAGCCAGATAAAAAAGCGCTCATCCATTTCCCCACCTAACCTGAGTGCGTCCTCAAAGTCGTACGCTCCTTCGAGATCAATCATGAATTGATAGGGAGAAACTGCAAACGTCTGCTGAATTAACTTCACAAGTTTAGAGTCTTCTTCGATTAGACCCCAGACGTGGAACTTGAAGGTCCTGTAGCCGAGCTTCGCGTAATCGTTTACCGCTTCGACATACTCGGGAAGTGAATCGTAGAAAGGAAGACTCGCGTAAGGTTCAATCGAATCTCGCTTTGCCCCCAGCAACTCATAGAGTGGAAGACCTGCCCTACGTGCAGCTAAGTCCCACAATGCGATATCAATGTTTGCTCGAGATGCATCACTCAAGTCCGGTCTCGTTCGTTCGAGCATCGTCCCGACCTCAACCGGATCAAGTGACCTGAGGGCAAGGAGATCAGTAGTAACGCCTTGCAATTCCAGTAGGTGTTCATCACTAAATTCTCCTTGATTTTCAGAAACCACACCGGATATTCCTTCGAACCCGTCTGCGGTCGTAATCCTTAAAATGTTATTGATCTGTTTCCAAACTTCGGTCCCAGCGTAATATCGGGCGTCTGTGTCGTCCGTTCCGGCGGCGTGAATCTCAACACCGACAATTCTGGTCTCATCTGAGAATTGGAAGAACGGTTCGTACTGTTCTGATTTCTCACCTGAAAACGTGGTCAAGAGTTCAACCGCATTCAGATAAGTATTTTCAGACAAGGGGGATGACTCAGTTCGAGTAGCCAGTAGGCAAAGCGAGACAACAATCATTCGAGCATAAAACGAATAAACACTCTTTCTCTCTACTTGGACACATTCCATACTCCTTCCCCTTTGTGTTAATCACAATCTGCTATTCATTTTATTTATTTGTTGTTCCTGTTTCTGTATAAGTAATCCAAATCTTTAAAACCCCTTCAGGTACTGAAAACTCACCGTCCCAATTTGAAGGAATAAAAATACCTTCACCCGGGCTGGTAACACTTACTTGACCGTTGATATGGGATAATTCAATCGAACCACTCAGGGGATACATAAACTCATGATAACCATGAAAATATTCTGCATCAGCAGGTATAGACCCTGACGTAGACTCCCAAATACCTACCTGAAAACTTTTATTTTGATTTGAAAAAAGAGTAATCCCTTTGGCTAAAAGATTGCTGTATTCTGGATGATAAGGTTCAAAATCCCCCAGATCATAAGCGGATACTCTTGCATCATTTATTTTAACCAAATCAATAGGCCTATCATTTTTTGTTTGTTTCAGGCCATCTATAGCATAGATGATCGCTAGATCTTCAGTAATAGTAATAGAGCCCATCCAATCTTTCGGCGTTATAAACCCTTGACCAGGATTAAAAATATTGGTCTGACCATCACTATTTTTAACGACCACTTGGCCGAAGAGTACATACATAAATTCGTTGTAGGGATAAGGCGTATCAATAACCTCTTCTCCTCTCTTGGCTTCCCAAATGCCAATTGAAAAATTTTCATCTTCACTGGTAAATAGCTCGTATTCTCTAGTAGTCAACTCTCCATAGCCTGCGTTGTAGATTTCAAACTCAGTATTAAGTAGATCTGCAAACACTGATTTATCCAAACGAATCAGGTCGGCAGCGTGGAGATTAGTATAAAATCCTCCGTTAAGATTAAGAATAAGAAATATAAAGAGAAGTGATTGTTTCATTAATGGATTATAACTCTTTTAGAGACCATTTAGATATTGAGTTGTAGAGTCCATCAAAAGACCACGAGCAGTCATAAGTGAATTCGTTGGATTATTATATTCCACATAGTAATACTCCAACTTGGTAGTGCTTAGGAGAACTTTTTAAATGAACACACAGGCTCGAGTGATGTTGACCTTGTTCGGAGGAGGAATCGTATTCGGAAACCTAGAATATGTGGACGATTAACGTACATACCCGAGTATTGAAGTAAAGTGACAGCCACTGCCTAACAACACAAAAAAGTGCCAGATGCCGTGGCCAATAGTGAGCTTTTCCATTTCACACAACACATAAAAAATTACTCCAATAGTATAAGACACGCCACCGGTTATGAGTAGAGTGAAGCCAACACTTGGAATCGCTTCTTTTAGGCTACCTAGATCAAAGGCACAAGCCCATCCCATCCCCAGGTAAATTACCAACTGTCCAATATTGACGACTTTCCCTTTAAGAAAAATCTCACTAAGAATGCCAACCAGTGCCAGACTCCAGACAATACTCAATATTAACCAGCCGTTGCCCTCACGGAGGCTAACCAGCATATAGGGTGTGTATGTGCCTGCAATTAACAGGTATATAGCTATACGATCCATCAGATTGAAAAATGTTTTTAAACGAGGTGATTGGAAGCTGTGGTACAAGGTGGACATGGCGTATAGCAGAACCAGAGTAAACCCAAAAATACTGAAGCTAGTGATAATCCAAATATTACGTGTCTGAATACTGATTGCCAGTAAAGCCCCTAGACCAACCAATGCCAGAACCGTTCCTACTAGATGAGAAATACTATTGAGCTTTTCGCCATAATACATAGTTATTAATTATAAGATAAAATAAGTAAAAGTTGTGTGTTAACTTTGTTTATGTAACGTATTGGGTTTGAAAATGAGTAAACAAATAACACGTCGTGATTTCTGTAATGGTATAGCTATCGGCACAGGAATCAGTCTCTTGAGCCCTATGGATTTATTTGGGCAAAACGCATTTACTATTCAAAACCCAGAACAACCCTTCGCTTATTATCCTCCAACACTTACCGGAATGCGTGGCAGTCACAAAGGTTCTTTTGAAGTAGCTCATGCTTTGGCTTGGACTGGAGAAAAGCCTGCTAAATATGAAAAACTTGATGAAGAGTATGATCTTGTAATTGTTGGTGCAGGCATAAGTGGTCTTGCAACTGCTTGGTTTTATCAAAAAAAAATGGGTTCTGATACACGCATTTTACTGTTAGATAATCATGATGATTTTGGCGGTCATGCAAAACGTAACGAATTTCATCAAGACGGACGATTGTTGTTGGGCATTGGTGGTTCAGTAAATTTAGACAATCCAAAAAATTACAGTGAAGAATCAAAAGGCTTGCTCCAAGACTTAGGTATTGATTTAGATGCGATGAGGAATAATATAAATGATGATCATTATGTACTGGCAAATCCAGCAGCAAATCACGCTTTAGCCCTACCTGGATCAAATGGCCATGTAACCGTTAAAGCCAACTGGATACAACTTTATCTAGGTGAGGGGGATATTGAGACCGCTATTCAAGCATTGCCGTTACCAGTCACTGAACAAAAAAAATTAATAGAATTTCTAAGCGGAGAACGTGATTATCTTAATGATCTCTCTCTTCGGGAAAAATATAACTATGTTCAAACTGTTAGTTACAGTCGGTTTCTGTCAGATCGAGTTGGCTTAGATGAAGAAACTTCATCAATATTCTATGCAATGATAAAGCTGATCTATTGTGTTGATGGAAAAAATGTTAGTGTGCTGGAAGCTATTTTAGTTGGTGTGCCCGGTATGCAAGGAATGGGTAAACTAGCTAAGTTTATTCAACGTTTATTTTCTCAAAGTCTTGATAATAGTGAATCTTTGTATTTTCCAGACGGAAATGCCTCCATACCAAGATTGTTGGTAAAGAAATTGATTCCTGCAGTAACAGCGGACGAAGCAAACTTTAATAATATTTCTACAAGTCATTTTGATTACAGCGTGCTTGATCAACGTGATCATTCAATCCGATTAAGGCTCAACAGTACGGTAGTGGGTGTACGGCAAAATCAAAATAATCGTGTAGAGGTAGATTATGTAAAAGAAGGTAAGGCATTAAGAGTCACTGGCAAACACAGTGTCTTAGCTTGTTACAATGCGATGATTCCTGACTTGTGCCCTGAGTTACCAGAATCACAAAAAGATGGCCTCCGATATGGTGAAAAAGCACCGCTTGTTTGGGCTAATGTCCTTTTAGAAAATGGCAATGCCTTCTCCGAGCTTGGTGTTAACTCGATCACTTGTCCAAAAGACCCTTTCCTCATTGTTACAACTTCGCCTCCAACCTCAACAGGCGGTCATCAACCCCCGAAAGAACCTAGTGATCCTATAGTGGTTTTTATGATGAGTGTTCCAAGTGTAGAATCAACTGGCACAGAGACTGCACGTGAATTATTTAAGGCAGGTCGTCATGTTGTTTATTCAACCTCTTTTGCAACTTATGAGAAACAAATTCGTGATCAGTTGCAGACCTTGTTAGGTAGCCATGGTTTTAATCATGAGGTTGATATCAAAGCTATTACGGTGAACCGTTGGCCACACGGTTATGCTTATGAGTACATGGCATTGAATGATCCCAAATGGGAGGAAGGGCAAGCACCGCATGAAATCGGCCGTGCACAATCTGGACGTATTTCAATTGCTAATTCGGACTCTGAAGCGTATGCCTATGTTAATGCT
>CAYVTR010000014.1:31408-48477 GCA_964454905.1 uncultured Woeseia sp. | reverse complement strand
CTGAGATGTATATGAACGGTGTAGTGGTGCCGATGAACGCTAAAAAAGCCAAAGTTTGGTATGAGAAGGCAGCCGCACAAGAAAACCTGGACGGTGTTAATGGTTTAGCAAGACAATACCGATACGGCACGGGTGTTCGAAAAGATTATGAAAAGGCATTTCAATACTATCAGCAAGCGGCATTACAGGGTCACACAAGATCACAAATCGGTGTAGGGTTATCTTACCGAGATGCTAAAGGGGTAAAGAAGAATATGGTCAAAGCCTATGCTTGGATATTGATAGCCGCTGAAAAGATAGACAAGCAACAATTACAAGCTATTGAAAAACGCTACAAAGATGAACGAGAAAACCTTGATCAGACCATACCTCAATGTAAACATCTATCACGATTGGAGCAAGTGGGTGAAATTATGGCCACCGGCTATGCTCAAAAGATGTTAGTCGATTTGAAGCAGAGAATGAGCATCAAGCAGATTAATAAGGCAAAAAAGTTAGCCCTTGAGATAAAAAAAGAGCGGGCTTTCACCCGCTCTGTTCTTTGATTCAGTTAAATTACTGATTATAGGTTTTGGTTGTATCGAATATAGACTAATCTGCCTCTTACATCATATAGACCATAATCAAAAGGATACCAACCGTAGTAATCACCATTCACTTCCGGACCTTCATTCGTCAAGTTAGAGGCACCAACCACAATCGATGCATCCCATGGAAGTTGATATGAGACTTGCAGACCCATTTCCATATGGCTACCGACTGCATAAATAGTTCCACCGATATCCTGTTCTTGACTAGCAACATAGTAACCTGTTAGAGCCGCACCCCAATCGCCTTTACCCCAATAGACATGTGGAGTCATTCTAAGACTAGGTAAACCCATTTCACCTTGATACTCAATTAATGGACTTTCTGGGTAAGCCTGAACAATGTATTTAGTGTATTTTGCTGCTTCAAGACCAAAGTCGAATCGACCCATTGTTTCTGTGTCTAAAACATAGGTAATGTCAAAATCAAGACCTTCTGATTCAACCCCTGCAAAGTTATTAACTTGGAGCGAGATATAGTCAACTTGTCCATCTGGACAGCTTCCATCTCCTCTCCCACCAACTGGACAACGGACAACATAATTCACATCACCAGCTGCCTCAGCATTGAATTCACGTTGGATGCTTGAGGTTGAAATCAGATCAGTAAAGTCAGTGTGCCAAAAACCGGCTGATATGGTCAGTTCTGGTAGTGGCGCAAGAACAATACCGTAGGTCCAGTGAGTAGATAGCTCAGGCTTCAAATCAGGGTTTCCACCGTAAAGCGTTCTATATTGTGTTGAACCGCAAAACCCCTTACCGCTTGCACAACCCACAACATCAATACCAGATGGATAGCTTTCTGAGCGCTCACCATACAATTGGGTCATTGCAGCCACGCGGAACCCTTCACCGTAGGTACCTCTCAAAACAATCCAATCAAGGGGTCGATAAGCAAAGGTGACTTGTGGTGAGAAATTGTTACCAATCCCTTTACTGCTGTAGCTGTCTGAACGGCCTGCTAAGCTTAATTCAAGCTTTTCTGTGAAAGGTAATCCAAGTTCAAAGAATACTGATTTTCTACTTCGATCAGCATTAACATTATCTCCACCTGCTGTACCTGCAATCAATTGTGCTTTTGATGCTGGGTCATTAACCTGACTAAAAGACAGATGATTGTATTCAGCACCGAGTACCATGCCAATTGGACCACCAGCCAACTCTCCAATATCAAAAGTCATAATATAGTCTGCTTGCATAGCCTTCAGGTTAGCCGCATACGTTTTAGTGTGATTAAATTGTTGCATAACGGGAGCTAAGGCATCTAAAGATGTGCCATGGACACCAAAAATATCTAGTTCGCCATTATTGATTGCTTGTTGAAGCAATGGCTTATTCACCAAGTTAATGGTCATGTTATCAATATCATTAGTCATCACTTGAGTGTTAACTTCCCAATTTATTCCACCCAGGGCATCAAAAATACCTTCAAAACCAATTCTTAAGTCTTGTGAATTTGAGACCACATTATTATCTCGGGTGCCATTTGGAACTGTTCTTATAAAGACGGTTGCACCAAGGCAATCCATAGCAGTACAGTCATAGCCCATACCTATCAAAGGATGGTTTGGATTATCAGCATCCATTGTAGGATAAGGACCGGTAACTGGTGTACCTGCATATCGAGAATCAGCATCGGTTTGTGAAATCATTAACACAGTGTTCATGGTGACATCAGGCGTAATATCGTATGAGGATTTCATGAGCATTGCATTTCTTTTGGCTCTTGGAACCGCAATAATATCTTGTGCGTAATCATAGCCACAGAAACCCCATGTATCGTATGGAGGGCCATAAGATGTATAAGGGAACCAGTCATAAGAATTCGGGTAATCCGGATTTGAATTTGTACCATCGTCTGATGGTTGACCGTAAAGGCCTTCACCACCTACTGGTACATCGGGACATCTAGAATCAGGAACATAACCGAAATAAGGCGAGTAAAAAGTACCCGGGAAACCAAATGAAGAATATGATTCATAGTCATAGGCATGACCCCATTCTGTTTGATTCCAATACATTGGTCTTTGACCATAGTGTTGTATCGTGAAGAAAACATTCCCTTTAGAATTTGATGCACCTCCAGTAATTGTCGCTGCTGTGTATTGACCTCCTGGCGTATCGGGTTTACCTGACGTAACCGAAAGATTCATTCCATCAAAGTCTTTACGAGTAATAATATTTACTACACCACCGATCGCATCCGAGCCGTAAATTGCTGACGCACCGTCTCTCAGAATGTCGATTCGTTCAACAATAGCAAGTGGTATTTGGTTTAAGTCATTGGCAGCACCACCAGAACCTCCAGTTCCGATGACTCTTCTTCCATCAAGTAAGAGCAAGGTTCTTTGTGATCCCAGTCCTCTTAATGAAACTTCATTAACAACTGCTTGCCCGTTGGCATAGCCAGAAGTTTCTCTAAATGAACCAAAAGAGTTATATGGTGTATTTTGTAGCACTTGTGCAACAGTTTCAAAACCAGATAGTTCAATTTCCTCACGAGTAATAACTGTTACAGGTCGTGCAGTTTCAATATCTGTCTGCTTTAGACGTGATCCTGTGATTTCAATTGCACCTAATTCAGCTGCATCTTCATCGTCATCTTGTGACATAACAGGAACTGTAATAAATAAGGCGGTAACACTTAAAGTAACAATGAATCCTGTTACTTTTTCCAATAGGTTGATTTTCATTAAATTTATCTCCTAATTCTGTAAACAACACATGTAGAAAGTAAGCCACCACAATCTATTATTGTAGATTCTCAATGATTTACCTCTTAACAATATTTATTCTCAGGCATCTAGGGCTATTGTGCAAGTTAAAATTACACAGAAAGGTGAGTAGGAGAAGCTTTCAAATCAATGTTTTCATTCAATATTAGTTACTAATGTTGTATAGATACAACATTAATCAATGTTTTATCATTAATAAAAAGTTCCTTCACTTTTTGATTGCACTGCTTTTAAGTCACTGTATGATTGGAAAAAAATTTAAATTCATTAGATGAACCAACAAATTAAATTTCTTATCTCGATTGCCATATGCTATTTCGTGTTTATTAAACCAGATATCGTTGGCGCACAAACATTGGATGAAGAATTGAAGAAATGTTCAGAAATTACGGTTTCTCTAATTCGCTTACAATGTTATGACAGATTGTCAAAGGAACCAGAAGCAAGATCAGCACAGACTTCCAATCAACCTAAACGTAGGAATATATTTCAGAGACGCTCCAGAGATACAACAGCCAAACAAGAGGAACAAGAGATCATAACCGAAGAAACAAGCATTGATTCATCAGTTGCAAGTGAGACAGATAATATTAATCAATCATCGGATAGCTTTGGAAAAGAGTCTAGAGATGATGCAAATGAAGTTAATTCGAGGATTGTCGGTGAATTTAGTGGTTGGACCGGTGAGACTCAATTTCAACTAGAGAATGGCCAGATATGGAGACAATCAGGTAATGGTTTTCTCAAAGTCTCTATGAATAATCCAAAAGTGAATATAAAGGCCGGTATGTTTGGAGGATATATTCTTTCCGTTGAAGGTTACAACTCAAGAGTGAAAGTTAGACGAGTTAAATAAGCGTTCGATGAACTATCTTATTGGTCTACTGATTATTCTATCTATAATACTTGGACCTTCTCTGTGGGTTCAAAGAACCATGAAGAAATACAATTCTCCAGATGATCGATACGCTTTCACAGGCGCTGAATTTGCAAGAAAACTTCTGGATGCATTGAAGCTACAAAATGTCCAAGTTGAATCCACCAACCTTGGGGATCATTACGACCCAACAACAACAATGGTTCGATTAACTGAGGATAAAATGACATCTAAATCACTTACGGCAATTGTTGTTGCGGCGCACGAAGTCGGCCATGCTCACCAACACTCCACAAATTATTTACCCTTTAGATTAAGAACATTGCTGGTTAAAACAATGGCCCCAGCACAAAGGTTCGGGGCTTTAATATTAATGGCAGCACCAATAGTCTCCTTGATCACTAGGGCACCTGGGCCGGGGCTTATTATGTTATTAGGGGGTTTTCTTACCATGGGGATGAGCACCATAATACATTTAGTGACATTGCCAACAGAATGGAATGCAAGTTTTACAAGAGCGCTTCCGATGCTTGAAAAAGGAGAAATATTAATAGAGGGTGATGATGTGTTTGCCAGAGAGATCCTTACTGCCGCAGCACTAACTTATGTTGCCGGGTCCTTAATGAGTCTTATCAATATAGCCAGATGGTGGACCATCCTCAGACGTGGGCCGCTATAAAAAAAGGGCGCTAATAAAATTAGCACCCTTTTTTATTATTTGATTTCGAAGAAATCTAAATCTTAAAAATCAAATTGCATACCAAGTCTTACTCTTCTCGGAGTTTGGAAATTAGTAGGCAATTGATAGTTAGGATTTGTAACACCACCTGATTCACCGTACTCATTCATGTCGATTACATTGTCTTGGTCAAAGATGTTAAACACATCAAATCTGAAAATTAATCGATCAGAAACTCGATACGTCAATAACGCATCAAGGGTTTCAATTGTGTCACTTTCAAACACACTCGCTCTTGGCGTGAGTGCGCCATTACAGTACCACGATGAGTCACCGTATTCAGCGGCAAAAACGTCAGTTGGATGTGTTCCAATACAGCCGAATTTTCTTGGTGATTCTATTCTAAATGCCATACCTGCAGTGATCTTGTCATTAATTGCTTTTGTTCCAAAAACTTTTAACAAGTGCCTTCTGTGATTTGGCAGATAACCGTATGAACCGTCAGTAAGACCTGGTTGGTCAAAGTCTTGGGTAATACCGGCATCGTCTTGTCCATTATCAGACTTAACAGTACCTTCATAATTACCCTTAGTGCTTGACCAAGTGTACGATGCTCTTAGGCCCCAATCACCATCAAATGGTCTATCTAGAGCAATTACCACCGCTTCATATTTCCTACTAACCTTAGGATAGTTAAGGTCTGCTGCTGAAAGGTCCACAGTAGTTTCTAATTCAGGAAGATACACATTCATGTCCGATCCAGGATTAGTTAACACGTATTGATGGAAACCAGTCCAGATATCAGCACAACCGGCTATACTATTCTGAGTGCAATAAGCAAGAACAGCTGCATCAATTGCAACGTCTTCAATGGTTGAAGCGAGTTCTCTTGAAGTGTATGTGACACCAAGATCAAACCCATCAAGCAGCCCGCCTTCAAGAGTTTGAGCGTACCCAAGGATATACTCTTCTTGATACATAGGCTCTAGAGAATTATCTGTGGTTGATCTAGTGTCTGGAACTGAACCGTCACCATAGACAACAGTATCAACTAGAGTACCAAAAGTTGGATTATCAGAACCGTGTTGATCAGCAGTGGTTTCATAGAATTTATGAATGTAGGTTTCCCCACCAGCCATTCTAATGTTAGTGTTGGCTGCGATGGGTAAATAATATTCACCATAGGAACCAAACACCTTTCGGTTACCGTCACCATCGATATCATAAGTAACCCCTAATCTAATGGCATCTTGATCTTCAGTTTTAACAAACGTCTCACCGTTAGCATTTTTATTATCATAACTTGATCGTCTGATACCTGCGTTTACCATCAATTGGTCAGAAACTTGCCAACTGTCTTGTAGGTACAGAACTTCTTGGTCAGTAGCAAATGTACCACCGTTGACATACCTTCTTTCCCTAACATAGGATTGACCGGCAACAGTGTTTCCAGTGTAACTAGAATATGCAGGAGAGTTAAAATACATATAGTACCATCCACCAGATTGAACAGTATTATCAACTGAAGTTAATTCTTCTTCTTCAAAACCTAATCGGAGATGATGTTTGCCGATATAGGCGTCGATATCATAACGCATGATTTCTCTTTCATCGTCACCGACACTGATCATCCAGTTTGTCCAAGTACCACATGGAAGCCATCCACTTCCTGGGTTTGCTGGGCTAGAAGGATGCAGATAACATGCTGGCGAAGCATCATTAGCACCAGAGGTAGTTCGGTTGTACTCGTTACTACCGTAGGTAATAGCCGCGGTTAAATTATCAGTAATTAGAAAAGATGCTTTCCCAATGTGATTGTCACCGCCGATGTTATAAAAACTTGGTCCAACTAAAGAAGTTTCACCTGTATCAGCATCATAAGAATATGTGTCTTCAACATTTACTGCATCATCATTGAAGAAAGTGTATTCAATATGCACTCTATCACCAGCGTAGAAGTCTAATTTGCCACCAAAGAAGGTTTCATCTGCTTTATAGCGATACTGTTGGGTAAGACCTGTATCTAGGTACTCATTATCTTCTGGATTAACTAAAAGGTAAAAGAACAACATATCTTTGACGATTGGACCACTAGCCCAGACGTTGATTTCAGTTAACTCTCTTTCATCAAGATGATTTCTAGAAGAATAGGTATCAGGCTTGTCTTCATAAAGGGTGTCAGGGTAATAAGAGACATTCATACCAAATTCAAAATCATTACTTCCACTCTTAGTTACAGCATTTACTACACCACCTGTGGCTTTACCAAACTCAGCTTGGTAACCACCAGTTTTAACTTCAACTTGCTCATAGAATTCAAACGGCACTGAAGATGAACCTGTAAAGTTTCTAAAGTTAGTGGTGTTTAAGCCATTAACTATATAGACGTTCTCAGCTGGTGAAGAACCACCAATTGAGGCCAGATTACCAAATGCAGAATCACCACTTTGAGTTCCCGGAGCCAGCAATTGGATAGCAGTAATATTTCTTGCAACAGGCGTTGTATTGATTAACTCATCAATATCCACACTGATTCCAGTGGTTGTAGAGTCAAAATCTTTAACTTCCCGTGCGCCTGCAGTAACCACCATTTCTTCCATTGAGCTTGAACCCAAAACGAAGTTATAAGATGTGTTACCGAGTCTTACGTTTACGCTATCGTTTAATGTTTGATAACCACCTGCTGAAATCGATACACTGTATGTACCCACAGCCAGAAGTGGCATGCTTATTGATCCATCTGATCCAGTTACAGAGTTTCTTGATACACCAGTTGATGCTGAAGAGACGGTAACATTCGCGCCAGAGATGACGTCGCCAGATGCGCTTAGAACTTTACCATTCAAGGTTCCACTGGTGGCATCTTCTGCGAAAGCAGACGGTGCTAATCCAAGAACCATGAATGAAAAAACTAAACCAATGAGTTTATTTCTAATCATTTAACTATTCCTCTTTATGAATATAAATTAATTAGTGGCATTATCTTCTTGCACACAGCTAATCTCAAAACTAAAAAAGAGGTATTGAGAGGATTAAGTGTTGTTTAAAAACAAAAATATGAATTAAAATATAATTTTATTGCCAGGATTTATTCCTAATTCTTCAGCCAAACCCCCATTGATTTCTAGAACCCATTTTACTTTTAGTTTTGATGAAATGCTCTTTAAATTAAATGGTTCTGCATTATTATGGATCTTGACTATGGTTTGATTCTTATCGATAAATAAAAGGTCGAGGCTAATATAGGTGTTTTTCATCCACATTGAAGCTATTCTCGGTGAATTAAATTTAAAAAGCATCCCATGATTATTGGGTAAGTTCTCTATATACATTAATCCCTTTTTTCTTTTGGAATTAGAGTCTGCAATATAAACCTCAAATGTATGCAAAATATCGCTAGAGTTGCTTATTTTTATAATATTTTTCTCCCAGTTCTCTAACTCTCTTAGAGCATAATTGTCTGCTTTCACCATAAAGGCTGATGTGATTAACAGCAACATTAGAAGTTTTTTTAGCTTAGTTGATGACACAAGAAGTTGCATATTTTTTTGATACCCCTAGTTTTGAATTATAAGCCCATAAAAAAAGGGCGGTTAATAACCGCCCTTTTAAGCTTACTTCAGCTTTTATACTGACTACTAGTTAACACCGTACGTAAGATTTATGAACACATATCTTCCGAAGGCATCGAAATAGGCAGGGAAGGTATTACCATTTCCTGGCGCTGTTCCTGCATCAGAAGTATATCCTGGCTCTTTATCCATCAAATTACTGATACCTACAGTTAATTTAGTATTTTTAATACCAAAATAATTTGCAGTTAAATCAAAATACGTAAAGGAGTCAAAATCTATGCTATTAGCATTTAGATCGGTTGTTTCTCCTAAATGACGAAGACCTAGAACAATATCTGTATTCCTGTTAGTAGATAGAGTCGCGGTATAAGTGCCCATAAAGTCAGGCATTGGATTCTTACCACATGATCCACCCCAATTTCCGGCACAAGTAATCGCAGCTTCTCCAGGTAGCTCAATGATTTCATAGCTATCCAAGAAAGTACTGACCCCTTCTAATGCTAGTGAACCAAATCTGGTGTCCATGGTGTAATCAAAGATGATATCAATACCTCTTGTGGATTCTTCACTAATATTAGTGAGCTGAGTACTGATATAACCACCAGTTAACCATAAGGTTCCATTAACAGGATGTCGATTAATTAGATTACAAAATCCATCTGCTCCAGTTTCGATACATTTATCTAAAGCAGTCTTCGCACTTACTGCACCAATACCGTCTTCAACAGTGATATCAAAATAATCAATTGTTAAAGCTAAACCTGGGAATCGATTTGGTGTAAGAATTAATCCAGCAGTAAATGATTCTGATTCTTCAGGCAATACATTTGGATTACCACCGCCTCTAATGTTGTATTGATCAGCTGGTGATTTTAGATCAGTACCATAAAGATTTGAAGCAAGACCTGTCAGTGCACATGCAGCTGCTGATGCTATTGGCGCAGCGCCTGTGTCTGGATCCATTCCACAAGGGTCATAATCTAGGTCAACAAGACCATCAGATACCGCACTAAACATTTCACCTATCGTTGCATGTCGTTGTGCAGTTTGGAATGAAGCTCTTAGTGAGACACTCTCACTAACAGTCCAGTAAGCACCAACCTTAAAGGCTTCAGTATCCGCCCCAGTTGAGTAATCTGCAAAACGAGCACCTAAATCCACACTGAAGTTATCTCTGACCGGTAAAGCCATTTCAAAGAACACTTCATCGACATCATATTCACCAGCTAGTGGCAATGTAGCGCCACCAGAACCAGATCTATCTCCAGTCCTACTTGATAAGTCAGGCCTGTAATCTGAACTCATTTTCTTATTTTCAAAGCCCACAACAAGCTGAGCATTGCTCGGTGCTTTAGGAAGTGAGAAACCGAGTTCGCCAGTCACATAACCAGCGGTGATAAGTTGTGATAGATTACCGTTAATATAGGTCGCATTTGCAATGTAGTTTTGAAGTTCTTGACCTCCGTCCCATACTCCTTGCAGTCCACCATCGCCCGGAAGACCTCCATTAAATAAAGGATAAGGCATACAAGATGAGTCAGTGCCGTTTAAAGCAGAAACACATGTTGGTACACCATTAATTGAAACAACATCCACGGCCCTGTTAATAGCCGTAACTGATAAATCATTCCTGTATTCGTTTTGGTAGTCAACTCGAGTGGATTGAACATTCAGATCATATGACCAATTGTCATTGAAATCTCCTCTGATACCAGCAGTGTTTACAAAGTTCTTATAGAAGAAAGCACCTTGTCTTGGGTTACCCTCAACATTACGTTTCAGGTGATAAGTTGGGGCACCGTAATCGATAATATCCCCATTACCCACAGCAATATCCAAACCTGAAATGTAGGCTAATGCGGCAGCTCCTGATGCAAAATCTGGAGCATGATCGCCACCCATTCCAACCCATTGTCCACAAAGCACATCATGTTGTTGTGCTGACATTAGAGGGTTATAACAAGGAAAGCGTGTAATGTTTCCAAATGTTCCGGAATAAGCAATCTGAGCAACTGATTCAGATTTCATGTATCTGGATTCTACATAGGCCGTGACATTATCACTGATATCATAATGACCAAATAGACCAGCATTGTAACGAGTATCAGGTCTTTGGAAATAGTTTGTTGGGTTGTAGTTATAAGCTTGTCCTTCCCTAGGCATAAGAGTATCGCCCACTATTTTATGATCAAGTCTTGGAGAGGTACCATCAGCTAGCGTAAAACCATAAGCTCCATATAACCCAAAATCAGCAAATCGTCCTGGAGGGATAGTTGAAGAACCACCACAACCTGAATAACCACTTCTTAATGCACAAGCTGAGATATCAAAATCACCTTGAAGAATTGGGTCCGTGTCAGTTTTTTCTACAAAAGCTGTCATGTGTCCTCTTCCATTATCAATATCACCACCGAAAGCAAATGCTACTTTTGTGGTATCTCCAACTGTGATGTTCTTATCTGCTAATGCATAATCGTATGATGCAACTAAATCTCTGAGTTCACTATTGTCGTTTTTATGCTGATAGAAACTATGAGTAATACTTGATCTAAAGCCTTCAAAGTCATCATCAAGAACAAAGTTAACAACTCCTGCAACAGCATCAGAACCATAAACAGAGGTTGCACCCCCTGTTAGTACTTCTACTTTATCCAGAAGCAGTGTAGGGATACTGTTTAAGTCTGCACAGTTACCGCCACCAGTAGTTCCTGGGGCAAGTCGTCTGCCATTCAAAAGCACTAAAGTTCTGCCACAACCCATATTTCTTAGATTGACAGAAGCTGTACCACTTGCACCGTTGGAGTTAGTAATACTTTGTCCTGGTGAAATTTGTGGTAAGTCATTTAGGTAGTCTTCTACCCTAGTCAGACCTCTATTCTCTATGGCTTCAGCGTCTACAGTTGTTATATGTGAAGAACTGACTATGTTTGAATCTTGGATTCTTGAGCCAGTTACTGTAATTTCTTCTACCTCACCACTTTCCTCTTGAGCTAGTAAAGATGTGTTTACTAAAAAGAACGCCATAGGGTATATGACAAAAGAAAGCCTGTGTAAAGCAGTCAATTTGGTTTTATTCATTATTTTCTCTCTCTATGTTAAAAATACGTCGTACCATCACAAATACCTTTAAAAATGTGTGATACGTAAGATGAGTATACATATAACCGCTAGTATTTAAAGGCTTGAACTATGCATTTGAAACATAATATTTGTTATAAAACAACAGATGTAGAAACACATAAAAAAACACATATTTTAATCATAATTTGAGTAAGATCTACTGCATATAATTTTTACTAATATTACAATGCTATAAAAGCATGGTGAACACATAATGAATAAAGTCAGGAGTGGCAATAAATATAAGCAAAAAGACGGAATAATAGCCGTCAAAGACGGTATAAAACACCGCAAGATCAATAGTGACCACACGGCTCTAATCAAACCCAACTGGTTTAAAGTGCCCCTTCCTAGAGGAACTAATTTTCATGATCTTAAATCCATAGTTTCTGAATATCGACTGAACACAGTTTGTGAGGAATCAAAGTGCCCCAATATTGGTGAGTGTTGGAACGATAGAACTGCTACTTTGATGGTGCTAGGTAGTGTGTGTACTAGAGCATGCCAATTCTGTGCTGTTGATACTGGTAATCCAAACGGCTGGTTGGATTCTTATGAGCCGGAGCACATTGCTAAAACAGTGGCATTTATGAACCTAGATTATGTCGTTATTACCTCAGTAGATAGGGATGATCTTGAAGACGGGGGAGCAACTCATATTGCGTCATGCGTTCTAGAGACTAAGGCACTTTGCCCAACGGTTACCGTTGAGGTTTTATCACCAGATTTTGGTGGTAATTTAGAGCATTTAGATATTCTACTTAACTCAGGTCTGGATGTGTTTTCACAAAATCTTGAAACAGTTGAAAGACTTACATCACGGGTCAGGGATCCTAGGGCGGGCTATGAGCAGACTCTTAAAGTGCTTGAGCATGCTGCTCAACAAGATGTAATCACTAAATCTGGCTTAATGCTTGGTTTAGGAGAAACTGTTGAAGAAATGAAACAAACTATGACTGATTTATTTAACAGCGGTGTCGAAATACTCACATTGGGGCAATATTTAAGACCCACAGTGAACCATTTGCCTGTTGAGCAATACATTAGTCCAGAGACTTTTAGAGAGTATGAATTCTTGGGGCATCAAATAGGTTTAAAAGAAGTGGTGGCAGGCCCCTTAGTTAGATCAAGCTATCGTGCAGACCAGTCATATAAAAGATTAAATACAATAACCAATGATTAGACTGAGAAAAAACACATTAATCGTTTTCAACTTCAGTATTGCCTTATTACTGTCTGCAATGAATCTTAATGCGGCTCTTCTTGTTAGTGAAAGAGAGATTGTCGTTCAATCTGAAAAACAATGGGAGCAAATGATAAATTCTATCCCTATATCCAGGGATCTTAAAAAAAGAACTTTGGTTCGTTGTGTTGCAAGAAATATCATTAAGCAAATAGAAGAGCCCTATAGTAGTTTTGATTGGGAAATTGAGGTATTTCAAGATCCTGATGCCAATGCTGTGGTGCTTCCTGCTGGTAAGATAGGAGTTAATACAGGTCTTTTTGAAGTTGCAAGTAATCCCAATGAATTGGCTGCAGTTATCGGTCATGAAATAGCTCACGTGACTAATAAACACAGTTATGAACGAGCAAAACGAGCAAAACGTACAGAAGTAGGCGCACTTATAGGCTCCGCTGTGGTCGCAAGCAAAATAGCCAGCAAGCCGATCTATACACAGTCTGATCTTTATGAAGCCAACAATAAAATCAGTGCAATCAACACTATGTCACAAGTTATGGCAACTTATGGATTGAATTTACCGTATGCACGAGAGCAAGAATCAGATGCTGACAAATCTGGAATTATTTTGATGGCTAGAGCAGGCTTTAACCCTATTGCAACGATGAGCTTATGGAAAAAAATGAAGCAAAAAGATGCAGAAAAAAGGATGCCAGAATTTGCTAGTACTCACCCTTCATCTGCTAATAGAATTAGTGGTCTTGCCAGTCAGCTTGCTGATGCATTAGAGGCCTATAACCAAGTTGAGAAAAAGCCGAATTGCGATTATTAGTTATGATCCCTTTAGCTGATGATAACCCTACTCATTCTAAGCCGATCATTACGATTGGATTGATCGTAATTTGTTGTATTGTTTTTTTATGGCAATTGGGTTTAGGGCAGTCAAACAGAGCTGCCATTCTTGCATTAGGCGTCATTCCTGCCAGTCTTTTGCAAGGGGCTTTATTGCCTGAAGCTCTCAGATGGATTAGCCCAGAGTTAACCTTAATCACTTCTATGTTTTTACATGGAGGGTTTATGCATCTGATTGGCAATATGCTGTATTTATGGATTTTTGGAGACAATATTGAAGACATATTGGGCAAACCTATGTTTATCATTTTTTATTGCGTCTGTGGTGTTATTGCAGCATTGTCTCAGGCTTTACCTGACCCCTCATCAACAATACCAATGATTGGTGCAAGTGGCGCTATATCCGGTGTCTTAGGTGCTTATATTGTTTTTTTCCCAAAAAGATCAGTCCGAGTCGCGATTCCTTTTGGTTTTTTTATCCAAGTCTTAAAGCTTCCTGCGTTTGTGGTGTTATTATTTTGGTTTGCACTGCAATTGATCAATGGCGCCTCTGGAGGGTCTGGAGGTGGGATCGCTTTTGGAGCTCATATTGGCGGTTTCGTAGCAGGTGTTATATTGGCACCAGCATTGGCAGTGATGAGCCGTAAAAAAATTAGATAATTTATTATAAAAGGAGAACATGATGCCCCGTCAATTGATAGCTAAAATATTGTCTTTATTGATTCTTTGTACGCAGCCAACCGCACTTTATGCACATTCATTGGATGAAGTGATAGCTGGCAGTCATCGGTCAGAAAAAAACAAATCAAGAGATATTTATCGGCACCCTAAAGAGACATTGGATTTTTTTGGGATTGAGGAAGAGATGACCGTGATCGAGGTTTGGCCATCAGCGGGATGGTACACAGAAATTATAGCTCCTTATCTTAATGATTCAGGCCAGTATATTTCAGCCTCTTTTGATATAAATTCTGACCGAGATTATTTTAAAAGAATGGCCCAACTATTTTTAAGCAAACTTAATGATCACCCAGAATTATATGGCAATGTAGAGCACGGAATTTTTGAGTTACCGGACCGAACTGAAATCACTAACCCTGGAACAGCTGACATGGTTCTGACTTTTCGAAATATCCACAATTGGATGGCAAGAGGTCAGGAAACCATTGCCTTACAAGCCTTCTTTAAGGCGCTGAAACCTGGCGGTACATTAGGTGTTGTTGAGCACAGAGGAGACCCAGCAATTGCCCAAGACCCTAAGGCTACATCAGGTTATGTTAATGAACAGTTTATGATTGAGCTTGCTGAATCAGTTGGTTTTATCTTGGAGGCATCATCAGAAATTAATGCCAATCCTAAGGATTCCAAGAATCATAGAGACGGGGTTTGGACATTGCCACCAACCTATGAAGGTCTGAATGATGATGAGAAGATTGTGTTTGAAAATATTGGTGAAAGTGACCGCTTTACATTGAGATTTAAGAAACCTTTTTAACTTATGAAAGCATTATCAACAATAGTATTTTCTATTGTCTTATTCTTTGCCAGTAATGTTTTTGCTGAGAAAGAAGCCACAGTGATTGTTATTTCTATGGATGGCATGCGGCATGATATATCAAAGATTAGTGACTTAGATGCGTTTGAGCGTATTGCAACAATGGGCTTAAAAGCAGAGCATTTGATTCCTGTGTATCCATCCACCACATATCCTGGTCATGTTTCTTTAGCAACTGGGGTTTATCCTGACCAACACGGCATTCTTCATAATTCATTTTATGATAGCAAGGAAGGTTATTTTAACTACCCAGATCAAGGTGATTTGATTGATGTCCCACCCATTTGGGTTTTAGCAGAACAGGCGGGAATTCCTGCCGCTGTTTTTTTCTGGGTAGGCTCAGAAACTGACTGGAATAATGTTGGTGCTTCTTTTAGAAAAGCACCATTTGATGAAAGTGTTTCAGAAGAAACAAAGATTAAGCAAATCACAGAATGGCTTGATTTGGATGACAAGGCTCGACCAAGGTTAATCATGAGTTATTGGGATGGTATTGATATCATTGCTCATCAAGAAGGGCCAACCGGTCCATTGATAAAAAAACAAATATTGCGTCAAAATCACTTGCTTAGAGAACTCTTAAATGAGATAGATAAAAGAGACGCATGGGACTATATTTCATTATTTGTGGTTAGTGATCATGGAATGACAGAGGTGTCAAACTACATAATGCTTGGAGATTTAATCAAGCAATCTGGAATCGAAATAACAGCTTCTTCAGGGCCGGCAGTTGCACATTTGTTTATGGATCAAAAGAGCAAAGTAGCAGCGCTCAGTTTTTTTTCTAAACAAGCCAACATCCAAGCTTATGATAAGCATGATTTACCAAAATCATTCCATTTGAATCACCCAACCAGAACTGGAGATATCGTCTTAATAACTGATCCACCCAATATGTTTACTAACAATGTTAATGCTCAACCCAAGGGTATGCATGGTTATTCGCCTCAACTAGCCGATATGAAAGGTATTTTTTATGCCATCGGCGCAGCGATTGAGCCTAAAGCATTAGGATCAGTTCACCAAATAGATTTAGCTCCCACTATTGCCGATATTTTAGGGATTAAGGATACAGATCATATGCAAGGGAAAACCCTCTCTTTAAAAAACAAGAGTGAGCATTAACTCATCACCCAGCCGTAGACATTGTTGCTTGGTTTGCCGCCTTCAGCTAAATAGACTTCTTTTAATTGAGTCATTCGATCTGTAATAATTTGTTGTCTTCTGTCTTCAACATTTACGTCGTAGAGCTTAGCCGCATTTAGTCCAAGAATTTTTGATTTGTCTTCATCAGAGATTGGCGCATAGCCGTATTGTTCTTGCATCTCTTCAGGAATTTGAAATCTTCTCAATGCTTCAATTTGCCATTGAGGTGATCCCCACCATATTGAATCTGTGCCAAAGAGAACATGATCTACTCCGAATGCTTTAATGATTTGACCTAAGAGATGAGCACATATTTTTGGATGAGTGATAACTGTGTGCCCAAAAGTTGTGCCCAGTTCCATATAGACATTAGTCATTTTTGGATTTGCTAAACGGTCATTGCATAGATCAGTGGTGTAGGGTAAATAAGCATTGTCATCTAGATAGACATCTTCGGGTGGCAAATCCATGTGTTGATCTTTAAAGCCTGAGTGATACACCACAAAATTTAGATCAGGGTGATCCAATGAAGCTTTTTTAATATCTCTGGGGTGTGTGTAATCTGTTTCCCCTGGTCTCGGCTGCCTGAAGGGTAAGCCTTTATGGGCACAGACTGTGGTTTTTCCCCAAGCTTTTATTTTTTCATAGAATGGATAAATTAGATCCTCATCATCCATCCACCATTGATACTCACCGTCTTTAGCAAAGACACCGGTATAAAATTTCCAAGCGTCTATGTTAAGTTCCAATGCTTGTCGTTCAG
>CAYVTR010000014.1:0-31308 GCA_964454905.1 uncultured Woeseia sp. | reverse complement strand
ACACCGGTATAAAATTTCCAAGCGTCTATGTTAAGTTCCAATGCTTGTCGTTCAGCTTCTTCTAGAAAGTTAGGTATGTAGGGAGCGATAGGACCATGACAAATCATACGTTCTGACCCCGACATCGCATTTACAGTGTTTCTTGCATCAACCATTTCGTCAACATTAATCACATCCAGGACTTTGGATGCAATACCGCTTAAACAAGCAACTGAAACCTCACTGTCCAAAAACACTTCTTTGACATAATTATTGAATCTCAGATCATCTTTTTGAGGTCGCTGACCTTTTAATTCTTCATTAAATGGCCAAGCCATGATTCTAAAACCTAAAGGCTCTGTTTTCCCTGTTGCAACATGGTGAGTTTGAACATCAAAAATAAACTCATTTTTTGGCCATAATTCTTCAATCATTGATTGGTCAACCATTTCTTCTGCTTGAACATTAAAATATTTCCCAAAAATTTGGTTCATGGCAACAAAAGCAATGGCCATTCCATTGGCAGTCTTTAATAGTTCTCTTCTAGAGAGCCCGACTTTTTTACCGTATTTATCAGCGAGAGACTGTATAAGATCCTCAACTTGTTTTTGTTGTTTGGTCTGTGGTCTAGGAAGATATTCCTCGTTAGAGATTACCTGGGTAGGAATAGGTGATCTTTTATCATCTTCATCATCTTTATGAAATTTTTTAATCCACATATTTAGTTCTTAGGTTTTGTTTCCCCTTGAATAGCCACCCTATGCATGAGCCGATGTTCTTGACCAAAATCAAATATACCTTTATGTGCTGTGCAACGATTATCCCAAAATGCTACCGAATCATTTTCCCATTTAAAACGGCAATACAATTCAGGTTTTTTAATATGGTTAACCAGAAATTCTTTTATTACTTTATTTTCCTCATCATTTAATTCATTAAAATGAGAGACCATTAGTTCGCTATAAAAAAGACATTTTTTCCCTGTTTCAGGATGTTTGCAGACCAAAGGATGAACTGAAGGAGGAGTGGCTTGCCTTGCCATTTCATAACCTTTTGCACCGTAGTTATCTAACACATTGGTTAGATTCTTATAAAAGTTATCATGCACTGCTGTCAAATTTGAGCAGAGTTTTTGCATAGGTTTAGAGAGTAGATCATAGGCTTTGTATAAATTAACCCATGCTGTATCACCACCAGTAGCCGGTACATTTAGAGCATGGAGTACTGCCCCCTTTAAGGGTTTTTTCATAAAAGAAGCATCAATATGCCAGTCAACATCAGAAACAATGCCTTTATACAGGGCTGGATATTCTTGAACATAGACATTAGGGAAGCCGTCCAATGTGGGCATGTAGCCAGGCCCTTGGAGTTCTCCAAAGTTTTTTGTAAAGCTGACATGTTGCTCAGGAGTAAAAGGCTGATCTCGAAAGAACAAAACTTGGTGTTCTAACCAAGCTTGATGAAGTTCATTAAGTTTTGTTTTGGATAGTTTAGATGTGATATCCAAGCCGACAACTTCAGCACCAAGTGAAGCAGTCATTTCTTTTATTGTGAATGATTTATATTTCTTCGCCATAAACAAGTATTTAAGACTAACGCTAAAGGCAATTGATGACAAACATTAGCTCGATGTTTGTGATTCAGTTTTTATAGGTTTAATCAAGAAAACATTAATAATGGCAAAAAATGTTACCAATGAGACAAGAACAAAGGGGACAAAATAACTTCCAGTACTGATCTTAAGTTCACTTAATAGTTTGGTGCCAAGAGCAGCACCCATGCCATCAACTAAGGTAATTAATCCTAAGATTCTGCCCAGGTAAGCTTTTCCAAATATTTCCAATGCAACCAATTGAATCATACTAAAGCTTCCACCAAAACCCAGACCAAATAGGATTGTGAACAAAGTTAACTGGGTGTGATTTTGTGTGAAATCTAGCTGACCATTATTAATTTCGAAAAGAAGTAAAGAGCCTATAAAAAGGATACAAGAGGTCATTAGAAAGACCCGTTGTTTTGGTATTTTGTCACTTAATGCTCCGAAAGCAAATTTTCCAAAAAAACTAAACCAAAACAATGTTGAAAACAAGATCACAGCTTGTTGAGCAGTGTAACCAGCTTCTTGCTCAAAGAAAATTGTGATTTGACTATTTAAACCTTGAATTGAAAACCATAAACAAGCTGATCCAATCCCAAGACACCATAAGGCCCGAGATTTAAGAGCATCAATGAAGTTGACCCCTGATGAGGCTTCATTTAACTGTTTAGGCGCATGGTCAAGCCCATCTGGATGTAGCCCCATTGATTGAGGATTTGGTCGAATAAATGTGTAGGCGGGGATCACAGCAAAAACCCAAAAAAGAATTGCCAATATCCCATACCCCCAACGCCAACCCCAACCTGGTGCGTTGACAATGGGTGAGATGAATAGAGGAAGAGTGGCTCCGCCTAGGCTCGAACCTGCAACTAACATACCAACAACTTTGCCACGATGCTCATTAAACCAATTAGATACTATGATCACATTCGGCCCTAACCCGGAACACACTAGGCCTATGGCCATTAAGAAATGTAATCTATAGAGTGTGTCAATGGATGTTGCAAATGGATAGAAACCGTAGATTAATCCCATGATGATAACACCCACTTTTAGCACTGTAACGGCACCATATTTATCAATTAATATTCCAGAGATTGGAGAGAAGATAGATGCAAATAAAAGAGTTCTAGCAACCGTTAGACTAATTTCTGCCTCATTGACAGCAAATTCCTCCATTAACCTTGGGAAAAGAGTTTGAGGGACAAACAGCGTCATAGAATTGACAAAGAAATAAATCAAGCAACACCCTAAGGCGACATACCATCCATGAAAAAGATTTTTTAATTTTAATCTCATAGCTAATAATTCACTCTTAAAAATCCATTGATAAACTAGACTGTTATAATAACGCCATGAGCAAACAATCCATAGCAATAATCAATGCTAATGTAGTCAATGAAGGATCTATTAATCAACGAGATATTTTGATTGATAGCGGTCGAATTAAGCGAATTGATAACCAAATAAGAATTGATTCAAACACTGAAGTTATTGACGCCAAAGGACAATACTTAATGCCAGGTTTAATTGATGACCAAGTGCATTTTCGTGAACCAGGCTTAACTCATAAAGGCGGTATTCGTTCAGAATCAGCAGCAGCCGTGGCTGGTGGAGTAACCTCTTTCATGGACATGCCTAATGTCAACCCACCGACAGTTACTAGAGATCTTCTGTCGCAAAAATATCTATTAGCAGAAGGTAAGGCTCATGCAAACTATGCATTTTACTTAGGAGCTACTAACAATAATATAGAGGAAATAAAGAATTTAAAAAAAGGCGAAGCTTGTGGGGTAAAGGTCTTTATGGGAGCTTCAACCGGCAATATGTTAGTGGATAATGACAACGCTCTTGAAAGAATTTTTTCTGATTCACCAGTGCTGATTGCTACCCACTGTGAAGACACTCCTTTGATTAATAAAAATTTGGAGCTTATGCGTAAACAATATGGAAATTTGCCTATTCCCGTCTCAGAACATCCCAATATCAGATCAGTTGAAGCCTGTTATAAATCCTCATCAAAAGCTGTTGCACTTGCAAAAAAATTTGGTTCTAAACTTCATGTTCTACACTTGACAAGTGCTAAAGAACTTTCTTTATTTGAGAACAAAGATCATAGAGAGAAAAATATCACTGCTGAGGTTTGTGTGCATCATCTGTATTTCAATGACTCTGATTATGATGAATTTCAACAATTCATTGTATGTAACCCAGCTATCAAAACTCAAAGTGATCAAACTGCTTTGATGGAATCCCTCAACAACAATGGTCTTGATGTTATTGCAACTGATCATGCTCCTCATACTTTTGAAGAGAAGAAAAAAGCTTATCCAGATTGCCCATCTGGATTACCTTTAGTTCAGCATTCGTTGCTCTTGCTGCTTGAGTTTTTTCATCAAGGACACTTAACTCTAGAAACCATTGCAGCTAAAACCAGTCACAATGTTGCAGAGATTTATGGCATCAAAGATCGCGGGTTTGTCAGAGAAGATTATTGGGCGGATCTTGTTTTGGTTAATCTAGATAGTAAAACCCATGTTAGCTCGGAAAGTATTCTCTACGAATGCTCTTGGAGTCCATTTGTGGACAAGACTTTTAACTCTATGATAAATAAGACATTTGTTAATGGACAATTAGTTTATGATACGGGGAATATCCTTACAGAACCCTCAGGAATACGCCTTGATTTTGAATAAAGATTATTTCTCAGAATAGGATATAAAATATCGTTTTTTTTCCAATCAGGATATGGTAATTTTCACTTCTAACCTTTTAGGTTGTGAGATAAATAGAAACTGAAAACTTTTGTAGTTAAATTTTCGAAAATATATAACGTTATATAATAAACGTCAGGCACCACTTTCATCATGCAACCCACCAACACTAAAGATCCCCAATATTTTCATAAAGTAGTAGATTGTCAATGGGGTTGTCCAGCTCATACTGATGTGCCTGGTTATATTAGACACATTGCACAAGGTGAATATACACAGGCTTATCTATTAAATAGAGAATCAAATGTTTTCCCGGGTATCCTTGGTCGCGTTTGTGACCGTCCGTGTGAACCAGTTTGCAGAAGGGTAAGAGTTGAAGAGGAGCCAGTTGCTATCTGTAGACTTAAAAGAGTAGCCGGTGATCTAAAAGCAGATTTTAAAGAACATCTACTGCCCATACCTACACAAAAAAATGGCAAGAAGATTGCCTGCATAGGGGCAGGTTGTGCTTCTCTGACTGTGGCTAATGATCTTTTACCGTTGGGTTACGACATTGATATTTTCGAATCTTTACCTGAAATGGGTGGATTGATCAGAAGCAATATTCCTAAATTTAGGTTGCCTCCTGAAGTCATAGATGAAGAATTTGATGTAATAGTTGAGCGGGGAGCAAATCTATATTTGAATCATCCTATTGAGAGCATGAAAAATTTATTGGAACAAGATTATGACGCTGTTTTTGTAGGCACTGGTGCTCCTAAGGGCAGAGAGCTTGATCTGCCAGGGCGATATGATACAGATCAAGTATTTGTGGGTATCGCTTGGCTAGAATCGGTGGCATTTGAACACATTGATTCTGTGGGGGAGCGCGTCTTAATTATTGGCGGTGGAAATACAGCAATGGATTGTTGTCGATCATCACTTCGACTTGGTGGAAAAAACGTTAAAGTTTTGTATCGAGGCACTCGAGATCGAATGAAATCGTCAGATTGGGAGCTAGAACCTGCATTAGAAGAAGATGTTGAATTAGTTTTGAATCATTCGCCTGAAGAATACATAGTAGAAAATGGCACATTAGTTGGGATGAAATTTAGTGTTCTTGAATGGGACACAGATGAGAATGGTAGATTGAAGTCAACCAAAGTGGATGAAGTTATTATAGAGTGTGACACAGTCATCTTAGCAATAGGCCAAGAAAATTCTTTTCCATGGGTTGAACGCGATTTAGGCCTAGACTTTGATGAGTGGGAAGTGCCAGTTGTTGATACTAATACCTATGAATCAACTATCCCTGGAGTATTTTTTGGTGGGGATTCAGCCTTTGGCCCAAAAAATATTATAGAGGCAGTTGAACATGGGCATCAAGCTGCTATTTCAATGCATAAGTATTGTCATAATGAATCTCTCACAGAAAGGCTCCCCTACGGAATGAATTTAGTGACTGCAAAAATGGGTATACACGAGTGGACCTACAGCAATGACTATGGTTATGAGAATCGAGTCGAAGTACCAACTGTTCCTATGGAAAAAAGATTCAAAGATATCAGCATAGAAGTTGAATTAGGTTTTGAACCAGGGCAATTTAAAAAAGAAGTAGAGCGTTGTCTAAATTGTGATATTCAGACCGACTTTGTTGCCGAACTCTGTATTGAATGTGATGCATGTATTGATGTATGCCCAGTTAATTGTTTGATGATTTCAGAGAATGCAGATGAAGCAGTACTTAGAGAAAATATAAAAACCCCTGCAAATAATATAGAGCAGGCACTTTTTGTTTCAGAAGCATTACCTCAAACAGCAAGAGTTATGGTCAAAGATGAAGACGTTTGTATACATTGTGGGCTTTGTGCAGAACGCTGTCCAACTGCAGCATTTGATATGAAAAAGTTTACACTTGAGATCCCCTATGCAGTTGATGAAGGTCAATTATCCAAAAGGATTGAATCGAAAAAAGCAATCTAATGAGTAAAGCTAACCATAATAATTTCACCGTGAAGTTTGCTAATGTAAACGGTACGGGTTCTTCCAGTGCAAATGGCATGTTTATGAAGAGTATTTTTAGAATGGGTATACCCGTTGTTGGAAAAAATTATTTCCCATCTAATATTCAAGGTTTACCGACCTGGTATGAAGTTAGAGTTAGCGACAAAGGTTATCTAGCACCTTCGGGCAGTGTCGACATTATGGTTGCAATGAATGCACAGACTTATGCTGAAGATTTAGCGGCAGTGTCAGCTGGCGGTTATCTTATCTATGATTCTTCCTGGCCAAGAGAAGAGTTAATGATTAGAGATGATGTCACCGTTCTTGGTGTGCCGCTTGCAACGATGTGTAATCAGAAATTTGATACAGCTCGTTCTAGGACTTTGATGAAGAATACTACTTATGTTGGGGTACTCGCTGCACTTTTAGAGATGGATGTTAGTGTAATCGAGCAATTACTATTAGACACCTTTGGCTCAAAAACCCATCTTATTGACGCTAATAAGTCTGCACTTGATATGGGCTTTAATTACGCAAAAGATAATTTCAAATGCCCACTACCTTTTAAAACTAAGGCATCAAAAAAGACAGATGGTTACATTATGGTTGATGGTAACGCCACAGCCGCACTAGGCTGTGTCTATGCTGGAGCAACTGTGGGCTCTTGGTACCCAATTACTCCTTCAACCTCATTAATGGATGCTTTCACTAAATATTGTTCTTTTTTTAGGCAAGACAAGGACACCAAGAAGAATAATTACTCCATTATTCAAGCTGAAGACGAACTAGCAGCAATCGGTATGGCGTTAGGCGCAGGTTGGAATGGTGCTAGATCATTCACACCAACCAGTGGTCCAGGTATTTCCTTGATGAGTGAATTTATAGGGTTTGGTTACTACACTGAAATACCCACCGTCATTTTTGATGTTCAACGAACAGGCCCTTCTACGGGTATGCCTACTAGAACCCAGCAATGTGATATCAGTATATGTGCTTATGCTTCGCATGGAGATACAAAACACATATGCTTATACCCTGCAAATCCAGAAGAAGCATTTTATCTCTCAGTAGAAGCATTTGACCTTGCAGAACAATTGCAAACACCTGTTTTTGTATTAAGTGATCTTGATATTGGCATGAACGACTGGATGATTAAAGACTTAGAATGGGATGATACGTTTAAACCAAATCGAGGAAAGGTGTTGTCTTCTGAAGAGATAGAAAATCTGGATACATTTCATCGTTACCTTGATGTTGATGGAGATGGAGTGCCATATCGAACTATACCTGGAACACACCCTAAAGGATCTTATTTTACTAGGGGTTCTGGACATAATAGGTTTGGTGGATACACAGAGAATGCATCTGAATATCAAGATGTAGTTGATCGTTTATTGGTTAAATGGGAAACAGCCAAGACTATGGTGCCCAAACCTCTTGTTTCATTCTCAAAAAAGAATGATTTTGGAATTATCAGTATTGGTAGTTGCGATGATGCTATTCGTGAAGCACGAGATATTTTGAAAACACAAGGTCAGAATTTAAATTACTTAAGAGTCAAGGCCTTTCCATTTACAAAAGAAGTTCAAAAGTTCCTCGATGCTCATAAAATGATTTTTGTTGTTGAACAGAATCGTGATGGCCAGCTATCAAAATTATTGATTTCAGAGACTGAAGTTGATCCAAAGAAAATAAAATCTATACGACTCTATAACGGAATACCAATATTTCCCAAAGATGTTGTGGAAAAGATTCAACTGGAAATTAATTCAGGAAAAGCAGCATGAGCTATATAAAGAAACCAAAAATTATAAGAGACAATGATCCTAGGAATAAACTGGGTATGACTTTTGATGATTATGAGGGAGTAATGTCCACTCTTTGTGCTGGTTGTGGACACGACTCGATTACTGGGGCAATTATCCAAACGGTTTTTGATTTAAATATAGAGCCTCATAGAATGATCAAACTAAGTGGTATTGGTTGCTCATCAAAAACCCCTGCCTATTTTGCTAGCCAGTCACATGGATTTAATGCTGTGCATGGCCGTATGCCTTCTGTGGCGACTGGAGCAAATGCTGCTAATAGTGAATTATTATGCTTAGGTGTTTCTGGTGATGGCGATACATTGTCTATTGGAATGGGACAATTTTCCCATGCCATCAGAAGAAATCTTAATATGCTCTATATCATTGAAAACAATGGTGTTTATGGTTTAACTAAAGGGCAATTCTCTGCCTCAGCGGATGTAGGTTCAACAGCAAAAAAAGGTGCATCTAATTTACAAACACCTATTGATCCGTGCACAGTTGCTATTTCACTTGGCGCCACTTTTGTTGCTAGAAGTTTTTCAGGTGATAAAGATCAATTAGTTCCATTGCTTAAAGCTGGGCTTATGCATCGAGGATTTGCCATCATTGATGTTATCTCACCGTGCGTAACTTTCAATGATCATGAAGGCTCTACAAAGAGTTATATGAGCACAAGAGAAACAAAACGAGAAGCTGTTTATACTGATTACATCCCCCCCTTCAATGAAATAGAGATACAGTATGATGAAGGAACAAGTATTGAGGTTGATCTCCATGAAGGCGGTAAGGTTGTTCTGCATAAAGCTGATGATAGTTATAGTCCTCTGGATAGAGGTCATGCGTTCAGGAGTATTAAAGACGCTTCAGACAGGGGAGAATTATTAACGGGACTCCTATACATTGATGAATCTCAACCAGATTTTACAGAAACAGAGAACACCATTACCAAGCCACTTAATCAAGTTACTTTTGACGATTTATGTCCAGGCTCAAAAGCTTTGAAGAAGTTACTTGACGACTACAAGTAAACTTCTTTGATGCTTAATCTTTGCGTCAATAAAAAAACATTTTTTCTTATGCCATTAATTTTTGTCTTGTTGACAAATGTTTCTACTTACGCAAAAAATACAATGCCCAAAGAGATTGAATCGTTAGCATCTAAATATAATATTCCTTTGGATAATCTAAGCATTATCGTCCAGCCCGTTGGTTCAGAAATTAGGTTAATTAATCTCAACCCAAACGTTTATAGAAACCCTGCCTCAATTACAAAACTATTTACAGCCTATGTGGGTATAGACTATCTAGGACCTGATTTTAATTGGACCACTGAAGTCTTCAGTTCAGGTTCTATTAATGATGGCAATATAGATACGCTAATTTTTAAAGGTGGTGGCGATCCTTATATAAGCATAGAGCGTCTAAAACAGATGATCAGAGAATTGAGAAGTTTAGGGATTCATACCATTAATAATGGTTTGATTATTGAACAGGAATTTTTCCAACAACCTCAAATTTCCACTGCAGTCTTTGATGATGATCCTCTGCGTCCATATAATGTCATGCACACTTCTTTTTTGGTTAATTCCAATAAGATTGACTTTACTGTTACGAAAAAATCTACAAACACTATCCAAATAGAACCTGTTTTTTTACCAGCAGGCGTCTCTTTCCTTAATCAATTAGAAATGGTAGCAGGGTCCTGTGGTAATTTTAGAGATGATGTTAATTTTACCGAGATCATTCAAGAAAAATACCCGCCTCATACTGTTATCGTATTGACTGGTATGTACCCTGAGAATTGTGATGTATTTGAGCATGATATCTCATTGACAGATGCTAACCATTATTTTTTTGGTGCTTTTAAACGGTTGTGGTTAGAATCGGGAGGTAGCTTTAAGGGCTATATAAGGGAAGGTAATGCCACATTGTTTGATCAACCATTAGTTTCTTTTGACTCGGCAATGCTTGCAGAAATTGCACCTGAAAGTATTAAGGAAAGTGATAATTTAATCTCCAGACATATCTTCTTAAGTTTGAACCAATCTTTATTAGGAAAGAAAAACTATAAAGCCTCAAGAAAGATTATGAAGAAGGTGTTGAGTAAGAATGGTATCAACATGACAAACAGTGCTTTTGTTGAAAACGGTTCTGGGCTTTCTAGGAAAACAAAAATAAGGCCATCAACCATTTTGGATTTACTTCAAGCAATGAAGCAACATTCATCATCTGACATCTTGCTCAATGCATTGCCTGTCTCTGGTGTTGATGGAACTCTTGAGGATAAATATCAAAGTGATTTATTAAAGCAGAGACTCAAACTCAAAACAGGAACTTTGGATGGGGTTAGTGGCCTAGCAGGATTTATCACTGGTTTGTCTGGGAAGGAATATATATTTGTTTTTATTCACAATGATATTCCTGATTATTCATATCGTGTTTCACTGTTTCGAGAGGCTTTACTAAATTGGGTAGTTGACGATATCAACTAGGAGATTTTCCAGTTGATATTCTAAGACGCCAAAGAACAAGTAACGTCATTAAAACTGAGTGAATAACAGCTTCATAGCTAATAACCTTTTCTTGCCAGTAGAAGTGCCAAACACCTAATACGGCAGCAGAATAGACCAAACCACTGATGGTTGATCGGTTTTTATTAAACCACTCTTGGAATGAATTAAATGAAGCTAATCCGACTGCACACAGACATAAAAAACCTGCCCAACCAACAATCAGATATGGAGTTTCTATAATATCGATCACAATCACACCAAGATCACCTGCTTGATCTATAATGGCATAACAAAGAAAGTGATTTAAAACATAGAAAAAAGCAACCAGGCCAATTGGTTTTGATAATTTTCTAAGCACTTCTTGTTTCGAATAGTGATACAAGGGTGTTAGTGTCAAGGTTAGGATCAGAAATCTGATGCCCCATATTCCTGTGTCATGGATGATTGCCTCTACAGGATTCGCACCCAGTCCTCCAAGCAACCCAAAAGCTTTAAGATTAAGCAGAACAAAGGGTAAAAAACTCACTAGTAGAATAATTCTCACTATGGTTTTCATGGTTCTTTAACTTGTAATATGTCTTAGAAATTACGCCTAAGATTGATACCATTATAAAGATTCGCGACATCTTCCGCATAACCATTAAACATAAGAGTGGGTTGCTTAGTTCCAAAGAACCCAGCACCTATTCTCCTTTCTCTAGCTTGACTCCATCTTGGATGATCGACCTCTGGATTGACATTAGCTAAGAATCCGTATTCATTTGGAGCTGAAATATTCCAACTGGTTAACGGTTGTTTTGATTGAAAATGTATTTTATTAATGGATTTAATACTTTTAAATCCGTATTTCCACGGAACCACTAAACGCATGGGTGCACCATTTTGATTCAATAATTCCTTACCGTATAAACCAACAGCAATAATAGTCAAAGGGTGCATGGCTTCTTTTATTGTTAATCCTTCAATATAAGGCCAGTCTAGAATTCGTCTTCTTTGGCCTGGCATTTGTTTAGGCCTATACACAGTTTCAAAAGCAACGTACTTAGCATTGAGTGTGGGTTGCAATTTTTTAATAATACTTGCTAGCGGGATACCTACCCAAGGGATCACCATTGACCAAGCTTCAACACATCTCAATCTGTATATTCTTTCTTCTAGAGCATTGACGTCTATTAGATCATCAATATCAAAGACCCCTTTATTATTGGCTTCACCTGTAACCTTGACTGACCATGGTTTCGGTTCGAATTGACTGCCATAAGTATAGGGATCACTTTTTTGCATGCCAAACTCATAAAAATTGTTATATGTGGTGATATCTTCATAACTATTAAGAGATTCTGTGGTGGAATATTTTTTATTAGAAGAAACAGTCAATTGGCTTTCATTCGCATTAATGCTGTGATTTACAAATAAATTCACTGCGAGCCCTGTTGATAACGTGCCAATTGTTTGTAGAACCGAGCGACGATTTAGATAAACAGATTCAGGGGTCATTTCTGATGATTTTATGAGGTGATTAGATTTTCTTATTGATGACATAAGGAGCCTTTATAAACTTTACAAGGCATATGTTAACGGATTCCTTGGTAGACGCCAACTCGGCCAAATGAGACAATGATTTTTCTCCATTGAGCTTAACTATGAAATATAAATTATTCTTACCACTTATTGTTATCTTCTCTGTCATGGCTTGTGATACAAGCCAGCAAGATAACACTTTGTCAATGACAGTTGGTGGGACAGGGATACCTAATACTGTTGGGGAGCAGCATTTCTTAGATTTTCAGCAGGCTGTAACACAAGGCTTACCTGAGATGGCAACCAAAATGCTAATTTATGGTCAACTAGGCTCTGAAGAGAATCTGGTTTCAGGGCTTAGAAGAAACCGAGTTCAATTTGCTAATCTCTCAGCAATTATTATTTCAACATTGGTCTCAGAAGCTGCATTATTATACGCACCTTATTTGTTCGATAGTGCTGAAGAGGCAGACTTTGTTTATGATAATTATTTGACCCTTATTTTTACTGATTTATTAGCAGAGAAAGGTTTACAGTTTATTGCTTGGAGTGAAATCGGGTTCCATAATGTTTATGCAAAACAACCAATCTTGAGCCCTGAAGATGCTAAAGGAAAACGCTATCGGGTCTCTGCGAGTTTAAGTTCCCGTTATTTTGCTGAAGCTATAGGGGCGGACCAAATACCAATGGGTTATGGTGAGATTGTACAATCACTGCAAACTGATTTAATTGAGGCAGGCGATAATTCAGTGGCTCTTTATGTAAAAACTGGAAAAGATCAAGAGGCACCACATTACACTTTGACTGAGCATTCACTTGGGATGTCTATTATGGTTGCGAGAAAGGCATGGTGGGATGAGCTTAGTGACGAACAACAACTGATAATTCAAAAAGCTTGGCCTCAAGCGAATGAATCAAGACGATCATTGAGGGCTGAAGCCGCTGAGGATTTAATTAAAGCTGCAGAAATGGGTATTACAGTCTATGAACTGAATGATGAACAACGCCAGCAGTGGAAGAATGCAACCCAGGGCCAAGTTGAACGATTAGCTAAGCAAGTTGGTGGGCGATCACTTGAGTTACTCGAATTAATTAAGGCAGGTAAAAAAGAATTTCAATCCAGAAAGCTCACCAAGTGAGCAAACAGAATAACCTCAAATCACTCGCTAAAGTAATGACAGCAATAGCACTGGTTGGTGTCATGGTTGGTATTAATCTCCCTTTAAGCTCTTTAACCCTTAAAACATGGGGTGTCACATCAGTGGTGATCGGTTTTTCTGCGTCCATGGTTGGATTAGCTACAGTAATAATAACCCCCTTCTTCTCTAAATTAATTAATCGTTTCGGTCAAATGCAAATCATGAGATTCTGCTTAATTGTTTTGCCAATTTCGATTCTATTTTTACCAGCATTTAAAAACATTTATCTTTGGTTTTTTTTACGATTCATTATCGGTATTGCTGCTACAGGCATTTGGTTATTAAGTGAAGTTTGGATTAATGCCTTTACTGAAGATAAACATCGTGGAAAAGTTATTGCAGTGTATTCATCAATTATATCTTTGGGGTTTATTATTGGCGTACTCATCATGTCTTTTATATCAGTTGAATCCGGAGGAGGCTTTTATGTTTCAGCTCTGATATCAATTGCGGCTGCAATTCCATTGTGGAATATGACGGATCTACCAGACTATGATGTTGTTGAAGATATTTCTTTTTACCGCTATCTGGTGACCGCACCTGGTCTTATGGGTTCCAGCTGGATGATGGGATTTCTTTATGCAGGCACGGCTGCTTTATTACCTATTTTTGCACTGCCGTATGTTCAGGAAGATTATTCTCAATCATCAAGAACTGTTGCCTGGCTAGCCAGTGGTGAATTGATATTGCCTTTAATAGTTGGCTGGATGGCAGATCGTTATGATAAAGCAAGATTAATGATTTATATTTCAAGCATTAGCGTACTCTCATTGGCCGTACTACCAATGATTTTCGATGTTCCTTTTTTACGCTTTCTTTTGCTTTTTATTCTTGGTGGAACAATTATGAGCTTCTATTCTTTGGGTCTCACATTACTTGGTCAAGAGTTTAAAGGTAAAGTATTGGCCTCTGCCAATGCTTGTTTTATTTTTTTCCTATCTCTAGGTGAGATACTTGGTCCTCCAGTTATAGGTAAAGCCATGGATCTTTTTGGCAATGCTGCCTTTGGTTGGTCTATGGCATTGGTTGGTTTTATTTATCTTATTATTTTTATAAGCAGTAACACCTCTATTAAAATCAACCAATAATCTAGGAAGTTAAGCTATCGGATTGTCTAAAGGCTTATCTTCTTGGCTTTCTTCAGATTCAGGCTGATTTGATTTTTTAGGCTTAGACTCAATAGAGTATAAAAACTCATGACGAAAATTAATATCAGATGATACTTGTGGTTCAGCTTCTATGTAGACTGGTCGATAGACTGTTTTTTTAATAGCAGATACTGCAACTCTGTCTATTAGTCCCTCTGGGTCTGATTCTATAACTTCTATATTAGCTGTTTTGCCATTAACACCAATTGCATAACGAAGTGAAATATAACCTGTTTGATCAGCTTCATTCTGTTCTCCTACTTCTGGGAGTGGGTAAGTACCGGGAAGCATGATATTGCGAATCTTAACCGGTGTTGCAAATCGTTCTTTTATTAATTGACTCATATCAGGATCTTCATCAATCAGATTCCAACATTCTTGATAGGCCTTCATACCTGATTGCACTCGTCCATAACTAGTGTAAGTGTCACCAAGGTCGAGTAATACCTCAAATTTTAAAAATAAGTCAGTATTTTCCATGGCATTAATTTTTTCCAACGCTTGTTTAAGTGGACTTAAACTTTGGTAAATATCAACACCTTCTCTTCGATGAGAGAACGAAATATTCTTATAGGTTTCAATCAATGGTTTGATCGGGTCTGTTGTGCGATTGATCTGTCTTTCAAGTATTTCATCGTGCACTTTACGCTCAAGGAAAATTTGACCAGTTCGCTTATACCATCGGCTTAACTTTATTAGTGATTCATCCACCATGGAGTTGTTTATACCAAAATGTTTTTTGTTCACAAAAACCTGAAAGGTCTGATGATGATTGGCTTGTTTGAAGTCTTTTACACCAATAAAGCTTTCCGTTAAGGTGTCATGAATTTTGAGTTGATCAAGATTATGAAATCCCTGGTTGACATGATTGATTCTTAAAGCTCTCTCAAGAATAGTTATGGCTGCTTCATATTGACCGTTACGGTTTAAAGTTAAAGCAAACCCGTAGAGCGGAGAAATTAACTCAGGAGATATAATATTTTGATTGGATTCAATGATGTCAATGCATTGAAGAAAGGAGCTTTGTGCGTTTTCAAAATCCTCTACCATATAGTATGCACTGGCGAGATTATTAAGCGGGGTTATAAGTCTGAAGTTGTTTTCACCATAAATCTCCCGTGTCAATGCGACAATTTTTTTTGCAGGCAAGATACTTTGTTGAAAACGTTCTTGGTCGTAAAGGGCTAGAAATTCTTGCTGGAAATCTCTTCTGAGATCTAATTTTTTAGTTTTATCAAGAGTTTCTGCTTGAGTATAGCCAAGGACAGGGATAAGAATTATAATTCTTATTAATTGAGTAAAAATATAACTTAATTTATTCATCTCTTATTCTTAATGATTTTTTGAATTAATACATAATTAATCTATCATATTTATTTCTTATTATGGATCTGTGAAATAAAATTATGACATGGAAATCTCAGAAAAACATTTTGTCAATGGAAATAATATTCGTCCTCCCCATCCAGACGGATTCTTAGAATTAAGGGTCGGTATGGGATGCTTTTGGGGAGCTGAAAAAATGTTCTGGCAATTGGAGGGAGTCCATACCACCAGTGTTGGTTACAGCGGAGGGGTAAAGAATGAACCCACTTACCGAGAGGTCTGTTCAGGCACTACTGGTCATGCCGAAGTCGTTTTAGTTGTTTATCAACCTGAACTGATTTCAACCAGCGAAATACTTAAAGTGTTTTGGGAAGGTCACGATCCGACCCAATACATGAAACAGGGCAACGACGTTGGTAGCCAATATAGATCAGCAATCTTTTATTCTGACCAGAGCACGCTTGAATTAATTGAGAAAACAAAAGCACAATATCAGTTAAGTTTGAGTAATGCAGGTTATGGTGACATTGTTACAGAAGTACTCCAGACCCAGACCTTTCATTATGCAGAAGATTATCATCAGCAATATTTAGCTAAAAACCCTGATGGGTATTGTGGGCATGGTGGTTGCGGTGTTTCCTTTAATCTGTCTGCTGATTAGTTCAGAATTTTATAGCCACGACCTCTCAAACAGCGTTTTAGGATTTGTTCTTTTTCTCTAACAGCCCTTATACCTGATTTTGCTCCTCCAGATACAGCACCCACTTCAATAGCATCTCGTCTTGATCGAACATCGTCAGTAATTGCTTCTATGACAGCCCCGACAGCTGCACCGGTTGCAGCCCCTTTAGCGATACTTTTGCCAGTTGATATATCTTCAGAGAAGACTGAGCATTCCTCGAGATCAATGTCATACTGTGACATATTCACTCCTTTTGTATCAATAATAGGTTTTGAGCTTTCAAATATTGAACCAGAGCTATTAGCCACACACCCCGACAGGGTTATAAGAAATAGTGCTGTTATTAGATTTTTTGTCATCGAAATGCTCTTAAGTAACGTAAATTATAATATATCAATAGATTGTGAAGAAAAAATGAGTTTTAAGTTAATGTTGTAGCGGTGTAACTAATTGTATCTTAGAATAGCTTTCTTCCGTGAAGCGTATACAATTGTTCAAAAATTATTTATCAAAATGACAAGAAATAAAAAAATTATAGCGGTTATTTTCATCCTCCTCGTTGCTTCGAGTTTTTTTTATTCTGGCAATGAACCGGCCATAAAAGTAATTACTACTAAACCGGAAATCAGAAATGTAGAACAAACAGTCTCCAACACTAGAGCTGGAACAATTGATGCCTGCAGAAGGTCAAAAATGTCACCGGCAATGGGAGGACAGATAGCAACTCTTGCTGTGGAAGAGGGCGACATGGTTGAGAAAGATCAGGTTCTTCTTGAACTATGGAACAAAGAAACTAAGGCTAGAGTCAAGGCGTCAGAAAGAAGTGCTGAACAGACTTGTATCATCTCAGCAAAAGCACAACGTGATGCAGCAAGAACTAATGAATTATTTGCTAAAGGCTTGACCTCTGAAGAAGCGAAAGAAGCTGCTGTAACAAATGCTGAATCTGGAGCAGCTGCTTGTAATGCTGCAAAAGCTCAAGTTGAAGTCAGCAAGGCATCCTTAGAAAGGACTCAATTGATTGCACCTTTTGGAGGCATTGTGGCAGAGATCGAAGGCGAGCTAGGAGAATATGTTACTCCATCACCCGTGGGCGTTGCCACCAAACCTACTCTTGATTTAATTGATAACACTTGTATTTATATTAAGGCACCAATAGACGAGATAGATGCACCTGAAGTTATTGCTGGATTGAAATCAAGGATTACTATGGATGCTTTTGGGCAAAAAGAGTTTCCTGCAACAGTAAGACGAGTTGCTCCCTACGTTCTTGATTTAGAAAAACAGGCGAGAACAGTTGAAGTTGAAGCTGTTTTTGATAATCCTCAAGAGTTTCTTCTGCCCGGGTATAGCGCTGATATTACAATTATCATTGACACCTCTGAAGCGACCTTAAGTATTCCTTCACAAGCAGTAATGGCTGGTGGTTTTGTTTATCTTATTAATTCAGATAATACCCTCTCTAAAACAGAGATTGAAGTCGGTCTTTCTAATTGGCAACACACTGAAGTTTTGGGCGGGCTTAGTTTGGAGGATCAAATCGTTTTATCAGTCGATAGACAAGGATTAGAAGATGGGGTCACCGTCACCATTGAGGAAACAGATAATACAGATGAAGCCTCGAGTGATGAGACCAATATAGCAGTTGAAATCGGCTAACACATCATTGACCAATGATTCATTTAGAAAACTTATGTCGACACTTTGAAGTGGGCAATCAAATCGTTCGTGCCTTAGACGAAGTAGACCTAGAAATTAATAAGAAAGAATATGTCTCTATAATGGGTGTTTCAGGGTCTGGGAAATCAACACTACTTAATATACTTGGGTTATTGGATACACCAACCTCAGGTAGTTACGTTTTATCTGGTGTGAGTACCTCAACAATGAATGATGATGAAATGGCCCATATCCGATCAACAAAAATTGGGTTTATTTTCCAATCTTTTCATTTAATACCAAGATTGACAGCCGCTGAGAATGTTGAAATGCCTATGATTTTATCAGGCCTAAACTCAAAAGAAAGAAAGGAGAAGGTCGATAACGCTCTGGCTAGGGTTAGCCTCACTGACAGATCAGATCATAGGCCTGAGCAGCTTTCAGGTGGACAAAGACAGCGGGTAGCGATAGCCAGATCAATTGTTATGGAGCCTGATGTGTTATTAGCTGATGAACCAACAGGAAATCTTGATTCGACATCGAGTAAAGAAATTATTAAATTAATAGAGGAGCTTAATAAGGGTGGTTTAACTCTTATAGTGGTTACCCATGATACTGATATAGGTTCACGATCTGAACGATTAATAGAACTCCTTGATGGAAAAATTGTTAAAGATAAAAAGAATTAATTATGCGTTTTTATGATCTATTATTTTTAGCGTTTAGTACTCTCATACGATACCCATTGCGAACATTAATGTTACTCATTGCAACCTCCATTGGGGTTATGGCTGTCATTCTTTTAACAGCTGTTGGAGAAGGGGCTAGGGACTACATCACTGGGGAATTCAAGGATATGGGCACCAACCTGCTGATTGTTCTACCAGGGAAAAATGAGACCACAGGAGGAGGCTCACCTGCTGATCTAGCTGGTGTCGCGCCAAGAGATTTAACCGTTGAAGACGCGATTAGTTTAAGGCAAATTGAAGCAATCAATAGAATTGCACCAATTGTTGTGGGAGAAACACCGGCTCAATTTAATGGTTTAGAGCGGTCTGTACCCATAATAGGCACAACCCCTTCTTTTTTAGCGGTCAGAAAATGGGAAATGGAGACCGGTAACTTTTTACCGGGTGTTACTCTGGATCGATCCCCTCCGGTGTGTGTTATTGGTAAAGAAGTTGAATCTGAACTCTTTGGTAAAAACAATGCTATAGGCCAATGGTTAAGAGTAGGTGATAGACGTTGTCGTGTCACTGGAGTTATTGCCACTGAAGGCAGAGCCATTGGAATCGATGTACAAAAAATTGTAGTGATGCCTGTGAGTTTAGCCACTGCCCTGTTCAACCGACCTTCATTATTCCGAATCATAGCTGAAGCAAGGAACACTTGGGAGATGGATCAAATCAAGAAAGACATTATTAGAATCATAAAAAAGCGTCATCAGGGCAAGGAAGACATAACAGTTATTAGGCAAGATGCTGTCATGCAGTCTTTTGATAATATCTTTAATGTCTTGACTATGGCGTTAGGTTCTATTGCTTCTATCAGTTTATTTGTGGCCGGTATTCTGATCATGAATGTTATGTTAGTTGCTGTTTCTCAACGACAATCAGAAATCGGCTTGCTGAAGGCTATTGGCGCTAAAAATAAACAGATTATTTATTTATTTATTACTGAAGCTATAATTTTATCTGGATCAGGAGCAATCCTTGGATTGATCTTGGGGCATACCACCACACAACTTCTAAAACTGGCTTTTCCTACCTTTAATTTTTTACCACCACCGTGGGCATCATTTGTTTCTCTAATTGTGGCCTTGGTGTCAGGGATTGTTTTCGGATTACTTCCTGCGAGAAGAGCTTCCAAGCTAGACCCTGTGATCGCTTTATCTGGGAATAAATAATATGAAAATTAAGGACATTTTTATTTTTTCTTCCTTCTCAGTAATTTCTCAGAAAATGAGAAGTTTTCTGACTTCACTTGGGATTGCAATTGGTGTTGTTTGTGTGATTTTCTTAACCAGTTTAGGGCAAGGCTTACAAGATTATATTGTTGGACAATTTACTCAGTTTGGTACTAATATTATTGCAATATCACCTGGCAAAGAACAAACAATGGGTATGCCTTTGGGAGTCTTCGGTACTGTCAGGCCGTTATCGTTTGAAGACGCAGAAGCACTTGAACGACTGCCAACCATTGAAACAGCAGTTCCAGTTTCTGGGGGTAGCGGTGAAATTGAAAGTGCTGATCGCATGAGGAGATCAATGGTTGTAGGCACCGGCTCTGATTACGATATTATTGCTGGCGTTGAGAAAAATATGATCGGTCAATACTTGCCTGATGATAACCCTAAAACACCAAGAGCTTATGCCGTTCTCGGCCCTAAAATGAAAGCAGAATTGTTTGGAGAACAAAACCCATTAGGGTTAACAGTTAGAGTGAACTCTGTACGATTCCGTGTGGTGGGGGTGTTGCCAGCAAAAGGTGATTTTCTAGGTATGGATCTTGACGATGCTATTTATATTCCTATAGCTAAATTTAATTCTATGTTCAATAGGGAAGGGTTCCAAGAGATTGATCTCATTCATAAGGATAATGTAACAGCGGATGAAGCTGTGGCTTCAATAAAAAGATTAATGATTAGCCGTCATGGAGGTGAGGACATTACCATTACCACTCAAGCGGATATGTTGGAATCTTTGGGTGAGATTATGAAATGGTTGAAATTTACAGTTGCTGCTTTTGGTGGAATTTCACTTTTAGTAGGTGGAGTTGGTATATTCACAATTATGACAGTTGCTGTGAATGAAAGAACCTCAGAAATTGGAGTCTTAAGAGCCATCGGTGCTTCACGCAGGAGAATTCAAGACGTGTTTTTATTGGAATCTATTTTTTTAGCAATCTTGGGAGCCTTATTAGGGCTCTCTGTTGGATTTCTTGCTGTTAATATAGCTTTGTCTATTTATCCTGATATGCCCATTGCCATTGCTTGGGACTATATCGTTTATGCAATTGTAATTTCTCTATTTATTGGATTAGTTGCCGGTTATCTGCCTGCAAGGTCAGCAGCTCAACTTGATCCGATCGAAGCTTTAAGGACTGATTAAGAAGCCAATCGTTGCATCATATTTGAATAGGTTGCGATATGTGACTCAGTCGGTAAGAATGTTTCTAAATAGCTTTGTCTATCTTGCATAGCATCCCACCAGGATCTAATTTTTCTGCATTCTTTTGGCCATTTAGCATCAAATAAATGTTCATAGGCACCGAAGCGTTCAAAAAAAGGTGCGTAATGTAAATCGACCAGTGTTAATTGTTCACCCATCCAAAAAACACCACTATGATTTTTATCAAAACATTCTTTTTCAATATAAAGTAAACGATCTCCAACTATCTTCAAGTTCTGTTGTTGAAGCTCATCATCCTGATGGTCTCTAAGCAATCTGGAACAAGCTGGAAGATAATAATTAGAGGCATAATCGATCCAAATTCTTGCTCTTGCTCTCTCATAATGATTCTCAGGCATTAAAGCGACTTCTGGGTATTCTTCCTCTAGGTACTCATTAATGATCGCTGATTCATAAATTGTTTTTCCTTTATGAAGCAAGACAGGAACTTTTCCATATGGTGAAATCTCTAAAAACCAGTCTGGTTTGTTATAGACATCAATCTCAATTAATTCAAAATCAAGTCCTTTTTCAATCAGAGCCATTCTAGTCCTCTGAGCGAAAGGGCATTTGTCGAAACTATAAATTTTTATATCACTCATAATCTATAACTCTTTCATAATTTCATACCAAAAATCAAGCGAAGCTTGATAGGCAGAGATTTCTATCCTTTCGTTTAATCCATGACCTCTATAGCCAGTAGGGTCAGACATCATGGCACTAGTGCCATAGACCGGTATTCCTATACTCCTTAGATGAAGAGCATCAGTTGCTCCTGTGGACATAGTAGGAACCAGAGGTAGATTTGGAAAAACCTTACCAATGGCCTCACCAACTAGGTTTTGTATTTCAGGTGTAATTGGAGACACTGGGCTTTTTTGAAAGTTTGATACCGATGCAACCTCGACATTATCTCCCACCAGTTCTTGTAGAGTTGAAAAAATGTCTTCAGGATCCTCATGAGGCAATACCCTGCAATTTACCGTTGCAGTCGCAGACACTGGTAAGGCATTCTCTGCATGCCCAGCTGTCAGTTGTGTTGCCACACAAGTGGTTCTTAAAATAGCATTTACTGCAGAATTATTATTAACCATATCAAACTCTGATTCAGTTTCTCCATCAAGGATGGCTATGATTTCTTCTCTAACATTTCCTTGGTCTTGGTTCAAAGCAAATTCGAGTGTGGCTCTGGTTGTCTCATTTAAGCTAATTGGGAATTTGTATGCTTCCACTTTCTTAATTGCATCGGCTAATTCATAAATAGCATTATCTGGTCTTGGAATTGAACTATGGCCTCCGCGATTTGAGGTAGTCATGGTGACCGTCATATATACTTTTTCAGCTGATTGTAATCTGAATGCCTCAGGATTCTTCATAGTCCCGGTGATGTAGCCACCATCAGAATTAAATGCGAATGGAGCTCGTCTTACTGACTTAAAATTATCTCGAAAGTATCTAATGCTATTCATACCGGTTTCTTCATCTCCCGTTAGCAACATAATAATGTCATTCTTGGGTGTAAATCCTTCTTCTTTAAGTCGTATAAAAGTAGTTAGCAATGCAGCAGCGCCTCCTTTGTTGTCACTGGCCCCTCTGCCGTGAAGAAAGCCATCGATTTCAACTAACTGAAAAGGATTGGTATCCCATGCATCTTTTACAGCAGGTACCACATCAATATGAGCCATAACAATAACGGGTTGTTTTGAAGATTGACCTTTGTATACAGCATATAAACCTTTAGAAGTGTCTGTTGGTCCGACAACTTGTAAAGCGTCACTATCAAACCCATTATTCAGCAGAAGTGTTTTTGAAAGCTCACTCACTTCAGTTGCAAGCCCCATGCCAGCTGTTGACTCAACAGCAACTAGGTCAGATAAAATAGATGTTCCCAGTTTTAAATAATCACTTGAACTAAACGACGGGTTAGAGAATATAATCACCGTCAGAATTAAGAATTTACTAGATAATCTCATTACATTGCCTCCTTATTAAATTGTACTAGATATTCCAAGGCATCGACAGCCGTCTCTTGGCCTAATTCCTGAACAAGTTGATGCCCACCTGACTCATATATAATCATTTCAATAGAACTTGAATTCACCAATAGATTTTTCATTTCATAAGCTAATTCAACGGGAACCACTGAATTTTTTTTACCCCACATAATCAGTACAGGGGATTTAACTTGCTTAATAACTTGATCAATATCTCCTGACACATATTGCCTCATTCTAGCCATCTGGGCATCCCTTTGGCCTTCTCTTAACAACAGATCGTGCCATCGAGTAATTAATTCTTCACTGATATTAGACGGATCTCCAAAACCTCCTGTTAGAAGGCCTTTAACCAATGACCTGGGTGTTATTTGTGTCATCAGGTTAAATGCCTTCGGTAGTTTTGCTGGCTCATTACTCCCTCTTACCCTCGGGTTAAGAGCACCTGGACTAACTAAAATAAGATTATCGATTGTTTCGGGATTGTTATATGTAAAATGAATTCCAATCGTTCCTCCCAATGAGGCTCCGACAATACTTAATTGTTTTATACCCAAGGAACTAATTAATCTTTCAATCAAGAAGAGGGTTCTGGGCATGGAATAATCGTTTAAAGGATCAGCCTCTGTTAAGCCATGACCTGGTATATCCAATCTAATGACTCTGTAGTTAGGAGATAGTGTTTCAACCCAAGGTTTCCAGTCAATTAAGTTCGCGTAGTTGGCATGTAGCAATAGAATGACAGGCCCTGTGCCTTCATCAGTGTAATGAATATTAACACCATCAATATTCATAAAAGATGAGCTATCTTCCAAATATTTTGCTTCAATTTCTTCAGTACTCTTATCCATAGGGTAGCGAGCACCAAAGAAAAGACTCACTATAAAGAGACCAAGAATGGAGACACCAGTGATAAGGGTTACTTTAAAAAATTTTTTTATCATAAAAATGTATTTAACTATTGTGTAATCAACTCTAATATTAGCTTTATATTATCTATATAGTTCCAATTGTGAACCCATGAACAAAGAAAATATTAAAGAAAACACGATGAAACCTTTCGAAGATGGAGACATTTTCCTTGGTTGTACTTATTTGAATGACGAGACTGATGATCACAAAGGTGATGGAAGAATTTTGCAGTATGACAAGTCTCTTCAGCCTAAAGGAGTGTTATGGACTGAGGGCACTGAGCATTTAGTGATTGGATTAACTTTTGATCGACAAGGGACTCTATGGGGGTTTGATATGCATAATCATATTGTTGTGAGGGTTTCTCCAGATGGTCAACAGCTGCCGTATCATCATTTTGGAGATCGTGCATTTTCAAATGCAACATTTGATAAAGACGGCAATATCTATTTAGGTGAAGCCCTCGTTGGGAATACTCCATACCCAGGGAGTTACATGAAGCGTCTACCTGGACTTGATTTATTGGGTTATGCAAATATACATAAGTTTAATTCAGATTTAGATTTGGTTGATGTTTATGATGTAGCTTATTCTCCTGAGTTCCATCATTTTAAAGGGGTAACGCATTCATCTATGCATCCCAGTGAACGATTCATCGCCTACACCACTGAAATAGGGAAAAAAGTAATGCGTTACGATATTGTGAATCGACAACAAATGGAAGATCTAGTGGTCCTGCCAGGTGATTTAACAGATAGAGTAGTAGCCATTGCAATCAATTATTTATCTGATGGTAGATTACTGCATTCACGCGGTGACTATATTGAAATCCTAGATGAGGAGGGCAATGTGATTCAAACCATAGACTTGAATGAACATGGATGGGGTATTGCCCAAATAACCCCGTCATCTGATGGCAAACATTTTTTTACTGCAAACATCTTTTCAGGAATCATGTTAAAAGTTAGTTTAGATGGAAAAGTAGTTGGGTCAATTGACACTGGTTTTGCAGTTCCAAAAAGAAGTTTTGGTGGGGTTGCTGAATTTCATATATCTTCCTGAAAGAGGTTTAATTTGATACCATAAGATATGAAAATTTACTTAAAATTTATCCCTATATTCCTTCTTCTTATTGGATGCGTTGCAAATCAAGAAGTAGGTGAAAATAACATTAACAACAATAATCAAAGCCAAGAAAATAAAGTGGTAAAAAAAGATAATACTAATTGTCGTCTAGTTTCAGTATCTGGGAGTAGACTTAAAAAAAAGGTGTGCTATACGAGTGAAGAAGAAGAGGCTATGGCAGAAAAAAGCCAAAGAATTTTAAGGGAGCAGCAAAATAGGGAACGTGTAAGATCAGGAATGCCTGACCCCGGTTGATTAAAACAATTTAATTCTTGTTAATCTCTAAGCTGTAATGAAGGAATTCATCATCAACTTCATAATCTAAAGACTCATAGAGGGATTGACCAATAAAATTGTCTTTTGCAGTTGACAGTTCTAATCGCTTAAAGCCATTCTCTTGGGCGTATTGTGCAGCCTTATTCATTAGAGACCTACCTATCCCTTTAGTTCTTATATCAGGGTCAACAAATAAATCATAAAGAATAAGAATGGGTATCATACTCACTGAGCAAAACGATGGATAAAGTTGAACAAAACCGTTCAGGCTTGCATCATCATTAATTGATACAAAGATTGTTGAATCACCATTTTCTAGTCTCTGTTTAATGAATTGTTTTGCACTGTCTAAGTCATCTTTCTCCTTATAAAATATTCTATAGAGGTTAAAGAGTCTTGATACTTCCCTTAGGTGTTCGATTTCGGCTTGGACAATTTTAGACATAGAATAATTTTAGCCTCGTTCAGTTAGAAAAGACATCTCTCTGATGATACTTTCAGAAACTAATGCAGGCGATTCCTCATGAACATAATGACCAGCATCTTTAATCAATTGTAATTTACTATTTTTAAAGCCAGTTTTTAGTTGAAGGGCTTCTTCCATTGATTTGTTCCTATCCTCAATTCCAAAAACTATCAGTGTGGGAGTACTTACTTGATCCATCAACTCTGCTTCATTCGCATCATAAAACTTACCCAACATACTGCTTGTTCCTTGAAGATAATCTTCAGTCTTCGATCCCATCATGATCTCATCCATGACCTGCTCATTGACAATTGATGGATTATAATAAGAGCGTTTTAAAAATTGTTCTCTAAATTCCCTATTGGCAAACTGTTTTGCTGAAACCCTTGCAAAGGGAAAGATTAAGTTAATGTATCGTGCAAATTCAGGTACGCCTGTATTGATAATGCCTGGATTGAATAAAATTAAACCTTTGGTTTTTTTGTTATTCTTTGCCACATGCAAGCCAATAGCACCACCCAAAGAATGGCCACCCACTATAAATGATTCAAGCTTTAGAGCATCTGCAAATTTTCCAATGGTTTTGGCCTGATTAGCATTACTGTAGTCATAATCTATCGGTTTTTCTGATAAGCCAAATCCAAGTAAATCCAAAGCAAAAATATTATAGTGTTCAGAAAGGAGAGGAGTGATTAATCTCCATGAATGCAAATTATTTCCAAAACCATGGATTAATATTAGATTTGGGCTATTGTTTTTTTTTGTGAGGTATTCTCTATAGCGAATATCATGGTCACTGACCTTAATAAAAAGATCATCCTTAGTAATCAAGTCCTTAATAGGTGATGTTTCTAGGGGTAGATAAGCATATATGACTAATGCAGAGTAACTTAGAATCACTAAGAACAGAGAGAGCTTTGCAACAATTCTAAAAAACATTTTCACTTTTTATATAAACTCCAAATCTAAAAGGAAAGGGTTAACGAAATTATATTGAAGTAGGTAGTTTATGTGTTGCTCTCCCCTTAAGCAATTCTGAAAAACTGCCTACTTTTTCAAATTGACACTGTGTTAAACCCTTTGATTAGGGTTAGTGTAAAATTTTTATATTCAAACTTTGGGAAAGGTTTCTTGTGGGCGTTCTTTTGGTGCAGTCAATAATAGAGGTTCTGATGAAACCACTACACCACCCGGTTGCTCGAGAGTTATTGCAAAACCCACTGCCTTAGAGATTGGTAGTTTGGGGTTGATGGGTATGATTATTGCTTTATCTGTTCGATTCACATCAAAAATACCGCCATCGACAGGTTGTCCATGCTTCAGAGGATCAACAATCCAAATTTGATACTGATTTTTATTAGGGTCATTCATAGGTAAGCCTGCTATTTTAATAAACCCTTTTTGTTGTTGATCACTCCATACGATATCTCCATTGATTGGTCCTAAGTCGTTCGTCCTTGAGTGCCATGGGTATTGAATTAAATCATCTGCCGTTCTTTCCATTACTATTTTTTTCAACGGAAGGTATCTAAAGTTACTTTCATAATTTTTAAACTCAATCATTGAGAAAGATAAGCCAATAGTCATCAGTACTGTTAAGGCCCAGGCGAATTGGGGCCTATAAAATAATGTTCTCATGAAGTGATCCAAATAATCCGTCACGGTTGATTGACCCAGTTCTTTTTTATGGCGATAAAGAGTTTTTTTTCTAATATGCTCAGGTAGAGTCTCATTATTGAAATCATCTTCTAGATAGAAGCCAACTTGAGCGAGAGCTGTGGTTTTATGAAAGTGATCTGATGTGTATTCAGGAAAAAGATCTAATAGCCTATTTAATTCCTCTCTTTCCTGTTGAGACAAATTTACAGATGCCTCTAAGACCAGTAAATCCAATAATCTTTCTAGTTGTATTTGTTCTTTATGCATTGTTCAGTTCTATAACAGTTGCTCGTTGTTTAATATCAAAAAGGCTTTTAAGCTTGATTAAATTTCTTCTTATTCTTGTTTTGACTGTTCCCAGAGGAATATTAAGAAGTTTTGAAATCTCTGAGTGACTATAACCCTGATATATACTTAATTTGAGCAATTCTTGATCTTCTATTTCTAAAGTACCAATTGCATCTTTAATCAACTGAAGATCAGTGGATTGATTGAGAATAGATTCTTTAAACAGTTCTTGAGCATTGTCCCCATCAATTGATTGTAGGTTTCTGTGTTTACTCACTTTTCTTAAATAATCAATAAAGCGCCGCCTAGCAATCATGGATATGAAAGTAACTTCTGAGGCTTTCGTATGATCAAATTTTTCAGCTGCCTTCCAAATTGCAATAAAAACCTCTTGCACTGCATCTTCCACATCTGATTCTTTATACAGAAATTTTCTACCAATGGACCACACTAAATTGCCGTACTTTTCAATTAGCAAATTAAAAGCACTCTCCTCACCTTTGGCGATGAGTTGTAATATTGAATCAGTATTCTCTGAACTCATTGGTACAAAATGTTCTTTTTTTACTGCAGTTATATTACCCACACATTGTGACATGGAATAAACCCTTTTGACCCTCTTTGTATTTTTTTCGTAAAATACCCCTTCTTGGATTCAAAAATGTTTAAATTATGGCGCTATCCAGTCTCCTGCGAAATTACAACCAAATTCCACTCCCATGGGCCCCTGATTGCTGTCTTGATAGTAGACTTCTTCCCATCCGCCTCTTTCACACGAACCAATGGATTCTTCTCGTGGGCAGTCTCCTCCTGAATAGGCTGGCTCAAGAATAGCAACCATGCCATCACCGACCTCAGAATAGTTCAAACAAAACTCTTCTGAGACATTGGTTCTGCAAGCTTTATAAGGGTCACCTGCAAATGGGTTTTCTGCCATATAAATACAATGACCTGTTCCACTTGGCTTATTGGAATCACTGTCATGATGATGACTTGCTAATAGAGAATTACTGCATAGACTGCTTAAAATCAGGCAAGATAAAAGCAAATTTCTTTTTGTACTCATAAATTTCTCTCCTTTCTTACCATTGTAGAATCTAATTCATAACACAACAACAAACAGCTATATATAAACTATATTTTTTATTTACAATAGGTAACTCATGATAAGGAGCAGCCCAATGAAGAAATCTCCGATTGCACAGACAATCTGCCTCATTTATTTTAGTTTCCTAATAACTGCTTTTTCAGCTGTTGAAGCAGATCATAATCACACAAAAGTATATGATCAAACTCATCCCACTGTTTTTATTACAGGTTCAAATCGAGGGATTGGTTTAGCTTTAGCAAAAAACTATGCCATTAAAGGATGGAATGTAATAGCAACTTGTCGTAGCCCTGAACGCGCTGATGATTTGATAGAACTGATCAGTAATTATCCAAACATTTCAATTGAAAAATTAGATGTAACTGATTTAGATCAAATTGAGTCTTTGGCAAAAAAATATAAAGGCATTGCTATCGATGTTCTGATCAATAATGCAGGCATTCTTGGTGATATTGAGGCTCAGACCTTTGGCTCTCTTGATCAAATAACTTTTGAGACGGTTATGGCAGTCAATGCTTATGGGCCGTTAAAAGTTGCCGAAGCATTTTCTGACAATGTTGCACTGAGTAAACAGAAAAAAATAGTGTCAATGACCAGCGGTTTAGGATCCATGCAGATCACAGGAAACTCAGATCGTTTTTATTTCTATAGGATGAGTAAAGCAGCATTGAATATGGGGGTGATAGCAATGAATGTTAGTTTGAAATCAAAAGGGGTAATGTCGGCACTTATTGCTCCTGGGATGGTTGACACTCAACTATTAGGTGCATCGGGTTACGCAGGGCCTGGAGTAATAACAACAGATGAAAGCGCGATTGGTTTGATAGAAGTTATTGAAGAGATATCACCACAATCAATCAGGAAAAACAGGGGAAAGGCGACCAATTATAACAAAGGCATCATCCCTTGGTAATGACGACGGATTGATTGATGTTGGTTTATCCAGAGATTGATCCTATAGCAATTCAGTTTGGTCCGGTTTCGATCGCTTGGTATGGGATTATGTACCTGTTAGGTTTTATTGCTGCATTCAGCTTAGCGAGAATAAGGGTTAAACAAGATTGGTCTCCATTATCCAAGGACCACATTGATGATTTAATTTTTTATTCTGTTATTGGTGTGATTTTAGGCGGTAGGCTTGGCTATATGCTATTTTATGACACCACACATTTATTTAGTGATCCCTTGTCATGGTTGATAGCATTACCTCAATTATGGAATGGAGGGATGTCCTTTCATGGGGGGTTATTAGGGGTATTATGTGCACTGTTTATAATATCAAAACGCATTCACCAACCGTTTGTTTTAGTTGTTGATTTTGTTGCGCCCTTGGCTCCTATAGGTCTTGGGTTAGGAAGGATCGGTAATTTTATTAATGGTGAACTATGGGGACGGCCAACTGATTCTGTTGTTGGTTTTTTAGTTCAAGGAACGCCAAGACATGCAACGCAACTCTACGAAGCAACTCTAGAAGGGCTGTTATTGTTTGTTATTTTATGGCTATACACTAACAAGAAAAGACCCAGTGGCTTTCCTGCTGCAGTGTTCTTAATAACTTATGGGTGTTTTAGAATCTTTATCGAATTCTTTAGGCTACCTGATGTCCATATTGGCTATTTATATGGGGGATGGTTAACTTTAGGTCACTTACTTACAATCCCAATGATGATATTTGGTTTTTGCATTATTATTGCAAACAAACTAAGGGTAAAATAAAGATTCATTTTTTCTAATTGCTAAGGAGCTTTTCGTGCAACAATATTTGGATTTACTTCAGAAGATACTCGACGAAGGGCAGATAAAAGAGGATAGAACAGGTACAGGCACACGTAGCTTTTTTGGCCACCAAATGCGATTTAATCTTAATGATGGTTTTCCTATATTAACCACAAAGAAGATTTTTTTTAAAGGAGTGGTCTATGAGCTACTCTGGTTTCTAGACGGTTCAACAAACAACACAAAACTTAAAGATAATGACGTACATATTTGGGATGAATGGGAAGATGAATCTGGTGATTTAGGGCCAATATACGGTTACCAGTGGAGACACTGGCTAGACCATAATACTGGGAAGCCTATTGATCAAATTGAGAATGTGGTTGATCAATTGAAGAATAACCCAAGTTCAAGAAGAATTATTGTGAGTGCCTGGAATGTTGCTGATTTGCCGGATGAAAA
>CAYVTR010000013.1:0-48728 GCA_964454905.1 uncultured Woeseia sp. | reverse complement strand
AATAATTGCATTGGTGGAAGCCTGGGAGTGGACCAAAGAAGATCACATACCTCTCATTTTGCCGTTACATCATATTCATGGAATTATAAATTCCCTGTCTTGCCCACTTTTTGTTGGGGCTAAAGTGACAATGCTAGGAGCCTTTGACGCTGAAAAAGTCTGTAGTGAGGTAGCTTCCAAAAATTTTACTGTTTTTACAGCTGTACCAACAATTTACTTTTCTCTTATAGAGCAATTGGAAAATTCCATGGATTCAAAACTTTCTGAAGGATTTAAGAAGATGCGACTAATGATGTCTGGTTCTGCAGCTCTCGCTCCAGAAATTCATAAAAAATGGAAACAACTAACAGGTCAAGAACTACTTGAGAGATACGGAATGACCGAAGTTGGTATGGCACTCTCTAATAAGATTAATGGTGAAAGAAGACCAGGATCAGTAGGCGTTCCTCTTCCTGGGGTTGAGGTGAGGCTTGAAGATGATAAAGGGAAGTCGATAAATAATGAAGATGAAGCAGGGCAGCTGTTAATTAAAGGACCCCAGGTTTTTCAAGGCTATCTAAACTTACCCGATAAAACGAAAGAATCATTTAAAGACGGTTGGTTTATAACAGGAGATGTTGTCATGCTTGAGCGGGGCTATTACAAGATCTTAGGCAGAGATTCTGTGGATATTATTAAATCTGGAGGATATAAGATTTCAGCTTTAGAAATAGAAGATGTTCTTCTAAGGAACGATAAAATAAAAGAATGTGCTGTTGTTGGAATACCTGATGATAAATGGGGGGAAATCGTTGCTACAGCGATAGTAGTTAGGAAAGAGGCAATTAAAACAGAGGAAATTCAACAGTGGTGTTGTAGTTACTTATCAGACTATAAAATACCAAGAAGAGTAGAGATTTTGGAAAATCTTCCTAAGAACTCCATGGGAAAGATTACAAAGCCGGAACTAAAAGAAATATTAAAGAATCATTAGCGTTCAACAAGTAAAGCGCTATAGTCTTCTTCGCTGATAACACGGATGCCAAGCTTTTTAGCTTTAGCTAATTTTGTTGGCCCGACTTTTTCACCGCATATTAATAGGTCTGTTTTACCAGAAACTGAGCTTTGTACTTGTGCCCCTAGTTTTAGTGCATTTTTTTTCATTTCATCTCTTGACCCAAGAACCATTTTCCCAGTAAAGACGAGTTTCATTCCACTTACAGGAGATTCAATATCTTCTGTTTCAGAAAGTAATGCAGTTTGAGACAGATTAAACCCAAGACCAAGCATACGATTAATTGTTGGCCACCTCTTTGTTAACCCATTGACAATATCTGTTGATGAAATCTCTGCAAAACCTTCAATTTCCATAAGTTCTTCTTTAGTTACTTTAGTGAGATTATTAATTTGTATATGTTGCAACAAGCGTCTGGAATCGCCTCGACCCAATTGTGGAATTCCAAAAGCGCTAAGAAAACGCCAATCTTCGGTTTCAACTTGAATGGATCGATCTAACTCTCTTCTTAAATTTTTTGATTGAACGGGTCCAAACCCAATTTCCTCAAAATCCTCCTCATTAGAGTCATATATCTTCTCTAGTGTATCAATGCCTCCTGCGACTAACTTAGCAATACTTTTAGACCCAAACCCATCAACCTGTCCATGAATTTTAAAAAAGTGCTCAAGTGTATTTTCCATTTGAGCTGGGCATTCAGAATGATTAGTGCAAACCAGAAAGTCTCTTTGCCAAGTCAGCCCCTTTCCACAGGAATCACAAGTTTTTGTAATCTGTGTTTTTGAAGACGGCTTTATCACGCCTACAATTTTAGGAATAACTTCGCCAGAGCGTTCGACTGAAATAACAGCCCCTTTACCAAGACGCAGTGCTTTAACATTACCCGCATGATGTGCCGTCACACGCGACACGGTTGCTCCTGATATCTCAATTGGTTCAACTTCTAATACCGGGGTAACCCGTCCAGTTCTTTTTGTCTGCCACATGATTGAATTAACTATAGTGTCTTTGGCCTCAGAACGTTGTTTTATAGCAATCTGCCAACGATTATGATGATTGGTTGACCCGAGCAGAGTCTTTAAAGAGTTATGAGTAATCTCGACAACAACCCCATCCGTTGGGTATTCACAAGATTCCAAGACTTGCTTCTGGATAGCTTCATGATTGTCTATAAGCTCGTCAAAGCTACCTTCCCACCGATCCAATGTGGAGTAGGGTATAAACCGAACCACTCCGTCCTTAAGCGCTTTAATAAAATCTTCATTCACCTCATCTGAATTCACCACCCCGACACAAATATTTCGCGGGTGTGCATACCCTAATTTTTTCAGATTCGTTTCAAAATAATCAGTGGTCATGACCAGTTCTCCAATTCCGGGAACTCCTTTTCCAACATTAACCACACCTTTGTCAAAACAAGAAGTGATGTCATTCCCGTGAATACCATCGCCACGAGTAGCCAATAAATTATCTTCACGATAAAACGCTGCAAGTCCGTCTAATTTAGCAGTTGCTATTACACTAATATCTACCTCATCAATGGCTTGCCTATTTGCCTCTTTAAGGATTCTAGTTACCCATTTTTTTGTCTCATCAACCGAGTATGATTTTTCAATACTGAGCATTGGCTCAGGATGCTTTAATCTATCGGAACCAAAATCAGGCTCGATTTCTATGTTATTTAAAAAAGGATGTAATGGATCACGTTGTTGCAGTTCTGCTAGATACAAATGATCGTAAGCATCATCATCGATAATAGGGGAGCCCTGACGGTAAGCTAATGAAGCTTTCTCCAAAAAACTCACCAGTTTTGGAGTGGTCCATAATTTTGGGTCTCGATTGCTCATAGTTAAAAAATTATTGATTGGGTTCTAATTTAAGGATTACTGCGTCATTTGTGTCGAAAGCAAGAAAATATAAGTACTAATATAAGTTAATTTTACCATAATCAATGTGTTAGATGAGTTTTGAAAACAATATATCAGACACTCATTCTCTTGCGTGTTATTAAGGTAATAACTGCAATAAAAAGTCATTTACAGTCATTTTGAGCTCAGAAGTGTGCATATAGACACAAAATAAGCCATTTATAACAAACCTGATGTAAATACAGTGGTTATAACCAGTATCAATAGACTACTTAAATACGCTTAAAACCCTAATAAAACCCTTTAATTATAAGAATAGTGGGCTTCTGTAACCCTTAATTTATGGATATATATATGCGTATAATATATATTATGTAAAGTGTTTATATAGTATTTATGTATCTTTATATGTATATTTATCATATACTTATGGTATTTTTATAATGTTTATTATTTTTAATTGTATAAATTTCTGAATAATACTAAATTTTTATTTAAGTAATTTTTCAAAATTTGTGATTATTTAAAAAAATGAGATGTCCTTAATTACTAAGCTAATATAAAACTCAAAAATTGAGCTAACAAACGAAATCTCCCTATAAATCTTCATTTCTTTTATGATTTAGATCAATAATCCCCACAAAACATTAAATCTAATAAAAAAAAGAGTAGATTTGGGTATCTATACCTCCATACCTATAAAAATTACAAAAAATGCCCTATTTATAAAAAAATGGATAAAATAAGTAGCTAAATGACTGTCAAAATAAAACCATATACAGAAGCTTTAGGCGCAGAAGTTCTAAATATTAACTTAAGCAGAAAGCTCTCTAATAAAAACCTCTCACTTATTAAAGAGGCAATCAATAAATACCATGTCTTATTCTTTAGAGATCAAGACATAAACTCTGAACAATTTATTAATTTTGGTAAAAATTTTGGGACTCTTGAAATACACCCATTGATTCCAACACTTGAAAGTCACCCTGAAATAATCAAATTGGAAAGCTTAAAAACAGGTCCCGGACCTATGACTAGAAACGCAGCTGTTTGGCATTCAGATATGACCTATACAAAAATACCCCCATATGCTGGTATTCTAAAAGCAGAAAAGATACCAGAAAGTGGTGGCAATACTATGTTCTTAAACACCGCCCTCGCCTATCAGAAATTGTCAGATAATATGAAGAAATTTCTATCGGGATTAAAGGCAGTCCATTCAATAGTAAAAACGATTACCCATTATGAGTTGTTAGATGGTGATTCATTAAAAAGATTCAATATTATGAATGAAAAATTACCTCCTATTGAACATCCTGTTATACGAACTCACCCTGAGACCGGGAAAAAATTAATCTATGTTAATGAGATATTTACATCTCACATAAAAGACTTAAGTATCAATGAAAGTGATGCAATTCTTGAATTCTTGTATAAGCACCTACATAACCCAAAGTTTCAATGTCGTTTTATATGGCAAGAAAACTCAATTGCATTCTGGGATAATCAAATTACTCAACACTATGCGGTTGGTGATTACAGTAGTTTAAGAGTAATGCATCGATTAACAGTTGACGGCACTCATAAACCCTATTAATGAGCTCATCTGAAGCTTTAAAATCGCTAAGAATATGGATTTATGATTTATCTCCAGGTATTAGTTATAAGAACTTCTTCACTTATCTTTACGCTTCACTTGTAAGTATTGCCCTTTTGTCTGCAATGGGTTTTTTGCAACCCTACGTGCTAAATGCAAATCTAGGAATACCTAGAGGTCAGCAAGGTCTTGTCTCAGGAAACCTTGGGGTTATAAGCGAAATTGTAACCATTTTGCTTATAAAGCCTTTTGGATCACTATCCGATAGAATTGGGCGCGTTCCTGTATTAACGGTTGGCGTGCTTTTGTTAGGCTTAGGTTTTGCTTTCTACCCAACAGCGGATAGTCTCAATGAACTCTTTATCTATAGGGGAATTTGGGCTGTTGGAGTTGCATCAACAGCCACTACATTATCAGCCATCACAACAGATATTCCTGAAAATCACTGTAGAGGAAAACTGATTGGAACAGGGAACGTTTTTAATAATTTAGGTATTCTGATGGTTACTCTTGGCTTGTCTCAGGTACCAGTATATCTAATGAGCAACGGAACAGATGCTAGGCTTGCGGGTCAGGCCGCTTATTGGATATTGGCATCTTCTTGTTTGGTATCAACATACATATTCTACAAAGGTTTTGATGGCCCGGTACTAACCAAAACTGCTGCAGATAAAGGAGAAGTAAAATTTCTAGACTTACTAACAAGTGGTTTCTCAGAAGCCAAAAATCCAAGAATAATGCTTGCGTATTTTGTCTCCTTAGAAGCTAGGGCAGATCTTACTCTCAAAGGTACATTCATTTCATTATGGGCTGTTCAATCAGGGATAAGTCAAGGACTAACACCAGCAGAATCATTATCACAGGCTGGTTTTCTTTTTGGCTTTATGTTGACCATAGGATTAATTACTCACTTTTCATGGGGGTTTTTCTTCGACCGTGTTAATCGGGTCACTGCAACAGCTGTTTCAATGTTTCTATGTGCCAGTGGTTATATGTCTATGTATTTTGTCTCCTCTCCTCTCGATTACAATAATCTGCCATTTTTTGCTCTACTCAGTGTGGGTTCAGCAACATCAATTTCGGTATCAATAGGCTTATCTGGTCAAGAAGCTACACCTCAGAATCGAGGATCGATTATGGGTATGATTGGTCTATTTGGAGCTTTTGGAATTATGATCACTCAGTTTATTGGAGGAAGGGTATTTGATGCATGGGGACCAAACTGGCCTTTTATTATTGTTGGCATGTCTCAAGTATTTATTATGATTGCAGCGATCGTTGTAAGAATTGTTGCTCCTGGAGATAAAGAACCAAAAACTGAGATGATGAAAGCCTAAGGACTAGAGTCCGTATCTAGTAAAAATATCCCTCTTTCTACCTAAGATTTTGGCTTGTATAAATCTCCACGCAAGCCTATAAGGTGGCATCCAAGCAATCCTTGTGCCGCTCTTCTTGTTCTTTAGAATTTCATCAACTATCCAAGGAGTCGCCGTTTCAACGTGATCACAGATAATACTTACTGTCGGTCTGATTTTTGCCCACTCCTCACTGGTTAATCTTTTTTGCTCGTTTAACCAGTTTTCAGTGACTAAAACACCTGGACTTATTGTGCCAATAACAATTCCAGTGTTTTTGTTCTCTGCAACTAAATATTTTGTAAGAATATTGATACTGGCTTTAGTTGAACTATAAACCCCCATGCCAGGAGTAAGTCTTTTGCCATCAAAACTTCCACCAAGCATGTTATATAAGTTCCCACTGCCTTGTGCTCTAAATCCATTGATTGCCACTTGTGAGCAAAATAAAGTGCCTATAGAGTTGGTATTAATCATTGTGTTAATAAGACTTTCAGGTACTTTGTGGACTGGGCTCTGGCCAGATGCATAACCGGCATTATTAATCCAGTAATCCACTTGTCCAAATTCACTTTTTGCTAAGTCCCAGAGAGCTTCAATTTGTGTCTTATCAGATATATCACAGACTTGGCCAATTACAGTGCCTTCTGATTTTTTATTCATTTCTTGTGTGGCCTTGACGATATCGTCCCCACTTCTGCTGCTTATAACTACATTATGTCCAAGACGAGCAAATTCATTAGCAAGTCCTCTGCCAACCCCTTTTGTACTTCCTGTAATAACGACATTAGACATTTTTATCAGCCCCTTGTTTATTTCTTGTATACCAAGTATATATTGCTAAAAGTAGAACAGTAAAATTAAGAAAGCCCATTAATAAATACGGTCCTGTATAAATATAATCAAATAAGAATCCCCCAACCCCTCCAGCAATTAACTGCCCGATAGCTCCACACATTGCAAAAGCGCCAAAAACAGTGCCTCTAATTACTTCAGGTGCCGTTTTTCCGATCAATGTGGTGGAAGCAATTATACAAGCGCCCTCCCCCATACCTAGAAGAATAGCAACTGGAATAACATTGAATGACATAGGATCTTCAACCAAACCCATAGCTAGATAGCCCAATGATGATAATAAAAATGCAATCATAATTCCGTAGACACGATCTATACGATCCATAATAAATCCAAATATAGGAGCAGTAACTAGAACAGTGGATGCAATAACAGGAACAATCGTCGCTCCTCTTGCATAACCTTGCTCTATGGTCATACCGTTATCAATCGCGAATCTTGACGTCCATAAAAATGTAAAAAGGCCCACGACCACAATATCTCCTCTGGCCGCTAAGGATGCAAAATAAGCTAGCCGTATTCGTGAATCTTTTTTTGCTGCTCTATAACCATCAGTAAATAATTCTTTCAAGGAAGCTCTATTTTGTTTTTTCTGTTTCAAGCCTGGCTTCAAAAAAATAAAAACCACGACAGCTGCAATTAGGCAGATTAAAGTGCCAACCCAAACGGTGTAGGTCCCTGCTTCGATTGGGTCAAATCCTCTTTCGGTTAATGTTGCAGGCATTTTAACTAAAAGAGCAGAAGTGATGGTCACACCGACCCCCTGAAATAACCCCATAAAACCATTCCATTTTGCTCTGGATCTTTCTTGAGGGTAATCTCCTGTATAAATTATAAGCACAGTAGAAGCTGCGGCTACACCAACAGCGAATAATGCTCTGACCATATACAATTGATAAAGACTGGTCATCAAAGGAAAACAAAAATAGGCGATAGCCATAAGAATCAAACCTATTGAAAAAACGGGCCTTCGCCCTACTTTATCTGCTAATGCTCCCATAAGTGCAGTCATGGCAATAATAATAAGTTCTTGCATCGTGGCAACAGAACCAACAACAGCACCTTGAATATGTCTTGCAATGCCTAGGTGTTCCTCTAATACGTAAGGCTGCATAAAATTCATAAATGCAAAAACTGAGGTATTCAATAAGGCAACAGGAAAAAAACTTAGAGCATTCATTCTGCCAACACCTGGCATTAGAAAAATTAGGCCTAACTTCTGATTATTAATTTGACTCACTTATTTATTTACTTATAGTTTTAGATTGAGCTAATTGTATCTTATTATTTCTTATCAATAAGGTATCGAAATGTAACAAGGACATATAAAGATGTATACAAATGTATGGTATGTAGCGGCAAGGAGTAAAGATCTTAAAGACAAACCATTATATGTAAAAATGCTAGGTTCTGACTTTGTTTTATTCAGAAACAAAAAGGGAGATGCAGTTTGCTTAAATAATGTTTGCCCTCATAGAGGGGCAAGCCTTGCTAATGGTACCCTGAGTGAAGATGGTTATATTTCATGCCCATTTCATGGTTGGGAATTTAATGGAACCGGGAAATGCACAAGAATGCCTTCTGTTGGTGATGAAGATCCTAAAAAAGCAGCTCCAGGTGTAAAAATTGATCATTACCCAACCAAAGAACAAGAAGGGCTTATTTGGACTTTTTTAGGTGATGATATGGAAAATGCCAACCCTATTTTTGACATACCTGAAATGAGTGATCCTAGTTATACTGTTTTAGAACATGATGTAGTATTTGAATCAAATTTTCATACAGCTAAATTTAGTAACCTTGATTATGTCCATCTTCCAGTGGTTCATGGCATAAGATTTGAAGATCAAGACAACCCATATCGTCCTCCCCCACATACTGTTAAAAGGACTGATTATGGTTTAACTGCTCATATAGAAACAGATTCCACGCCTAGTGAAGGAGAATGGGAAGGTATTAGAGAAGAAGGTACTAGGGTTAGATCAATACTAAAATATTTTGTAGCGGGTGCGACATTACGTGGTGAAGTAGAAATTGGAGCCATTGACTCTGGTCAATTTAATGCTTTTTATGAATTTTCAACACCAATTACTCAAACTTCAACAATGATGCGATATTATTTTTTTAGAAACTTCATGACGGATGAGAAAATGGATGAGTTTGCTCTAGAGAGGAATCTTAAAAATATTTATGAAGATAAAATTATAGCTGAAGCACAAGAACCTAAATATGGCCCAGATGGTATGCCAACCATTGTTGGGAGATATGAAGATACTATCCTTAAAGTATATTGGGAATTAATGCATGAGATGAGAGATAAGGGTTGGCAAATTGATAATAAGAAATGGGATCAAATGATCTCTGAAGGAAAGTATTGCGTTGTCCCCTCTATTGATCGAAAAAACATTGATAAATGGGGATACCCAATGATTCCAAGATTAAATAATAAATGAGCAGTCTAGGCACTATATTTATTACTGGCTCTAACAGAGGCATTGGACTTGAATTTACTAAACAATATGTCCTACAAAATTGGAATGTCATTGCTACTTGTAGAAACACGAACCAAGCCGATGAGTTAAATGAGTTATCAGAAAAACATAAAAAATTAAGTTTACTGGATCTTGATATTACTAATAAAGATAGTATCGATGAAGTAGCAAACATATTAGATGGACAACCAATCGATTTATTGATTAACAATGCTGCTTATTTAGGTCCTCCTGATCCTCAAAAATTTGGTGATATTGATTATGAAATGTTTACAAAAAGTTTTGAAGTTAATGCCATAGGGCCTATTAGGGTAACTGAAAAACTTATTAATAATGTGCGATCTAGCAACACAAAGAAAATCATTTTTTTGGGAAGTGCTGCAGGTTCTATTGCTCAAATTGCACCACCAGTAACTTTATACTCCTATCGATCAAGTAAGGCTGCATTACATTTAGCAGTTCATAATCTTTATCATGAATTAGCGAGTGAAAATATTGTCGTGTCATTAATTAATCCTGGATTAGTAGACACACGAGGTTTTCTAGATTTAAAACCAGATGATCCTATACCAGAAGAATTAACAAAGATGGTCCCTGAAACCTTAATTAGAATGATCCAGGAAGGCAAAATACCAATGATTACTACCTATGAATCGGTGACTCAAATGATGACTTACATTGATCATCTGACAACAGATACTAAACCCCTGTTTGTAAACTGTGATGGCACACCAATGCCCTGGTGAATAAATTAAATTTAAGGTGAAATATGAAATATAGGAAACTTGGCAATTCGGAACTCAAGCTCCCAATTATAACTTTGGGAGCCCTTAATTTTGGATCCTTCTGTGATGAAGAAAAAAGCATCAAGACAATAAAAGCTGCAATTGATCATGGAGTAAATTGTATTGACACAGCCCCTACCTATGGTGGTATGAGAGGCAATTCTGAAACCATCACAGGTAAAGCCATAAAAGGTATTAGAGAAAAAGTAATTATCGCTACGAAATTTGGTACCGATCCAGCAACAAGCAGAACTGCAATCAAGGGGGGTGGCACCAAGCAATATATTATCGGTGCTGCTGAAGAAAGTCTTGAACGTTTAGACACTGATTATATTGATCTTTATCAAATGCATTTCCCAGATACTGAAACACCAATAGAAGAAACTCTAAGAGCTTTAGAGGACTTGATCACTTCAGGAAAAGTAAGATTCATAGGCGCTTCTAACTTTGCATCTTGGCAAATCTCTGAATCAGGATGGACATCATTAACCAACGAATTAAATCAATTTGTCTCTTTGCAAACTAGATACAGTATTTTAACCAGAGATATGGAGAAGGAAATTTTACCAGCATGTGAAAAACATCAAGTGAGCCTTTTGCCCTACTTCCCTCTTGAAAGTGGCTTACTAACCGGTAAAGTGACCAGAGACAAAGAACCCCCTAAAGGCAGCAGATTAGCCTTATGGAAAGGGGCATTCACCTCTGAAGAAAAATTTAATATTATTGATAAGCTCAATGATTACGGTGCTGAAATTGGACGAAATATTCTAGAAATGTCCTTAGCATGGACTGCTCACAGGAGTCAGATAGGATCAGTTTTAGTCGGGGCAACAAGCCCAGAGCAAATGATTCAGAATATTAAAGCAATCTTATGGGATATATCGGATAAAGAAATTAAAACTATCGATGAAATTGTTTTAGGCAAATAGTTCACTGAGTAGGACTAAAAGAAAATTTCTGCCCCCCAACACTTGCCTCATACATTAATCCCCCAATGGTTTGAGTAAAAATAGCAACTCCATTATTATATGCTGCAGCCTTCGATACACCTTCTGTTAATGCTACTGCTGATGCTTGAGCACCAAGCTTAAAGTTACCTGTTGTAAATTCATCAATAGCAAATTTATCCTTAAAGAAAATTATTTCTCTATATTTTTGCCCCCCGGCTTGTAATCCAATACTTACTTGTCTGACTTTTGAGTTGCCTATCATTTCTTCTTTGACAAAAACCTGACCATTACCCCCAGCTCCTCCTATTCCAAAACCTCCCTTTTTTATAACTGGGAAAACTGCATATCCATAAGCATTTTCAAAGAAAATTTTTAAATCAGGTGTTTCTTTAAATTTTTCGACTGCAGCTAGTACCTCTGGTAGAGGCTTACCAACTTTGTTTTCTTTAGGATTCCACTGTGCCTGGCTTGGTGCCGATAGTAATAGAAGTAAAATTATGAACTTGTTCATAATTAATATATTATCATTTTTTTCCACGCTCTTAAATAAAATCCATTAGCGCCTATTGGAATGCAAAAATCTTGGAATTGGTTTTATTTAGAAAGAAATTTCTTCATTCGTTTAGCGTCAAAAACTTTAATATGAACTTCATCTCCTTGATTAATTTCACCAGCCACATCAATGACACCAACTAGGCCACGTAGTTTTTTTGCTGCTTTCAAAAAATCTAATTTGCCAGGTGATTTCCCAGATAATGTCATATGAGTCTTTGCAATTTCATCTGACATATGATGGCAAGGTGGATTATAGTCTTCTACAATAAGTGCTGCCCCAGAAGGAAATAATAATTTCGTTCCCCTAGGCAACCCAGAAAAATTTGGAATACCTTCAAAACATAGGTTTGCTCCAAGATTTTCTGCTGTAAGACTATCCTGAAGATTCATCCCTTCTGTAATCTGGGCAAGTTCCTCAATGGAAACAGCTGACCATTGACGATCATTTCTTCTAATAGTTCCAACTGGGTATGATTCTCCCTCATATGCACCTCGCATATACCCACGATGTTTATCTCCTACAAAGCCATCAAGCTCAACCTGTGCAATCTCAATCGAATGCTTAGCAAAAGCCACGGTTCTTCCAATATGAAGTGAACGCAGTGTAGCTGTGAAGTCTTTTGTGTGTTTCAACACCTTAATTTATCTTCTTTATCACTAGCGGAAAATTTGATTGAGACCAAGCTAAGATGTCTCCCTCAATATCAACTATATTATTAAAGCCATTCTTTTCTAAGGCTTCTATCACCATACCTGCCCTTTTCCCACTTCGGCAATAAACAATCAATTGCTCATTACTGTATTCAGAAACTAGTTCCATATTAGAGAGCAACAGTTCATGTGGGATATTAATTGAATTCCTTATTTGCCCTGAATCAAATTCTTCTTTTGTTCTTACATCTAAAAGAACTAGTGTTTCTCCAGATTGATCAATCTTAGTTTTTAACTCTTCAACAGTCCATAGTTCAGCGGCATCAAGGTTAGAACTCAGAAAAAACACAGCTAAGATTATTAACTTTTTCATCTCAAATTACCTTTTGATTCCAATTTTCTCTAAAAAATTTAGAAAACAAGAACACTGGAAAAACAACAACTAGCTCAAGATAGAAAGTTTTAATAAAATCGAATGGCCCCTTAAAACCCTCAAACTGAACGGGTTCAAACTGATGACCAATAGCTTGGAGAATGATGCTCAAAAAAATCAGACCGATCGAGATTAATGAACCACTTAGATCAGTGGTAACAACAAAATAAAGGAGTAATAAGTTGCTAGTAATAAAAAGAATAGAGCCAATGATATGAATGATTAAATTAACCCTTGTTTGATGAAGATTCTGATAATACTTAAGAACTTTGTCATTTATCATTATCATATTAGTTTTATTCTTTTATTAAATTAATTAGTACTAATTGTTCATTAACTGCCTGTCGCATGTCAATGGATAGTTCTGGGTCATTGATTAATAGGTTCCATCTTTCTTTGGCTAACTCAATATTACCACTTGCTCTAGCGATCAGGCCTCCAAACCACAATGCTTTTTGATTTAATGGGTCTATCTCTAAGGACTGGTTAATCAAATCATTAAGATCATAGCTAAGAATGTCTGGACGGCTCAATAAAGTGGATTCAATTAATCCAATAATCACCTCAATGTCTTGTGAAATTGTGCTTTTATATATCTCTCCATAATATTGATATGCCTCGTTATAATTCCCAATTTGTAAATTATATTCAGCTAAAACTTTTTTTGCATTCGTGTCCTCTGGGTTATCAATTAAGTACTCTTCAAGTGCCTGAGAAACTACATCAATGTCATTATCTTGATTGTAATTAGGATCATAATTAGAAATGTTGATGTAATTAAAATAAAAAAAAGAAGAAAAAATACCAATTGATAAAAACACCGTAATTAGTTTTTTAGCTGATCCTTGAAGCGTTCTAATAAAACTGCTAATTCCCCATGTCATTAAAAGAGAGGCAATACCAATAAATAAATACTGCTCTGTGGTCATTTACCTATAATCCCTATTTTTCTTAACCAACCTAAAATTAAAAGTATTATTAAAACAGGGGATAACCATAAGATATAAGTACTTTTCTTAAAGCTTGGATCATAGAGCACGAAATCTCCATATCGTAATAGAAGGTAACTCTTTATGTCTTCTTCGCTGCTTCCCTGTTTGACTTGCTCCATGATCTCGGTTCTTAGATCTTTAGCAAGATCGGCATTGGACTCACCGACAGATTGATTTTGACACACCAAACATCTGACCTCTTGAATAATTTGTTGATAGAGTTCTCTTTCTTGGCTAGTTAATTCCTCACTGCCCTCGATAGAATTAACTTGGGTGGATATTAAAAGTAGTATCAAGCAAACTTTTTTCATCTTCTTAGATCTTGAATTATAGGCATAATATTATTGGCAAAGATTTCACTATCCAAAGGCCCAATATGTTTATAGTGAATAACCCCTTGCTCATCTATTAAAAACGTTTCAGGAGCACCATAAACTCCGAAATCAATAGCGGTCTTTCCTATTGGATCTGATAATACAACAATGTAAGGATCACCTCGTTGGCTCAACCATCTGAGAGCTAAATCATCACGATCTTTCCAATTAATCCCTATGATTGGAATATCTATGGTTTGGTTAGCGGCAAGTTCAACCAAGAAACTATGCTCTTGTTCGCACCCCACACACCAAGTTGCCCATACATTAATAAGACTAATAGCTCCAAGAATGTCGTTATCAGTTAATGACGTGTCTGAGTTTAATTCACTCAGAGAAAAGGTTGGTATAGGTTTACCTATCAAAGGTGAAGGAATATTGGTTTGAGGTTGATATAAACTCTTCGCTAGAAAGACAAATAAACCAATAAAAATTATTATAGGAAGAATACGTTTCATCACTTAAATCTCTCTCCTGAAAGGTTTCAACAAGAACAATCGACATAAAGCACCCAACATCATAATCATAGGTCCTAACCAAATTAATCTTAAAAGAGGCTTATATTGCAAATGCATGCTCCAGACCCCTCCTCCTAAATCCTCACCAAGTGCTACAAACAAATCTCTAAATAAATTTGAATCAATCCCAGCCTCTGTCATAGAGGGAGAAGCACTGTCATAGATTCTTTTTTCAGGAAAAACACTACCAACTTTTATGTTGTCAGAAAAAATATCAACCGTCGCAACCTTGGCTTTAAAATTAGGTCCTGCTCGATCTTCTATAGAGATCAACTTAAATTCATAGGTACCAACTTGTTTGCTTTGGCCAAAGCCCAAAGTGTCGTCGAAAGTTATACCGTAGGAACTGGTGACAGTTATTCCCAGGACAGTAAGACCAAGACCAATATGTGCTAGAGCCATTGGGAGATTTTTTATGAGCTGATGTGTTTGAGAACCTAAACTCTTAATCACTGGCATGGCCCCTGTAAATATGGTCCATATGGCTAATATTATTCCTAAGGTAGTGAGTGGGGTTTCATAACCTAAAATTAGGTAAGCTATAGTTAGGCCAAAAACAATAGAGAACAAAGCCAATCTATTAATATTAACAAGTAATTTCTTACCGGTTCCACCCCAACTTGAAAACACTGCAACACCTATAAATAACATTAATGGGATAAAAGGAAACAAAATGACAAAATTAAAATAAGGTGGGCCTACTGAAATTTTCTCAGAGTTTATAAGTTCAAGCACCAAAGGATAGAGTGTGCCAATCATAATCAAACCAGCTGCTGAGCAAAGAAAAACATTATTGAGTAACAACAATGATTCCCTAGAGAACAAGTTCAAATTAAGTGGCTTGGACTGTTTTTGATTTAATGCATAAATAATTAAAGAGCCACCAGTAAAAAAACCAATTAACATGAGGATAAATAAACCTCTTTCAGGGTCTGAAGCAAAAGAATGAACCGAGATAAGAACGCCCGATCGGACTAAAAAAGTTCCTAGTAAACTCAAGGAAAAAGCAATAATTGCTAAAAGGGCACTAAACCCATTAAATAATTGTTTCTTCTCTGTAACAATGAGTGAATGAACAAGCGCTGTCGCGACCAACCAAGGCATGAGAGAAGCGTTCTCAACTGGGTCCCAAAACCACCATCCTCCCCAACCAAGTTCATAGTATGCCCACCAACTACCTAAAGCTATCCCGCCAGTTAAGAATAACCAAGAATTAATTGCCCATATCCTAGCAATGCCAGCCCAATGATACTCTTTGGATGACATTAATGAAGCTAAGGCTAAAGCAAAGGGCACTGCAAGACCGACATAGCCTGCATATAACATAGGTGGGTGTATTGCCAACGCGGGATCTTGTAATAATGGGTTTAAGTCTCGACCTTGTTCTGGGAAAGGGTAAATTCTTTCAAAAGGATTAGAGGTGTAAATTATGAATAGAATAAAACCAAAGCTCACTAAACCTAAAATTGATAAGGACTTAATTTTTAAAATCACAGTCTGACCAAAAAATTTCTGTGAGTATGCCAATGAAGCACCCCAAAGTGATAAAAGGAAAATCCACAATAATAAAGAACCTTCATGGGCTCCCCATAAAGCTGAAACTTTATAAAGTACGGGTAAGTTTGTGTGTGAATTAAGTGCCACATAGAGAACAGAAAAATCATCTATAAGAAAGCTATAACTCAAGCACAGCATGGCTAAAAAAACAGCTAAAGAATGAATAGATGTAAAACGAGTGATTAAGATCTCTCTATTGGTCCGATTCAGTGAAATAATATTTAGCCCTAAAAGAAACTGCATTAATGAAGCCGCAAGGGCACTAATTAGAAATAATTGTCCAAGCTCAGGAGCCATATTATTCGGTAGATTTACTCAGGGCATGGATTTCTGGTGGCATATAATTTTCATCGTGTTTTGCAAGAACCTCACTGGCTATAAATACACTAGTGTTATTAAACATTCCTCTTGCAATGATGCCCTGCCCCTCACGGAAGAGATCTGGAAGAATTCCTTTGTAATTGACATTAACGGTTGCAGCACCGTCTGTTAATGTAAATTGTGAGGTTAAATTGCCTTCTTCTCTATAAAAACTTCCCACGACAACTAAACCTCCAATCCTGAATTCTCTATCTTCTGGTGCCTTGCCTGCTATTACTTCTGACGGTGTTAGATAATACAAAAGGTTATCCTGAAATGATTTCAGTATAAGAAAGGATGCAAAGCCCACAACAAGGAGGACACAACCTATAGCTAAGAAACGTCGGTGTCTAGGAAGCATTAGTAACTCAATAATTTATTCATTCTCATTATGTAATTTTACTTCATTTAAAACCGAAGTGAACTGCCTTTGGGCTGAGATGTAATTTATTAAAAGAACTAGAAAAGAAATTAAAAATGATGACCACACAAAGAACCCATAATCTCCCATTGATAACATATCCATAACTACTGTAACTCCCTGATATATTGTTTAGCCCATTTTGATCTTTTTTCTCTTTTTAATATTTCACTGGCGGCAACTCGACAGATCACGCCCCAAAAAAAGAAACCATAACCGAAAATCATAACCAATAGAGGCCACAACATATCACCAGTGATTGACGGTGAACTCAATTTAGAGATTGTTGATGCTTGATGAAGTGTGTTCCACCAAACCACAGAATAATGGATGATTGGTAAGTTAATAACACCCACTAAGGCTAAAACAGATGTTGCAAGATCGGCTTTTCTTTGCTCCCTGATAGATAAATGCAAAAGGATATAACCTAAAAAAAGCAGCAGTAAAATAAATTGTGAAGTTAATCTTGCATCCCAAACCCAAGCTGTACCCCACATAGGTTTGCCCCAGAGCATGCCAGTGACTAAGGCAAGAAAAGTTAAAGAAGCGCCAAAGGGAGCAATACTTTTGGCAACTGAAAAGGCAACATTAGAACGCCAAACAATGCCCACTAGAGCTGCGCCTGCCATATAAGCATAAGCACTCATTGATATATAAGCGCTTGGTACATGAAAATAAATGATGCGGAAAGCATCGCCCATTTGATAATCCGGAGGGGCTATAAATAAGCCGCCTAAACACCCTATTATAATTAGCACAAAGCCTGGCATTAAAAACCAATTCTCTGCTTTAAGTGACAACTTAAAATAATTGGGCGGAGAGCCATATTTATAAATTTGTTTTAAATTCATAGCATTTATTCGATGTTCTAATCAATTGATATTCTTATAGCAAAAGCAGTCGCTATAGGGCCCAAGCTAAAACTCAACATCATCATACCTGTTAAGAAATAAAATGGACCAGAAATATCCATTCCCAAAATAGAATACTCTATTGCTTTTGAGCCAAAAATGAGGATGGGCAGTGATAGTGGAAACAAAATCAATGTCATTAAAGCACCTGGATATCTAACACCTAAGGTTAAAGCAGCTGCCAGTGAGTTAATATTTACTAAGGTGGTGGTGGCTAAGAAGACAGTCAACATCACCATAACAATATCAATACCAGTAACAAAATATGCAGAAGCAATTAAACTTGAAACAACGACCAATGGTAAAGAAGAGCTTACCCAATAACTTAAGATCTTAATGAAAACTAAACCGCTTAAAGAATGGGTGCTAAGCACTAATTGTTCAAGCGATCCATTGTTGAGGTCCGGTTTAAAAATATTTTGCATAGAAATTAATGAAGCAAGAAGCGAGGATAACAGTATCACAGGACCTATTATTCTATGCATGAAGCCTTGGTCTGATCCGGCAATTAGTGGAAAAATAAATGCAACCAGGATAAACATTATGATCCCTGTCAAAAGATCTGACCATCTTTTCATCGATACTTTTAAATCACGCAGAAAAAGTTGTTGGTAAATATTCATTGCTAGCTCATTGTGATTTCTAGATTAGTTGTTGGAATTACTTCTTCTCTATTCGTTGACGTTATTACCATGCCATTGTCACTGAGGTGTGTTGCTATTTGTTGATTCAAATAATCAATCGATTGACTATCAAGATTGGCATAAGGTTCATCAAAAACCCATAATTTTTTTCTAGACATAATAATAAAACTTAGAGCTGTTTTTCTTGACTGGCCATTTGATAATGTGGCTATTTGTGAGTTTAATGACTGTTTTAATTGAAACCCTTCAAGAACACTATGATCTTCATCTAAATCAGTCATTTGCAAGCTAAAGGTTAAATTTTCTAATAAAGTCAATTCCGGAATTAGACCGTTGGTGTGAGCAAGATAAGCTAAGTGTTTATAATAATCTGAACTAATTCCATCTATAGAATTATGGTTCCATAAAACGCTTCCTTCGTTCAATTGGGTTAAGCCACAAAGTGTTCTGATTAAGCTGGTTTTTCCACTGCCGTTATTGCCTTTGATAATTAAATGATTACCGCCTTTTAGCTCAAAGGAAATATCACTAAAAATTAACTGGTCATCACGATAAAGTGATGCTGACTGTAATTGAAGAACATCTGATTGCAAGAATTGCTTCCTCTTATGTATTTAATTATTGATGTTAACTACGATTTTCCCAAAATGATCTCCAGAAGCAATACCCATGATTGCATCAGCCCCTGCTTCAAGAGACACCTCCTTATCAATAATTGGATGAATTTGATGCTCTGAGAAAAAATGATTCATCGCTTCATGATCTTCTCTGGTGCCAACAGTGATTCCGTGAGTGTGCACATTTTTGAAAACCATATTTAGAAGATTCAATTCAGTAGCTATTCCACTTAAAGCTCCAATGATACTAATATGTCCACCAATGGTAAGAGCTTCCATACTTTGATTGAAAGTACCTCCTCCACCTATCTCTATAACTAAATTAACACCCGCACCTGCAGCCTCAAATGCCTGTTTACCCCAATCTGGATTATCTTTATAGTTAATGGTTGCATCAGCGCCAAGATCTGCTGCACGAGCTAATTTATTATCACTACTAGAAGTTATAATCACATTCGCACCTAGAGCCTTAGCAATCTGTAAACCAAAAATAGAAACACCACCTGTTCCAAGTAGTAAAACACTGTCTCCAGCTTTTATATTTGCAGCCATGATACAAGTCCATGCAGTTACTGCAGCGCAAGGTAAAGTTGCGGCTTCTTTATAGGACAAATAATCTGGTATTAGAAGGACAGCGGATTCAGGCAAAACTGCGTATTCACTTAAAACACCAGCTGCATCGCAACCTGTAGAAATCATTCTTGTCTTTACATCTGAGTTCCAATCTTGCCAAAAAACTGAACTGACCCTATCGCCAACCTTAAAATTCTTTACATCATTACCAACAGCGACCACCTCACCGCTTCCATCAGACAATGGGATCAAAGGCAGTGACAAGTTTGGGTTATATAAGCCTTTAGCGATCATAAAATCTCTAAAATTTATGGATGCTGATTCTACTTTGATAACTACTTCACCTAGACATGGGCTAGGTGTCCCCCTTTCAGTCATTTGTAGCCCCTCATCATTGAACGACAGTAACTCAAATAATTTCATAATCTGCTCCATCTAAAGATTAAGATAATAATGGTAATACAGGTCTTAATTATTTGCTTAAAAGTTTGAGTTTTTTAGTGAAAAAAAAAGCTGGAACCAATCTTATTAGGGGATTATGACTGATTCCAGCTATAGTTCTGCCTTGCGGCAATGTGAAATATTAATTTACTCTTGATGAGGTCGCTGATGGTGGCCTTTCTTGTGCTTACCTCCTTTCTTGTGCTTGCCTCCTTTATTATGCTTACCTCCTTTCATTCTGCCTTTTTTATCCATTTTCTCTCTATATTTGTCTCGATTTTCTCTTCCCATATCGATTCTGCTTGCATTCTCATCGAATTGAGACATCTGTTCCTCATTAAGAACTGTTGACAGCGCTTCTCTGTTTCGACTCTTAATTGCATCTCGCTGTTGATCAACTTCTTTTTCTGTTGCCTTTCTGAGTTCTTTACCTTGCTCAAGGCTAGTCTTCATAATTTCTTTGACTTGTTTTCTCTGATCTTCAGACATGTCAATGTTATGGAACAACATCCTCATAGGTTTTCCGTCATTTTTGTCATGATCATGGTCTCGAGCAATTGCACTATCTATCACAGATAATGACCCGAGATAAAATATAACTGCAGTTATAATAGTTACTGATTGTTTCACTAGATGCCTCCAAGTGTTTTAAATTTCTATGATAGACATTATTGTGGTAAAAAATGAAGTAAATATGAAGAAAAGATGAATTGAGCATTGTTAATTACAAAATAAAACTATAATTCAGAAAAACTAGTTCATTAAATGAAAATATTTCCAAAATTATTTTTAGCATCATCAATGAGTTTTCTTATTGTCATCGCTCTTGTGTTTATATTTATTGACCAACGGTTTTCAATAGATCTCGTCAAATACGTTAATAGAATTGAAACCGCTCAACTGGAAAACTTTGCCTCTGAAATTGAGGATTATTATGCTGAGGTTCAAACATGGGATTTCTTAAAAGAAAACCCTCGAATGGCTGATCTTATTCTGCGGCAAAGACGATCATTTGATGAAAATGTGATCATTATCCCCAATGTGATTAGAGAAAGAAGACGATTCAGATTTTCTTTTGAAGAGGAAATCGATCTTCAGCGTGCTGGTCGTTTATTTTTATTGGACAATAAAGGCCAGGTTATTGTTGGAAACAAGCAATATCTTATGGGCAATGAAACAGATCTTGATGTCACAAACGATCTGAGCGACCAATTAATTAAAGCTTCAATCACTCATAATAACGAACAAGTAGGAACACTCGTTCTAATAAAAAATGAGCGATTATTTGAAGACATTGATCGTCAATTTGCAGAAGCAAATAGAGACACGCTTTGGTTCTCAGGCCTCCTTGCTTTACTTATTGCCGCAATCATATCTCTAATATTGACCCATAATATCAGCGGACCAATTAGAAAACTGGCTCGAGCAACCAAGAGTCTGATCAGTGGAGAATTTAAAACAAGGGTCAATATAAGTAATAAAGATGAGCTTGGAAAGCTATCACGAGATTTCAATATACTTGCCAAAACATTGGATAAAAATTCTGAATCTCAAAAACAATGGTTAGCTGATATCTCTCATGAACTAAGAACACCGTTAGCTATTTTAAAAAGTGAATTAGAGGCAATTGATGATGGAATTAGGGAATTTGATGAAGAAACACTTAATTCTCTAATTCATGAAGTAAAGCGTATTAACACCTTAGTTAATGACCTATATGAATTAACATTATCAGATCTTGGTGCGATGAAATATCAAATGACGGAAATAGATATTAAAGCCAATATTGAGTCTTCAATTGAATCTTATCAAGAAAGGTATAACGAAGCTGAAATTAAAATAATATCTGATTTAGAAGAAGTAGGCATGATACTTGGAGATCAACATCGATTAACACAACTCTTCACTAACTTATTAGAAAACACTTTGAGATATACTGATGATCCAGGACGTTTAATGATAAAAATGGTGAGTGATGATGATCAAATTATTATCTCCTTTGCAGACACTTCTCCTGGGGTTGAGGAAGAAACTTTGAATAAGATCTTTGATCGCTTCTTCAGAGAAGAACTTTCAAGATCAAGAGAAATGGGTGGTGCTGGACTAGGCTTATCCATATGCAGTGAAATTATAGAAGCTCATTCCGGTTCTATTCAAGCTAAACAAGCAGATATTGGGGGATTAGAGATAATTATAAAGTTAAGTAAAGGTGATCTATGAATGAGACTATCTTAATTGTTGAAGATGAAGTAAAGCTTGCAAAAGTCCTAGTTGATTACCTTAATCAAAGTAACTATAAAACTGCTCACCTCATTAATGGCAATGAAGTGATCACATGGGTTAAAAAAAACAACCCTGACTTAATTTTGCTGGATTTAATGTTGCCTGGAACTAACGGGAAAGATATATGCAAAGAGATTAGAGCTTTCTCAAAGACTCCAATTATTATGGTGACTGCTATGATTGATGAAATAGATCGACTCATTGGACTTGAATTAGGAGCAGATGATTATATATGCAAGCCCTTTAGTCCTAAAGAAGTAGTGGCAAGAGTTAAAGCCGTTCTGAGAAGAAGTGACCCTGACTACTTAAATAACTTTAATGAAAATGAATTCAAAGTAAATCATGATGCATTTAGTGTTCTAATCAAAGGGAAGAAATTAGATTTGACACCGGTTGAATTTAGAATGTTAACTATGTTTATTGACCACCCTGGTCGTGTTTATAATCGAGATCAAATACTAAATACTGTTTTTGATGATGGAAGAATTGTTCTTGATCGAACTGTAGACACCCACATTAAGAATTTAAGGCAAAAATTGAATGCCGCTAACCCTGAAAAAAACTATATACGATCTATTTATGGTATCGGCTATTCCTTTGAATAGTAGAGTTAATCGCTCTCCTCTTTTCGAAAAACGCGATAAGGTTCGTAATCATCCAAAATTCCATACTCACCTCTGTATTCATAACCGAAGTAGTTTTCAAAAAGAAATATCTTTGGCGGGTAGTAGGTAAATGTGGAAAACATAGTTACCAGGGTTAAATAACCGGCTAGGACTGTCTTCTTGCTTGGATTAGCTAACTTGGGAGAAATCATAATTTTGTAAGCTGTAATTGATCCTAAAATTAGGCCAACAACCATCGTCATCAGATCAAGTTTAAAAAAACCTTTCCCATATAACGGTATTGAAATTGCAAGGTAACCATAGAAAGACATTACGATTCCAATTGGTGTCATAATCAATGAACCTAATTTAGCTAACCAATAATTATTAGCAATATCACGAGTATAAGTGTATTGAACGAGTGCATATATTAAGCCAGGCCAGAAGTACATTTTTAGGTGCTCCCAAGTGCTTTCATTGACAGATGAAACAAGAGCTAAAGGTGTCCAGAACTCACTTAACTCAAAAGCAAAATGGAATGCTGATCCAGCGAGTGTTACCCAAATAAAACTTCCAACCTCCCAAATAATTAATCGTCTTTTCATGTGTCGTACTTATTCATAGAAAGCTGTAATTAAGAAATAAAATCCAGCAAGAGCAATTCCTGCACCAGCAAGTCTTAAAATTATTTTTCCAGATTTATAATGTGTTGAGATATCTGCAAGAATTAATCCTGTGATATGTAGCAAAATTGTTCCAGTCATAAACCCTGCTGTGTATGGAGTGGGTTGTGCAATGGATGGGATTTCTTCTCCGTGTGCGTACCCATGAAAAATAGCAAATATTCCTACAGCAATCATTGCAAAGATTGAATTTAATGTTTTATCTGCTGCTAACGAACCCCCTAAGAGTAGAACTGATAGTGCAATACCAATTTCATAACCGCTTAGGCCGCCCATATTAAGTCCTACTAGGCCACCAAAAAACATAACCAAAACAAAGGTAGAAGGTACTGTCCAAATTGCTCTGCCGCCAATCTGAGCACTAATCATTCCAACACTAACCATAGCTAATAAATGATCAAAACCCAGAACAGGGTGAGTTATACCTCCTAAAAAAGGCCCATAAGGAAGACTATTGGCTTCATGAGCTAAAACCGGTGAAAGTATAAAAAAAGAAAGAACAAATACTGCTAGCTTAATATTCATTATTTAGTTAAAACTATGCTGTCAAAAAAGAAATGACCTTTTCATTAACTTTCTCTGGTTGGTCATAAATAGCAGCATGTCCTGCGTCTTTTATAATTTCAATCTGCAAATCAGGAATCAATTTATTAATTTTTTTACTGATTTTATATGGATTATAAAGGACCTCAAATTCTCCAAAGATAAGTAATCCAGGATTTTTGAATGTTTTTAGTTTCTTTTTATCGACTGAGAAGAAGAATTTAGAGATCACTTTAAGAGCCTTGATATAATTCACTCTTGATGTTTTCTCATTATAAATACCCAAAGATTTATCAACACGATAAAACCGAGTGCAGAGTGCCATACCACGTGCTAACTGACGATCAAATGATCCAAAAGTTTTTCCAGACCTGGGTTTCGAAAAAGAGGAAGCTGTAAGATCATCAGATAAAACATCGGCGTCTTTCTTTTTAGCCATGGCTCTTGAGAACCATTGATGAAAGGGCAGTCTTGCTCGAGCTAGACCGGTTGGTCCGCACATAACTACTTTGTCAATTAAATCAGATTTTTGGATAGCCATGTCCATCGCAGTTGTTCCGCCTGTACTAACGCCAACACAATGAGGCTTTTTAAGCTTCAAATCTGTTATGACATCCTCCAACCAATTCACAAAATCATCATTGAATACTGAAGGTGGATTCGGCTCACTTTTACCAGGATGTCCTACTATGTCCAGGGCATACACCTTAAAATGCTTTGAAAGTTCATTAATTTGATGACGCCATAATGGCGCACAACCTGCAACTCCAGGAATCAGTATTAATGATTTAGAATGATCTTCGCCTGCAACTATTGCATGAGTTTTACCAAATCGTGTTTTGGCAAATATAGATTCATGTTCAACAATAATCTCACTCTCAACTTTTTTATACCAAGACATTATTTTATTTAAGCCTTCCTGAGATTTATACAATTTCAAACTTGGTGTTTCAGCTTTGTCGGGTAACATTTAATGTTCCTTCAAAAATAATATACATTTCGGTTAAATTTATTATTTTGGATTCAAAAAAAATAAATTTTCTTGGTGCCCAGGGCCGGACTCGAACCGGCACGTCCTTTCGGACAACGGATTTTAAGTCCGTAGCGTCTACCAATTCCGCCACCCGGGCTTTAAATCGAGGCAAGGATCGGAATCGAACCGACGTCCACGGCTTTGCAGGCCGCTGCATAACCACTCTGCCACCTTGCCAAATAAAACAAACAGATTATACCTTCTCAATCAAAAATTAGCTTCATCGTTTTCAATATTCAAAGCAACTTAATGGTTTTTTTATAATTTCTCTTTAATTATATTCTTAGCGATAAATTCAATATTTTTCCATTCACTGAGTCGACGTAAAGTATATGAAAACCAATTCTTACCATATGGGAGATAAACCCCTACTCGTTTATCTTTTAGAAGTTTGATCTGTAAATCTCTACGTACCCCAAAAAGAAATTCAAATTGAATGTCATTAAAATTATTGGATGATGTTAATTGATTTAAAATATTTTCATCATGAGTAGCTATTGCGTCTTGAGAAGAATGATAATCCTTTAAATCATTAGCTAATAAAACAAAATTATCTTTAATTTCATAAGATGTCATAAAAGCAATTTCTTTATTTTCTTTATACGCACCTTTAACTAGGCGTATAGAGATATCTTGTGACTTTAACCTCTGCAGATCATCTCTCGTTCTATACAAATTGGACTGCATGGTAATGCCCATGACATTGGGAAATTCTTGGTTTAGTAATTGACAAAGCTTAACAGTACTGTCAGTAGTTGAACTATCTTCCATATCTAAGCGAATAGTTTGTCCTGACTCAAGAGCTTTTGCTGTTATAGGCATTAAAAAGCCTAACGCCTCATCTAATGAAAGTGAAAGTCCAAACATAGAGGGTTTAATTGATAAGCTGAGTTTATCAGTTTGAAATAAATCTAATATTCGTAGATATTCTTTTTGTGCAATTAATGCTTCTTCAGTTGACTTTGATTGTTCGCCCACCAAATTAACAGCTACCTGGAAACCTTGATGATGAAGTGATTGAATTTGCTCAGATGCTATATCAAGGCTTTCCCCAGCTATAAATCTTTTTGCAAATGGAAACAGAAGTTTCAATTCTTAGAAAAAACTAATTGACCAGCAAAGTATGTTTTTGCAACTGTTGTAGATTTTAATTCTCGTCCAACTGGTGTTGAGAGTGTTTGATCAAGGACTACGAAATCAGCATATTTTCCCACACTTATGCTGCCAATTTGATCACCCCACCCTGCCAGATCTGCACCAACTTGAGTATAAGCATACAGAGCATCCTCAAAACTAAGTGCTTGTTCGGGGTACCATGGACCGTCATATAAACCAGTTGGGCTTTCTCTGAAAACAGCGTCAGCCAATTGAACCAGCGGTGAGAAGGGAGAAGTTGAAAAATCACTGCTGAGTGCTAAACGTACTTCAGATTTTAAAAAATCATTCCAGACATAGGTAAATTCCTCTCTTTCTATACCTACTCTCGAAGTGATGTATTTTCCAATAACCCCTGTTCCATGATTGGGCTGCATCGAAGCAGTTACTTTTAACCGCTTAAATCTTTCCACATCCCGAGGTTCTATAATTTCAATATGCTCAATCCGGTTGGCTAAAGACGTATTGCCACTATATTCAAATGCATTTAAAGCCATCCTGACCCCTCGATCTCCAATGGCATGTATTGCCACTGGCATTCCCAGTGCATTAGCACGCTTAACTAGACGATTGATCTCTCCTTGGATATAAAATGGCTCACCAATAATCTCTGGTCGATCTGAATAAGGGTCTATCAATGCTGCAGTATGTGTTGACAGGACTCCATCAATCACGTATTTAATAAAACCGTATTCAATCATAGGTCCGTAATCTTGATCATGAACTTTGTATTGCTTGAGGAGTTGTTTAATTTTATTTTGATCATTAGTGCTATCGTCTTCTTGGCTGAATTTTGAATGCTGTCCCCAAAAAACCCTTACATATAATTTTTTATTTAATGCTAGGTCCTTATATTTATCTAGCTCAATACGACTGGACATGTCATGGACACTAGTAATACCAAATGAGTTGGCATAATCCAGAACCTGGTCTATCTTTTCTCGCGCTAGATTTGAATCTCTAATATAAGTTGGTGCGTCCCATATTAGCTCCATTGCTCCTTCGAGCAGAATTCCATTGGGTACAGCTGTGAATTCATCGAGTAGTATTTGTCCGCCCATAGGGACTTCTGAATTCGCTCTTATATTAGCTTTTTCAATAGCTAAAGAATTTACCCACATGGAGTGTCCATCAATATCTGAAAGTGCCACTGGATTATTGGGAGAAACTTCATCTAATTCCCAACGGGTAGGAAGACCTTTATTTTCAAGCGTATAATCCCAACGACCACCCAATAACCATTCTCCAGGCTCCATGGTCTTAACCCTGTCTGCAATCATATCCAGCCAAACTAACTTTTCCTTGATACCTGTTAAGTTAATACCAGTGACGATCTTGGTTCCAGAAGATAAATGAGTATGGCTGTCTATAAATCCTGGTAATATGCTTTTCCCTTCTGCATCTAAGACTCTTGTATTAGATTCTGCAAATTTTGAAATTTCTTCATTTGTTCCTACAGCAATAAATTTTCCAGCTTCAACCGCAAAAGCATTTGCTCTCATTTTAGTAGAATCAGCAGTTCTTATATCTGCATTGATTACAATGAGTTCAGGCGAAGCAAATAAAAGACTGCTGAAAATTGAAGTCAGAAGAAAAATAAATTGCATAGGTTTATGTATGGTTTTCATACCATACACCTATTGTTCCCAAGGGGGTTTTGCATGAACTTACTCTTTAAAGCTTATTTAAACTTAACTCTATTAATAATCTGATTATCAACCATCTTCCTTATTTCCTCATAGCCTTTGGAAATAGTTAAAAGCTCATCTTGAGTCTCACTGTAACGTTCGGCCACAATATCCCGAACCGTATTGTATTGCTCTTCATTGGGTTGCATTGCTGCCATATTCTCATAAGTGATTGTTAGCCAGACATTTGGACTGTTTGCATTGTCAGAAGTATAGACACCATAATCGACAATATAACCAAGCTCCTTCATAACCTCCATATCCCTCACCCAAGTTTTATTTAGGTTCACCAAATAATCATCTAAATAATTACTCTCAACTGCTATCACGGTTAATTGAATGTGTTCCTCACTAGGTTCGTAGTCTTTATATATTTCTGAGAAAGCTGTGTTTGCAAAAAATAATGTTAGAACTAATAGATATCTCATAATTCCTCCTTGTTTATTAAATATTGAGCGGGAAACCGGGTTCGAACCGGCGACCTTTTGCTTGGCAAGCAAACGCTCTACCAACTGAGCTATTCCCGCTAAAATTATGAAGGTATCATTATAGCTAATTTCAATTACATCTCTAATTTTTTTGGATTGCTTTAGCAATAATAGAAATGTAGATTAATGCCATGCGATATTTCTGGACAGTCAAGGTAATAAGATTTATTCCAATACTATTTACAATTGGGATTCTAATTTCTATGTATTTGTATCCAGGAGGAAACATCCATGACCCTCTACAAACTGGGTATTCTTTTACTCATAATTTTCTGAGTGATTTGGGAGGTATGAATTCCCGTTCTGGTGAATCAAATATAGTTTCATCCTATATTTTCAATGCTTGCATGATCAGCTTTTTTTTGGGTGGGATAGCGTTCTTATATGTGCCTGGCTTATTCAAGAATGATAGAACTAATTATTATTTGGCTATCATTGGATCAATGTTCTTTTTTTTGGGAGCATCATTTTTCGCAGGAGTGGGACTCACGCCTCATGATTTATACTTGGATCAACATATATTCTTTGCCATCAATGGTTTTAGATTAATGGTGCCTGCAGGCATCTTTTATCTGGTAGTGTTACTCAGGAGTCCTATTAAGAAAAGTTACTCATTGGTGACGTTATTTTTTCTGTTAAGCACCTTCTCATATGTTTTATATCAATTATTAGCTGACAGCCCTTTAATCAGTATGGAGGCAATGATAATGCAAGCGATAATGCAAAAATTGATAACCTTTGTTCATTTATTAAGTATATTCTCATTAAGCTTTGCTTTTTCATCACAGAACAATCTTGCTGAGACTATAAATTAAAGAGGATAGAAGTGAGAAAAATTAGTACATCTCTTCTAATTTTGATGTTTATAAATTATTCATCAATCGCTGATGTAATCACTCCAGAAATCAAAAAATTAAAGCGCACACCACCAAAGAGTATCTTATTTATTGGCAACAGTTATCTTTACTACAACAACAGTTTGCATAATCATTTTAAACGAATGGCAGATGAAAAATATCCAGGCTATGAGGGTAGTGACAATGTCAAGTCTTCAACAATTGGTGGGTCTAGATTAAAACATCATGATCTTGATCATCTATTAAAACCTAAAGCAATTAGCTCAATAAATAAATTTGAATTAGTGGTTCTTCAAGGTGGTAGCGGCGAGGGATTATCAAAACAAGACAGGAAAGTTTTTGCTAAAACAGCGAATGCACACATTGAAAAAATAAAAGCTAATGGCTCTGAAGCAGCTTTATACATGATACATGCCTACGTTGAGCCGCACCAAAATTTTGACCCAAATCTTATAAGAGTGATTGAAAAGATGTATGTGACTGCTGGGAACAAAAATCAAACCCTTGTTATTCCAGTGGGCCTAGCCTTTGAAAACGCTTATTATCAGAAACCAGGTATTAAACTTCACCAACTTGATGGAACACATCCATCTCTATTGGGCACCTATTTAGCAGCATGCACTGTTTTTGCTAGCGTCTTTAATGAATCACCGGTTGGTTTAAAATACGACTACAACGGCCGTATCAATGATGATGATAAGTTATTTCTTCAAAAAATTGCTGAATCAACAGTTAGAACTTTTAATCAGTCATCGGTAAATTAAGAAGAATAATCACGTAACATCTTTCTTAGCTCAAGAGAATGCTGCTCCTCTTGACCAATCTTATTTCTAGCATATTCTTCTAAAAAAATAGATTTACCATCAACGGTATCCAAAAGATGATTATATAGTTCTAAAGCACGCAATTCATGATCAAGACTTTCTTGGAGAATATCCTTAACAGAATGTTGGTGGGTTTCCTCGATTGGGGCAATTTGTTGAGTCGGATGACCTTCGAGTCCGGTCAATAATTCTCCTGCCTCTTGAGCATGAAGCAACGACTCATTTGCTTGAGCTTGAAGAAATTGAACTATCGGAATTCGATGTGGCCCACTAACCATTATTGAAGAATGCGTATAGCGAACAACACCTGAAAGTTCATACTCCATAATGGAATTCAAAATTTCACAAGTGCGTTTTATATCTAAGTCTTTCATAAAAACCCCTTTAAACTGAAGTTACATATTGTACTGAGAAACTAGTGATGATGCTCATCCTTTAAATCTTTTTCAATATCTTCATGATCGCCAATCATAATATGACTTTTACTTTTTGTAACATATTTTTCTAAAATGGGAATCAACAACAAAGGTAACAATCCTCCTAAAACTATCCCTGCAGTTCTTGCTCTCATGGTTGGGTCAATAATAGCAGCAACAAGATCTGCAATCACATGAGCTAAAGAGGCACCTATAATCCCAGCAATATAGCCTTTGGTTACATTCTTTAAAAATCGATTAATACTCCAACCGGTATAAAAACCTAGAATCACAAGACCAACATGCACAACCCCAAAAATAAAACCGGGTAAAAGCACATCGTTTTGTATAAATCCCACACTTTCTAAAAGATGTTCCATAGATTTTTGCTTGTATTTCTACCAAAATACTTATAATTAATGAATGTTTAAAGCTGCCTATAAATATTACCCATTATTCTGTTACATTTCTTTGATAATTTCTTCAATCCATAGTTTTGCTGAAACCATTGATTACCCTTTATCTATAAAAAGTAAAACACAAGATAACTATCATGGAATTATTATTAATGATCCATACAGAGGATTAGAAGATTTAAACTCAGAACAAACCCAAGCTTGGATCATAGAGCAAAATCGATTCACAGATTCTTACTTAGATAATCTTGAAGAGCAAAAGGAGTTTAAACAATTACTAGAGAAGATCTATAACAAAGAAAGTCAATCCGTTCCTTTTCGAAGGCAATCAAAGATTTTTACCTATTACAATGATGGGACATGGCAACAAAGCAAGCTCTACTATCAAGAAGCTACAGAAGATAAAAAGAAACTGGTTATTGATCCTAACCTTTTATCTGAAGACGGCACTGTTTCAGTTGGTTCGATTAGCGTTAGCCCCAATGCTGAGCTTATCGCTTACTCCATATCAGATGGCGGGTCAGATTGGAAAACATGGAAAATCAAACATATTAAAAGTGGAGACATTCTAGAAGACACTATTAAATGGTCTAAATTCAGTAATGCAGAATGGGCTAAAGATAATTCAGGGTTTTATTACTCAAGATATTCCGAGCCTCAAAAAGGTGACGAATACAAAGAATTAAATAGGAATCAGAAATTATTTTTTCATACACTTGGTCAACCTCAATCTAATGATCAGTTGATTTATGAACGGCCTGAACATCCTGAATGGGGTTGGGGAACCACAATAACTGAAGACGGTAATTTTCTCATATTATCTGTTAGTGAGGGCACTGACGAAAGAAATCGATTATTTTATAAAGATTTAAGAAAAAATGAGTCTTTCGTAGAATTGATTCCAGATTTGAAAGCACAATTTACTTTTCTTGGTAATGAGGGATCTTTTTTTTGGTTCTCTACTGACCTAAATGCCCCCAAAGGAAAAGTAATATCAATTGATATTAATCATCCTGAAGAAAAAAATTGGAAGGTACTGATAGATGAGCAAAATGAAGCTCTAACAAATGTTGAAATTTTAGAAAACTATATTTTATGTCAATACTTGAAAAATGTTACAAGTGAAGTGTCCCTCTATGAAAAACACTCTTTAAATAAGAAAACAATTGATTTTAATAAACAGGGAATTATCTCAAATATTTCAACAAATCAAGACTCCGACATTTTTTATTTTTCCTACAGCAACTACATCCAACCGAATCAAGTATATAAATATAATGCCAAAAATAACGACATTTCACTTTTATGGGTAAAAGAAATACCCCAGTTCAATAGCGACGATTATATAAGCCAACAGGTGTTCTACCCTTCTAAAGATGGAACCATGATCCCCATGTTTATTTCACATCATAAAGACACTGAACTGGGTGGTCATACCCCATTATTACTCTATGGTTATGGTGGCTTTGATATCTCAATACTGCCAAATTTCAGAGAACGATACTTAGCTTGGATGTCGATGGGTGGAGTCGTTGCGGTGCCCAATATTAGAGGCGGTGGTGAATATGGCGAGGAATGGCACCAACAAGGCATGTTAGAGAACAAACAAAATGTTTTCGATGACTTTGCCAGTGCTGCTGAATATTTGCATAGAATCAATATTTCTAGCCCGAAAAAAACCGTTATTGAGGGTCGCTCAAATGGTGGGTTATTGGTAGGAGCGACCATGCTTCAAAGACCTGATCTATTTGGTGCGACCCTACCTGGAGTGGGCGTAATGGATATGCTTAGGTTTAACAAATTCACAATTGGATGGGCTTGGGAAAGTGATTACGGTTCCCCCGAAAAATTTGAGGACTTTCAAGTACTAGTTAAGTATTCTCCTTATCACAATATAGAAATAGGAGAATGCTACCCACCAACATTAATTACCACTTCAGAACTCGATGATCGAGTTGTTCCATCGCATTCATATAAATTTGCAGCCAGAATGCAAGAAGCACAAAATTGTACAAACCCTATTCTTATCAGAATAGAAACAAGGGCAGGACACGGTGCTGGAACACCTAGAACTAAAATTATTAAATATATTTCTGATGTCTATGGCTTTGCACTACATTATTTGTTACAAAACTAAACAATAGTTAATTATTATGAATACAAGCAAATGAAAAAGTTATGAAAAAGAATTTTTACAGACTAATTTTACTAATCATCGTTTTTGGAGTTGGCTATAACTTTTTAATAAAAGATGATGCAGAAACGACTTATGGATTCACAATTGATGGAGTGGATATAGACATCATCGATATGCATCTTCACACAGGCACTTGGGAAGCTTTGACTGAACCTTATAAAGAAAGATACTCTGAAAGAGTTCCAAAACCTTTTAAATTTCTAATGAAAAATCTTCTTGGAAGTGGTTTAACATCAGAGGGAATTCTAAAACAAATGGATAATGCTGGCATTCGTCGTGCAGGAGTGTTTGCAGTCTATAGCCCAGACACCACTGGAATTGCAAATAATGAGTTCTTATATCAACAAATAAAAGATCAATCAGAAAGAATGTTCGGGTTCTATAGCATAAGAACTGACCATTGGAATATTGATGCTGCTAAAGAACTTGAGAAATTAGAAAACGACCTGATTAAGTACAAAGCTACTGGTATTAAACTAGCTCATGCACATCAGCAAATGAGACTAGATGATAAACGCTTTGATGGAATTTACGAAATAGCCGGTCGCTTAAATAAACCAATTTATATTCATACAGGAACCAGCCCAAACCCTCACACAAGAAGAGAGCCACCTTATGTTGATCCAGTATATTTAGAAGAATCAATTATCAAGTACCCCAAGACTAAATTTATTTTGGGGCACACGGGTTATGATAGTTTTTTAATTCAGTTGACTTACCTTGAATCGTGTATTCAATTGGCTAAAAAATACGATAATGTTTATTTTGAACCCGGTGCTTTAGGTGCCAGAAAAGCATCTGAAGTTTTACCTGAATACCTTAAAATTATTAAAAAAGAAGGCTTAATTGATAGAGTTATATACGGGTCTGATGGACCTCAATTTCCTGGTTATACAGCGAGTCATTTAGAGAACTTCATTGAGGCTATGGAAATTAATGAATATTCAGCTATAGAAATGAAGTTAATTCTTCAAAGTAATTTTGAGACGTTATTTAACCTCTAGAAGATACTCATCTATTCGCTCTTCAAGAACAGCCAAGGGAAGCGCTCCTTGACTCAGTACGACATGATGGAATTCTTTAATATCAAACTCATCTTCAAGCTGATTTTTTGTCCTCTGTTTTAATTCGAGAAGTTTTAATTGTCCGATTTTGTAGGCAAGTGCTTGACCAGGCATAATCAGATATCGGTCTACTTCATTGACTATATCTTGCTCAGTTTTAGCGGCATTATCTATAAAGAAGTCTATAGCCTCTTGTCTGCTCCATCCCTTATAGTGCATACCTGTATCGACCACCAAGCGAATAGCGCGCCACATGTCATAAGTTAATGCTCCAAATTTTGAATATGGATCTTCATAAAGACCAATATCGTATCCTAAGCTCTCACTATAAAGCCCCCAACCTTCAACAAAGGCTGTATAACCTGAATATTTTCTAAAGTTAGGTAGCCCTTCGAGTTCCATTGCCAATGCTATTTGAAGATGATGACCAGGTACCGCTTCATGGACTGACAGTACCTCCATTTCATATTTTGGTCTAACTTCTGGTCGATAAAGATTGACATAATAATAACCAGCTCTTGACCCATCTGCTGCCGGTCTCATGTAATAGGCAGTTGTTGTATCAGGTGCGGACTCTTTTGGTATTGGTTTTATTCCATAAGGCGTTCTTGGTAAGACTTTAAAAAGTCGAACCATTTCTGGATCTATTTTCTTAGAGGTAGCTAAATATGCCTCAAATAATTCATCTTCTGTTTCATAATAAAACTGTGGGTCTGTTCTAAGAAATATTAAAAAATCATTAAAGGTTCCTTCAAAACCCAGTGAGTCAATAACTTCTTGCATTTCAGATCGAATTCTTATTACCTCAGATAGGCCAATGTTATGAATTTCATCAGGACTTAAATCAGTGGTTGTATGATATTCAGCTAAATTTTCATACCACTCATAACCATTCGGCAAATCAGAAACACCATAAGTAACACGTGAAACAGGTAAATATTCAGTTCTAAAAAAAAGATCAAGTGTTTGATAAGCAGGAACAATTTTTTTCTTAATGACCTCCTTTGCTTTCATTTGAAGTGCTTTCCGATCATTAATTGTTTTTGGTATATCTGAAAAGATATTATAAAAGGGGCTATCCTCTGGATTATCAACCAATTGTAATTGAATTTGCTTAGCAACACGTTGCATTAAAATATTTGGTGCAGTAATGCTCCTTTCAATGCCTAATTTTCCAAGATCTATATGTGCATTAATTAATTCAGGTAATTTGTCTAACCTTTCTAACCAATCTTTGTAATCTTGTGAACTATTAAAACTTAGTCCTTCTGCTGTTTCATGTTCTAATTGAATCCCTCCCCTTTGACCAAAAGTGAGTAAATGGCTATCAAATTTTTGAGATTTTACTGATCGCTCATAATTGTATAAAAATAATCTATAGTTAAGTTGATTCTCCTTTGAGAGTTTCTGAGGATTAATAGATTTAATTTTTTCTAGAACCTCTCGAGTCTTTTGCTGTCTTTTTCTCACCGATTGTTCTGAAATATCTGGCCAATCTTGATTAGCTGATTTATCTCCCATATAAGAAGCGTAGACTGGATTTTCATCCATAGCTCTACTCCATTCATCATCTAGAATTTGGTTAAAATATGAATCTTCACTGCCTGTTCCACATGCACTAATCATTAGCAGAAGAGTTATTGTTAAGAGAGATCTATATTTCATAAATAATCACCTTTTGAAATGATTGGCCAGGCTTTAATTAGGTAAACTAACATGGTCCAAAGTGTCAGAACAGCAGACCCTAGAAGACAAATACTACCAATGAAGTATATATCAATATCAAAAATAGGTTTTCTAAACAACATGCAAGAAAGTCCGACCATCTGTAAAACAGTTTTAAATTTTGCATAACCGATTACAGAAACCTTATGTCTTTCTCCAAGCTCAGACATCCACTCTCGCAGTGCAGAAATTGTAAGCTCACGACCGATAATAATTGATGCAATAACTGCATTTAGAAGACTTGGATCACTCTGAACAATCAAAATTAAAGCAACTGAAACAATCAGTTTATCTGCTACAGGATCTAAAAACGCTCCAAATCTTGAGGATAAATCATATTCTCTGGCAACCCAACCATCAAACCAATCAGTCAATGCAGCTAAAATAAAGACCATAGCAGCTAGTGGTCTAGCATTATCAATTGAAGAAAAGAATAACGCAGCAATTAAAGGGATACTGGCAATTCTAAAAAGTGTTAATGCGTTAGCAAAATTAAACGTTGTCCTCATGTAATGATTATAATAAAAGATTAATTAGCATTGAAATGTTTATAAATTTTTTTAGCTAACTTGTTATTAATACCCCTAACGGTCATTAAATCCTCTACAGAAGCTCGTTTAATTTCCTGAACACCTCCGAATTGCTTAAGCAAATGTTTTTTCTTGTTTGGACCAATACCGTCTATTGATTGAATATCTGAAGTTAACAGCTTTTTTCTTTTTTTATTTCGATGTCCAGTAATTGCAAATCGATGAGCCTCGTCACGAATTGATTGTATTAAAAACTTAGCTGGTGAATTATTTGCCATGGACAGAGGAGTTTTATTTTTATTGATAAAAATTCGATCTTCTTTCAGTTGACGATTTGGACCTTTAGCAATACCGAGTATAGGTATTCCATTTATTCCCAGATCTTTAAGGACCCCAATGGCAATATTAACCTGGCCCTTGCCTCCATCGACAAGGATGATATCGGGTAATAATTTGGATTCTTTTAAACATCTTGAATAATGGCGAGAGAGAGCTTGCGACATAGCAGCATAATCATCACCTTTATTTATTCCACTAATGTTGAAACGACGATAACCGTTTTTATGAAATCCCTCTCGGTTAAATGCAACACATGAAGCAACACATTTATCACCCATGAAATGACTAACATCAAAACATTCAATATTCCTGACAAGTGTATCACTCTCTATAATTTCAGACAGTTCATACAACTGGGCTTCTATTGAAGCTTTTGAGGCTAACTTAGATTTTAATGATTCAATAGCATTTGATGCAGAGATTTCAATCCATTTCCTCCTATAAGATTTCACATTTTGTTTTATGATTACTTTGGTTTTTAAAGCATCAGAAAGGGCTTCCTGAAGAAGTTTAAGATTTTCTAGTTTGATATTAATCAATATCTCTTTAGGGGGCTGATGGTCAGTATAGTACTGCATTAAAAACGACTCTATCACCTCTTGTGCATCAGCCATGTTAGTCTTTTGTGGATAAAATGAACGATTACCTAAAATTTGTCCTTTACGTAAAAATAAAACAGAAATACAAAACATACCTGATGACTCAGACAATGCTATAGCATCAGCATCAATTCGATTTGCTCCATCGACGAATTGGTGAGATTGTATAACTTTTAATGAGCTAATTTGATCTCTATAGAAACTGGCTTTTTCATAATCTTGCTGATCTGAAGCTTGATCCATTTTTGCAATAAATTTTTCAATAATGGATTGATCATTTCCTTTCAAATAATTGAGAGCTTGATCGACATTAAATTGATATTCTTCTTCTGTCACTAAACCCACACAAGGTCCGGAACATCTCTTTATTTGAAACTGCAAACAAGGTCTAGATCGGTTATTAAAAAAGGATTCATCACAATTTCTCAATAAAAAAACTTTTTGTAACTGACTCAAGGTGTTTCTTACAGCATTTACATTAGGATAAGGACCAAAATACTCTGCTTTATTTAAATTCTTTTTTCCTCTATGAAAAGAAAATCTTGGGAATTGATGGGTATTATTTACTTCTATATACGGATAACTCTTGCCGTCTTTGAGTAAAACATTGAACTTGGGTCTGTGTTTTTTTATTAGTGTATTTTCTAGAATTAGAGCTTCTCGTTCTGTACGAGTTATGGTAATTGAAATTGAATTAGTCTCTTTTAAAATCGCTTCTTTCTTTCCTTGTGAATGAGCTGAAGAAAAGTAGCTGCTAACTCTTTTTTTTAAATTTTTTGCTTTACCGATATAAATTACATCTTCTTTTTTATTTATGATGCAATAAACTCCAGGTTTACTAGTCAGTCGCTTTGAATAATTCTTAAGGGTTCTAAATTTATCAGTCATTCAACTATTCTTTCTCTTTTACGTTTTCCCACAATTCATCAAGCTCTCTTTCAGTCAGATGTGAGAACTCCCTATTAGATTCTTTTAAGGTACTCTCCATAGATCTGAAACGCTGATCAAATTTTCTATTGGCTTTCCTTAATGCTGATTCAGGGTCTACAGAGGTATGCCGGGAGAGACTAACAACGCTAAATAATAAATCCCCAGCCTCTTCTTCAATATTGCTTTGATTCCCAGAATTTATAGCAACTTTAAGCTCTTCAATTTCTTCTTCAATTTTATCAATAACACCGTCTATATTGTTCCAATCAAAGCCCACTGATCGTGCCCTTTTTCCAATCTTATATGCTATGTTTAATGCCGGCTGATTTATGCCAATATCATCAAGTATACTGCTTAAGCCATGTTTCTGTTTTCTTTCTTCAATTTTGATTTTCTCCCAATGATCTGTTTGTGTCTCAGAATCTTCTATTGATAAATCTGAAAACACATGGGGATGTCTGTTAATTAATTTAGTAGTAATCGAATCCACCACATCATCAAAAGTGAATAAGTTCATTTCCTCAGCAATGTTTGTATGAAATGCTACTTGGAATAAAAGATCTCCTAATTCATTTTTGAAAGCTTCATAATCCTTATTTTCAATGGCCTCAACAACCTCGTAAGCTTCTTCTATAGCACAGTGAGCAATTGACTCAAATGTTTGTTCCCTGTCCCAAGGACATCCTTTTTCAGGGTCCCTAAGTTGTGATGTAATTTGATGTAATTTTTCCAAAACATTCTCCTATCGGTTAATTAAGTTACAAAATTTTCTAATGATTTGTGCGGTTAGACCCCAAATATAATATTGCTCATAACTGTAGCTGTAGACAGACCATTTAATCTCATCATAAACCTTATGTTGGTGCTCAAGATTTACTTGATCCATAAGAAAGTCTAGAGGCACTTGAAATATTTCTTCTACTTCATCCGGATTTGGAACAGGAGAAAAATCATCTTCTACGAAAGCAATTACAGGAGTGACAATAAAACCGGTTCCTAAACTAATTTGTGGTGGAACAAAGCCAATAATTTCAGATGAGGTCTGAGCTAAACCAATCTCTTCATTAGCTTCTCTTATAGCAGTTTCAATTATGTTCTTATCTTGAAAACCATCATAAGAGCCACCAGGGAAACTAATTTCACCTGCATGATTCTTCAATTTAGTTGTCCTTTTCGTCAAGATAATATTTATGCCTGAGGCAGACTGCTGCAGACCTAGTAAAACTCCAGCGTGCTTTAGATTTATTTTTTGCAAATAATCTTTGACGATATGCTCTGGCAATCGATTCATTACCTCTAATACTGGATCATTGGAGGGTTGAGTGCCGTAATAACTCTCTCTTATTTTATTCAACATAAAAAAGAGGGGTCTTATTGTTTATTTTGAGTTAATTTTAAAGGATCTAAAACATCTTTTAATGTTGCTTTATCAAGGTCGGTTAATTCAGATGCGACGTCAATGATTGACCGCTTTTCTTTATAAGCTTTTTTTACAATTTTTGCACCTGTCTCATAACCAATGCTCTCATTAAGAGCTGTTGCTAGAATTGGATTGTGATTGAGAACAGACTCGATGTTTTCATAATTCACTGTAAAATCTTTGATAGCTTTATCAGCAAGGGCATTGCAAGCATTACTTAATATTGAAATTGATTGAATTAAATTAAATCCAATAAGAGGCAACATTACATTCAATTGGAAATTTCCAGATTGAGCAGCCATAGTTATCGTCGTGTCATTACCAATTACCTGTGCAGCTACCATTGATACTGATTCAGGTATTACGGGATTTATCTTGCCTGGCATAATGCTACTACCAGGTTGGAGTGCTGGTAATTGAATTTCACCTAAACCACCTAAAGGACCACTATTCATCCATCTTAGATCGTTTGCAATCTTTGTTAAAATTACTGCCAAAGTTTTTGTTTTAGATGAAAGCTCAAGAGAAATATCTTGAGAGCTAATCGATCTAAATGTATTCGAGGCTGGTTGAAAATTCATACCAGTTTTTTCATTCATAAATTTGCAAGTGATTGAACTTAAGTCAGGATGAGCATTAACCCCACTTCCAACCGCTGTTCCCCCAACTGCTAATTGTTGGATATCTACTTGCAGAATTCCCAGCTGTTTCTTTATATCCTTGATTTGTGCAGACCACGCACTAATTTCCTGTCCAAAGGTTACAGGCATCGCATCCATCAAATGTGTCCGGCCAGTTTTAACAACATCATTAAGAGTAGCTGCTTTCTCATCCATGATTGTATGTAAATGTTCCACAGCAGGAAGTAAATCTGTATTAATCAATAAAGTAGACGCAACATTGATCGTTGAAGGAATAATGTCATTACTGCTTTGTCCTAGATTGACGTCATCGTTGGGATGAATATCGAGCTTATCTGAGGAAGATAAATGAGCAATTACTTCATTCATATTCATGTTAGTGCTAGTTCCAGAACCAGTTTGAAAAACATCAACTGGAAACTGATCGGCATATTCTCCATCAGCTATTTCTAGTGCAACCCTACCTATGGCATCTGCTTTATCCTTAGTTAAAGTACCTAATTTTGCATTTGCTGAAGATAATGCCCATTTCAATAAAGCCAAAGACCTAATAAGACCTGACGGCATTTTTATTTGACTGATTTGAAAATTCTCAATAGCCCTTTGTGTCTGCGAACCCCAATGACTATCGGCAGGAACTTTGAGCTCTCCCATGCTATCTTTTTCTATTCTGTATTCCTTATCTGACAAAATTAACTCCTTATTCATATCATAATACATAGAGAATAGCAGTCACAGAAGAAACTTTCGTGTATCATTCAATTTTGATGATAGAGGTGGTTGAAATGAATGAAGATCAGCTACAAGCCATTTCTCCACTTGATGGCAGATATTTGGAGAAAAGCACTCACTTAAGGCAATACTTTAGTGAGTCAGCACTCATGCGCTACCGTGTCTTAACTGAAATAAAATGGTTAATTTTTCTATCCGAAAATAAAGATCTAAATCAAGTCCCGAGATTGTCTGAAGATCTAAAGAATCTTCTGGAAGATTTTATCCCTCAGTTTTCTATTGAAGATGCCAAAAGAATTAAGGCTATCGAAAAAGAAACAAATCATGACGTTAAAGCAGTAGAATATTTTCTCCAAGAAAAAATTAGAGCTCTGCCAGATGGTAACGATTTAATTCCATTTATCCATTTTGCATGCACATCAGAAGATATAAATAATATCTCCTATGCGCTGATGCTTAAAGATGCAACAAAATTACAGGTCAAGGAATTAAATCTCCTTATAGATACTTTAAGAACACAGTCACATGATTGGGCAGGTGATACCATGTTATCTCGAACACATGGGCAAGCTGCCACTCCTACAACCATGGGTAAAGAATTTGCAAATTTTGTGTATCGTCTCAATCAACAAATAAAAACACTGGAAGCTATTGAATATCGGGCAAAAATGAACGGTGCTGTTGGGAATTTTAATGCTCATAAAATTGCTTATCCTGATATTAACTGGACTGATTTAAGTGAAAAATTTATCAAAAGCATAGAACTCACTAACAACCCCTATACAACTCAAATTGAACCGCATGACTGGATGGCAGAACTGTTTCATTCTTTGATTAGAATCAATAATATTTGTTTAGATCTGAGCAAAGATATTTGGATGTATATTTCTTTGGGTTACTTTCATCAAACTATAAAATCATCAGAAGTAGGATCTTCGACTATGCCACATAAAGTTAATCCTATAGATTTTGAAAATGCTGAGGGCAATATTGGTCTTGCAAACTCAATTTTAGATCACCTTGCTTCTAAATTAGTTATATCTAGACTTCAAAGGGATCTTAGCGATTCAACCGCACTAAGAAACATAGGATCTGCATATGCCTATATGACCATTGCTAATCAATCTCTAATGAAAGGGCTTGGTAAAATTAAGATTAATAAAGAAGTTATCAGTAATGATTTAGAGTCAAATCTTGAAATTCTAGCGGAAGCCATTCAAACCATACTAAGGCGTGAACAAATTGAAGATGCCTATGAACATTTAAAAGAACTAACTCGAGGCAAGGCTTTAGATAAGGATAAATTGATTTCATTCATTGATTCTCTAAAGATTGATGAATCTGTGAAAAACGAACTAAAAGAACTATCACCTCAAAACTATAGTGGACTTGCTTCAAAATTAGCCAAAGAAATCTAACCCCTGTCTCTGTCTATTCAGACTCTTATGAATAAAAAAAAATTAATTATAGTTGGCATGTCTGGTGGCGTTGATTCTGCCGTAACTGCTTCACTACTTCTAGAACAAGGATTTGAAGTTGAAGGTTTACATATGACCAATTGGAATGATGAAGAGCCTTATTGTACTGCAGCACAAGATCAACAAGACGCAAGAGAAGCGTGTAAGGAACTAGGTATTACTATGCATCATGTGAACTTTTCCAAAGAATATAGAAAAGAAGTTTTTGATAGAGCTTTAGAGGAATTAAATTCTGGACTTACCCCTAATCCAGATATTTTATGCAATCGTATGATCAAGTTTGATCGATTTGCCGAGCATGCTTTTCGTTTGGGAGGAGAAAAAATTGCCACTGGACACTATGCTAAAGTGGTTAAAACAGAACATGACTATGAACTGCACAAAGGAACCGATACAAACAAAGATCAAACTTACTTCTTGCATGCCATTAACCCAGCTATTCTTTCAAAAGTTATATTTCCAGTGGGAAATATGATCAAATCTGAAGTAAGAGACTATGCCTATAGAAAGGGTTTACCAAATCACAATAAAGCCGACAGTACGGGCATTTGTTTTATAGGCGAGAGACCGTTTAAAAGCTTTATACAAAATTTTCTTCCTCCAGAGCCAGGAAATATAGTTGATGAACAAGGGGAAGTCATAGGAAGGCATGATGGCTTAATGTATTTTACGATAGGGCAAAGAAAAGATATTGGCATAGGTGGTCTAAAAAATAATTCTGGGGAACCATGGTATGTTGCTGCAAAAGATATAAAAACTAATGAACTAATGGTTGTTCAAGGTCATAATCACCCAAGATTATGGTCTAAAAAACTCTTTGCTATATCTCTAAACTGGTTGGACTCAAAGATCCCTACTCGCTTATTAAACGGGAAAAAAATACATTGTGAAGCAAAAAATAGATACCGTCAAAATGATGCTAGATGCTCTATACAGACTTCTGGAAATGGTCTAATGATTGAATTTAAAGATAGTCAGTGGGCTGTAACAGAGGGTCAATATGTTGTTCTATATGAAGATGAAAAATGTTTAGGTGGTGGTAAGATTATGGCCATGCCTAAAGAAGACAAAAACTGAAGATTCGTATACAATCTAGCTCGGATTAAGGATATCTAATGACAAAACTCGTTAAACCATTAAAAATAGATTCTAAGGAGTATCAATATTTTGATCTGAATGCATTGGGTGCTTCATCCATAGATTGCATACCTTTCTCACATAAAATTCTTTTAGAGAATGCAGTTAGGCATAGCCAGGAAGACCCTTCACGAGAACAAGATATTCAAACAATACTTAATTGGGATGCCAAATCAGGCAATAATACAGAAATATCATTTACTCCCAGTCGAGTTATTTTACAAGACTTTACTGGTGTTCCTGCAGTAGTTGATTTAGCAGCTATGAGAGACGCAGTTGCAGAAATGAAAGGTGATGCGACTCAAATCAACCCATTATCGCCTGCTGAACTCGTCATTGACCATTCTGTGCAAGTTGATCACTTTGGATCTAACGATGCTCTGGAAAAAAATAACAAAGTCGAGTTTGAAAGAAATCAAGAACGTTATAAATTTTTAAGATGGGGGCAGGAAGCTTTCTCGAACTTCCAAGTTGTACCTCCAAACACAGGTATCGTTCATCAGGTTAATGTGGAATATTTAGGTAGAGTAATTTTTTCGAAAAAAAGTGATGACAATCTTTTAGCCTACCCAGATACGTTAGTTGGAACAGATTCTCATACAACAATGATCAATGGTATTGGTTGCCTTGGATGGGGTGTCGGTGGAATTGAAGCTGAAGCAGCCATGCTAGGACAACCAATTACTATGCTTCTACCTGATGTTATTGGTATCAAAGTTTCAGGCCAACTTAGAGAAGGCGTGACTGCGACAGATCTTGTATTAACGGTTACAGAAATTACGAGAAATTACGGTGTTGTCGGCAAATTTGTGGAGTTTTTTGGTGACGGTTTGAAAAATTTACCAGTCGCTGACCGGGCAACCTTAAGTAACATGGCGCCTGAATTTGGGAGCACTTGTGCGATTTTCCCAATAGACGAAGAAACCATAAGATATCTTAAATTATCCGGTAGATCTGCATCACATGTAGAGCTAGTGGAAAAATACTCGAAAGCTCAAGGCCTTTGGCGGAAAGACGGACAAGAACCTAATTACACCGATGTTATAGATTTAGATTTAAGCGCAGTAGAACCCTGCTTATCAGGACCTAAACGACCTCAAGACAGGATTAACCTGAATCAGGTCCCAGAAGTAGTTAAACAAGAAATCAATGGGGCTGATAACTCTATTGATGAAATATCAAACGGATCAGTACTAATTGCTGCAATAACCAGCTGCACCAACACCTCAAATCCAGCAGTTATGATTGCTGCAGGTCTTGTGGCTAGAAATGCAAGATCTAGAGGCCTTCAATCTAGACCCTGGGTTAAAACAAGTCTTGCACCAGGATCAAAAGTAGTTACAAAATACTTAGAAGAAACTGGATTACTCGAAGACCTAGAGAATATGGGCTTTAACATTGTTGGTTATGGATGTACCACTTGTATAGGAAATTCAGGGCCATTAAATCCGGATATAGCTAAAGCTGTTAATGAAAAACAACTTTTCACGTCATCAGTTTTATCTGGTAATCGTAATTTTGAAGGCAGGATACATCCTTTAATTAAACATAACTTCTTAGCATCACCACCTCTTGTTGTTGCCTATGCTATTGCAGGATCAATGCTGATTAATTTAGAAAAAGAACCCTTGGGTATTTCTGACGATGGGGAAGAAATATATTTAAAAGATATATGGCCAAGCAAACAGGAAATTGACAATCTTATCGCTTCAACCATAAACCCTGAGATGTTTAGAAAAGCCTATGAGGATTTACTTAAAGGTGACTCAGTCTGGCAGCAACTTGAAATTCCAACGGGTGAAATATATGAATGGGACAACGATTCAACCTACATAAAAAAACCACCTTATTTTAATTCTATGACTTTAGATTTACCAAAGATGAATAAGATAAGCAGCGCCAGAGTACTAGCTCTCCTTGGCGATTCAGTTACTACAGACCATATATCGCCTGCCGGTAACATAGACCCTAAATCTCCTGCTGGTCAGTATCTTTTGGAAAGAGGTGTCGAGAGAAAGAGTTTTAATTCATACGGATCAAGGCGAGGCAACCATGAAGTTATGATGAGAGGAACTTTTGCTAATATCAGACTGAGGAATAAGCTAGCACCTGGAACCGAAGGCGGATGGACTAAAATGGAAGATGATCAGGAACCTATTTCGATATTTGAAGCTGCTCAACAGTTCCAAAAATCTAACACGGATTTAATTGTCATTGCGGGTAAAGAATATGGGACTGGATCTTCAAGAGACTGGGCTGCTAAAGGTGTATCACTGTTAGGTGTTAAAGCAGTTATTGCAGAATCTTATGAAAGAATCCATAGATCAAATCTTATTGGGATGGGTGTTCTGCCCCTAGAGTTCATGCCAAATGTAAATGCTGAATCTCTTTCAATCAATGGTTTTGAATTATTCAGTGTAGAAGATATCAAGCCGGGTGATAAGACAGCTAATATCATCATTTCAAACAAAGATAATAAATCTCATAGCTTTGAGGTAACTGTAAGAATTGACACACCTAAGGAATGGGAATATTTCCAGCACGGTGGCATCCTCCAGTATGTAATCAGAGGTCTAGTTTCGGCTTAATTTAGCTTTTAAGTTCTTCGCCTTCTTATAGGTAGGTGCTATCTCTAGGGATCTATCAAGATACTTTGAAGAAGTATCAAATTCTCTCTGTTGAAAAGCGATATTAGCAAGATGAAAAGAGGCAATAGCTGTAAGTAAGGACGATTGTCTATCATTATTACTTTTAGCTAAATCAATGGCTTTCTTAAGGTAGGTAATAGCTCTGGATTTGTTTCCGCCTGCAAAAGCTGGTCTGGTGTAATCACCAATACCTTTTACCATATTGTTAAAGGAATTATTAGAATCAAGCTCGAGCGCTTTCTCAATCATCTTTCCTGACTTAGTCCCGTTAGAGGCAGCTCTAAATAGATTAGTTTCTGCACTAAGACCAAAACAAGCTGAGAGTATGGCATATAATTCAGACTCAATTTCGCCTTGCTCTAAAATACTCTCTGTGCTCTCGGTGCATAAACGACTGTATTTTTTCTTAATTTTTTTTGAAGACATATCGGCAATTAAAAATTCATGAAACATAATCTCCAATTGCAGTTGTTTTTGACCTTGTCCTTTTAACTGATTGCTAAGCTCTTGATGTTTAGCAATGAGTGCGTCTTGGTTCTCGATTAAATAATATTCTAAGGCACTGATCACAATTTCATTCTCGAGATCATCGGCGTTGACAGATGGCAAAAGAGTCATCAGAAGAAAAATTGGAATTATTTTTGTTAGAAAAGCCTTCATCAATGTATTATTTTTAAAAATGTATTGTAACAATATCCTTTAGAGACTTACTGAAAAATCATTTTATGCAAGATTCATTCATAGATATAGGCGCTAATCTAACCGATCAAAGCTTTGATCAGGATAGAGATACGGTAATCAAGGACTCATTTAAAAATGGAATAGAGCAGATTATTGTCACATCTAGCTCAGTTAATGAAAGCCTTAAATCCATTGAATTAGCAAGATCTTACAAGGATAAGATTTGGGCAACCGCAGGAATACATCCGCACAATGCCAGCAATGCATCCGAGAACTTCAAAGATGATCTAATGGGAGTATTAAACCAAGACGAAGTTGTGGCTATCGGTGAATGCGGCTTAGATTATTTTAGAAATTTTTCATCGAAAGAAGAACAAAGAAAAATCTTCAAAGGTCATTTAGAACTAGCTCATAAAGTAGATCTCCCTCTATTCTTGCATCAAAGAGATGCTCACGATGATTTCCTTGGCATGATTAAAGACTATGGGCCAAAAGAACTCAAAGGAGTTGCTCATTGCTTCACGGGAAACAGGGAACAAATGGAATCTTATCTTGATTTAGGACTATATATTGGTGTCACCGGATGGTTATTTGATAGTCGTCGAAACTCTGAACTTCTAGGAGCCATCAACTATATCCCAAAAGATCGACTCTTGATTGAAACAGATTCGCCGTATCTAATGCCAAAATCATTGTCTAAATCATTAAACACTAGAAGAAATGAACCACAATTTTTAGGTTATATTGCTAAAGAATTAGCCAGTCTTATGGAGATTAGCCTTTCTGAGCTCTCTTCGATAACGAGAACAAACACCAAAACTTTATTCGCAAAAATAAGAGCTTTATAAGTCCCTGTCAAGATTCGTTTCTGAGATGTTTTTTAATATAATCTTTCATAAAAAAATTACACAAGATATTAAACATATAATTGCTACTCCAGTCAGAAATCCAAATAATTTTTCTTTTCTGCTATCAGTTTCCATTGAATAAGGAACTATTGATGCTAAAGGTATAGCCCAAAAAGAAATCATCATTACTGCAAACACTTCATATCCTTTTTGCAGACCAGGGTATATATCAGGATTCGCATACATATATTGATAGAAAAAATAGACAAAAATTGAAATAACAACAAATGCAAGAAAAAGCGACAAAATATAAAATAAACAGCCCTCGGAATCTTCTTCATTTGATTCCTTCTTTTTTATGGGTTTTTTGAGTTTAAGTTTAATTTTTTTAGTTTTATCTAGTTCAGAAAGTGATTTTCTCCATTCTTTATTAAACCAATTTAGAATTCTTTTTATAATTGAAGTTGACATACCTAAATCCTAACAACCCCTCCCTGCATATACAAACTAGCAGCTGTCAACTGTTTTGGAAAAGTCTTTAATGCTCTAAATAAGGAATCAAGCTTTCTAGATCTTTTCCGATTGCATGAAAAGACGTTTCCAGATTTAAAATAGTTTTTAAATTCTCAGGGATCTCTATTTTTGTATCTATAATAGGCTCAACAATGTTCTCGAATTTTGCTGGATGAGCCGTTGAAACCAATACCCAGTGCGATTCATTTAGAGCAAAGGAAGGTAAATTTTTAAAAGCATTAAACGCAGTGGCAGTGTGAGGGCATATAGCAATATTATTTTTTTCAAATACAGAAAAGATCTCTTCATTAA
>CAYVTR010000012.1:0-49083 GCA_964454905.1 uncultured Woeseia sp. | reverse complement strand
TAGTTACTTGGGGTTTTCATCATTATTTTCATGGGGAGTTAAGCCGACAAGACTTAGACAAAATTTCAATGACTAGACCCATTTTAGTGATTCACCGCTCTTTCCATGAGTTCATTTTGAATTCGAGTGCCCTTGCTTTTTTTGGTATTACACAAGAGTTAGTGAATAATTTTGACGAGGAAGCAAAAGAGTATGCAAGTTTTGAGAAAGGTCATTTTTCTGAACAAGGCATGGTTTCAATTCTTCCGTATTTGATGACATATCTAGCCGCACCCGATCGGCTGATTAAAGGCCTGCAAACGACTGAGAAATATTTACATAACAATGGGGTCACTCTAGTTGCCAACCCTGGTGCTTATTCCCTTAAACCAGTTCAAGACGCAAAGAATTTTGTTTTTGGTGATGAGGAAACACCATTTCGATCTTTCTACATACCCAGCGGTTTACTGTTAGCTGAACAATATCCAGCCGAAGAGTTGGTTGAAAAATCCAAGGAATTTTTGTCTTGGGGTAAAGGCAAAGTGGAATATTTGCCATTACAGATAAAGTTATTTACTGACGGAGCCATGTACTCTCAAAACATGGTTATGAGAGATGGTTATCTTGATGACCATCAGGGAGCGTGGTTAATGCAAGAAGAGATTTACCGTGAAGCCTTTCAAAGGTTTTGGGATGCAGGCTATCAGATTCATATTCATCAGAACGGTGATGCAGGCCTGGATCGTCTTTTGGATGTATTGGAAGACAATTTACAACGTAATCCTCGAGACGATCATCGAACGGTCATAGTGCATTTTGGGTATTCTAATTTTGACCAAGTGGAGAGAATTAAACGGTTAGGGGCCATTGTTAGTGCTAATCCATATTATGTTAACGTCTTATCTGATTTATACAGTCGCGTAGGTGTTGGGGCTACTCGTTCAAGAGATATGGTGAGATTGGGGGATGTTCATCGAGCAGGTGTCCCTATTTCGCTCCACTCCGACATGCCAATGGCACCGGCATCACCTTTATTGTTAATGCATGCTGCTGTTAATCGGATTAATTTTGCCAATAAGGTGGCAGGACCTGACCAGCGTATTAGTCCAGAGACAGCCCTTCGAGCAGTCACTTACAATGCAGCCTACGTTCTTGGCATGGAGCATGATTATGGAACCATTAGTTCAGGGAAATATGCTAATTTTACTTTATTGTCTGATAATCCCTTGACCGTAGACCCTCTGAAAATAAAAGAGATTGAGATCCGATCTACTATGGTGGAAGGGCAACATTATCCTGTCAATTAGGTGCCACAAAAGGTCTGATGAACTTTTTCATCCTCTTTAGGTGGACGACTAAAATCGTCATGCACATCTTGAGTGATGAAAGGGTTGTCCAGGATCTTTGAGAGTTCCAACATATAAGAAAAGTCGTTGTCATCAATGGCCAGTTTTATCGCTCTTTCCACCAAATGATTCCTTGGAATATAAAGAGGGTTCACTGAGTTCATCGAATGATAAATATCATCAGTCTTATTGGGTTCTTTATTAAGCAACGCCTTCCATGAATTGATCCAATCTGAGATTAAATCCTTGTTAGCAAACTGAGATTTAAAAGCTTCCTCTTTATTATTAATCACATCGCTTAAGTGTCTGAAGGAGAGAGTGTAATCAGGTTTTTCCTCATGCATGATCTTAAGTAATTTTTTCAAAAGCTCTGCGTGTTCTTTGTTTTTATGATCAAGACCAATCTTGCCTACCATGGTCTTTGATATGGCTTTATTAACCCTTTTTGAGAAGTCTGTTAACACAGCATTAATTTTCTCTTTGGCTTTAGTTTCATTCTTGTCAATCAAAGACAATAGACAACTTGCAAGACAGGCCAGATTCCATTGGGCAATTTGCGGTTGGTTGGCAAAGGCATATCGCCCATGATGATCAATGGAGCTAAAACATGCTTGTGGGTTGTATTCATCCATAAATGCACACGGACCATAATCAATCGTTTCACCAGCAACAGAAGTATTATCGGTGTTCATTACACCATGAATAAAACCGATTCCCATCCATTTGCCTATGAGTTTGGACTGTTTATCTGAAAAGGAATGCAGCATTTCTAGATAAGGGTTAGCCGAATCGAGAGCTTCTGGGAAAAGTCTCTCAATAACATAGTCTGCAAGAATCTTAAGGTTTTGATGATCATTTTGTGCAACGAAGTATTCAAAAGTGCCTACGCGTACATGACTTTTTGCCACTCGGGTGAAGACGCCTCCAGGCAAAAGCATTTCTCTGTAGACATCTTCCCCACTTGTTACTGCTGCTAAGGCTCTGGTGGTGGGCACATTTAAGGCATGCATCGCTTCACTTAGGATGTATTCTCTTATCACAGGCCCTAGTGCAGAACGACCGTCACCTTGTCTTGAAAATTTTGTTTTCCCTGAGCCTTTGAGTTGAATATCAAACCGTTCATTTTCTCCATTGATCACTTCCCCTAAGAGCACTGCTCTTCCATCCCCTAATTGATTAACAAAATGGCCAAATTGATGTCCCGCATAGGCTAAAGCAATGGGGTTCGCTCCATTGGGAATTGAGTTACCAGAAAAGGTTTCAGCAAGTAACTCATTAGACGCTAAATTTTGAATACCGAGAGATTGCCCTAAGGCTTTATTAAAGGTAATTAATTGAGGCTGTTTTACAGATTGTGGATTGACATTCTCATAGAAAATATCTGGAAGTCTCGAGTAGCTGTTATCGAAATTAAAGGCTATTTGTTTAGGTGACATGCCATCAAAGTATTAAAGTATTTTATCCAGTTATTCTGTTTTCGATTGTAATTATGTATAGCATCTCAGCTTGCAGTCAATATTTATAGTAAACTAAATGAATAAAACATCCTCTTGATAAAACCATGGGAATAATCAGAGAAAAATTAAGCTTTTTTCAATTACCTAGAGAGGATCTTGGTTCATTAATTAAAGCCTTCTTTTTTTTCTACTTTGTGCTTTGTGCTTGGTATTCCATTAGACCCGTAAGAAATGAGATGGCGGTGCAGGCAGGATTAGAAAATCTGCCCGGTCTTTTGTCAATAGTGCTTCTGATTATGTTGATTGCAAACCCAATTTATTCATGGGTGGTGTCTAATATTGATCGTAATAGGGTGGTGATCTACACCTATCTGTTTTTTATTTTTAATCTTGTTTTCTTTTTTCTTGGCTGGATCACATTGGATGATGATGGCAGGGTGCTTATAGCTAAGGCCTTTTATATTTGGTGTAATGTGTTTTCTTTCTTTGTGGTTTCTATTTTCTGGGTATCCATGATTAATCATTTCACGAGCCAACAAGGAAAGATGTATTTTGGCATTATCAGTGCTGGAGGCTCATTAGGCGCATTCAGTGGGTCATCAATAGCTCGCTATTTTTCAAAGGAAGTGTGCGGCACCGCAACCATGTCGGATTGGGGACCGTTTTCATTAATTCTGATCTCTATCATGGCCTTGACGGTGGCAATTATTCTCAGCATAAACTTTCCATCAAGAGTGGATACAGATGATTCTTTGTCAATGGAAAATCAAAATGAGAGCTCTGGTTTAATGTCAAAACTAATTCCACTCAAAGGCACTATTATTGGCAATTTAAGCGTTTATATGATTCTTTGGACCGCGTTAATGACATTCGGATGGATGATAGCACTGAGCATAGTTCAGGACTGGTCAACTGACCCTTGTGAACGAACAGGTTTTTTTGCAAGAATTGAACAAATTGTGACACCGTTAACCTTGTTTTTTCAATTCTTTCTCACGTCTTTAATTTTTAAACGACTGAATGTTGGTATTGTCTTGGTGAGTTATGGGCTGATTTTATTCACAGCTCTTCTGTTCTATGAAGCTTACCCAGAAATTATGACTGTCTTGTTTGTTGTCTGTGTTCTTAGAACATTCGAATACGCTTTGTGTAAACCTGCGAGAGAGACTCTGTTTACTTATTTGAAAACGGAGCAACGATATAAATCCACGGTCTTCATGGATACATTTTTAACCAGAGCGGGTGAAGTAATGGGCAGTTGGTTTGCAGCTTCAGGCATGGTTCTTTTAGGCTTGTCCTCTTTAGCAGCCACTTTTTTCACGTTGCCGTTTGCAGGACTTTTATCTTATACGGGTTATAAAGCCTATCAAGCATCCAAAAAATAGAAGTAAAAAAAAAGTAAAAAAAAACAGAGCCGAGGCCCTGTTCTTCAGTCGAGTCCTTGGGGTGTCTGAAGCGAAATTTTTTCTTCAGCTCCTTGCCCGACATTTCTTTTCGGACTTGGTGGGAATCGGTTCTTTTTTGTTGCTAGCTTATTCTTCTCCGACTCGCTTTCACCCTTGAGGTCTCTTTCTCTTTTTTGACTCTTCTTTCTGCGTCTTAAGTCTGCTTCTAGATCGGTCTTTTAGAGATGGTTAAGATATTACTTTCCATTAAACTTTTTTCAAGCATTTTTGATTTTGTAAAATAAACTTTTTTATTGATTTATTTTTATGTCCTATTAAGCAATTAATATTAGATGAAGAGATATTTCTAAACCTTTGAAAAATAGTTATTTAATAAAAAAAATAATAAAAAATATGTCCTATTAGAGCTTTTGATTAATATTTAATTGTTTCTTGTTTATTCTCCTACTTTGCGCAAAGTGTTTTATTTTTATTAATAACTATTTAACCATTTTCTTTAAAAACATCACGATTAACTAACAATATCTAAGAAACTCTAGTTTCTATAATCAGTTACAATAAGAGAGTTATGAAGGCTATTAATTCAATCGATCTAAATGCAGATTTAGGTGAGTTCAAAACTGAAGATGAATTTAACAATGAAGTTGAGCTCCTTCAATTGATCTCTTCATGCAACATCGCTTGCGGAGGCCATATTGGTGATCGATCAAGTATCTCTAGAGTGATTGAGCATGCTAAAAAGCTTAATGTGGCTATTGGTATGCACCCATCTTATCCAGATAAACTAGGTTTTGGCAGAAAACCTGTGGTGATCTCAGACAAGGAACTTAAAAAATCTCTACGTCAACAAATCAATGATTTTTTAACGGTGGCAAGTCAACATTCGATAAACGTTAGTCATATCAAATTGCATGGCCAACTTTATAACGATGCATCAAAGAACAGAAAGTTAGGTGAGATGATTCTGTCGATTATCAAAGAATATGACTTAACCCTTAATATTGTTGGCCAATGTAATTCAATGCTTGAAGAGGTATGCAATGAGCATAATCAACCCTTTATAGCAGAAGCATTTGTCGATCGACGGTACAACCCAGATTTGACATTGGTTCAACGATCACAGGCCGATGCTATGATTGACTCTGTGAATGACCAAGTTCTTCAAGCCAAGCAAATTGTCATTGACCGCTCCATTATTGTTGATAATCGTCGAGTTAAAATTAGGGCTGACACCTTATGCATACATGGAGATCATCCGGGTGCATTAACCTCATTGAGAGCATTAAGATCAGCATTAGAAGCAGAAGGTATTGAGATTAAATACTATGCTTGATCGTGTTGAATTCTCATTAAATGATTTTGCAGAAGATCTGATATTGATCAAATGCCCATCGGATGCCCTTAACCAAAACCCATTAATTTTTTGGCAACTTTCTAAAACCTTACTTGCCTCATTAACAGACATTGAAGTCATACCTGGGGAAGATTCTTTGGCTGTGAAAGTAAATCTTTTAAAGAAAACAAGGCCGCAGTATCTTATAGATCTCAACAATGTATTGAGCACTTTTCAGCCTGAATTTAAAGAAGAGTCCAGTGAATTAATCATCGTCCCTATTTGTTACGACGATGAGTTTGCTCTTGATATGAACGACATCTCATTATCTAAAGGCTTGTCAAAGCAAGAAGTGATTGATGCCCATTGTGGCATCGAATACCAGGTCAAAATGATTGGTTTTACACCGGGTTTTATCTATATTGGTGACTTATCAGACCTGTTGATTCTTCCAAGACTTAAGACACCTCGTGTTTTCGTGCCTTCAGGTTCAATTGGTTTAGCCAATAAAAGAACAGGGATCTATTCCTTGGGTGGCCCCGGGGGATGGCCAATAATTGGAAGAACTCCCGCTAATTTCTTTGATCCAAAGAAAGAAGACCCATCACTAATTCAACCCGGTATGAGGCTGAGATTTGAATCAATTACAAAAGAAGAATTTGACAACATGCTGAGCAATTAATATGCAGGGATTTGAAGTTATTTCATCAGGATTAATGACCACCATCCAAGATCTAGGTAGAACGGGTTGGACACAGATCGGCGTGCCAGTGTCTGGAGCAGCGGATCAATTTTCCGCAGCTTTGGCAAACTTTCTTTTAAGTAAAGATATCAATTCCCCGGTTCTAGAATGCACACTCTCCGGACCCAAACTTAAATTACTGATTGATCAACAGATTGTGGTTACCGGTGCAAAGATGCAAGTCAAGGTAAACAATAAGATTGTTCATCATGACACAGTCATTGATGCCGAGGCGGGAAGCACTATTGACATTCAGTCCAGTAAATGTGGCTGTCGTTGTTATATTGCCTTTACAAAGGATATGGAGGCAACCAACTTTTTAGGCAGTGTCTCAACCTATGAGCCGGGTAAATTGGGAGGTATAAACGGGAGAGCCTTAAAGAAAGGGGACACCATTAGTTTTAATGGTCTAGATAAAAATTCAATAAAATCAGGCCAAGGAGCTTCAAAGCAATTTGATAATTCTTGGTTAATAAAGGTGACTGAAGGCCCTGAGTTCAATCGACTGAGTTCGAATGCTAAAGACAGCATAGAAAACCTTGAATACATTATTAGCAATGATTCCAATCGAATGGGAATTAGAGTTGAGGGACCAAGCCTAGAAATCAATGAAAGCGGAAACATGATTAGTGGACCTGTGTTTACAGGAACCCTTCAATGCCCTGAAACAGGTCTGCCAATTTTGTTAGGGCCTGATGCACAGACTTTGGGAGGCTATCCTAGAATTCTTCAAGTCGTTAAGGCTGATCGACACTTGATCGGTCAACTACGACCTGGTGATCAGTTAAAATTTCAGCGGATTAGTCTAGAGGAAGCTGAAAAACTTTGGCTCGATATGGCGTTAAGTTTTCCATTTCTTTCTAAGATATAATGTGATTAGAGTGCGCCTGTAGCTCAGCTGGATAGAGTACCTGGCTTCGAACCAGGTGGTCGGGGGTTCGAATCCCTCCGGGCGCGCCATAATTTAATAATAAGGAGAAGACAGTGAGTAACGCGCACCCCTGGTTAGAAGATATTCCTTGGACAACTAAACCTCTACCTAGAGAACAATTAGAACATAGAATTGAACGTGTATTAACCTTCACAAATCTAGGTATGCTAGGAACCCTAGGACTAAACGGTCCTATTGTAAGTCCACTTGAATTTTATGCGGATGGACTAAGTGTTTATATTTTTCCACAACCAGGAAGCCCCAAATTAAAAGCCATGGAAAGAGATCCAAGAGTCTCTTTTGCAGTAGCTAATCCTATGGCCGGGTGGGTTGCCGCAAACGGAGCACAATTGTTTGGTAAAGCTGCTTTATTAGAGCCAGGGACTAAAGAATGGGAATACGGAATGTCTATATTTAGGTGGGAATCCTCGGCTGCTGAAATTAACACTGGTTTTGATGCACCCCCACAAGGCAAATTGATGAGACTTGATCCTGATCGAATTGTCTACACTGAACATTTTTTGAGAAAAGACGGATTCGGACCAAGACAAATTTGGCGTAGAGATGAGAAAAATGAGCAGGCCTCAGATGGACTTACTGAAGCTCAGAATACCTAAGGTTTTAAATTCGGGATAAGCCCAATTCTCAAAAGGAAGTTAGAAACGATGCCGCATTACCGCCTGTGGTTTCACCTTTTCTAGCCGCGATTAAATAGTCTCTGCCACTGGGTGCATTATCATCATGATTACCATAGATTCTGATGACACGATTTTTATGAAAAATCTTCAATTGAGATAAAAACGGTATGATATTTTCCGGACTCTCACCAAAGAACTCTCGATGTTTTTTGGGCAGACGATACCATGGGATGGTCATATTTTTATGATGAGCATTATGAAAACCAAAATTCAAGGTTAACCAGTTGATCGCTTCTGTATCAAAGGAATGTGGGTTACTAAATGTGTGTTCCTGTTCCCATTCATATTGTCCTTTTCTAGGCGCTTTTTCACGAGTAAACAGGGTTAAATTATAGGGATAGTCATGCTGAATAGAGTCCATAAAACGCAACACAGTCAGCAATAGAATATAAGAAAGAATATACAACAAAGCCACTTTCGGGAACAACAACATGAGTATTAAGAATAAAGAAAATCGTATGATAATGACCGCAGCATTTCTTGAGCGCTGGTTTTTTCTTTGAGGAATGATGAATGAAGAAAACATCATAATAAAATGCATAATAAATTCATGAGCAGGGATATAGAACCATTCCAACATTTTGGTTAATTTAAACACAGTTGGGTTTTCTTCAAAAAAGGCTTCGTAGTCAAACCACACCACATCATCATTATCAACATGATGCCTAAAGTGTTTGTGTTGGATATCTTCATAAGTCCCATAAGAAGAACCACAAAACCAACTTAAGAAACGACCAAGATAGGTGTTAAATCTAATTTTTTTAAAGACTAAATTATGCGAACATTCATGAACCAAATAAGCCGCTATGATCATTGCATGACCTAAGAGCAAAGTGGCAAGGGCATTAATAAGAATACTGCTATTGAATAGACCTAGAAACCCTATGACATAGGCGGTGATTGCATAGAGGATTGCTCCTCCATTATAAAAAATACCTTCTGGTTCTTTAAAAATTTTCTCCATCATCTCTATTATGAAAAAAAATAGATGAAATAGGAAAATTATTATCTATTTACTGATTTTTATTCTTTGTTGTTATTTAGTTTTCAGCGACATTGACAAATTGGAAATAAATACCCAATACAATGGCAATCAACCCTCCATAGTAAAAAGGGTAGGTTGGATCAATATTGTATAAGACGGTTCCAATTGTTGGTCCAAAAATCATACCCACAACTGGTGCTGCTGATAAGAAACCAGCCACTTCTCCTTGCTCAGATGATTCAACACTTAGAGTTGCAGCAGAATTTAATCCCGGTGTGATCATACTAAAGGCTATACCAATACCAGCAAAAGCAAGATAAAACTGGGTTAGATTACTAACAAAACTTATTGAGATCAGAACCATGCCAAAAATCAGAAAACATATTCTGAGAAGTGTTGCGGGTTTTAAATGTATTATTTGTAAAACCACAGCTTGCATAAAAGTGGTCGTCAGCGCCATTGACAGCAAGGAGATACTGGTGGCTTTAATAATCTCACTCTGGCTGCTTACACCCAATTGATCTTCAATAAAAAATGCAGCAATAACTTGGGTTGAAGTAAAGACTAAAAAGGCAATGGCCCACCCAATCAGATAAGGAAATATTCTATTATCATAGAATTTAAGTGTGCTTTTATTGGCTGGGGTAGGCTCGATGTCTGTTTGTTTTAAATATTTAATTGCGAGTAGACCACCAACAACTGCTATTGCAGCTCCAAAATACATTGGGAATAGTGGATGTATAAATGCAAAACCACCGCCAATAACTGGTCCTATCATTGTGCCAATACCAGATGCCATTCCGATTAAGGCCATACCTTGGGCTCTTTTTGAGGTTTCAGTGGTGTCTGACATATAAGCAACAGCAGCCGGTTGAATCCCTCCAATTAAGGCCCCATATAAGATTCGTATTAGAAAGAGCATGAAAAATAGATACACCGGCTCAAGCAGTTTCCAAAGCCCGATTTGAATACCAAAGGCAAAGAGCGTATAAGCTATGGCGTATGAAAATAGGCCGGTAACAAAGACTTTTTTTCGTCCTACAATCTGACTCCGTTTACCCCAGTAATATGATGAAAAAACAAGGGCAACATTGGAAATAGCTATGAGGACACCGAATTGATTTGTTGATAGACCGATGCTTCTAGAAAGAGGTGCAAAAATAACATAGAGGAGGGAAAACCCTGTTCCATAAATCACCAAGCCTAGAATCAATATAATTTTATCGAGACTTAATTTATTTTCGGAAGTCACTTTTTTTGTTTGTCTTGCATAGCATCCAGTTGTTCTTGAGTGGCTGGCTTCTGATATTTTTCCTTCCATTCGGCATAGTCCATCCCATATATTTTTGCCCTTGCGACTTCTTGATCTATGGGGTGGCCTATTGCTGCAGCTTCCTCAACATACCATTTACTTAAGCAATTACGACAGAAACCAGCAAGGTTCATTAGATCTATATTCTGAAGATCCGTTTCTTTTCTAAGATGATCCACTAATCTTCTGAAGATAGCAGCTTCGATTTCTGTGTCTTTAGTCATTGTAACTTAATGATTTTGGATGATATCTAAACACAATATCCTTTAGAATAGTATTATATTCTTCCTAAGTAATATGACTAGAATTATGAATGATTCACTGCGACCGTTATCTGGAATAAAAGTTATAGAAATGACCCATATGGTTATGGGGCCAGCTGTTGGGGCTATTCTAGGAGATTTGGGTGCTGATGTTATAAAAATTGAACCGCTTAAGGGGGATAAGACCAGACAATTAAAAGCCTCAGGTTCAGGCTATTTCTTAACTTATAATCGCAATAAAAGAAGTGTTGCCTTGGACGTGAAAACACCCGAAGGACAAGACATTGTCCAAAAACTACTGGCTGGTGCTGATGTGTTTATCGAGAATTTCAGACCCGGCGCCATGGATAAATTAGGATTCAGTTACTCCGAGTTAGAAAAAACCAACCCCGGATTAATTTATTGTTCTGCCAAAGGCTTTCTAAATGGCCCATACCAACATCGGACTGCTCTCGATGAGGTGGCTCAAATGATGGGAGGATTGGCTTATATGACCGGGCCTCCCGGCAAACCACTCAGAGCAGGTTCTTCGGTCATTGATATTATGGGAGGAATGTATGGCGTGGTTGCAATTTTGGCAGCACTAGAGGAACGACATCGAACTCAAAAGGGACAGAAGGTTACCAGCGCCTTGTTTGAGAATGTTGTGTATTTAATGGGACAGCATATGGCACAAACTGCTACTACTGGTTCAGCGCCTCCACCGATGTCGGTTAGAGTATCTGCCTGGGCTGTCTATGATATTTTTGAAACCAAGGGCAATGATCAGATATTTGTTGGAGTAGTAAGCGATAGCCAATGGAAGATATTTTGTGAGTCCTTTGAACTAACTGATTTTATCTCTGACAAAGACATGGAGATTAATAGTGGAAGAGTTGAAAAAAGAGACGTTATTATTCCTATATTACAAAAACTCTTTAAAACCTATACCAAAGTCGAGTTAATGGAGAAGCTTGAAAAAACTGGCCTACCTTTTGCTCCAATCAACACACCAGAAGATTTATTTGATGATCCGCATTTAAATGTATCGGGTGGGTTATTAAACATAGATATCCCAGAGGGAGGATCCACCAAGCTACCAGCCATGCCTATCGAAATGAATGATCGTCGATTTGGTGTGCATCAGCAAGTACCCAAGGTGGGCGAACATTCACACGAAGTTTTAAAAGAACTGGGCTTTGATGAATTAGAAATTGAGAGTTTTTACAAGAAAAAAATCCTCTCTTAGTCTGTGTCAACTATTGCGGGCTGTTCTCGGAAATAATTTAGTGACTTAAATCCTGCAAAAATACCTATTAGTCCCACCACTAAAGAAACAATTGATATTGAATAAGTAATTAAGCTTTCATCTTTAAACACAAAATCAGTAATCAAGGCCACGCTGGTTGGCCCTAATGTATAACCGGTTAAGCTAATTACAAAGAAATAAACCGCTGTTACTTGTCCCCTAATTTGGTTAGGGGTGATATTGATCATTGCCACTGGTGCCAGTGCTGTTTGTCCAGCAGCCACTATAATTTGTGGTATAAACATCAGTGTTGCTGTCTGATAGCTTGGCATTAATGGCACCAATGTAGCAGCAACAGTCATAATAATCATACTGTATGCAAATAAGAGCACATGAGAGCTGTTATTATATTTTTTATACAGTTTATCTCCCAGCCAGCCGCTCATAGTAGCTCCAAATGGGCCGCCTAATAGAAAAGCAAATCCTAGCCAAAGTGTGATAGTGGCTATAGACACATCATATGCACGTATGTACATTGTTGGCAACCAGGAAAGGAATGCATAACCAATCAACACAGAGCAAGCCATTGACAAGAAAAGCCATCCATAAGCTTCTTTCCTTGCGTATATGAATCGGATGGTTTCTCTAATGGAGATCTCTTCGGTTAAATCACCGCTTTTATTCAAGACCTTTATTTTTCCTTTCCTAGAAGGTTCTTTGACTGTAGCCATCAACAAAGCCACGAGTAAACCTGGTATGCCAATGAATATAAACAATGCTTGCCATTCATAGATCTGATCCACTATAGGTAGAACGATAGGTGGAAAGTCAGCAAAATAAGAAACAATTTGTCCTCCCAGGATTAGTGCAATACCTGATCCTACTGACACTCCCATATTAAAAAAGCCCATGGCAGTTCCTCTTTTTTCCTTAGGAAAGTAATCACTAATCATTGATAAGGCGCTTGGGCTTAGGGTTGCTTCACCTACACCAACCCCAACTCTAGTAATGAACAGCTGAAGGTAAGTTTTAATAATTCCAGTAGCAGCAGTCATTAAGCACCAGAAACTTATTCCGATTCCAATGATTGTTTTTCTGCTCTTTTTGTCAGCAAGCCTACCTATTGGAATTCCCATGGTGGTGTAAAAAAGAGCAAACGCGAACCCTAGAACAAGACTCATTTGACTATCGGTTAATTCAAGGTCAGTTTTGATCTCTGTGACTACTAAAGACAGTAATTGTCTATCAAGAAAAGACAATACATAAGCAAGCGTCAATATAACAACTCCATACCAAGCTTGTGTTTGCGAAGGGTATGAATCTACTTCATTTTCGTCAGGTGTCATTTGAACCTGATTATTCTTCTAGGGCTGGGGCAGGCGTTTGTTCTCTGGAGTAATATTCTAGACTTGAAATACTGGGGCCATAATCTTCCTTAGGGGCAGACAACATTCCTGGGTATCTTTCTTCAGAAAAGTTCCTAACGTGTTCAGGAATAATTTCAATATTGTCTGACTTTAGCATGGTGCTCATGTAGAGACAGTGACCAGGAGTTTGTCCCATCAGCATCCAAGGAAGCCAAGGCGTTATTCTGTTCCAAGTGCCGGTAAAGTTTACTGAGGTTAATTCTGGATTTTCTAAGTCTTTTGCAGATACAAAATAGCGCATCATTTCTGATACCTGTGCCATTCTGCCTGAAGACTCTCTGACCCATTTATCAGGTTGTAATGCATTGGGATAATATAAGTGCATGTCAGTACTTAGAGTAATGACATCACCCGATTGTTTCCAAGGAAACAGTAAAGGAATCTTTTTAGGTTCACTTTTTTCTCCTCCTCCAAAGTCTTCTGGGGCAAGTATCAACCATTCTGAGATTGTGTAGTTGAAAGGATCATTTGCCACATGCACAACTTTGACCTCTTCATCGGTCCAGGGATTAGTCCACTGGTCTATCATTTGTCCTGTTCTCGAATCGGTATAAAAGATTACCTCTTTATTTAATCGCCTGATGCTACCGTCTTCTGCTGCCGGCATTAAACGAGTGCATAGGAAAGTTTCAAACCCACATAGTTGTTTCACAGCTTCACCAGGTCTTACCCCTAGTATTTGTCCAGTTGTGTAGCAGATTGATTCCTTTTCTGAATCTAGATCAGCTTGAATTCTTGCCCAAGCATCTCGATTCCAAGTATTGGATTGGAAATTGATTTCAGTCTCAAATTTTATCCCCATTTTAGTCTCCTTATTATTGTGATTCTCTGATCAAATAGTTAATTATCAATTGTCTAGTCTTTGGGTCTTCAATACCCTCGACTCTCATCCTGTTATCAGGAATATAATTCTCAGGATCTGATATGAAAGCATCGATTGTTTCTGGTGTCCAGATCAATCCATTATTACGCATTTCTATTAATGCCGTTGAATAAGTAAAATTCTCACCCACTGCAGCTGGCTTACCAAGAATCCTATACAAACTAGGCGCCATTCTAGCTCGATCATCTTTCCTGATAGAATGACAGAACCTACATTTCCCACCTTCCCAACTATCAAATGCCTCTTTTTCGAGTAATTTGTCTTCTTCAGTCGCCTGATCAGAATACAAATTATAGTAGTCAGAAAGACCTACGTTCTTGATCAAATCCTCAATTTGATCTTCAGGCAGATTAACTTTTGTATTAAAAGGGAAGGCCCCAAAGATTAAATAAGGTAGATAACATGCAACAGCAAACAAAATCACTACCAGTAACCAGTGCGTTGCTCTTGCATTAATAAAGTAATTTCTCATCGTTGTTAGGCAAAGATATTGATACTAATGACTCTGTATCTAAGTAAATGATAGGCTCTAAATAAGAGAATAAAGAAGATCAAGATGAGATAAAAAAAGGCAAAAACACTATGCAAATAACCAGATGTTACCCACAGTGAATGATTAACTGTGTCGGCCCCTGGGAGAAACTGTATCAATCCATCTGACCACGCTGTAAACACACCCGATAGTCCTTGTGCAATAAATGATACATAGAGCATGAATTGCAAAATATGAATTTGAGTATAGGTTTGATCAGGTAACAATCGGTGAGTATTTTGAGGAGGAAAATACCACCAGAGATAAACCCGAAGCAAGCTTAAAACAAGTAATAGTGAGCCCGTAACCAAATGGAAGTTTCTTAAGATCGCACGTTCTGGAGACTCTGTGGGTACTCTGGGTGTTTCAGACATATTCAAGAACACTATCACAAATAGAATCAAGACTAACCAACTGGTTAGAGAAGATAAACGTTGTCCAAATTCATTATCCATATGACATCCTAGATCCTATTTATAAAGCCTTTAAATTTATTTGCAATGGATTCAGTGTCTAAATCTAATTCTAGGTTCTTACCCAGAATTACTTGCATTTTTGAGTTCGGGTTAATTTCTTTTGCACGATTGAAAAAGGGGTACATCACATCATCTTTTGCACACATTACTAAACATGGTTGTTGTATTTTTTTATAAGCATCAATGTCAGAGTATGCCCAAACCGCATGATGCATTTGATCTGCAGAATGATGCGCCCTCAAGGCATCCAAAGTTTCTCTTTGCCTAAGATTTAAATCATTTTTTGCGCCAAGAATTTCGCCTGCTAGATGCCAGGCTTTTTTAAGATGTGAACCATCCTTTGTTGGGCTCCAATTAGAACTAATACTTTTTTTCATTTCCTTTTTTTCCTCTGCAGTTGCTAGAAAAGGACCCACTAAGGTTAATGATTTGACTGATTGTTCTTCCATGAGTGCGATTTGCATGGCTATTGAAGCCCCAGTATGGTGACCAAATAAATGATAATGACTAATCTCAAGAGCATTTACTGCCTGAATTAACCAAGCTGAATAGTCCTTAATCATGGGTTCATCTGTGGGATTAAAGCTTTGACCAAATCCAGGAGTATCAATGGCCACTGCGTTCATTCCTTCCAGTGCATACATTAACTTTTCAAACATTAATGAAGAACTGGGTGTTTGATGTAAAAAGACAATCGGAGTGCCTCGTCCTTTGATATATCTATAATGGCATTGCCCACCTGATGTGTTGACGTAACCTTTTCTTATCATTAAACCGGCTCTTTGTTGCCACCGAAGTATTCACCTGGGGATTTAATTCTGACAACAATGGCACCAAATAAGATTATGGCATGTGTAAAGCAGATCAGCAGGAACGGTCCTTTTGGACCAAAGGTATCAAATAATAAACCACCTACTGAAGTTGCAACTAGTATCCCACAAGCACCAAAGAATGCACTGACACCAATGACACTTCCCCGTTCTCTAACCGGAGCTTCTTGCCCAATTAGACTAGCCGTAGCGATCACTGTCCCAATGGCACCGGCAGAGATCAGTATAAAGATCGGCAAATAAGAATAATTCAGTGGCGTATCAACAAACACTATTAAGCCGTAGGCTATGACCCCAAGTGCCATTGCAACTACCATTGCTGTTACTCTGTTAATTCGATCGATTATTGACCCAAAAAGAAAAGCCCAGACAATACTGAGAAGGTTTGTGATCACAATCAGAGGCACCACTTGTTTAAACGCTTCACCTGTTGTAATGCCTAAATCAATCGCACTGGTTGCTGCCCATAGTGAAATGAAAATCCCATTAACTGAAACATCAGCACGAGCTAAAAGTGTTGCCGCGAAAGCCAGAGAAATTCTAGGGTTCTTCATGGACTTTATCCCCGTGGCTATTAGGTGTTTAAAGTCTAGTTTATCTTTTTGATTTTCTGGTGTGCCTCCTTTGAGCCCAATTGCAAATATCAGTCCAGATAAAAACGCAAGACCTGCAACAAATAACATTGTAAAACGGCCTGCAGTTATAGGGTCATAGCCCATATTAGTGAACACTGTTGGCAGCCTTCCTAGAAAAGCTGCAAAAATAGCAACACCAAGCGCATTAAGAACAGAATGAAGACTTACAAATTTCCCTCTTGATTGTTCAGTTGGGTAATCATTTACAATAATAGCTAACACTGAAGAGAGTGCAGCAGCACCTATAGCAAAAATGGATCTATAGATGTATAACTCATTCATATTTGTCGCGTAAGGGAACAATGCAAAGCCCAATGCCACAACCATTGTTCCAAAAACCATTACTGGTCTTCGACCAATCCGATCAGATATGACGCCAAAGAAAGACACTAAAATTATGGCGATAATTTCTTGCATAAAAGCAAGGCTTCCACTAATGGTTCCTTGTTCAGATCTTGGTATTTCTAGAACTACGCTGAGGATGTATGGCTGAATGAAATTTAATCCAGCAAGAATACCAATGCAAATAATACAAGCATAAAGGTAAGTGACAGCATTAAATCTAGATATGCCTTCAGACAATTTTATTGGACCAATTCTCGCCTGCACTATGCCTCCTTGACTGATTGTTTGACTATATTGTAAGTCTGATCAAAAAAATTATTGATCACAAGTAACTAAATGTAACCTTTTTAATCTATTTTTTTTAGATTAATTTAGAAATTTTAGAGCCCCAATTTTCAAAATTATGACCTAGTTCATAATAACTAATGTTTTCCAGTTGCTGCTCAATATTGGTGTATACCTTCTCCAATGGATGAGAAGATCGACCACAAATAATAATGGGCACTTCTATGTCAGATAAGCTATCCCTAATTGGGTATTGAAGGAGGTCTGAGGTTGTTTCTCGCCATGATAGATCAGACCGAATTAATTCTGTTACCTCAATATCTAATTGTTTTTCATCCAGATTAGGGTTTCCCCCAATAATTCCAGAAATTGTGCGGTTATACCATGGCCAAAAAAGTTTGGAATCTCTGACCATGTGCCAGTATTGTTGCAGATGTCCACCTGACCATTCAGGCTCAATTAGAGGTAAACCACGCTTAATAAAATTACCTATTTCCTTTTCTGTTAAGATCCAAGGTTCGAGGAGGATGATTTTATTGAGAGACTTTGAGATAACTTTAGCCACAGGGATACTCAAAGAGCAAGAGACTTGCATACCCAGTAGTGTTAATTGATCTAAATCATTGCTGTGCACAATTTCAGAAACAACATCCATATGCGTATTAAGGGTATTTTTTTGCATGGTTTCCTTTGAGGATTCACCATGACCAAGTAAATCTACTGATATGACGGGTATGTTTTTATTAATTGATTCAGTTAGAAAACGAACCGTTTTAGAAGAACCGCCAGGCGGATGAATACAAAGCAATGATCCAGAAGTTGTTTTAGAGTTCTTCTCAATTTTTATATCACCATGCGTTGAATGAAAAATTGTTTTTGTAAAAGCCCCATCTTCCATGGTCGCTGTTCCAAGTTTATGTGGGTTGTCTGCGGGATGTTTTAAGAGTATTTCTTTTGCTTTTACCAAAGCTTCTTCATGAGTCTTAGACGGTTCAATGCAGACAGAATCTGAGGGCGTGAGCTGAGCTAAACATTTGCATAACGGATCCCATTCACTTGCTGTGATCAGGGTCGGTACAGTTAAATCAGGAATAAACTTTTCTAATCTATATTCGAATGCAGCGCCGTATGCTTGTCTATAGTCGTCTCCTGCACGCATCACTTCCACCGCATTCTCATGCAGTACTTCAGGTGACGATATATCAAATCGCATTCTTGCTTCTTCAGTCCTTTGATGCCAAGGGAAGAAAATCAATTGTTCTCTCATTCTTGACCATAACCAAGTCAGATGGCTTCCGTCCCATTTGGGAAGGTAGGTTGGCAGATAATTTTCTCTTATATTTTCAAGCTCATCATCAGTGAGTGTTAGTACCCCATTACATGCCATTGCTTTCACTCGATTGGGGTAACGGTGTCCAATAGCAATTGAGATAATGGCTCCTGTATGGAATCCATATAAACCAAATTGATGAACCCCTAATGCATCGGCGAGCTCGATAGTTGCTTGAGCAATCTTTTCTATGCTCACTTTATCTGAATGTAAAGGATCAGAATCTCCATAGCCAGGTGTGTCTGGTGCAATAACAGTAAAGTCATTGCCCCATTCTTCAATCAGTGATCTGTATTCGTCTGCTGATTTAGGTGATTGATGAAGGAGAAATATTAAAGGACCGGAGCCACAGGTTAAATACCTAACTTGTCTATCGCCCCAATGACTCTTAATTGTGCAATATTCAGTTTTTATCTTATGCATAGACGATACTTAATTGTAAGTGGGAGATTAAATTATTCTGCATAGATTATTACTTAGCTAGGCGATTTTCTACTGAATTATTGTTATCTTTTTTTGATTTTATGAAGTTATAATAACCAAATAATTTTAACAATATATGAAAAATATGGCTAATAGATTGGAAGGTAAAGTTGCTCTCATAACTGGTGGGGCCTCTGGTTTCGGTAAGAAAACTGCAGAAATGTTTAAGGCCGAAGGAGCCGTGGTCTATATCTCAGACATTAATCAGCAGGGTGGTGAAATAGTGGCAAAGGAGTTTGGTCTAAATTTCTTACACCATGATGTCACCAACACAGCAGACTGGGAAAAAGTTTTAGACCATATCAAGAATGCTGAAGGTCAATTAAATATACTGGTGAATAATGCTGGTATTGGATTCATGGCAGATATTGAGGCAACAACTATTGAAGAATGGGAGTTGGTTCATAAAGTTGATTTGGATTCTGTATTTTATGGCTGTAAGTATGCTATACCCCTTATGAGAGATTCTGGGAATGGTTCTATAGTCAATGTTTCTTCTATAGCCGGAATAGTTGCAGGCCATAATTTTGCTGCCTATAACAGCGCTAAAGCGGCAGTCAGACATCTTTCAAAATCTGTTGCTCTTCACTGTGCGAGAACAACAAATTTAGTGAGATGTAATAGTATCCATCCAGTGTTTGCTAAAACAGACATGATGAAATCTTTTTTTGCAAACCCTAGTGATGAGCTAGTAGAAAAAATAGAAAGACAAATCCCAGCAGGAAGCCTAGCTGATGTGGAAGATGTCGCTAATGCAATCTTATTTCTTGCATCCGATGAGTCAAAATTAATTACTGGAAGTGAGTTAGTTATCGATGGAGGCTTATCTGCTCAATAAAATCCTCTCTGGGGGGTATTTTATTTCCCTTTAATCAACGGAATAGGGTCTAGGACCCAATTTTTTTCAGTTTTCCTGTCAGGACAAGGAATAGAGAAAGCAGTTTCATGTTGCTTATCTTTTAATTCTTTGATGTCTATTTTATAGCCTTTATTTTTAAAGTTTTTCAAGGTGTTTCGATATTTTCCAATGATAAGGTCTGCCGGCACCAGTGTTTCTTTTGTTGACACGGGTGGGGTTACTACAGGCCTAAGATCAGTCATTACAGCAATGTCTTCATTTGCAATTGCCATGTTTCTTTCCATTATCATTGCATCCATGTTTTCATCCATTAACCAGTTTCGCATGTTGACAAAAAAGATTTTAGTTTGGAATTGATTGATGGGTTGTTCAAAAAAATATTGATGGAACCAATTGATATCTTGTTTAGTGTGAATCTGAGTAATTAGTGTATTCGGACCATGGTATCCACCAAAAACAGTTAAGTCTCCCGATTCTTGTCTTGCCTCATCACCATAGACCTCTTTATCTAAGGGCGGTGCATCAAATAGTTGAGCAAAATTTGCTCCCCAGTCGGTATCTGTTATTTGTGTTGGGTTAACTTTATAGTCATTCTTCGTGCCCTCAAATCCATGGGTTGGATGAATAAACTCATTATGAGCAGGGTCCAGTCCATTTTCAATGGATCGTTCATAGTTATAGTTTATATCTATAGTTATGGTTTTGTTTGCTCGCCAACCTTCTGCTGAGTACTCTTCAATTTCATAAAGAGGAGGGCGATCTTTTTCCGACAGATCTCCTAGGAAAGCAAACACTATCTCGTATTTTTCCTCCACTGGGTAACTGTCGACTTTAGCTCTTGCTGGAATTTTACTGCCAAGACCTAAAGAGGGAATCTGTGTGCATTTTCCTGATCCATTAAATCGCCAGCCATGATATGGACACGCAAGGGTGTTATCTTCTTGATGACATAAACCTCCCGCGAGAGACCCGCCGCGATGAACACACACATTGCTTAAACAGTGTGCGTCTCCATTGCTGTCTCTAAAGGCAACAAAATCAAGACCAAGAATAGTAACCTTTACAGGCTTGTCTTGGAGTTCGTCACTCAAACAAACGGGATACCAGAAATTAATATACATATTTTTTATCGTCCTTGAATTAGATTATATGTCTATAAAGTTTCTTATTGAAACCTAATTTCGTAACGAAATGTAACTAAGCTATAAAGTCGTATTTTTTCAAGACTTTATTATTGGAATAGGGTCTACCACCCAGCCTTTAGTTTTTCTCCGACCTGGGCTAGGTATGGCATAAGCATGACTCATTCTAGTTCGGTTCACTTCATCGATGTTAATTCTCCAACCGTTTAGTTGCCATTCATCAAGCAACTCTCTGTATCGTTTTATTGGACGATCCATAGTGACAAAGAATTCATTTTTTGTGGTTTCCGGGGTTAATCTTGGGTGTAGATTGATCAGAACATCACGGTCTTGGAAAGCCACAACCTGATTGCGTTCCATCACTCTTTCATCATGCTCTGGTTCAATTAGGAAATTTCTTGTATTCACAAGGAACAAATTGGTATGTGTTTCGTCAATGGGTGTTTCATACATGTACTGATGAATAAAAATATCTGGAGTTGGATGGATGTATGTCCATAACATTGATATTCCATGATGCCCGGTGCCTGCTTCAATCACAGCATTTGTATTTCTTCCTGAAGCTTCTCTCATTGCCTTTTCCTTCAGTGGAGGGGCATACATTTGATTAAAGAATCCGGTACCCCATTTTGTATTTTTGACATCAATTGGAGGTGATTTATAATCATCATCTTCACCTGAAAAGCCATGAGTAGGATGCACAAACTCATTATGTGCACCGTCGATCCCATTTTCTATGGAACGTTTATAATCGATATCAAATTGAAAATACTGAGTTGTGGTTCTCCAGCCCTCTTGTTCATATTCTTTGACTTTCATAATTGGGCATCGTTCCTTCTCGGGTAAATCACCAAGAAAACAGAAGACCAAGCCATACAATTCTTTTGTGGGATATGAGTCTACTTTGACTCGAGAGGGAATTTTCTTACTCTTACCCAATGATGGAATTTTTTGACATTTACCTTTCCCATTAAATTGCCAACCATGGTAGGGACATTGAATACAATCCTTAACAATTTTTCCACCTGACAGAGAACCTCCTCGATGAACACAAACATCACTTAAACAATGAACTTTACCTGTGGTATCTCTAAACAGAACGAAATTTTGGCCCAGCATTTTTTTCTTAACTGGTGATTCAGTGATGTTTTGGCTCTGATCTGCCACATACCAGAAATTGATATACATTAGTCTTGCTTTCGTTGCTCTTTACTGAGCCTTTGTTTTTCTCCCTCGGGCGTAACAACAGCAATAAGAATCCCTATTGAGATGGCACCGAAGATCATGAGTAATTCTGATAGATATTCTTTTGGATAGACCCAGAACTCAACCAAGATTCCCCATCGACCTATGACTTCATATGAGCTATAGGCAACAATGGCAGTGGGTATTGCGTATCTAATGGCACGAGTTACATTCCAAAATTTACTCAACCTAAACATCAAGAAAAGAGCCCAAATGGTGTTCAAAAAGAAAAAAATGTAAGTTAACGGGTGTTGATCTCCCACAAAAGCATCCTCAAAGAGGAGTAACAAGATAATGTAAAAGAACCAGATGACATAAACCGTTTCCATTGCCGTAACAGCGGCATAATTTCTTTTATAACCCGTTGTGGGTCTGCCCGTCGATAATTTTAAATTTCTTTGAAACCATCGAAAGAAGTTACATTTCGTTTCTCGATTTAAAAAAAAGTATAAGAGACTAGTCATTAATACACCAATGGACGATTGCATCACCAAATATTCAGGGTAGGGATTGAGTCTTCCGTCAGGGAGAGTTTGTTCAATGTTGAGGTATTCAGCATAAAAAACAAAGGAAAATTCAATCCAGCCAGTCCATAAGCAAAAACCAGCGAAATAACCCAACCATGTCGCAGGGACTTCATTTTCATTTTTCATTCCAATAAAAAGTAGCACAGCACCAAAAAGCCCTAGAATAAAAGCAGCTTGATATTGAAAGCCTGATCCAAAAAATTGCTCCACCAATACCATTAAGGTGTGTCCCAATCCTTGGGTAATAAAAACCACAATAAATGCAAGCAAACCAACCAGAGGTGGTTTGTAAAATATTCTTCTCAGAGACACCATCACTAAACTATAACACTTCCTGGGTCATAATGAAAAAGCCCCAACTCTTCTTCATTCTTGTGATCTTTTTTTGAATATTTGTCCGGATCATTGCCTGTAAATCTTTGCCCGGCTTTTTTAGAGTGCTCAGTCACAAAATGTGCTCGTTCTATTCTTGAGGACTCGTATCTAGAAATTATTTCTTGGGAGCCGGAAGCACTTTCGATAATCCTTCCTAGAACCACGCCATCTTCTATTGCAAGGCTTGCCCCTTGACCCATAAAAGGTTCAATAGGGTGAGCAGCATCACCCAAGAGTGTTATTTTATCTGTTGACCATTTGAATACCGGTTCTCTTGTGAAAATACCCCATTTAAACAGCTCTTCTGGTGGCGTTGCAGAGATAATATTTTTAACTTGTTGGTTATAGTCTGAGAAAATATCGAGAACAATATCAACTTCAGATGGAATGGACCAGCCTTCTTCTGCCCATTGCTCGGTTGCAAGAAAGGCCACATAATTATACAACTCGCCATTACGAACCAGATATCTTGCAAATACTCTACCAGGGGCTATGAACGCTGATGACCCACATTCATCAAAATCATTCTCACTTAGATCTTTGGTTGGAACTAGTCCTCGCCAAGCCACATAACCAGCAAATTTTGGATCATCGTCACCAATTATTATTTTTCTAACCACTGATCGATTACCGTCAGCACCAATCACAAAATCAAATTCATAAATCTGACCGTTACTGAAAATTAACTCTACGGTATCAGCCTTTTCTTTAAGGTCAGTGAGTTGATGATCCACATATATTGAATCAGCATGATTGAATGCAAACTTATCAATTAATACATTGTGAACGTCTGCTCTATGGGCTTGAAGTTGATAGGCACCGTATTTTTCTAGCATTTTTTCGCCACGCTCAAGCGGCACAATCATGTCTCCCGTTTTGAAATGCCTGACTCCTTGTTGTGTGTGAGCCATGCCCACTTTCTTGATTTCTTCATCCAAGCCAAGATGGATTAATCCTTTGGTTGCATTTGGTGTAATGGTTATTCCGGCACCCACTTCGCTCAGTTCAGGAGCTTGTTCAAAAACACTGACGTCTATACCTTTATTAGCCAAGGCCACAGCTGCGGTCATGCCGCCAATGCCGGCACCAATAATTGCTATTCTTTTTTCTTTCAAAGTGAGCACCTAAGGACTATTTAATTGAATGATATTACTATTTAGAATCTACTATTTCCATCGTTACAAAAAGTTACAGTGAGATTAGCCATTTAATAGTACGTATTCATTGTTTTTCATCTCTTATAAGTCATAATGTTTGGAAATTTGAGTTTTAGGGGGAGCGGATGACTCATCTAATGTATATTTTTCCTGGTCAGGGGTCACAATATAGAAGCATTGGTAAAGATTTGTATGAAAGTTATGAGTCTGCAAAAGACATTTACCATCAAGCCAGTGAACTCCTAGGCTATGATCTCGCCGAATTGTCTTTCAATGATCAGAAAGAGCAAATTGGTCTTACGCGCTACACACAGCCAGTATTGTTTACTCATCAAATGGCTTGCTTTGAGATTTTCAATGAGTTGACTGACAATAATCACACGCCTGATTTACTCGCTGGCCACAGTTTGGGTGAATACACCGCGTTAGTCATAGCAGGCAGTATCAGCTTCGAAGATGGACTTGAGCTTGTCAGAAAAAGAGGCGAGTTGATGGGTGATTTTGGGGCAGGTTCAATGCTCGCTTTGCCTTTTAACCGGCTTGAAAGCACCTTACTTGCTGAAGACTTTGGATGCCAGGTAGCCACCATCAATATTCAACAACAAACCGTGGTTGGTGGAACTGAATCCAACATAGATCAATTACAAGAACATATTTCTAGGCGTCACCCAAAAAAAAGAACGGTTAAGCTGGATACTGAAGGTGCATTTCATACTGATTTAATGAAAGACGCAGCAGATGAATTTAAAACAATACTTGATCAAACTAACTTTGGACCATTGAATGTTCCTGTTCTATCAAATTATTCGGCTGATACACACCCACAAGACGGCAATTCAACTGCAAATCTTCTGTATCAACAGTTATACAAACCAGTTAATTGGTTAGGGTGTATGCAAACCTCATTGGATTATAAGATTGATACCATTATTGAATTTGGTGGGGGGATCGGTAAAGGCGATAAGCCAGAGGAGAAGAGACCAAATCTAGAAGCAATGACCAAGAAAAATTTCAGAAGTTTTGCACATGAAATAAATTATTATTCGTCAATTAATACATCCACTTTGACTGCAACAGCGAACTCTCTACTGAATTTATGAATAAGATTAAAACATTCTTTTTTTTAATATTACTTGGCACCACTTTGCCAGTATTTTCAAAAATTACTGTTGACGGAGTATTGGATGAGAAAGAGTGGCAGACGGCTCAAACTATAGACGAATTCTTTGTGGTTTCTCCATTTAGTCTGGAAACTCCACCACTGAAAACCAAAGCATTAGTTTATTCAAATGAGGAAGGCCTATACATAGGTTTTATTAACGCTCAAGATATCGACACTAGAGACAGACGAACTCATCGAAGAGATGATTTGATGCATAATTTTGATCGAAATGTGATCGTGGTTGATTTTGATAATAAGGCCAACACAGGTTATATGTTGGGAGTCTCACTTAGTGATGCCTTAATCGATCTCACCATCACTAACGAGAATAACCTTGATGGAGATTGGAACGGTGAATGGTTTGCTAAGACCTCAGAGACTGAGGAGAATTGGTATTCTGAATTCTTTGTTCCTTGGACAATGGTACCAATGAACGAACAAGAGGGAGAAAAAAGAACCATCGGATTGGGAGTCAGCAGGCAAGTTAGGTATTTAGGAGAATGGTTCGCCTCTCAAAAATCTAACACTAGCCGACAAAAGTTTTTATCTAAATTACCGAAGATCCAAGTTTTTAAGTCCAACCCAACTCGACTAGATTTCTTGCCATACGCCGTTGCTAACAATGATTTTATCGATGAAGATTCCTCATTTGATGTGGGCGCTGAGGTTTTTTATAACAATGGTCGTGGTGGTGAATTAAGTGCAACAATCAACCCTGATTTCGGACAAGTTGAGAGTGACAATGTTGTCATCAACTTTTCTCCAAGGGAGACGTTTTATTCCGATAAACGACCTTTTTTTACTCAAAGTCAATCTTTATTCGATGTTAGTGAGGATTGGTACCCAGGTTTTGAACTGTACTCAATTTTTCATACTCGACGGATAGGCGACACCCCCAATTATGATTGTTCTACATACTCTGCTGCTGAAGGCGGCAACGATGAACTTGAATCACAGTGTGAAGGAAGCAAGAAAAATGTTAATGACATTGATACCGCAATAAAATACACGCAGCTAGGAGAGAGCACAGATATTGGTGTTTTTGCAGCTTTCGAAAAGGATGAAGATTTTAGTGAAGGGGAAGACTTTTTTGCCTTTAGAGCACTTAGAAAATTCGGTGATCAAAAGATAGGCTATATGGCCACTCACAATGTAAATGATGTCTTAGATAGGTCCGCCACCGTCAGTGCTATAGATTATCAATACATACCAAATAGTGGCTTTAAGGTTGAACATGTATCAATGGCGTCGAGCATCAGCGATGAAGACACTGGTTTTGGCTCAAGGACAATGGTGCACTACAGACCATCAAAAGAGATAAAATATCTGGCTGAATATTATTATTTTGATAAAGACCTAAATATCAATGATATGGGATACATGTGGAGAAATGATCTTGCTTCTTATGGTCTGGGTTTTAATTATCAAAACACTAATTTTCCTGAAGACTTTAGAGTCAATAGCCGAAGCCATAATTTTGATTATTGGGATGAAAATAACTCTGACAATGAGAATTTAAATGAGTATTACACCTACTTTTTTAGACAAACTTTTAAGAGCACCTCATCAATTCATCTGAATATTTTTGCAAAAGCGGAAGGTAAAAATGATGAGATTACCAGAGGCAGTGTTATTGCACCTTTTATAAGAGTTGGATCAGGATCAAATTTTGAATTTAGCTATAACAGTCGGAGATACAGAAATGGAAAATGGGGCTATAGATTTGGGCTTCAGTCTGAAAAGGATGATTACATTGCCTTCGAAGATCATCACAAAAAAATCAATCTGGGTATTAATTTTAGCCCTAAGGATAACCTTAGAATCTGGATGTTTCTCAATCACCACTCAAGAACCAATTGGTTAAATCGGATATCTGATAATTATTACGGAACCTATGATCAAAAAAGAACCAGTATCAATATAGGCAGTCGATGGTACCCAACCAATAATCAAGAACTACAAATTAAGCTCGAAGCCACTTCTTTTAGGAATCAAAAAGGAACAGGTTGGAATGCCGATAACAATGGCTTTTTAGTCAGTACAAATGAGGCAGCAGACAGTATTAATTTAGGAAAACTTGGTTTCCAGATTCGCTATAGATATGAAATTGACCCACTGTCAAATATTTATCTGGTCTATACTCGAGGCGGAAGCTACTTCTTTGATGACGCTGCTGATACCTCTAAAATCTTCAGAACAACATGGCAGGAACCTGAGGGTAACGTGTTCTCAGCAAAAATTAGATATCGATTCTGATCAGCATCAATCTATCTGTTCTAGCTCAATTAACGTGCCTAAGAAATCTTTGGGGTGCATAAAAATAACTGGTTTGTTGTGTGCACCAATAGTGGGCTCTTTTGCTCCAACAATAGTTGCCCCAGAAGCAATCATCTGGTCTCTGGCCTGGTAGATATCATCAACCTCAAAACACACATGATGCATGCCACCTTTTGGGTGTTTTTTAATAAACCCGCTTATGGGTGAATCGTCACCCAAAGGCTCTATAAGTTCTATCTTAGTATTGGGCAGTTCAACAAAAACAGTGGTGACACCGTGTTTAGACATTGGCACCGGTGCTGAGACGGTAGCACCGAGTGTTTCTTTATACACCTGACTGGCATCCTCTAGACTCGGCACCGCAATGGCGATGTGATTTAGTTTCCCTATCATTTCATTTTTTCTTTAATCTTTTTTATAACGTTCGACAAGAAACTAGTTTCTTGAATTTCTTGCCACTGTGTTTTTTTTGTTTCGCTAAGTTTATCAATTAAAGTCTCATTTGACTCTATAGCAGAAAGTATAAGATTTTTTTTCTTATTTTTTAACCAAATCTCATTTTGTTTGTGTCTATTGTCTTTGAGTTGTCCGGTGCTTATTAGATGATTGTTTAGTTCAAGAATTTGGTCCCAGACCTCATTAATCCCTTCTTTTTGAAGAGCGGAGCAGGCAAGAATAGGAATAGTCCATTCTTTGATTCTAGGTTTTAAGAGTTTGAGTGCATTTTTGTAATCAAGCATTGTGCTTTTAGAAGTTGCTAACAGATTGCCATCAGATTTATTGACCACAAGGATATCAGCCAGCTCAATAATTCCCCGTTTTATGCCTTGTAATTCATCACCACCGCCAGGGTTTAGCAGGACTAAAAAGATATCGGTCATTTCAAAAACTTCCGTTTCAGCTTGACCCACACCAACTGTTTCAACCAAGATTACAGAATATCCAGCAGCCTCAAGGATACTTATGGATTCTCTGGTAGATTGGTTAACACCGCCCAAGTTACCTCCCGATGGTGAGGGCCTAATAAAAGTATTTTCATTGCGAGATAAGGACTCCATTCTAGTTTTATCTCCTAGTATGGATCCTCCACTAATACTTGAACTTGGGTCTATTGCTAGAATGGCTAGATGCTCACCAGTTTCCAGTATTGGATGCCCTAAGGCTTCGATAAATGTAGATTTCCCAACCCCTGGAGGTCCTGATATACCTATTCTAATGCTGTCGTTTGTTGAAGTTTTAAGTTTATTCAAGAGTTGTTCAGATAGAGCTCGATCTTCCTTTTTTGTTGACTCAACTAAGGTGATTCCATTCGCAATGGCTTTTCTATCTCCTGATGTGATCGACTGAGCTAATAATTCAATATCTGATGTGTTCAAATTAATCCTCAAATTCCAGAATTTTTTGGTCTACTGCTAGATTAGCGCCTTCTGTTGTTAATATCGATTTAATTTTTACGTCTTTGCTTGCTCTTAAGCTATTTTCCATTTTCATTGCTTCGACAACTGCTAGCTCTTCTCCAGCTTTAATAGTTTGCCCTTCCTCTACGCAAATTTTCAATAATAAACCAGGCATGGGTGAGAGCAAATATTTAGAAAGATCGAGTGGGATCTTTTCTGGCATTAGACGATTTAATTCGGCAGTTCTTTGTCTAGAAACTAATGCATTGAAGACTCTACCTCTATGTGTCAGTTGATATCCTGGGTATTGATTTTCAATTTGGAAGTAAAACTCTTCATCATCAATTTTTGTTCTAACTCGAGGATCATTATGTTGTTTGTCAATAAGAATGTTGTGCTCACTTGTTTTCGATACAGCTTTAATTAGTGAATCTATATCTTCAGTTCTCACAGGTATTTGTTGCTCATCAATCTTTACCGCCCATTGATTGATATTCGTACGATTTGTTTTTATCCGTTTAAGTTGATGAGCATGATAACAGGCCAGAACACAGGCGAGTGTTTGTGTTTCATGTTCTTTTAAAGATTCTCCCTTAAAGCCATCTTGATATTCCTCAGCAATAAAATTAGTGGTTGTATAACCTGATTGAAACGTTGGGTTTTGCATAATTGAGCTCAAAAAATTGAGGTTATGAGAGACCCCTGTAATAACGTATTGATCAATGGCACTCAACATATACTGAATTGCTTCTTCACGCGTCTTACCATAGGTAATTAGCTTTGCAATCATAGGGTCATAAAACATTGACACTTCGCTACCCTCTCTAATTCCAGTATCAATCCTTACATTCATTGAAGCTTCAGGAGTACGATATTTTGTTAGACGCCCAATTGAGGGCATAAATTCTCTATAGGGATCCTCTGCATATATTCTTGATTCAAGTGCCCAACCTGAGGTAGTAATATCCTCCTGATTAAGGTTTAGTGATTCACCAGATGCAATGGTTATCATTTTTTCAACCAGGTCAATCCCAGTAACCATTTCTGTAACAGGGTGTTCAACTTGAAGTCTGGTGTTCATTTCCAGAAAATAGAATTGTTGTTCTTTATCAACAATAAATTCAACTGTACCAGCTGATTCATAGTTGACAGCTTTGGCAAGAGTCACAGCCTGTTCACCCATTTTTATTCTTGTTTTATCACTGATGAAGGGGGAAGGGGCTTCCTCAACAACTTTTTGATGTCGTCTTTGAATAGAACACTCTCTTTCCCCGAGGTAAACAGTATTACCTTGTTGGTCAGCCAAAATTTGTATTTCAATATGGTGTGGTTCAGTAATAAATTTCTCAGCAAATATTCGGTCATCACCAAAGCTGGTTAAGCTTTCATTTTTTGCACGCTCAAACCCTTCAAGACATTCTTGGTCATTATTAACAACTCTCATGCCTTTACCGCCTCCACCAGCACTGGCTTTCAGCATCACAGGATAGCCAATATTGTTAGCCACCTTTACTGCTTGTTCTCTATCTTTTATAGCTTCGGTAAATCCAGGGATAACATTGACCCCAGCGTCCTCAGCAATCTTCTTTGATTGGATCTTATCACCCATGCATACAATAGCCTTGCTCTTGGGTCCTATGAAGACAATATTGTTTTTTTCTAAGGTCTTAGCAAAGTCATCATTTTCAGATAAGAAGCCATAACCAGGGTGCACAGCTTCAGCGCCACATTTGATGCATGCATTTATAATGTTATCAATAACAAGATAGCTTTCTGAGGAAGTCGACCCACCAATACATATTGATTCATCAGCTAAGTCAACATGCATAGCATTCTCATCCGCATCAGAATAAACCGCGACAGTATTTATGCCCATGTCCTTACAAGTTTTAATTACCCGACAGGCAATTTCACCGCGATTGGCAATGAGTATTTTTTTAAACATATTCTATAAAGGAATGTTGTCGTGTTTACGCCACGGGTTGGTTTGTTGTTTATCCTTTAGCATGTCAAATGAACGACATAATTTCTCTCTAGATCGATGGGGTAAGATCACATCGTCTATAAAACCACGGCTTGCAGCTATAAATGGATTAGCAAATTTTTCCCTATATTCTTCAGTTCTCTTTTGAATTTTATTTTCATCACCAATGTCTTCCCTGAAGATAATTTCGACTGCACCTTTCGGTCCCATCACAGCAATCTCTGCAGACGGCCAAGCAAAATTTACATCAGCTCTGATGTGCTTTGAGCTCATAACATCATAAGCACCACCATAAGCTTTTCTGGTGATTAATGTTACTTTTGGAACCGTGGCTTCGGCGAAGGCAAAAAGTAGTTTAGCGCCATGTTTTATGATGCCGCCATATTCCTGAGAGGTTCCTGGCATGAACCCTGGGACATCAACTAGAGTGAGTAGAGGGATATTAAATGCATCACAGAAACGGACAAATCTAGCCCCTTTTATTGATGAATCTATATCAAGGCAACCAGCTAATACCATCGGTTGATTACCCACCACACCGACAGTCGTACCGTTTAATCTAATAAAACCGATAACAATATTTTGTGCATAATTGGGTTGTATTTCAAAAAATTCTCCCTCATCAGCAACCTTATGAACCACTTCTTTTATGTCATAGGGTTTCGCAGGATCTTTCGGTACCAAGGTATCAAGGGATGCTTCTTCCCTACTCACTGGATCTTGATTCTCGATTACTGGTGGTTTTTCTCGATTATTTTGTGGCAAAAAACTCATGAATTCTCGAGTCATTAATAATGCTTCTGTGTCATTTTCAAAAGTAAGATCAGCAACACCAGATTTTCTACTATGTGTCGAAGCACCACCAAGCTCTTCTGCTGAAACTTCTTCATGAGTTACAGTCTTAACTACATTAGGACCCGTGACAAACATATAAGAACTGTCTTCAACCATAAAAATAAAATCAGTCATAGCTGGTGAATAGACTGCGCCACCCGCACATGGACCCATCACTAAGGAAATTTGTGGCACTACCCCTGAGGCAAGGACATTGCGCTTAAACACCTCAGCGTAACCACCCAAAGAAACAACGCCTTCCTGGATCCTAGCACCACCAGAATCATTCAAGCCAATTAAAGGTGCCCCGTTTTGTACTGCATGGTCCATGACTTTGCATATTTTTTCAGCATGAGTTTCTGAGAGTGAGCCCCCAAACACAGTAAAATCTTGACTAAACACATAAACTAAACGTCCGTTAATTTTTCCATACCCAGTGACCACCCCATCGCCAGGAATTTTTTGTTCTTCCATACCAAAATCAACAGCCCGATGTTCTACAAAGGTGTCTAATTCTTCGAATGTGCCTTCATCAATTAAGATGTCAATTCTCTCTCTTGCAGTCAGCTTACCTTTGGCATGCTGCTTCTGAATTCGCTCTTTACCACCGCCCAAGCGAGCAGCCTCTTTTCTTTTTTCTAATTCTTTTATATTTTCTTTGATGGTTTTACTCGATTAAATCCAGAACTTTAAGTGCGGCTTTTGCAATATTAGTCCCCGGTCCAAAGACTGCGCCTACACCTATTGATTCAAGTTCAGGTATGTCTTGTTCAGGGATAATTCCCCCACAAACAATCAATATATTTTCTGCATTTTGTTTCTTAAGCGCCTCTATTAACATTGGCACTAAAGTTTTGTGAGCAGCAGCTTGTGTTGACACACCAAGAATGTGTACATCATTTTCAATTGCTTGTTTAGCAGCTTCTTCAGGCGTTTGGAATAATGGACCAATATCTACATCAAAGCCCATATCAGCAAATGCAGTTGCAATAACTTTTGCACCACGGTCATGACCGTCTTGACCCAATTTGACCACAAGGATTCTTGGTCTTCGACCATTGGCTATAGAAAAGTTAGCAATTTTTTCCTCAATCTTCATAAATTCACCATCCCCTTCGTATTCACTACGATACACACCACTTATTGATTGAGCTATCGCTTGATGTCTGCCAAACACATTTTCCATAGCTAGAGAAATTTCTCCCACAGTGGCTCTAGCTTTTGCAGCTTGGATAGCTACCTCCAAAAGGTTGCCACCATTCCGTGCAGTCGACTCTATGTTTCCAAGAGTTTGTTGGCAGATCTCTTCATCACGTGATTCTTTAATTATTTTTAATTTATTGAGTTGTTGTTCTCTAACGTCTTGGTTATCAATGGATAAGATATCGACGACTTTCTCATTCGAAGAAAAGTAGTTGTTCACACCAACAATAACTTCTTCTTCTTTTTCAATCTTTGCTTGTCTAATAGCAGCAGACTCTTCGATTCTAAGTTTTGGAACACCAGCTTGAACTGCTTTTGTCATTCCCCCAAGTTCCTCAACTTCATTAATAAGTTTTCGTGATTCTTTAATAATTGATGCGGTTAATGATTCCACATAATATGACCCTGCAAGTGGATCGATAACTTTTGTTAATCCAGTTTCTTCCCTTAGGACCAGTTGGGTGTTTCTGGCAATTTCTGCTGAGAACGGCGTTGGTAAAGCAAGTGCTTCATCAAATGAATTCGTGTGTAAGGATTGGGTCCCTCCAAGGACGGCGGCCATGGCTTCGATGGTGGTTCGGATAATATTATTGTATGGGTCCTGACTGGTTAAGCTGACCCCAGAAGTTTGACAGTGAGTTCTCAGCATCAAAGATTTTGGATTTTTTGGTTTGAATTCTTGCTCAATCAATTCAGACCACAAGACTCTTGCCGCTCTGAGTTTTGCAATTTCCATAAAGAAATTCATCCCAATACCAAAAAAGAATGATAACCGCGGAGCAAATGAATCGACATCAAGCTCTTGGTTTTTAGCAGCTCTCACATATTCAAGCCCGTCTGCAATGGTGTAAGCTAATTCTTGGGTACAAGTAGCACCTGCTTCAAGCATGTGATATCCAGAAATGGACACAGAATTAAATAAAGGAAGTTGTTTAGAGCAATAAGCAATAATGTCTGCCACAATCCTCATAGAATCCTCTGGTGGGTAAATGTAGGTATTTCTTACCATAAATTCTTTTAATATATCGTTTTGCAACGTTCCCTGGAGCACTTCTTTGTCTACGCCTTGTTCCTCTGCTGCAACAATGAACATTGCCATAATAGGTATTACCGCCCCATTCATGGTCATCGAGACTGATATTTTGTCTAAAGGTATTTGATCAAATAAAATCTTCATGTCTTCGACACTGTCTATAGCAACACCTGCTTTTCCAACATCTCCAGGAACCCTTGGATGATCTGAATCGTAACCTCTGTGTGTGGCTAAATCAAAAGCTACAGATAACCCTGTTTGTCCTGCTGATAAATTATCTCGGTAAAATTTATTTGATTCTTCTGCTGTAGAAAATCCAGAGTACTGCCTTACAGTCCAAGGTCTTTTGCTATACATCGTAGCTCTTGGACCTCTTAAGAATGGTTGGAATCCAGGTAAGCTATTTAAATGCTCAAGTTCTATAAGGTCATCCGCCGTATACAGCGGCTTCACTTCTATGCCCTCTAGAGTATTCCAGTTAAGTGATTCAGTGCTGTCACCCTTGAGTTCTTCACTGGCTTTTTCTTGCCATTTTTTATCTATTTTTCCCATACTAAAAATAGTCAATCTTCGATTTTAATCCTAGGCATCCTATTCTATAGCTCTGTATTTGGCAATCATAGAAAATAAAAGAAAAAATTAATAAAGTTTTTAATTTAAGTTCTTGTTTTGAAATAAAAATGCTTCATCCTATAATAGTTATTCATTTAATCTTTAGGACAATATAAATCATGAAATTAGGAATGGGATTAGGGTACTCTCCAGCTAAGCTTGAAATACCAATGGATGATATTTTAGCTGCCGAAGAACTTGGATTCGAATCAGTTTGGGCTGCGGAATCATATGGTTCAGATGCGGTTTCTGTTGCTGCTTATGTTTTGGCTTCCACATCTACAATAAAAGTTGGTACTGCAATTATGCAAATGCAAGCCAGAACACCGACGATGACGGCAATGACAGCTATGTCATTAAATGCTCTTTCGAATAACCGCTTTCTTTTAGGGATTGGCCCATCTGGGCCGCAGGTTGTTGAAGGATGGTATGGGCAAGCTTATGGAAGACCTCTGACTAGAACAAAAGAATATATTTCAATTATTAGAAAGATTATTGAGAGAAAGGAGCGCTTAGTTCATGAAGGTCACCATTATAAGATTCCTTATACTGGAGAAGGTTCTTCAGGATTGGGTAAACCGTTAAAAAGTATTTTACATAGCACTGAAAACCTTAAAATCTATACCGCTTCTATTACACCTGCAGGATTGAGATGTGCAGGAGAAGTGTCCGATGGCGTGTTCCCAATTTGGATGAACCCAGAAAAGTTTGATCTTATTGGTCAATACGTAGAGGAAGGCTTCCAGAAGGCAGCAGAAGATAAAGATTATGAGGGCTTTGATGTTGCTCCATTTGTTCCTGTAGCTATGGGCGACGTTGATTTTTGTACCATGGCGATGAAGCCAATGTTTGCATTATATATTGGTGGAATGGGAGCAAAATCAAAAAATTTCTATAATGACTATGCTAAGAGACTAGGTTATGAAGAAGCAGCAGAAACTATTCAAGACCTTTATTTAGATGGAAAAAAAGAGGAAGCCACAATGGCGGTGCCTAATAAGCTAGTTGATGAATGTGCACTCATTGGTCCTCCAGAAAGAATCAAAGAAAGACTACAGTCATGGAAAGCACTTGATAAAACAGGGAAGATTGGTACCTTAGTTTTAGGAAATGCAAATAAAAAATCTATGGAAATAATAGCTAATGAAGTGTTGTAGGCGGTTATTAAAATGAACTATATCAGCTATTTTAGGTTTCTTATTTTGGCACCCATAGCAATGGTTTTCGTGGCTGTAGCGCTTGATTTTTCTTACACCTTTCCAGAATCTGTTAATGGATACTACGGACAATTAGCAGCGGATGGCTTTAGTAGTCTCTATAACGCCTATCTCCTCTTGGCTGTTATGGCATTTATTGCTGATTTAATGATGCTATTTTTTATCACTCATTCCAGAGAAATTTGGATAGTTCTCATCTCTGCTTTTTATATTGTTGCTTCTTTGATGCCTGAGTTAACCATCATGTCGCCTTTTTCAATTGTTTTAGTTCAAATTGCTTCATTAATGGCAGGACTTAAAATTTCTTTGGCTTACTTATCACCAGCAATAAGAGACTTGTTCTAAATTCAAATAGAAAAAGGGGCTATTAAGCCCCTTTTCTTTTTATTTATCCCAGTAACTTCTTTTTCGAAATTAAAGAGATCTTCTTGGGTCTTTTGTGTTCAGGAATGTACCTTTGCATTCCAATGTATAACAACCCATTCGACATGGCTGCTCCCTTGACTTCCATATCATCAGATAAAACAAATTTTCTGACAAAACTTCTTGCAGCTAGTCCTTGGTGAAGTAACCCTTCAGAGGCCTCATTGGGGTTTTCACCCTTAATGGTAAGAGTTTCTCCTTCAACTTCGACATCGATATCTTGTTCATCAAATCCTGCTACTGCTAATTCGATAGTGTATTGTTCATCGGACACTTTACGAATATTGTAGGGAGGATAATTGACGCTTTGTGATTTTGAATTGGCCATGATGGACAAAGCATCAAAGGTTCTATCAAAACCTACGGCAAAAGGAGAAATATCTCTCCACACCGTATCAAACATTGTATTAACCATAATTTACTCCTTTGTTAAGCAAGTTAATTTATTATGTAGGCCCATAATTGGCACCGACATAACAGATATATGGTCAGATATTAAATTTTCAAGAATCTAAGATTTCTCGAAGTAAAAATGTCTCCAGAACCTTAATCCCAAAGCAAGTGAGAGTATCCAGATAATAAATTCCATCCAGTTTGGATTGCTGTTGTAACCAAAAAATCCTTTTAAGAAAACGCCGATTTTTCCCTTATCATGTAAAAGATGTGTAAATTTACCTTTTCCATTTAAATCATAAGAGTAAAAAGCTCGGTTATCCATTTCATCAAGTTCAGATTTAGGCTGTAATACATCCCAAACTCGAGTGATTTGACTTGGATTTTCTAGGCCAACCCAATTCAAATGATCACCTTTAACTAAAAATTCCTCAGCTTCATGGCTACCATATGCAATCATTCCTGAAGCAAATAACACGAGTAAAAATGTTGTTGCTCGGAAAAATGATCGAAGATCAATTCTTCGCCCTTGTATCACAATTAAATAGCCAATCACCACAGCTATGACCATTCCCATTGTAAAACCAAGGTAGGAGAAGGTACCGAGCATTGAAAAACTACCCATTAGAAAAATAACTGTTTCAAAGCCTTCTCTTAAGATCGCAAAAAACACAACTAAAAACACACCCCAGCCCGAAGTTGACATAGCCTGTTTAGCCTGGACTTCTAAAGTATTTCTATCGCAGACATGCTTTGATAACCAAAAAATAACATACCAAAGTAGGCCCGCAGTAATGAACATAAAGACAGCCTCAAAAAGAGCAGTGTACGAAGTATTGCCAACTGACTGTTTTATGTTATTTAGAATCACTGCAACGATTACACTAGCAATTAATGCAGCGATGACGCCTAACCAGAGTTGTTTAATTTCTTTTGTTAGATTATTTTTTTCTAGAAGAGTGAAAATTATTCCAACAATCAGACATGCTTCTAGACTCTCACGAAAAACAATAATAAATTCATTCATAGTTCAGTGTTCCTGTTATCAAAAAAAGGAGAGTAAGAGAAACTTTCAGTTGAAGGTTTAGGATTGTTAATCTTGCTTTCCTAATTTATGGAAATGATAATCATTTCCATTTAGGAATCATACCTATCTTTTGATTCAGATCAAATATCTTTCCTAAAGTGAAGGTGGTTTTTTAAAGAATCTTAAGAAATGAGAGCTAATAAGCCGGATGGGCACTATTCATGAACAATTCCATTTGATCAATAGCTTCATAATTATTATTTGGTAATTCGTTATAAAGTGTGTCTCTTAGCACAGGGAGTCTTTGTGCTTCTCTTATAAAGTTTTCCATTTCTGCTGGTGCAAATTCTTGTCCATGAAGACTTCCTGCCGCTTTAGAAATAGATTCATTCATTAATGTTCCACCCATATCATTAACACCAGCATTAAGGCAGCTCTCAGCGCCTTTAGGGCCTAATTTAACCCAACTAACCTGAATGTTATGAATGTATGGATGAAGAGCCAATCTTGAAACTGCATGCATCAATAGGACTTCTCTAAATGTTGGGCCTGGCCGGGCATCTCCTCTTTTATACATTGGTGATTCCATACTAACGAAAGGTAAAGGTATAAATTCTGTTATGCCTTGAGTTTCTTTTTGCAGCTCTCTTAGCTTGACTAAATGCGTAGACCAATCTTTTACTGATTCTTGATGGCCAAACATAATGGTTGAGGTGGTGTTAATACCCACTCGATGAGCAGTTCTAATAACATCCAGCCATTCTTCTGATTTGAGCTTATCTGGACAAATATGTTGTCTTACTTGATCATCAAGTATTTCAGCAGCAGTTCCTGGTATCGTTTTTAAGCCTGAATCTTTTAGGAGGTGAAGGAAATTCTCTACCGACATATCCATCGTTGAAGCACCATGATGTATTTCAAGTGGTGAGAATGCATGTATGTGTATCTCGGGCACTTTCTTCATGATAGCATTACAGATATTGATGTATGTTTTTCCATCAAAATGCGGGTGTATCCCACCCTGAAGACATACTTCAGTAGCACCTCTATTCCATGCTTCAAGAGCACGGTTAGCAATTTCGTCGAAGGATAATAGATAGGGTTTACCCCTTAAGTTTTCCTTGGTTTTGCCTTTTGAAAAAGCACAAAAATGACATGTGTATTTACATATGTTGGTGTAGTTAATATTTCTGGTAACAACATAAGTAACTTTGTCTCCATTAATCAATCTCCTTAATTCATCTGCTTTGTTCAATACAAAATGGAGATCATCCCCTCTGCTTTGAAATAGTGTAGTAATTTCATCATGATTAAGGTCTGTTTTAGAAAAGACTTTTTCAATAATTTCATGGATATTCTTATTTTTAGCGCTAACCGTCTTGCTCCAGACTTGGTGATTTGAAGATGAAGGAATATTTTTAGACTCTCCACATCGCCAATCATTGTCTCTTCCATATCCTTGTGTATTAGATTGTTCATAAACATAGGGTTGCAGTTGATTATCAAACCAATCCCCATTGAGATATTCCGGATAGACAGCCAATCTTTCTTTTAGTTCAAAGCCTTTATTATTAGTGGCTAGTTTCAGTAATTCTAAATTAGGCCATGGTGATTCTGGATTAACATGGTCTTGAGTAACTGGCGACACACCCCCCCAATCATTAATACCAGAATCTATGATTTCAGAGAGTGAATGCATATTTAAATTTGGTGGGCACTGGAGGTTCATTGAAGTTCCAAATATGAGTCTTGCCATAGACAAGGTCCACAGTAAATCTTCTTTTGTAGGTGCTGGTGTATTTTTCATCTTTGTGTCTGGCTTGGGGATAAAATTTTGCACAATGATTTCTTGAATATGTCCATACAAGTTATGGAGTTTCTTTATTTCTAGAAGACTTTCTAATCTTTCTATCCTCGTCTCTCCTATACCAATTAGTATTCCGGTGGTAACAGGTATGTTGGCTTTACCCAAATTTTCGATTGTACTTAGTCTTAACTCAGGGTTTTTATCGGGTGAGCCGAAATGAGGGCCGCCTTTCTCACAAAGCCTTGATGATGAGGATTCAAGCATAATTCCCATGGACACAGATACCTCTCTCAACCGTTTTATTTCCTCAAGATTCATGGTTCCTGGATTAAGGTGTGGAAGAAGACCTGTTTCTTCAATAACAAGTCTGGACATGTCATAGAGATAGTCAATAGTGCTTTGATAACCTAGATATTTAAGATCATCCTTTGCTGCTCGATATCTAAGTTCAGGCTTTTCACCCAGAGTGAATAATGCCTCTTTGCATTGATGAAGTTCTCCTTTTTTAGCAATGTCTAACACTTCATTGGATCTTAAATAAGGGTGTGCAAGCTTTCTTGGGACCTTTGCAAAAGTGCAATAATGACACACATCTCGACACAACATGGTCAGTGGTATAAACACTTTTTTGGAAAATGTAATCGGTGTGCCTTTCTGATCACGGAGAATCCTTGCTTTCTCCATCAATTCATTTAAGGGTGTTGATTCACCAATGTTTTTGAAATAAGAAAGTGAGTGTTTTTCCATAGATTATTTATAGCTTTTTAATACTAAGTTCACAATGACTATTTCCTAAACTCATGGAATCGTTCTAAAACAAGATAGGACTCATTATTTCTATCGATCAAATCGTTCCAATCATCAACATTATCTAGGTCAAAACTTAACCCTTCTATTTGGAGCACTTTTGTCTTTATTTTAAGGCTTTTAGCTGTTCTTATATGTCGTTCAAAACTGTTCTTACCAAATTGAAATCTCATCGAATAAGATAGATCAATAATTAATGCATTAGTCCCCCCATCTCTTTTTGCTTCCACTATAGTTAATCCTTGCGTGTGTTGATTGATAAGTTCCATCAAATCATCTTTTTCAGCAAAGGGAAGATCAATGGAAAGATATAGCATTTGTTTCACGCCTTGCTGATGTAACCAATTTGCAGTTTGGTTTATATTTTCTTTTAGCCCCATTGAGACCTTGTCTTCGCGATGGATAATTTTATTATTCTGATGAGTCTTGACCCATTTTGATTCATTGGTCAACAACACAATTTTTTCTATTTCTTGAAGATTAATTAAATGATTAATCATTTGATCAGCCATCATTTTAGTTAGCTTAATTCTGTTATTTTGGTCTAGGATTTCTGATAACCGAGTCATAGTCTTTAAGAAACTATTAATAGGAATGACTGCCCACATGACTGATGTTTATTTATGAAATGTGATCAATAAAATTAATGACGTCTTCCGCGACACGTTTTTTATCATCATCATTGTTCATCATAATCTTCGAGAGTTTAACATGTATTCCCATTGACTCTATCTGTCCTGCATAATCTTGATCTGAAGTGTCAATGACAATTCCATCAATACAGTCCTTATAATGTTGAGCTATTGTTAACACATTAACTTCTAAGCCTAGTTCTTGCATAATTTTAGAGGTTGGTCCTTTGATACTCTGCCCATTAATGATCGGTGAAACTGCAACTCTAGGCTTTTTAGATTCTGCGATGGACTGCCTTATCTTTTCAATAGACAGTATAGGGTCTATGCTGAGATAAGGATTAGACGGACAGATAATGATGCTCTTTAAGTCAGGATCCATTAATGTTTCAGTAACTTCAGTAGAAGGTTCTGGGTTTTTACTTTTAAATGAAATACCTTTTACTTTTGGTTTACTGGCTTCTTTTACAAAATATTCTTGGAACGATAGTAAGCCTCTATTGGTGTCAATGACTGTTTGGATCATGTGATCACTCATTGGTAACACGGTTGCTTTTATATGGAAGCGATTAGCGATGTCTTGCGTAATCGATGTTAAACGTTCTCCGTTTCTTAATGCTTTTGATCGATGAAGGTGTAAGGCTAAATCTTTGTCCCCAAGTTTAAACCAATTATCAGCACCAAGTTCACCAAGTACGTTATGAGTTTTCCATGTCTCATCTGATCTTCCCCAGCCTGTTTCAGTATTATTTACTCCTGCCAAGGTGTAGACCAATGTATCGACATCTGGAGAAATATAAAAGCCAAGATATAAGAAATCATCTCCAGTATTGGTGATGAAATATAAATCTTCAGGTTCACAAATTTTTTGCAAGCCTAAACATAATTTAGCACCTCCAACACCCCCACTAAGAGCTATAATTTTTTCACTAGTCATGTTTAACGAAATAGATCTTCTTCTTTAGGTCTAATTAAATCATCGACGGTATCAGAATCTGAGGGCATATCAATTCCTTTGACCAAAACAATCGGCTTCCCTTCATTGCTTTCTCCCATAATCAACATGGCTGCAGAGGCAATTTGATCTGCTAAACCAATAACAGTTGTTTGAAGTTCTCGTCCAAATAAGTCAGTTCCTTTCTGTCTTAAATCCACTATTGTTTTTACCCCTGATGCTCCGATTGCATGTCCAATCGTACCTAACCTCCAGGCTCTGCCTATGCTATCAGTAATAATAACTCCTATGGTTTTACCGGTTTGATTTTCTATGTGTTCTTTGATCTTTTTAGCTGATTTGTTTGGGTTCTTGGGTAGTAATAAAACAGTTTCTTTACCTGGTTTATGATCTATATTTGACTGATCAATACCAGCGTTAGCAAGGACATGTCCCAGACGATGTTCAATAATGATTACACCTTTTTCAATTTTTATAATTTCTTTAGATTCTTGGAGAATCAATTCAACTAATCGTGGGTCTTTATCTGCTTTTTCTGCTATTTGCACTGATTTGCTAGAGGGCGCAATGCTTTTTAAATCAATCAAACAGCCTTCAGCTTTGGAGATTATTTTCTGAGCTATAACAACTATGTCATTGTCTTCTAGTTCAATGGAGTCCTTGAGCATAGATTTAAGAATAATTTCTGCAATGTCATCACTCTCTTTAATTGAAGGCACATGATTTAGTGCTGACACTTCAAGTTTGCTAATCGCCAATTTAAAGCTCATGAGATTATTAAACGCCTAGCTAATGCGAGGTAATTTTGATACCTGATGATTTTAATTTATGGTTTTTATTAATCACAATAAGAACAGATGTTAATGCTTCGGCCGCTGCTGAATTTTCTAGTTCACCTGCATACCAACATTTGAGACCAAGACAGCTAAGCAAAGACATAACTGTTTCTGCAGACCCTTTATTATTTCCAGTGACTAAGACTTCTGCTTTAATAGTCTCCTCTGAGCTAACCAAGTGTGAGCCAATATTTTGTAAAGCTGAGACAACTTCAACTTCATTACCTAGGATTTGTTGTGCTTCCATTGCTGATGAGCCAATTGTTGGTAATTGTACTTTTGTAACTATTTTTTGCAGTGATACAGTTGTATCAATCAAGATTTTGCCTTTAAGATCTTCCTTAACTAAATTAAGAATATCAGCATGACTTAAGTAGGGTACAGTTAAAACAGCAATATCAGATTCTCTTGCTGCTGTTTTCAAACCCAATCCTTGAATATTACTTGTATTGAGCTCTTCGTTAGCTTTTGCTGCTATTTTTTGAGCCTTAACAGGGTCTCTAGACCCAATTAATATCTCATATCCTTTTCTAGCCCACTTTTTTGTTAAAGCAGAACCTAAAGCTCCTGTTCCACCCAAGATTCCAATTTTTCTGATTTCATCAATCATATTTTTTTTCCTCAGGAACAACTCTTACAGCTCCATCTGAGGCAGAAGAAGCCATTAGGGCATAGGCTTGCAATGCTTGGCTAACAACCCTATTTCTGGCTCTGGGTTTCCATGCTTTAGAACCTCTGCTTTTCATAAGCACCTTTCTTTGTTCAATTTCTTCAGGTAACAAATCAACGTTTATGGTTCTTTTAGGTATATCTATATTGATAATGTCACCATCTTCCACTAAGGCAATATTTCCCCCTGATGCAGCTTCAGGTGATATGTGACCAATAGACAAACCTGAAGTACCTCCAGAAAATCTACCATCTGTAATAAGAGCACATTTTTTCCCTAAGCCTTTGGATTGTAGATAACTGGTTGGATAAAGCATTTCTTGCATACCAGGACCTCCTTTAGGGCCCTCATAACGAATCAGCACGACTTCACCAGGTTCTATGAGGTTATTTAGAATGGCTTCAACTGCTTCATCTTGACTCTCAAATATTCTTGCAGCCCCACTAAAAGTTAGATTACTTTCATGCACGCCTGCTGTTTTTACAATACAACCTTCTTCTGCAATATTGCCTTTCAGTACAGCTAATCCTCCATCAGTGCTGTATGCATTATCTATATTTCTAATACATCCTGTTTCACGATTAAGATCTAATTCTTCAAAACGTTTGTTTTGTGAAAACGGCTCAATTGTTGGAATCATCCCTGGTGCAGCCGAGTAGAATTTCTTAATTTTATCAGTGGGAGCACGATTGATATCCCATTGCTCAATTGCTTTTTCTAATGAAACTGAATGGACCGTTTTTGTTTCAGTATTTAGTAATTTCGATTTTTCTAGTTCACCTAAAATTGCCATTACACCTCCAGCACGATGCACATCTTCTAGATGAAATTGACTGCTTGGAGCAACTTTACATAAATTTGGAACTCGTCTTGACAGCCGATCGATATCATTAATTGTAAAATTGATGTCTCCTTCTTTAGCTGCAGCTAGAATATGTAGAACAGTGTTGGTTGAACCACCCATTGCTATATCTAGGGTCATTGCATTTTCAAATGATTCTTTGTTAGCAATGTTTCTTGGAAGCACTTCTTCGTTGTCTTCTTCATAATATGCCTTGGTGATTCCAACAATAAGCTTCCCAGCTTTTAGAAATAAATCTTTTCTATCAATATGCGTTGCTAAAACACTCCCATTACCTGGGAGCCCGAAGCCCAAGGCTTCAACAAGGCAATTCATGGAATTAGCAGTAAACATTCCAGAGCATGAACCACAAGTTGGACAAGCAGATCGCTCAACGTTCTTAATATCTTCATCTGAAATTGATTCATCAGCAGCAAGAACCATAGCATCCACTAAATCTAATGTTGCTTCTTTACCTTTAACAAAACTTTTACCCGCTTCCATTGGGCCACCTGATACAAAGATAGTCGGAACGTTCAGACGCATTGTTGCCATTAACATTCCTGGTGTTATTTTGTCACAGTTTGAAAGACAGACTAAGGCATCCGCACAATGCGCATTAACCATGTATTCAACTGCATCCGCTATGAGTTCTCTTGAAGGTAGACTATACAACATGCCTGAATGCCCCATAGCAATACCATCATCAACAGCTATGGTACTGAATTCTTTTGCTACTCCCCCAGATTTCTCTATTTCTCGAGCCACCATTTGCCCCAGATCTTTAAGATGAACATGCCCAGGAACAAATTGAGTAAAAGAATTAGCTATAGCAATTATTGGTTTCCCAAAATCATTATCCTTCATTCCGGTGGCACGCCATAATGCTCTAGCACCCGCCATATTTCTTCCGTGTGTTGATGTTTTCGATTTATAATCAGGCATATTTGTAACTTTTTATTTGTATTTATCCTATAGTTAATATTATCTCATTTCTGCAAAACAATTATAATTCTCATGGTACAGTAGTCTCTGTAAATTTTAGTGAATCGTTGTTATTTTATTATTTGGACCAACTAAGATGAGTGACCCCAAAAAAGCAGCTGATATTATATCCATAGAAAATTCTTCAGACAAAAGTTTTGAGGATGAATGGAAAATTGAAGTCAATGAGTGGGTAGAGTCCTTAGAAGCAGTTAAGGACAGTTATGGTCAAAAACAAGTCAAGGAACTGCTTAGATCTTTACAAAACTTTGCTTTAAGTCAAGGCATCACTCTAACTGAAGCAACCTTAAACACACCTTATAGAAATTCCATTCCTTTATCTGAACAGCCAAGTTATCCAGGTAATTTGGGCCTAGAAAAAAAGATTGAAAACATCATACGTTGGAATGCGATGGCAATGGTTTTACAAGCGTATGATACTGGAGAAGGTCTTGGGGGCCATATTTCTACGTATGCTTCAGCTGCCACTATGATAGAGGTAGCTTTAAATCATTTCATCAAATCAAGATCAGATGATTACCAAGGAGATATGATGAATATTCAGGCTCATGCATCTCCTGGCATCTATTCAAGAGCACTCCTAGAAGGCCGGCTTACAATTGAAGAGTTAGGGAACTTTAGAAGAGAATTGCAAGAAGAGGGTGGCCTCCCGTCTTATCCTCATCCAAGAAGACGTCCAGAGTTATGGCCAAGTCCTTCTGCATCAATGGGGCTCAATGGGGTGAATTCAATTTATTATGCTAGATTTGCAAAATATTTAGAAAATAGAGGGTTACTGTCTAAAGATTTAGGGAAAATTTGGGCGTTTTTAGGTGATGGAGAAATGGATGAACCAGAGACCATTGGAACTATTAACATTGCTTCAAGAGAGCAGCTAGATAATCTTATCTTTGTGGTTAATTGTAATCTTCAAAGATTGGATGGCCCGGTTAGAGGCAACGGAAAGATTATTCAAGAGCTTGAAGCTGTATTTAGAGGTTCAGGATGGAGTGTCATTAAAGTTATTTGGGGTTCTGAGTGGGATCCACTATTTTCAATAGATCATAATGATGTCATGCAACAACGAATGGATGAAGTTGTTGATGGTGAGTATCAAATGTATTCAGTGTCACCTGGAGAAGACCAACGAGCGCATTGGATCAAAGGCAATAAGGAGCTTGAGTCCATAATGTCAAATTTAAGTGATAAAGAACTTAAAGACATCAAACGCGGTGGATTTGATCATAAAAAGCTTTACGCAGCATTCGATAAGGCTATGAAATCTAATGGAAAACCAACTGTGCTTTTAGTTAAAACTTTAAAAGGGTATGGCTTAGGTGAAGGGTCGGAGGGACGTAATATAGCCCATCAAAAGAAGACCATGTCAGATGATGAAAGAATAGAGATTGCTGAACGTCTGGGTATTCCATTATCTGATGAGGATAGGAAGTCAGCTAAGTTTTATGTTCCAGATCCTAACTCTGAAGAAATGCAGTATTTACACTCTAGAAGAAAGGAGCTCGGAGGTTATCAACCAATTAGATTCAATTCTTGCGAGACTCTCAAAGCTCCAGATATCGAATTATTTGAGGATTTTATTAATGGCATAGATCGATCAATTTCTACTACGCTAGTTCTTGTAAGAATGATTTCAAAAATGTTAAGAGAGGAAGATTTTGGTAAGTATATTGTTCCAATTGTTCCTGATGAAGCTAGAACATTTGGCATGGACGGGTTGTTCTCACAAGCTGGGATTTATTCTCCTGAGGGTCAAAATTATCAACCTGTTGATGCAGGCACAATATCTCCCTACAAGGAAGCGAAAGATGGTCAAGTTCTCCAAGAAGGAATTTGCGAAGCAGGGGCAATGGCCTCATTTATGGCAGCGGGAACTGCTTATTCTCATTTTGAGTTACCTATGATTCCATTTTATATTTTTTATTCTATCTTTGGTTTTCAAAGAGTAGGCGATATGATCTGGGCATGCGGTGATGCATTAACCAGAGGATTTTTAATTGGCGGCACTGCCGGACGAACAACTCTTAATGGTGAAGGTGTTCAACATCAAGATGGGCACTCTCACGTCCTTGCTTCTGTGGTACCAAATCTGATGACCTATGATCCTGCTTTTAGCTTCGAGTTAGCTGTGATTGTGCGAGAAGGAATAAGAAGAATGTATCAAGAACAAGAAGATATTTTTTACTACATCACAGTTTATAATGAAAATTATACCCATCCACCCATCAATGATGTCACTCATGACAGTATTCTAAAAGGAATGTATTGCTTTAAAAGAGCCTCAAAAGATTTAGAAGATAAATATCAAGGTGAGCCCATCCACTTGCTTGGCAGTGGCAGCATTATGCAACAAGTAATTCAGGCACAACAAGAATTAGAACAAGAGGGGATTCCAACAAATATTTGGAGTGTTACCAGTTATAATTTATTGCATAAGGATTATCAAGAAGCAAGAAGTGAGGGTAAAAGCTCTTACCTTGAGACAATATTGGAAAATGAGCAGGGCCATTTTATTTCAGTTAGTGATTGGATAAATCTTTTACCTGATAGTCTAGCCCACTTATTTCCAGGAACTTTTACAGCCTTAGGCACAGATGGTTTTGGTTTAAGCGAATCTAGAGAAGCATTAAGAAATTACTTCGGTATTAGTTCACAAGCAATCATTGACAAGGCTAAAGAATTAGCTAAATAATTCTGTCGTCACGGAATATTTTACAACAGTAAATTATTGTGTTTGGTTATCTGCAGAAGCCCGGCTTATCTTCCTAAGTATCCAAAAACCCAGCCAAGTGCTAACGATGGCTTTAAATGTTTGAGCTATTATCAACGGCAATGAAAAGATGAAATCTAAAAAAGGGTTCCATAACCACGAATAAAGCCAGTCAACAATTGGAAGAAAAATAATAAAAAAATGTCTAATAAATTCTATTTGTGACAAAGAAATTATTCCATAGTCGGAGCTCGTTACAATCCACAGTCCCCATAAAACAACTCCTATTTGAATAGGGGTAGTTCCAATGCAAAAGTATGCAAAAACTTTAAAAAATGCTTTCACAACAACCTCTGTTTTAAACAATGATGGTGCCTGAACAGGGGAGACAAAATTGAAACTTCATGAAAACTATAAACATATTTACTGTTGTAAACTATGCCACAGTTACGGAATGTTTTAGAACAGTGAATAAGTTATACCTCATTACTAGTGGTTAAAGGGTTGCCAATTGCATTCTCATAAACTGCTATATAAGTCATCATTATAAAGGGCATTAAAAAGATAACGAATAAGCCTAAAATAGGAAAAATGGAAGTTAATTCTGTGGTTATTGTTAGTGCTATCACTACAGCAAAAATTTTCCAGAAACCCAATTGATGCACAAGCTCTCTCGATTTACCTAATGCTTCTGTTGGAAGCATCTCTTTGTCCACCAATAAATAAAATCCTAGAACCCATGCTGTAATAAGATATAAACCAGGGGCTATTAAAAGCATAAGCCCTAATGCTATTCCTACTATGTAAATAATGGAAAGAAGCAATGCTTTCCACCACATTCCATTTTCGAAACCCGCCGACAATGAATCTCCGACGTCTACTGCCTCGCCCCTGGCGGCTTTTAACAAGAATTTAACAAACCCTACAAAAATAGCAGGTAAGATAAATATTCCCACAACCGTAATTGCTGCACAAACACACACAACTGCGTAGATTAAAAAATTGAAAAATATTGTCCAATAATTCCTTTTTCCCAACTCAAACCCAATT
>CAYVTR010000011.1:0-51587 GCA_964454905.1 uncultured Woeseia sp. | reverse complement strand
CTGATTCTTCACCGTTTTCCTCAGAACAGGTAACACCAACAGCTTCAGTTCCATCACAACCTGTATTATCAGGATCCTCATAGAAGATTCCATATTCAGAGGATTTAAAACCATCAGATAATTCAAAGTCCCTCATGCCTAAGGTAAATGTCCAATCTCCTACTGTGTAATCAACAGAACCATAGTAGGCTGTTTCTTCTGCATAATTATAATAGCTATAACTTCCATAGACTAATAAACCAGTGTTGCCTTTATATGTTGTATCACCGTAAGGTGAAACATAGAATGATGGATCATACCCACCATCATGTGAGCTAAAACCCATATAACCAAGATAATCAAGTCCGTCAGCATTTGTAACTTCCCACTCATTGACGTTATTTGGGGCTGACTCAAATTCAGTATTAAAATAGCCAACAGTCCATTGTATGGGTCCATCTCCTTTTGAGGTAAGTCTTAGTTCTTGTGTTTGACGTTCATCATCAAGATACAAATAAAGAGGATCAGGATAAAGATCGTCTGTGTCAATTCTTGACCAGTCAGATGTTCCTCTAGTTTCAAAGTCATAGTCCGCTAGTACTAGCATGGCGGTAAAAGCATCAAAGTCATACTCTGCAGTTAACGACACAGTTGTAGATTCAGATCTATCGATTTCATCAGTGAAGGAATAAAAGGCCAGTTCTGGATCATAGCCAGTCAAATCTCCTCCAGCTGTTGCGTAGACTCTTGTACAAGTGTCCCCATAATACCATTCAGTATCATAGGTACAATTTGGATCGACTATATCTGCAGTTCCTGGTTTGTCAGCGTTCCCTTTTTCTTTTTGACCCCAATCAAACCGTTCTCTTTTCATTACCATAAGGTTGAGATCAAGAGGACCGTCTGCATACCTGAACATTACTCTGTATTCATCATCGTCCTGATTACCTATGTCTCTAGCGCCTGTTGCAACGTTTTGATAAATTCCAGGATTTTTTCCAGAAGTAACAACTGCTCTCATCGCCATCGTGTCCGAGAGTGGAAAATTAACCATGCCGTTATAGGAGTATCCGCTATCATCAGCTAGTTGTTTATCTAAATATTCGAGGGCAATATTACCTTCAAATCCATCAAAAGAAGGCATTTTTGTTATATACCTTATCGTTCCACCAACAGCATTAGATCCATATAATGTTCCTTGAGGTCCTCTTAAGACTTCGATTCGATCAATATCATAGATATTTGTTATACCTATAGATATCTCATTCATAAAGGTATTTGAAGTGCCTGAATTAACTTGAGCAGTTCCAGTGTTTAGTCCTCTCATTGTATAGTATGTGTCCCCACCAGGAGTTGAAACGCCCGCAAGAGTTCTAAGATAATCTTCGGGGTTATATATGCCTCGTTCTGTGATGGCATCTGATGTTATTACAGAAATATTCATAGGAATATCCTGTACTGTTTGTTCACGTTTATTTGCGGTAACAATGATTTCTTCAATACCTTGTGCAAAGATTGATGAAGACATTAATACAGCTGTGAAAATTAAAGTTAGCTTTTTCATAATTGTCGCTCTTTTTTGTGATGTTATATTTAACTGCATGCCCAATAGCTTACAGTGATTTTGAGGTGATTGTACAGATTCGACGGTGATTGTACAGAAAAAAAATTAAAAATAAAATACTTGGTGGTTGCACAAAAAAAAGTTATTTTAGGGTTTCATTTTTTTAAGGAGAATATTATGAAATATTTAACTTTAGGTGTTGCTACTGCTCTCTTCAGTCTTAACTTACTAGCCGCCCATCATGAAGAGCCACAAGGTATTGGTGGATTAATATCGTCAGAGATTTTCGATCTCGCTGGTGAAATGGACTTGTATGTTGAGAAATATCAGAGTTGTGGTGATAGTGATAATCAAAGACACTATCATCCTGTAGGAACTTTAGTGTATATCCTAAGTGGTAAAGCTGCCTCCAATGCTTCAGGTCAATGGGAAACATATTCAAATGGATCTTATTGGTTTGAACCGTCAATGTGGAAACACGGTGGGATTGATAATGACGAACCAAAGTTTGGTGATGATCAGTGCACAGAAACTTTAGTTATAAGAGCATCCAGAAAAGGCGAAGAACCGACAGTTTTTATTAAATAGTTATAGAAGGAGTGAAAAATGAGTGACAAATGTGAATCAGGTGGTTGTTTGTGTGGTGCCATAAAATATGAATTTGATAAGTCAAATTTAATTTCCGCACATCATTGTCATTGTATAGATTGTCAAAAATCCACAGGCAGTGGCAAATCCACTATTTTAATGTTGCCGGCTCAGTCTATTTTAATGGATGGCGAGTTGAAGTTTTATACATCACCAACTTCGAGTGGGCGAAATATGAGCAGAGGATTCTGTCAAGAATGCGGATCTCCTGTGTTGAGTTTTATCAAAGAAATGCAGGAAGTGAATTTTTTAAAAGCTGGCAGTCTGGATGATTCTTCTTGGTTGAAGATCGATTCGAATTTTTACAGTTCATCAGCACACTCTTGGTCACCAATAGATGACGATATTCTAAGTTTTACTCACAATCCTGACCAAGTCTGAGGTAGTATTACATTTTAAAGTCTGGGGCGTTTAGCTCAGTTGGTAGAGTATCTCGGTGACATCGAGAGGGTCGTAGGTTCAAATCCTACAACGCCCAGGCTATCAAATCACATCAATTACTCTGATTGAGCTTCTCTAGCTAAATACACTGTTATATCTCTAAGGTCTTCGTCTGTGTAACCAGATGCATGCCATGATGCTACTAATCTGTCTAGAATCTCGTCTGCTGATGATCTTTTAAATTTATCGATGGAGTGACAGCCTAGACACCCTCTTCCAAAGGCTTGTTTAACTAGCTGGGCACCGTATTCATAATCACCAAGAACTTCTGTTTCACTGTTTGCCTTTAAGGTTCCAGTGTTGAAGAAAAAGATAAATGTTGATGTAATAAGTAAATATTTCATATCACTCTCACTTCATATATTTAGATGAAAATAATATATGACTGATCTGTAAAAAGCCATTGATTATGGTTAGTTAGAAATTCTATCTGTTGGTTCAATGTAATTAATTCCGAAGTTAAATTCTTTGATGCTCTTAATTTCATCTCTAATTTTTGCTGCTTCTTCAAATTTAAGGTCCTTAGCTGCATCAAACATTTCAATTTCAAGTTTCTCAATGAGTTTGCCGATCTGATTTGGATCATCAGGATTAAAGTTTCCTTTAATAGATTTAGGTACTTTAATGTATTGCTTGATTGGTTTGGATCTTGCATTGTCCATAACATCCTGAACATTTTTAATAATTGTTTTAGGTTCTATATTGTGTTTTTCATTGTATTTTATCTGTTTGTTTCGGCGTCTAGTTGTCTCATTAATTGCTCGTTCCATTGAGTTAGTGGTTTTGTCAGCATACATAATGGCTTTACCATTAACATTTCTTGCTGCTCGTCCCATTGTTTGAATTAATGAACCTTCTGACCTGAGGAATCCTTCTTTATCAGCATCCAGAATTGCAACAAGCGATACTTCGGGTAGATCCAGACCTTCTCTGAGAAGATTAATACCCACAAGTACATCAAACACTCCTAACCTAAGATCTCTAAGGATCTCTGAGCGTTCAACGGTTTCAATATCAGAATGCAGATACCTTACTTTGATTTGATTGTCATTTAGATAATCAGCTAGATCCTCGGACATTTTTTTAGTTAATGTTGTGACTAGTATTCGTTCATTTCTTGGTGTTCTTTTTTTAATTTCAGACAATAAGTCATCCACTTGATTAATTATTGGACGAATTTCAACCTTTGGATCTATCAGTCCTGTAGGTCTTACAATTTGTTCGACCACTTGCCCTGATTGTTCAATTTCAAAATCTCTTGGAGTTGCAGAAATATAGATAGTTTGAGGTGAGAGTTTTTCAAATTCTTCAAACATTAATGGTCTATTATCAAGAGCTGATGGTAATCTAAACCCGTATTCAACCAATGTAGATTTTCTTGAATGATCCCCTTTATACATACCTCTTAATTGAGGTAATGTTACATGACTTTCATCGATAATTAGTAGAGCATTTGAAGGGAGATAGTCTATTAGACATGGCGGGGGTTCACCCTCCTTTCTTCCTGATAAATATCGACTATAGTTTTCAATTCCTGAACAAAACCCTAGCTCTTTGATCATTTCAAGATCATAAAGAGTTCTTTGCTCTAATCGTTGAGCCTCAACTAATTTATTAGCTTTGTGCAACTTCGTTAATTCTTTAGATAATTCTTTTTTTATATGTTTTATGGAATTAAGCATGATTTCTCGGGGCGTTACATAATGAGTTTTAGGAAAAATGGTTAATTGCCTAACTTTCTTATGAACTTCACCGGTCAAAGGATCAAAATAAGATAACCCTTCAATTTCATCATCATACATTTCAACCCTGATTGCTTGATTATCAGAATCCGCAGGATAAACATCAATAACATCGCCTAAAACTCTAAAACTACCTTGTTTGAATTCTATAGCGTTTCTTTGGTATTGAAGTTCTGCAAGACGCCTTAAAATACTTCTTTGATTTATTTTATCTTTAAGGCTTAAGTGCAACACCATATTAAGGTAGAGTTCTGGATCACCTAAGCCATAAATTGCTGATACCGATGCCACAATAATGGTGTCATTTCTTTCAATGAGAGCTTTAGTAGCAGAGAGTCGCATTTGTTCGATATGAGCATTGATAGATGCATCTTTTTCAATGTAGATATCAGTAGTTGGGACATAAGCTTCAGGTTGATAGTAGTCATAATAAGAAACAAAATATTCAACTTTATTGTTGGGGAAATATTCTCTCATTTCACCATATAATTGTGCTGCCAAGGTTTTATTGGGTGCAAGTATTAAGGTAGGTCTTTGTTCTTTTTCAATTATATTGGCAATCGTAAAGGTTTTGCCTGAACCAGTTACACCCAAAAGCGTTTGTTTAAATAATCCTGATCGCAATCCTTCAGATAATTTTTTAATTGCCACAGGTTGGTCACCCTTGGGATTGTAATCTGATGATAATTTAAAGTAATCTTCGTTCATATTTTTGATATTATAGCGATCAATTAAATCCTAATCTGTAAAATGTAATGATTTATAACAATGCTATCCAATAGAATTCAAAAAGTTAAACCATCCGCAACATTAACAATCTCAGCCAAAGCTATGGAGTTAAGGGCAAATGGAATCGATGTTATCAGTTTAAGTGCTGGAGAACCTGATTTTGATACTCCTGAACATATTAAAGAAGCAGCCATTGAGGCCATTAATAATGGACAAACCAAGTACACACCAGTTGATGGCACTCCAGATCTCAAGGATGCAATAATTAACAAGTTTCAAAAAGATAATAACCTTCAATATCAGCGAGAAAATATTATTGTTTCAACTGGAGCAAAACAAACGTTATTTAATTTATTTCAGTCAGTTTTAGGATCAGATGATGAGGTAGTCATTATAAGTCCTTATTGGGTATCCTATCCTGACATGGTCATATTAGCTGATGCTAAACCAGTTATTGTAGAAACTCGTCAAGAGGATAATTTCGACATTGATATGGCTTCCTTTAAAACTGCTTTAACTGATAAAACAAAACTACTTATCCTTAATTCTCCCTCTAATCCTACTGGCATAACTTATACAAAAGAACAATATGAATCCATGGGCAAGATTCTATCAGACTATCCCAATGTTCTAATTGTCACTGATGATATGTATGAACATATCTATTGGGGCAATGAACCTTTTACATCTTTTGCAGAGGCTTGCCCAAACCTTTTTGATAGGACTATAACAGTAAATGGTGTTTCAAAGGCTTATGCTATGACGGGTTGGAGAATCGGATACTGTGGAGCCCCTGCATCAATTGTTAAAGGAATGAAGAAAGTCCAAGGACAGAGTACATCAAATCCCTCTTCTGTCTCTCAAGCCGCTGCAATAGCTGCACTTAATGGACCTCATGATTCAGTAAAGATGATGGTTGGTGAGTATAAAAAACGACATGACTATATGTGTGATGCTTTGAATGAAATTAATGGGTTTAACACTGCACCTGGAACAGGGGCATTTTATCTTTTCCCAGAAGTAAGCACTGTAATTAAGAGTCAAGGCTTTGCAGACGATATTGAATTCTCAAGTTTTTTAATTGATCAAGCTAACGTAGCAGTTATACCTGGCAGTGCTTTTGGTGCAGAAGGTTGTATAAGAATTTCATACGCAACGAGTATGGAATTACTAAAAGAATCAATTTCACGAATAAAATCATCCTTAGAATAATCGACTCTTGACTATTGTATTGGCTTCAAGCAGACTCCATTTATATTCTACTCCCCGGTAGCTCAGTTGGTAGAGCGATTGACTGTTAATCAATTGGTCGCTGGTTCGAGTCCGGCCCGGGGAGCCAGAATTTACAGCGGTTCTATAAACTGTCAGAGATCAATTTTTTGAATTTTGTTGTACTCCAACCATGAGATCTATTTAAATAGTGAATAGGAATGTTAAGCTCATCACCAGTATAAGACTTATCTTTATAATCATCTCCAAGAAATCTTATATCTATCTGTGTTGTAGACAATAAATGGGCAAGATCTGATTCTAATTGGTAAGTAACAATCTCATCTACCTGTTTTAGTGAAGACAATACCAATAAACGCTCCTCTAAGGAAAGAATGGGTTTAAGTTTTTCTGGTCTTTCAACTGAAGGGTCTTTATGAAGAAAAATAATTAGATGTGAACAGTATTTTTTGCATTCATTAAATAGATGGATATAACCAGGATGGATTACGTCAAAATTTCCTGCAATTACTCCAATTTTAACTTTATTATTCATAATTATATTTTTTCTAAGAAATCTACTGATTCAGATTTTTCCCAACTCTTACATGTTGGGCATTGCCATGAATGGCTTATGGTCATATATCCACATTGAGAACAGCTGTATTTATAATCACTTTTAGTTTTATTGTTGATAATAGTTCTTAAACTATTGGTGAGAGGATCATCTATAAGAGTTACTAATTTGGAGTCATGATTCTGTTTTCTTAATGCGTTTATAATTGTGTGTTCCTGAATAAGTCCCTTAAATGAATTAAAAAGATATTTATTATTAAAGTTTGGGAACATAACGGAGACCATGCCGAGATATTTTGTAGTCTCTGGATTGCTCTCAATGGTATTTTTCAAGATTATATTTAAATCATTATCATTATGATCATCTATTTTATTAAGTATTAGAGGGAGTAAAATTAAATGCGCTAGTTTACTTTTAACAATCATTTCAGCATAAAATTTCAGTGCGTTAGATTTTTCTGACTTATGGAGAGCAATTTTCGAAGATAAATATAATTGTCTAATTGAATTAGGATTATTATGTTTTGCTTTATTTAGAAATATTTCTGCTTTAACAATATCATCTTCATTAATATGTTTTTGTGTTAATTGGCAATAATAATGAGAGGTGCTTGTTAAGTGTTTATTATCAGGATCTATTGTACTTAGCTCCTCAAGACTCTCTAAAGCATTTTCCCATTGTGACATGTATTCATATATTGTAATTAATTTCTCTAGGCAAGAAACTTTCTGTCCATCTATTGTCTTTAATTTTTTGAATACGCTTTCAGCTTTATCATAAATACCTGCAGAAAAGTAATTTTCACCTAATTCATGAAGTGTTTGATAATAGTATTCCTCATCAAGATCAGGTTTATTAAGAATGTTTTCATGGAGCCTGATGGCCTTATCAATTTTACCTTGCCTTCTAAACAGAACCCCAAGAGCTAAGTGCGTTTGAATAGTCTCGTCATCAATATCAATAATATTCGAAAATAAGTCTATAGCCTTGTCTGACTCCTCATTAAGGAGGTACTTAAGACCAGTCAGATAATCAGGGTTAATTTTATTATTTGATTCGCTATCAAAGAATTTCAAAAAAAAGTAACCCAAAAGGGCAAATACCAAGAATATTGATGATAAATAAAAGATACTGTCAGAAAGCATTAAAAGATTTAAATATTAATCAGTTTGTTTTTACTCTTTCTTTCAAGTCTTTACCAGGTTTAAAGTGAGGAACATATCTTTCGTCAATATTAACTGATTCACCTGATTTTGGATTACGGCCTATTCTTGATTTTCTATATCTTAAGCTAAAACTACCAAATCCTCTGATTTCTATTCTCTTACCTTTTGTTAGTGAATCAATCATTGATTCTATAATAGTTTTTACTGATAATTCGATATCTTTATAGGGAAGCTGATCTTGCTCATTAGCAATAATTTCAATTAGTTCTTTTTTATTAATACTCATAGGTAAATTACATCAAAAAAAGCTAGAAATAGGAATTAATTTATTTTTTTCTGGAAAATTTAGATTTTAGTAAATCACCCAAACTGGTTTTTGAGATGCTGTCTTTTTCATCTGACTTATATGATGCAATAGCTTCTCTTTCTTCTTTTTCTTCTTTTGCTTTTATTGAAAGTTTTATGGTTCTATTTTTTTTATCAAAACCAATAATTTTTGATTCGATCTCTTCTTTTATCTTGAAAACAGATCTCATGTCTTCAGTTTTATCTCTTGAAACTTCTGCAATATTTAGCAAACCTTTTACATCATTTTCAAGAATTATTAGTGTATTTCTCTCATCGATTTGATCAACTATCCCTTTAACTATAGAGTTTTTCGGATGTTTTGATAAGTATTCTTGGAAAGGGTCAGAAGATAGTTGTTTTAGGCCTAACGATATTCTTTGTTTTTTTGCGTCTATTGAAATAATAACAGCCTCAATTTCACTCGATTTTTTAAATTCTGAAAGATCAACGTTATCTTCTGTATCCCAAGAGACATCTGATATATGAATAAGGCCATCAATGCTTCCTTGGAGCTCTACGAATATTCCAAAATCTGTTATTGACTTAATACTCCCAGTTATAGTATCTCCATTTTTGTGAGTTTGTTCAAAATTTAGCCAAGGATTATCTAAGCATTGCTTCATTCCTAGAGACACTCTTCTTTTTGCATTATCAATATCCAGAATCATGACTTCGATCTGTTCACCAACATTGGCAATCTTGTATGGATTAGGATTATTATTCGTCCAATCTATTTCAGAAACATGTACTAGCCCTTCTATTTGGTCTTCTATCTCTACAAACAAGCCATAATCAGTAATGTTAGAGATGCTGCAAGTTACTTTCATACCTATTTCATATTTTTCAATAATTTTAGACCAAGGATCTTCTTGAAGTTGTTTAAGCCCTAGTGAAACTCTAAACTTTTCTTTATCAAGTGCTATCACCATAACTTTAAGGCTTGCTCCCAATGAGACAATTTCTGATGGGTGTTTAATCTTTTTCCAAGAGATATCTGTAATATGCAGTAATCCATCTATTCCTCCAAGATCTATAAAAGCCCCATAATCAGTAAGATTCTTTACCACTCCATCTAATACGTCACCCTCTTTTAGTTTTGAGATTAAATCATTCTTACTCTCTATAGAAGTGCCTTGAAGAGCAGCTTTTCGTGAAAGTACAATGTTGTTAGTTTTTTTATCAGCTTTTACTACCTTAAACTCAGATACTGATCCTTCTAAATATTGAGTATCTCGCACAGGACGTACATCTACCAAAGAACCTGGAAGAAAAGCATTTATTTGATCGACCATAACAGTAAATCCGCCTTTAACTCTGTTTTGTATAAATCCTGAGATAATTTGATCATTTTCTTGTGCCTGGATTAAATTGCTCCAAGTTTTTTCATTCTTTGCTTTTTGTCTGGAAAGTTTTGTCTTGCCATCGCCGTCCTCAATTTCTTCAATGACAACCTCAACTTTGTCACCTATTTTGATCTCAACATCACCTGATTGGTTTTTAAATTGATTTAGGTTTACAAATGATTCAGATTTTAATCCAGCAGACAGGATAGCGTGGTCTGTGGTTATATCTAAAACGTCTGCTTCGATTAATTGGCCTAGCTTTAACGTCTTGCTGTATTGACTGGACTCAAAAATATTTTCAAAAGATTCACTCATATTTTAATTGTATTTCCTATGTAACTGATCACTTCTTCTTGTACCTTAGTAATTGATTTGTGATCAGTTTTTATAATTAATGCTTCATCTGGAGTTATTAACGGAGATACTTCTCTAATTGTGTCTCTTGTATCTCGTGCTTCTAACTCATCAATTAGTTGCGAGAGGCTAACATTAATTCCTTTTTCCTTCAACTGGTTATGCCTTCTTTTAGCTCTGGTTTCAGCAGTTGCAGTTAAGAATATTTTTATTATTGCATCCGGGAAAATTATACTCCCCATATCTCTGCCTTCAGCCACTAATCCTGGTTCTTTAGCAAAAGCTCTTTGTATGTTAACAATAGACTTTCTGAGACTGCTTATTGAGGCTATTTTTGAAGCAGTTTTTGCAGTTTTCTCATTGAATATTTCCTTGTTAATGTTTTTATTTTCCCAAATAATCTCAATGTTCTTAGAAGCTTTGCTCAAGTTAAAAGTTATTGATTGAGAAATACTAATCAGCATCTTTTCATCGGTTAAATCAATCGATTTTAGGTCAGCAACATATCCAATACTTCGATAAAGCGCTCCACTGTTAAGATAGTTAAAACAGAGTTTATCCGCAAGGTATAATGCTAGAGTCCCCTTACCGACACCACTGGGACCATCAATTGTAATTATTTTCATTTGTTTAGTATGCCCTAATGTTCATTCCAATTAGGTTCATAATTTTTTTAAATGTTGGGAATGAAGTATCAATATTTTTACAGTTTTCTACAATTATAGGTTTTTCACTAACACAAGAGGCAACTAACGCAGTCATAGCTATTCTATGGTCGCCGAAGGAGTTAATGTTTCCCCCCGTTATAATTCCACCCTCAATAATAGCTCCATCATTAAATTCTTTAGTCGTAATTCTGAACTGATTCAATGTTTTAATCATTGAGTTGATTCGGTCTGATTCTTTATATCTAAGCTCTTCAGCATTTCTGATAATAGTAGAGCCTTTAGCACATGCACCTGCAAGAAAAACAAGTGGTAATTCATCTATTGCCGCTGTAATCAGATGTTTCGGTACTTTAATTCCTGTAAGGTTTGATGATGTAATGGTAATTGAGCCAATTTTTTCTGATGATTTTGTTTGATCTTTGGTAACAGTTTTTATATTACCTCCCATCAACTTCATTATTTCTATGAAACCAGTTCTGGTGGGATTAAGCCCAACGTTTTCAATTATCAGTTCACTATCTTTTGAAATTAAGGTTGCTAATATTAAAAAGGCCGCTGAGGAAACATCGCCTGGAACCTTGATTATCCCAGGGGATGATAATTCTCCCCCTGTAATATGTATTTTATTATTTTCAGATATTATGGATGATGAGAAGTCCTTTAGCATAATTTCTGTATGATCTCTTGACTTATTTTTTGTATTTATTATTGTTTCACCTGAACAAAAAAGACTAGCTAAAAGTACGGCTGATTTTATCTGTGCACTAGGTATCTGAAGATCATGATTAATACTTTTTAGACCATTAGTAGGTAGTATATTAATAGGTGCTCTTCCTGATGTGGTTTCTATATTTGCACCCATTCTAATTAAAGGGTCAGCTACTCTATCCATGGGTCTTTTGATTAATGAACGATCACCCGTTAATTTACTTTCAAATTTCTGAGCAGCAAGAACACCCATGAATAATCTTATTGATGTCCCTGAATTACCAAAATTTAATGTGTCCAATGGTTTTTTTAGCCCCTTTAGTCCTACTCCATCAACAGTAAGGGTTGAATCATTTTCACTGATCTGGCTGCCCAGTAAACGTGACACTTGAACTGTTCTCAGTACATCATCAGAGTTAAGACAGTTCTCTATATGTGTTTTACCTTCAGATAACGTTGATAGAAGAACAGCTCTATGGGATATAGATTTATCACCAGGCACTTCTGTGCGCCCACTAATGGGACCATTATATTTAGCTATAAGAGCTTTTTCTTTAGTCATTATTAATTTAGCTTAGAATCACCAGATACTGGATATGAACCTAAGTTTTTGAATTGGATATCCAGCTGTTTTAATTCTGATAGCGCATTTATAATTGATTCATCACTAATATGTCCCTCGAGATCAATAAAGAACACATAACTCCATTTGCCCATTTTTGAGGGTCTTGATTCTATTCTAGATAGGCTGACGTTGTGATTGGCAAAAGGTTCTAAAACTTTAAACAATGATCCTGAGTCCGATGTGTTTGAGGGGGAAACAATAATTGATGTTTTGTTATTGCTTGATTTGTCAGTTTGTTCTTGGCTAATTATGAGAAATCTTGTTGTGTTATCAGGAAAATCTTGAATATTGTATTCAAGTACATTTAGATCGTAATCTTTGGATAGTTTTTGTGAACCTATGCACGCTTCATTATTAGTTTTAATCATGGCTGCACCTTCAGAATTACTAATAACAGGTACTATTTTAATTTCTGGAAGGTTTGTTTTAATCCAATTTTGACATTGTGCTAGCGACTGAGAATGTGAATATAAGATATTTATATTTTCTTTTGATGAGTTTTTTGACAATAAACATTGGTTTATTGCTAGTTCTATTTCACCACCAATTAAAACGTTAGACTCTATTAAAAGATCATGTGAATTATTAACTGAACCTTCGATAGAATTTTCAATCGGTATTATTCCATATGTAGATTCATTTTTAACAACTGCTTGAAAGACATCACTAATCGATGGCATTGGTATCGCAGTGATATTATTTCCAAAATAAGTCGATAATGCAATTTCAGAAAATGATCCTTTAGGTCCTAAGTATGAGACTTTCATGATAATCAAGAAATTATATTTGTCTTAATAACACCATCGATTTGTTGGATTTGTTCTATTACTTTTTGAGATATTGATTTATCAAGGTTAAGTATTGTGTACCCAATATTTTTGAAGTTTTTATGAGACAGATCATTAATATTGATGTTTTCTTTACCCAAAAGAGAAGTGAATTGTCCAACGATATTTGGTTTATTAAGGTTAGTAATAGTTAATCGATACTTTGTATCTTTTACTAATGAAACATCAGGGAAATTAACAGAATTAATGATGTCACCATTCTCCAAATAAGATTTTATGCTGTTAGCAACCATAACAGCACAATTTGCCTCAGCCTCTTTTGTCGATGCTCCTAAATGAGGCAATAATAACACATCAGGGTTTCCTATCAGACTTTCATTAGGGAAATCAGTCACATAGGTGTCTAATTTCTTATTTTCCAATGCTTCGATAACAGCATCAGTATTTACAATTTCCTCTCTTGATAAATTTATAATGGTTGCAGTATTTTTCATTAAATTAATTTCATTCATACTGATAAAGTCTTTAGTTTCATTTTTGTAAGGAATATGTATTGTTAATATATCCACATTTTTTAATATTTCGCTTAGAGCATCTTGTTTTTTTACTCCTGGAACCAGATTTATTGCATTGTTCACAGTGATCATTGGGTCAAATCCTAGAACCTTCATGCCTAAATCATAACCTGCATTTGCAATTTTTACCCCTATGGAGCCTAAACCAATAACTCCTAATGTTTTATTTGGTAATTCATAGCCAACATATTGTTTCTTTGCAGATTCAATATCGTTTTTTAGATTATCTGAGGATTTTAAGTTATGAACATAATCTATTGCTCTGTGAATATTTCTGGCTGTTATTAAGATGGCTGCTAAGGCTAATTCTTTAACCGCATTTGCATTAGCACCAGGGGCGTTAAACACTGGAATGGCAAGTTTAGATAGCTTATCAATAGGTATATTATTAACACCAGACCCTGCTCTACCAATTGCTTTAACGGATTCAGGTATATCCATTTCATGCATATTAAATGATCTCAGCAGAATAGCATCAGGTGCGGTAACTTCATCACCTAAGTGATAATCACCATTCCCGAAGACATCCAATCCTTCAGGAGCCATATTATTTAGCTTAAGAATTTTATACATGCTTAGTTCTATTGTTTATTTTCAAAGTCTTTCATAAATGTTATTAACATTTCAACACCTTCGACAGGCATGGCATTGTACACACTCGCTCGCATTCCACCAACAGTTCTGTGGCCTTTAAGATTATATAATCCAGACTTTTCTGCTTGAGAGAGAAATATAGGATCTAAAGTATCATCTTTTAGAATGAACGGGATATTAACCCATGATCTATATTTTTTCGATACTGGGTTTTGGTAAAGATCTGATGTATCGATATATTCATATAGGAGTTGAGACTTTTTTTGATTTATTCTGGCCATAGTCTCAAGGCCCCCTTGTTCTTCAATCCAATCAAATACAAGTCCTGCCAAATACCATGCAACAACTGGAGAAGTATTCAGCATTGATTTGTCTTTTGCATGGCTCTCATATCTCATAATAGGGTTTAAATGTTCTGCTTTGTTTATAAGTAATTCCTTTTTTACAATAACAATAGTTAAACCTGCTATCCCTAAATTTTTTTGTGCACCAGCAAATATTAAATCAAACTCACTAACTTCTAAGGGTCTTGTGCATAATGTTGAAGACATATCACAAACTAACGGTGTTTCTATTTGAATGGTGTTATGTATCTCAACACCATGAACTGTTTCATTTGCACAATAGTAAAAGTAGTCAGAATCTGAATTAACACTCCAAGAATCTTGCTCGTCTATATCAATATAATTATTCTCTGATGAATCAGAAACAATATTTACTTCAATTTGTTGTTGAGCGTAATTTGCTGCTTTTTTAGACCACCCTCCTGTAATTAAATAATCTACAGGTCCATTTATAGCGAGATTTTGAGGTATCATTGTGAATTGGTGAGTTGCTCCGCCCTGTAGAAACAAAACCTCGTATTCATCACTAATATTTAAGAGTCTTCTAAATGTTAATTCTGAGTCAAATGCAAAGTCTTTGAATGCTTTACTTCTATGGCTGACTTCAAGGATTGACATTCCTTGAGAAAAATCATTGATTGCTAATTTTAAATGATCAATTACAGACTGAGGTAATGTTCCTGGTCCAGCTGAAAAATTATAAATATTTTCTGACATTTATTAATCCTCATCGTTACCATCATTAATGATTCTCTCCATTCCCAAGAGTTTATCATCATTAGAGAGTCTAATAAGTTTAACTCCTTGGGTGTTTCTACCAATAATTGAAATAGAATTTATTTTTGTTCTAATTAAATTCCCAGAAGAACTGATAAACATAACTTCATCATTTTCATTTACTTGATTAGCTCCTATTACTTTACCGTTTCTTTCTGATGTTTTAATAGCTATGACACCTTTACCGCCTCTTTTCTGGATAGAAAATTCTTCAGTTTTTGTTTGTTTTCCAAAGCCATTCTCAGTAGCAGTTATGATGTTGCCATCTTCTATTACTAACAATGAGATTACTTTTTGATTTTTATCAAGTCTCATTCCTCGTACACCTTGAGAAACTCTGCCCATTGGACGTGCATCTTTTTCATGAAAGCGAATCGACTTACCAGAGTCTGCAAATAGCATGATCTGTTTTTTTCCATCAGTTATTTCAACATTCACAACACGATCATCGTTTTTCAACTTTATGGCTTTAATTCCAGTCTTAATCGGTCTTGAATATGCTGAGAGTTTAGTCTTTTTGACTCCACCACGTTCTGTAGCCATAAAAACATATTGAGATTCATCGAATGTTTTTACAGGCAGAACTGCTTGAATTCGTTCATCTTTATCTAATGGTAATAGATTGACAATTGGCCTCCCTTTAGCGTTTCTCCCACCTCTAGGTAAACGATAAACTTTTATCCAGTAGACCTTACCGTAACTAGAGAAACAGAGTAAGGTGTCATGAGTATTAGCTATAAATAATTTACGAATAAAGTCCTCATCTTTAAAAGAAGTAGCTCTTTTACCTGTTCCTCCTCGGTGTTGAGCTTGATACACATCTAGTGGTTGGGTTTTCGCATAACCTTCTCTGGATAATGTCACAATAAGATCTTCTTCTGGAATCAAATCTTCATCAGTTAGGTCAGAATAAAACTCAATTATTTCAGTTTTTCTTTCGTCACCAAATTTTTCTTGCGATTCTAATAACTCATTCTTAAGTAAAAGATTCAGGGTATCTGGATCTGATAGGATTTTTGTGAATGATTTAATATTTTCCAGCAGTTCTGTGTATTCTTTGAGAATATTGTCTTGTTCTAACCCAGTTAACCGATTTAGTTTTAAATCCAATATTGCTTTTGCTTGTTCAGATGAAAGACGATATCCACCCTTCTCTATACCAAACTTTTCAACATCAAGAAGTTGCTTGGGTGTGGTAGAGACATTACCTGCTTGTTTTAGCATTTGTTTAATTTTTCCTACCTTCCATAATTTTGAAATTAATGCTTTTTGAGCATCAGAAGGAGTTTTTGATTTTTTTATAAGTGTTATCATCGCATCAATATTATTTAAGGCAATAGTTTGACCTTCAAGTATATGAGCACGATTAATTGACCTATTGAGATCATAGATTGTTCTCTTAGTTACAATGTCTCTTCTATGAGATATAAATGCATCAAGGATTTCCTTTAAGTTCATTAATTTTGGTTGACCGTTTGATAAGGCAACCATGTTTATTGAAAATATACTTTCTAGAAGTGTTTGTTTATAAAGATTATTAAGTAGAACGTCTGCCACATGACCTCTTTTAAGTTCTATAGCAATTCGCATTCCATCTTTATCAGATTCATCTCTAATTTCTGAAATGCCTTCAATCTTTTTATCTCTGACAAGTTCAGCTATTTTTTCAATTAACTTGGCTTTATTAACTTGAAAAGGTAATTCAGTAATAATTATAGATTCTCTTTCGGTGTTATTAATTTTTTCAATTGATGTTTTAGCTCTAAGGATGACTCTCCCTTTTCCAGTTTCATATGCATTTTTAATGCCATCTATGCCATGAATGGTGGCTGCTGTGGGGAAATCTGGTGCAGGTATAGTTTTTATTAACTCATCAATAGAGCAATTTGGGTTTTCCAGTATAAGTAGGCAACCATTTATAACCTCTTTAAGGTTATGAGGCGGTATATTTGTTGCCATACCAACAGCGATGCCTGCTGATCCATTAATCAATAGATTGGGTAACCTTGTTGGGAGGACACTGGGTTCGCTCTCTGATTCATCATAATTCGGAGTGAAATCAACCGTTTCCTTGTCAATATCAGCCAGCAGTTCTTGAGTGATTTTTTGCATCCTAATTTCTGTATAACGCATTGCAGCTGCTCTATCGCCATCCACAGAACCAAAATTACCTTGTCCATCAACAAGCGTGTATCTGAGTGAGAAATCTTGAGCCATTCGAACTATGGTTTCGTAAACAGCACTGTCTCCGTGTGGATGATACTTACCTATTACATCACCGACTATTCTGGCTGATTTTTTGTATGGCTTAGTGTGATCATTGCCTAGGACTTTCATGGCATACAAGACTCTTCTGTGAACTGGTTTGAGACCATCTCTGACATCAGGTAGTGCTCGTCCTACAATCACGCTCATGGCGTAATCCAAATAGGATTTTCTCATTTCATCTTCGAGGTTAATTTGTGAGATTCTGTCGTTCATCAACTATATTTGATTTGTTATAAAAGAGTGTTTAATTTTCGAATATTCTTTATTTAGGAATAGATGATTAATACAGGATATAATTTTAACATATTATTAAATATTTTAAGAAATAATCAGCCATATAATTTATTTAAATCATGAGCTTAATGAAAGACAATATTAGTGAAGAAGAAGTAAGGAAGTTTAATAAACTTGCACAAGAATGGTGGAGACCTGACGGAAGTTTTGCAGCGCTTCATGCCCTTAATCCTTTACGTTTTAATTACATAAAAAATTGGGCAGAACTAGATAATAAAAAATGTCTAGATATAGGTTGTGGGGGTGGAATATTAACTGAATCATTATCAAAATATGCTGATCATGTTGATGGTCTGGATATGGCAAATAAAGCAATCTCAGTTGCAAAGAATCATCAAGAGCTTATGGGCATAAAAAACATTACTTATCACAATAGTAACTTAGAAAAATTTGTAGAGGTAAATCATAAACAATACGATGTTTTAACCTGTATGGAAATGTTGGAACATGTTCCATCACCTGAACACATCATAGAATCATGTTCAAAGGCAATTAAAGATGGAGGCCACTTATTTATTTCTACAATTAATCGAAATATTAAATCATATTTAATGGCTATTGTTGGGGCCGAATATATTTTAAATCTGCTTCCTCAAGGCACACATGAATTTGACTCTTTTATAAAGCCTTCAGAAATAGAAAAATGGTCTAGAAATTCTGGTCTTAATTTAATTGATCTAACCGGTGTTATGTATAACCCAATATCTAAAACCTTCAAATTAACAGATGATGTTTCAGTTAATTACATGATGCACTTAACGAAAGAATGATAACTGATGAATAAACAGTTATTGGTATTATTCGATTTAGATGGAACATTAATTGATACCGCTCCTGAAATGCATATGGCATTAAATGCACTATTGATTGAGCAAGGAAATAAAACAGTTAGTCTTGAACATGTTCGTCCTCATGTTTCAAATGGTGTGCTAGGAATTTTCTCTGCAGTTTTTGATGATGACCCTGTCTTTGAAGGAAGACGATATAAGCGTTATTTAAAATTATATGAAAATGTGGTGGGACGTTATGCGTCTTTATTCAACGAGATGGATATTGTTTTAAATTCAATAGAAGAAAACAATCATCTTTGGGGTATTGTTACAAATAAATCAAAAAAATTTACAGAGCCACTTTTAAGACGATTAGATCTTACAGGCAGATTGAGTTGTCTGATTTGTCGTGATGATGTAAATAACATAAAGCCAGACCCTGAACCGTTAAATCTTGCATTGTCAAAACTACAATATAAAGATTTAGACCACTGCTACTATGTTGGTGACTCTAAAAAAGATATACAATCGGCAAGATCAGCAGGAATAAGGTCTATTGCTTGTAGCTATGGTTATAGAATAGACAGTGACAACCCTTTATATTGGGGTGCCGAATACTGTATAAATAAACCGAATGAGATTATGGAAATAATTAGATGTTAAAAGATAAGACAATTTTAGTCACTGGAGCGGGAGATGGTATTGGAAAGGCAGTTGCACTTAAATATGCTTCCTTAGGGGCAAATCTGATACTTTTGGGTCGAACACTTAAAAAATTGGAAAAATCATATGATGAAATTATAAGAAACGGGTCACCAACACCTATGATTTCGTTAATGGATTTTTCAAAAGCTGATGCCAATGATTATCAAGACTTAATTGATAATCTGATGGATAAATATGGTTGTTTAGATGGTTTGTTACTGAACGCAGGAATATTGGGTGATCGATCACCCATCAGCTCATACGATGTCTCCACGTGGGTTACCACATTGCATGTTAATCTCACAGCTCAATTTATACTAATTCAGACACTTCTACCTGCTTTATATAAATCAAAGAATGCTTCAGTTATTTTTACATCAAGTGGTGTTGGTAAAGTTGGAAAAGCTTTTTGGGGTGCTTACTCTGTTTCAAAATTTGGAACTGAAGCTCTTTGTCAAATATTGAGTGCTGAACATGATTCTGAATCTAGCGTACGATTTAACTGTATCAATCCGGGACCAGTTCAGACAAATATGAGGAAATTAGCTTATCCATTAGAAGATGAAAAGTTACTGTTGAAACCAGAAGATATTCTGGGTAAATATATTTGGTTGATGTCAGATGATAGTGTCGGTATTGATGGCCAGAGTATCGATTGTCAGAAATCCTAGTTTAAAGTGGTTTCTGGGGGACTTTCTTTCTGAACCAATATGTTTGATTGATTCTCAAGATCTAAATCTAAGTTTTTTGGCTCTTTTATGTCTGGGAGGTCTGGGAGTTCTTCGAGTTTCTCTAGTCCAAAATAATTAAGGAAGTCAGCCGTAGTTGAAAACATAGCAGGTTTTCCTGGAACATCTCTATAACCTATAATTTTAATCCAATTTCTGTCAGTCAGTGTTCTCATAATACTTGAGCTGACTGATACACCACGGATAGCTTCTATATCTCCTCTAGTTACAGGTTGCTTATAAGCAATAATAGATAGAGTTTCCATTAACGCCCTAGAGTATTTTGGCGTTCTTTCTGCAAAGATAATATTAAGATAATCATTTATAGACTTTTTAGCTTGGATACGATAACCACTAGCTACTCTGGATACCTCGATCTCTTTATCTAAATAATCATTTTCTAATGAGTTGATTGCATCCAATACATCAGCTTTTGTTATTTGATGTTTGTTGCTGATTATTTTAAAAAGTTTTTCTGTGGACAACGGCTCATCTGATGAGAGTAAAAGAGCCTCAATAGTATGTTTTAGATTAAAGTCGCTCATTATTGTTTTTCAACCAAGGTTTTGACATGTATTGTACCAAATTCTTTTGCTTGAACTATTTCGATCAAGAGTTCTTTCATCAATTCTAAAATCGCAAGAAATGTCACCACTAACCCAATTTTTTGTTCTTCTAAATCAAATAATTCATCAAAGCGAACAAAATCCTTATCCTGTATAGTTTCTAAAATCGTAGTCATCCGTTCTTTTACAGATAGTGGTTCTTTCATGAAGTGTAGGGTTGAGAACATTTCTGCTTTTTTTAGGACTTCTTTGAATGAAATAACTAAGTCCATTAGTTGTATATCTGGCAGAACAATGGGTTGTTTAAATTGATCTGTGTCAATTGCTGAAAGAAAAACATCTCTATCAACTCTATCGAGTTGATTTATTTCCTCTGAGACAGTTCTGTATCTTTCATATTCTAGTAGACGCCTAATTAATTCAGCTCTTGGGTCTTCTTCTTCTTCTATATCTTCAAATATTGGTAGCAGCATTCGAGATTTAATTTCAGCTAACATTGCTGCCATTAGCAAGTATTCTCCTGCAAGTTCTAATTCTAATTCTTTCATAAGGTTAATATAATCAACGTATTGTTCTGTTATATCAGCTATTGGTATATCCAGGATATTTAAGTTCTGTTTTCTTATTAAATAAAGCAATAAATCAAGAGGTCCTTCAAACGTATCAAGAAAGACCTCAAGAGCTATTGGCGGAATATACAGATCTTTTGGCAGTTCTGTGATTTGTTCGCCATCAACAATGGCAAAAGGCATTTCACTCTGAATAGGGTTATTATGTTCTTTTTCTTGCATTCTTTATTAAAGAAATAAATTCATTTTTTCTGATTATTTTAACTCTCTGTATTCTTTATTCTCAGTATTGTGATCGTAGGTTATTTTCCCTTTAAGAATTTTATTTACCGTATTAACATCTTGCTTCATCTCATCGTATCGTCGTTTATCATCAATTTGATATTCAGATATAAAATAAAATGTAAAACCTTGAATATTTTGATCATTATTAAAGTAGCCTGGTTCGTATAGATTGGCCACAAAATACGACACGTTATCGTTCATGTGCTTTTCGAATATACCTTTTTTATTAAGGATTATTGAGTATGTTTTAAAAATATTTATAGATTTTTTTAAAGTTATTGGGTCACTCTTTATTGATAGCCTTATGGTAAGTACTTCATTATCAGAGGCTTTATTATTAATAATAAATTTTTCATTTATGCTTAATTGGTTATTTGAATTCTTTCGTTTCCTGTTCTCATAAATTAGCAAGGAAATTAGCAGAATGAAGATTATGCTTAAAAGTATCCATGAGTTTTCCATTACTAATCGTTTTGTTCTGTAGTCATAGCAACTGCTTCATCTATATCAACAGAGACTAATCTTGAAACACCTGGTTCACTCATAGTGACGCCCACAAGTTGTTTTGTGAGCTCCATAGTAGTTTTATTATGAGTTATTACGACAAATTGCACAGTACTGCTCATTTCTTTAACAATCTCACAAAAACGAGCTACATTTGTATCATCCAATGGCGCATCAACCTCATCAAGCAAGCAAAAAGGAGCTGGATTAAGTTCAAAAATTGAGAACAGTAGGGCAACAGCTGTTAAGGCTTTTTCACCACCTGAAAGTAAGTGAATGTTACTGTTTCTTTTACCAGGAGGTCTGGCCATTACAAAAACACCTCCCTCTAAGGCGTCATTATTTTCAAGTTCTAGATAAGCTTTACCACCATCAAATAGTCTCGGAAAATGTTTTACGAGACCCTCGTTAACTTTTGTAAAGGTATCATTAAATCTAGTTTTTGACTCATCATCTATTTTTTTGATTGCCCCATTTAGAGTTTCTAGAGCACGATTCAGATCATCAAATTGCGATTCAAGTTTTTCCATTCGTTCATTTTCTTGGTCAAACTCAGCAGAAGCTGCAAGGTTAATTGGTCCTAATCGATCAATTGATCTCAAAACTTTTTCAAGTTCATCATTTAGATTCTTTTGGTCAATTTCTTTATTCTTTAAAGATTCATCAAGTAATTTAAAGTCTTGACCTTTATTTATTAATTGTTCATTAAGAGATTCTTTCCTGACTTCATATTCTTTTTGATTTAGTTTGAATTGTTGAAGATCTTCTCGTGCTTGATTGACAAGACTGTTAATGTTTGTTCGATCAATTTCATAATTTCTTAGAACAGACTGACTTTCTTCTAATTCTTTTCTGGAAGTATCTAGTTCTTTTTCTGATACAAGACTAGTATTAAGAAGTGATTCTAATTTAACTTTAGCGTCATCGTCTGATGATTTATTAATCTTCTCTGATGAGGTAATTTCTAGAGATCTACTTTTAAGTTGTGTTATTTGAGCTTCTAATCGATGAATAGCTGTTTTTAGAGCAATCTCAGATGATTTTAGTGATTCAACTTTAAGCTCTTGATTTTGAACTTTTTGATTGAGACTACTAGTTTTCTGTGAAATGGTATTTTTTTGATTAGAAAGTTGATTTTTTTGTTGTTCTGATTTTTGTTTCTTTGCTGATAAGCTTTCAAAAGTAAGCTGACTTTCATTAAGTAATTCTTTTGATTTTGATAAATCTTTTTCATTTTCTATGATTTCACGTTCAGTACTTTCTAATTCTCCAGTTAGAGCAACTAATTTATTTTCGAAAGAGGATAGTTTCTGGTCAATTGATTCAATGATTGGCCTGGATAATGATGATATCTCATCATTTAATTTGTGTCTTAGCGATGCAAATGAGCTCTCTAGGGCATGAAGATTATCTATGATAGTTTTTTGTTGTTCTTGATTTGAAAGTTGCTTTTGTAATAAATTAACTTTTACTGTTTCTTTTTCACAGACAGTGTTGATTTCATTTAATTCATTTTTGATATTTTCATTTTCAATATTGGTTTTTTCTAATTGTTCATTAATCTCTTTGAGTTGATTATTAAGGTTTAGTAGTTTAGATTTATCTTGATTGAATGATAAAGACATTGTTTCAAGTTCTTGTGTTTTTGACTTTATTTCAGATATGTCTGTTTCATATTCTAACTTTAAACGTTTTAGCTCGGATTTTATTTCATCAGCGGTAACAGATTTTTGGGACTCTAACTCTTTTTCGTACTCTATTGATTGTTCTAATCTTGCTATGTCTGCTTGAATTTGAAAATGATCTTTTTGTTTTGAATTAAACACCTCATTGGTTTCATTATTTTTTATTCGCAGTTCTTCTATATCTGCTTCAACTTTTCTTAGTATTGTTAGTTGACTATCATAATCTTCTTGGTATTTAGACGAGTTAGATTTATTAGCCTCAATATTTTTATCAATCTCTAATATCTTTATGTAAATAATTTCGCCATCTATTTCTTTTTCTCTTAGCTTAAGTTTTTTATATCTTTCAGCATCATTAGATTGTTTTTTTAATCTTTTTATTTGTTTTTCAATTTCTTCTTTTAAATCATTAAGACGATTTAGGTTTTCACGAGTATTCTTGATTCTTGATTCTGTTTCTTTACGTTTTTGTTTATATTTAGAAATTCCAGAAGCTTCTTCTATGAATACCCTCATTTCGTCAGGCTTAGCTTCAATTAACCCTGAGATCATGGCTTGTTGAACAATTGCATAACTTCTTGGCCCTAAACCGGTGCCTAAGAATATATTTGTAATATCTTTTCTTCTACATTTAGTGCCATTAAGAAAATATTCTGATTGTCCGTCTCGTGATAGAACTCTTCTAGTTGAGATTTCATTGTACTGTGATAATTCGCCACCTATTTTTTTATCAGAATTATCAAAATAAAGTTCTATTGATGCATTACTTACAGGTTTACGTGTTGCTGAACCATTAAATATAACGTCTGACATCGACTCACCACGAAGATATTTTGCTGACGATTCACCCAGAACCCAACGCACAGCATCAATCACATTTGATTTTCCACAGCCATTCGGACCGACTATGCCAACTAAATTTGAAGGTAGGGTTAGCGTTGTTGGTTCAACAAATGTTTTAAAACCTGAAAGTTTAATTTTACTTAGTCGCATAAAAAACTATAAAATTAGTTAGTTCATTTTAAATTAAATAGAATATATATACATTATTTATTCGACGACTAAGGTAAATTTATGAGCTTAGAAATTACTTCAAGCGATTTAGATGGATTTGAAAATCCAAATATAGAATTAGACTATATTATTAAAATTAAGATTCCTGAGTTTACTTGCTTATGCCCTAAAACAGGTCAGCCTGATTTTGCTACAATCTATATCAAGTATGTTCCAGACCTCAGTTGCATAGAACTTAAATCCCTAAAACTATACATAGCAAAATATAGAAATGTAGGAGCATTTCATGAAGCTGTTACTGATCAAATATTTAATCATATAAAAGATGCTTTTTCTCCAAGGTACTTAAATGTGCGTTCTAAATTTAACGTCAGAGGTGGTATTTATACAGAAGTTGAATTCCAACATAAAAATAAAAACTGGAAACCCAAAATAAATCTATAAAAAGATTTTTCGAAAAAACTTCACAAATTAAAAATCAAAAGTATAATCAGCTTTTTTCTACACAGATTTATACAATGGTAAAAAAGAAAATTAATTTAAATAATAACTCACTCATTGAACAATTTGGCATGAAGCCATATAAGTTGAGAGTTAAAGAAAAATATATGTCTAAAAGACAATTGAATCATTTCAAAAAAATTCTTAACTCTTGGAAAGACCAACTAGAACAAGAAGCAGAAAAAACTGTCAATCATATGCAAAATGACAGTAACACTCTTGCTGATCCTAATGATAGAGCCACCCAAGAATCTGAGTTTGGCCTTGAACTAAGAACTCGAGATCGTGAAAGAAAACTTATAAGAAAAATACAGACTTCTCTAATTAAAATAGATGACGGGACTTTTGGTTATTGTGAAGAAACAGGAGAAGAGATAGGTTTGCAAAGACTTGAAGCCAGACCAGTTGCTAGTCTTACATTAGAAGCACAGGAAAGACGAGAAATTACAGAAAAGCAGTTTAAAGATAGTCGTTAGATTATTTAGCGTCATCATCAATGCGTTTCATTGATAGCCTTATTCTTCTTTGTTTATCTATCTCTATTACTTTAACTTTAATTATTTGGCCTTCTGACAGGACATCATTTACAGATTCAACTCTTTCTTTAGAAATTTCGGAAATATGAACAAGACCGTCTTTTCCTGGAAGGATGGTAACGAAAGCACCAAAGTCCATAATTTTAGAAACTCTACCTTCATAGATCTTATCAACTTCAACATCAGCTGTTAAAAGTTCAATTTTCTCTTTTGCCAGTTGCCCTGATGATTGATCAACAGACGCAATTGTTACCAGGCCATCGTCATTGATATCAATTTGAGCGCCGGTAACTTCAGTTAATGATCTAATCGTAGCACCGCCTTTACCAATAACGTCTCTAATTTTATCTTTAGCGACAGAAATTGTAATTATTGAAGGCGCATAGGGAGAATAATCTGTAGAGGGTTCTTTTATTGCTTCATTCATAATGTTTAGAATATGCAATTTTGCATTTTTAGCTTGTTCTAAAGCATCTTTCATTATTGATTTAGTGATCCCATCAATTTTTATGTCCATTTGAAGTGCTGTTATACCATCTGTGGTTCCTGCTACTTTAAAGTCCATATCTCCTAGGTGATCCTCATCTCCTAATATATCTGTTAGAACTTTATAATTATCACCATCTTTAACTAAGCCCATGGCTATTCCTGCGACATGAGTCTTAATAGGCACACCAGCTTGCATTAAGGATAAACTTGACCCACACACAGTAGCCATAGAGCTGGATCCATTAGACTCAGTTATCTCAGAAACTAAACGAATTGTGTATGGAAATGTTGTCATATCAGGAAGCACTGCTTCTAAAGCTCTTCTGGCAAGTTTTCCGTGACCTATTTCTCTTCTTTTTGGTGATCCTATAAAACCAGTTTCTCCAACAGAATATGGTGGGAAATTATAATGAAGCATAAATTTATCTTTATATTCACCTTCGAGTGCATCGATAATTTGTGAAAATCTTTCTGTACCAAGGGTTGTCGCTACTAGTGCTTGTGTTTCCCCACGAGTAAATAGAGCTGAACCATGGGTTCTTTCTAAAAGATTTAGATCTACTGTAATGTCTCTAACAGTTTCTGTGTCTCTGCCATCAATTCTAGGTTCACCGCTAAGGATTCTAGATCTAACAATGTCTTTTTCAATTTTTTTAAGTTCACCATTTATGTCAGATGATTCATATTCTTCAGACTCTTCAAGGATTTTTTCTTCGATGTCAGATTTAATTTGATCAAGTTCATTCTGTCTAGAAACTTTGTCAGCAATTTGATAAGCATCATTTATTTTATCTGATGCCATTCCTTCAATTTTATTTTTAAGAGTTTCATCTTTTTCTATTTCATTAATGATCCATTTATTTTTACCAGCCTCAGTAACTAATTCTTCTATACCGTTAATGACATTTTTTATTTCATTATGTCCAGCCATTACTGCTTCTAACATAATTTCTTCTGATAATATTTCAGCTTCAGATTCAACCATTAGAATGGCGTCTTTAGTTCCAGCAACAATAAGATCAAGTTTTGAGTTTTCCATGTTGCTCACTGAGGGATTAATAACGCATTTATTATCTATATAACCAACTCTTATGCCCCCTATTGGACCATTGAAAGGTATATCTGATATTGATAATGCTGCAGAAGCACCAATCATTGATAAGATATCTGTTTGAACCTCGGGATTGAGACTAACTACGGTAATAATTACCTGTACTTCATTTAAAAAACCATCTGGAAATGATGGCCTTAAGGGTCTGTCAATTAATCTTGAAATTAATGTTTCTTTTTCTGAAGGTCTGCCTTCTCTTTTAAAAAATCCACCAGGTATTTTCCCTGCAGCATAAGTTTTCTCTTGGTAGTTAACTGAAAGAGGAAACCAACTTTGGTTCGGTGACGCATCTTTTTTTGCAGCAACAGTTGCTAATATTGATGTTCCCTCACATGAGACAAAAACTGATCCGTTTGCTTGCCTAGCTATTTTTCCTGTTTCAATTGTAACTTTTTGATCATTGATAATGATCTCTTTTGATATTTGATTCACTATTTTTCCTTTCTATTAAGAGCCCTATTGCTCTATTAGAAATATTACTTTCTCAATCCCAAGTCTGAAATTAGTTGTTTGTATGTTGAAAAATTCTTACTTTTTAGATAATCCAGTAGTTTTCTTCTTTTATTAACCATCATTAAAAGACCCCTTCTTGAATGATTGTCTTTTTTATGTGATTTAAAATGGTTTGATAAAGAATCAATTTTCTCAGATAGGAGTGCAACCTGAACGTTTGCAGATCCTGTGTCATCGTTTGAAGTTTTATATTTCTCAATAACTTCTTTCTTTTTCTCGGTTGTTAAAGTCATTACTTCCGTTTATTGTTATTTTCAAGTCGCTATTCTACATAGATTAATCATTACAACAACAAGAGAATACATTAATTAATTTTAAAAACATTCTTGGGTTTAATTTCATTGCCATTATTTACTTCAGCAAGACCAATGAAATAATTATTCTCATCATAAATTCTATGTATTAGATGTTGATGTTCATTATTAACCTTATATAAAAGCTTTTGACCAAAGCTAAAGTGTGCAGATTCAATTTGGCTTAATCTTATTGTTGGTAAATGACTCAGACCATAATCGAGTGGCTTTAAATAATTAAGTAATTCATTTTGAGACTCACACTCTTTTAATTGATCCCAAGTCTTCATATTTACATCTTTAAACCCTTCAATCGAGAGTCTTCTTAGATTTTTAACAGTAGCAAATGCATTCATTTTTTCTGCAATATCTTCAATGAGAGTTCTGATATAGGTTCCCTTGCTACAATGTACGTTTATATTAATTAAATCAGCAGAATATGAATTCAGAGAAATTTCTTTTATAAAAACTTTTCTAGGAGCTCTTTGAATAGTTTCACCTTTAAAAGCATATTTATATAAAGGTCTTCCATTGTGTTTGATGGCTGAGTACATTGGAGGAATTTGGTTTAATTCACCGATAAAGGATTGAAGAACTGTGTTTATTTGTTTTGAAGACTTTGGGAGACTAAAGTCCTTTGTCTTAATAATTCGGCCGTCAATATCTCCTGTGTCTGTTTTGATACCAAATTGTCCAGTGACACGATATGTTTTTGAAGAATTAGTCAAATAGGCCGCAGTTTTTGTTGCTTGACCAAAACAAATAGGTAATAACCCAGTTGCCAGTGGATCTAATGTTCCACAATGCCCCGCTTTAGATGCATTAAATAATTTTTTGATTTTCTGTAAAATTTTATTTGAAGAGATATTTGTTGGTTTATCTAATAAAAGAATTCCACTAATGTTATTTACTGTTTTTGTCATCTTTTACGACTTTATCTATAAGCAAATTAATTTTATTAGCATATTCTTCATGGTTATCTATGATGAATAATAAATTTGGTACTTTTTTAATTGATAATGATTTACTGATTTCAGTTTTAAAGAACCCAGATGCTTTTGTCAGCAATTTTTCAAGTGTTTCAAAAGATTCATCTGTGTGTAAAGTTGAACAAAAAATCTTAGCAAAACTTAAATCTCTACTTAAACGTATTTCATCGATACTAATACGCTGAAGTCGTTTATCTTTAATTTTATGGAGAATAACTTGGCTAATTATTCTTTGTATCTTTGTTTCTAATCTATTGGTTGTTGAGTATTCATTAGCCATTTAACTATTTACTTTCAACAATCCTGTAACATTCAATCTGGTCATCTACTTTTACGTCATTATAGTTTTTTATACCGATTCCACATTCTGTTCCTGATTTTACTTCTTTAACATCATCTTTAAATCGTCTTAGTGACTCTAATTCACCTTCATAGATCACAGTATTATCTCTTAGTACTCTGACAGGATTTGATTTTATGACAGTTCCTTCAATAACTAAGCAACCGGCTATTTTACCTAACGATGGTGAGTCAAAAATATCTTTAACTTCTGCGATACCACAAATTTCTTCTTTCATGACTGGCGACTTCATTCCACTTATCATATTAGTAATATCTTCGATAGTTTCATAAATAACACTGTAGTACTTAATGTCTATGGAGGTTTCTTTAATTATTTTTCTAGCTGTATTATCGGCCCTTACATTGAAACCAATAATGAAGGCATTTGAAGCTTCAGCTAGATTTATATCTGATTCTGTAATACCGCCAACAGAATTTGAAACAATATCTATCTCCACTTCATCAGTGGCAAGTTTCATTAATGAATCTTTTATTGCTTCAGAGCTACCTTGAACATCTGCTTTAATCATTAAAGAGATTACTTTTTTATCATTGGATCCATTATTTTCCATAAAAGTTTTCATTCTAAGAGCTTGTTTATCATTTAAGATATTTTGTTTTCTATTTTCTTTTCTGATCTCTATAATTTCTTTAGCTTGGCGTTCAGATTCTACAACCCTCATCTCTTCGCCTGTACCTGGGGCTGATGACAATCCATATAGACGCACAGGCATTGAAGGTGTGGCAGCAATAAGTTCTTCACCTGTTTCGTTAAGTAATAATCTAGCTCGTCCAAATTCCTCACCAACAAGTACTAGATCACCTTTATTAAGTTTGCCCTCATTTATTAGGATGGTAGCTACAGCTCCCTTACCGCTTTCAAATCCAGACTCTATTACTGAACCTATTGGTCGACCTTCATGAGGTGCCTTTAAATCAAGAACTTCCGCTTGAAGCAATATTGATTCAAGTAGTTCATTGATGCCCTCCCCTGTTTGTGCAGATAAATTAACGAATAGATATTCTCCGCCTAACTCTTCAGGTAATATTTCTTCTGTCATTAATTCATTTTTGACTTTTTCAATGTCGGCTTCAGGCTTATCAATTTTATTGATAGCGACAATAATTGGAACATTTGCCATCTTTGCATGTTCTATTGCTTCTTTTGTCTGTGGTTTGACTCCATCATCTGCAGCAACAACAAGAATGACAATATCAGTGATATGAGCACCTCTGGATCTCATCTGAGAAAAAGCAGCATGACCCGGTGTGTCAAGAAATGTTATTTGTCTTCCTTCACTATCAATTGTATAAGCACCTATGTGTTGTGTTATACCTCCTGCTTCACTATCTGTGACTTTAGATTTTCTAATATAATCTAATAAAGACGTTTTTCCATGATCTACATGACCCATAATTGTTACGACTGGCGGCCTTGTAATTGCCTCATTATCATTAATTTGTTCATTGAAGATTGAGTCTTCTACAGATCTCTCATCCATTGGTGTGGCCTTATGACCTAATTCCTCAATAATTAAGATAGCAGTGTCTTGGTCAATATGATCATTACCTGTAACCATGATGCCTTGCTTAATGAGAACAGATAATACTTCATTAACTTTTATAGCAAGATTTTGAGCAATTTCTTGAGGTGAAATTGAAGAAGGTACCATGATATCTTTAACTACTGGTGTGGTTGGCTTCTCGAATGAATGGGATTGATCTAAGGATGCAGGGTTAACTGATCGCCTAATTTGTCTTTTCTTCTTACGTTTAAATTTTCCTTTAACATGTAGTTCTTCCATTTTAAATGGATCTTCTCTTCTGACTGTTTTAGATTTCTTTTTTTTCTTTTTCGAAGATTTTGTATGTTGATTTTGGATGTTAAGGTCTATTCTAGGATCTGGTTTAGCAACTACTGTATCTTGTGTCGATTCGACAACTTCATTAGAAATATTATCTTGTGTTTCATTAGCTATTTTTTCTTTTAATTTCTCTTCTTCTTTTTGTTGCTTTAAATCATCAACTCTTGCTTCTTCCATTAATGATTCTTTACTTAAATAGGTTTTCTTTTTCCTAACTTCAACATTGACAGTTCTGGATGTTCCAAATCCCCCTGAAAGTTTTAACTCACTTTGCGATCTTCTATTAACCGTTAACTTTGAGGGCGACTTAATTTCTTTTTTTGTTCCATGGCTGCCTCTTAAATGATTAAGAAGTGACATTTTTTGATCATTTGTTATTTCGTCTGCCTCTTTATCAACATTAACACCTGCCTCATTAAGCTGTGATATTAGTTTTTCAGAACTAATTTTTAATGCAATTGCAAGTTTAGATACTGTTGTGTTTGACATAAATCTTCTCTAATTATTAAACATTATTCTGATCATCTTTAAACCAGTCTTCTCTTGCTTCCATGATAATTACTCCAGCAAGTTCTTCATCCATCCCTTCAATTTCAATGATTTCATCAACAGATTGATCAGCTAATTTTTCTTTATTGTAAATACCTGATCTTGCTAAAGCATATGCTAATTCATCAGTGACTGATTTAAGAGATAGTAAGTCATCTTCCGGTCCATGTTTATCAAGGTTCTCTTCTGTAGAGATTGCTTCAATTAATAATTGATCTTGAGCTCTTTCTCTTAATTCATTCACTAGTTTTTCATCAAATCCATCAATTTTTTCTAGTTCAGAGACCGGAACATAGGCTACTTGATCTATACTAGCAAATCCTTCTTGGGCTAAGAGAGTAGCAACATCTTCTCCTACAGATAAAGTTTCAACAAACAGATCTGAAATTTCTTTGAGCTCTAGGTCATCTTTTTCTAATGCTTCAGTTTCACTCAAGACATTAAGTTTCCATTTTGTTAGTTCACTGGCTAAACGAATATTTTGGCCTCCTCGGCCAATAGCTTGTGATAATTTTGATTCTTCAACAGCAATATCCATACTATTATTTTCTTCATCGACAACAATGGAAACAACATTTGCAGGCGACATAGCATTTACAACATATTGAGCAGTATTGTCTGACCACATTATAATATCTATACGTTCACCATTGAGTTCATTAGAAACTGCTTGGACTCTAGAGCCACGCATACCCACACAGGCGCCGACAGGATCAATTCTTTTATCATCTGAATGCACAGCGATTTTTGCTCTCAACCCAGGGTCTCTTGAAGCTCCCTCAATACTAATTAGATTTTGTGTAATTTCAGGGACCTCTATCTTAAACAACTCAATTAAGAATTCAGGCATTACTCTAGAAAGAATTAATGGTGGACCTTTTAGATCAGTATTAATATCTTTTAATATTGCTTTGATCCTGTCTTGGGGTCTTATTGCTTCTTTATGAATCATCTCACGTCTGGGCAGAAAGGCCTCTGAATTATTGCCGATGTCAATATAAAAACCATTTCGATCCATCCGTTTTACAACACCACTGACAAGTTCTCCTATATTGTCTTTGAATAGTTCGATAGTTTTTTGTTTCTCAGCTTCCCTGACTTTTTGGACAATCACTTGTTTTGCTATTTGAGCACCTATTCTCCCAAAATCAACAGATTCAATTTCTTCACGAACAAATTCACCAGGATTAGCATCCTTATCAACATCTACAGCATCAATCATTCTTAATTCAACGTCAGGATCCTCTAACTCTCTTGAATCATCAGCAAATACCATCCATTGCCTATAAGTTTTATAATCACCCGTTTCTCTGTCTATATCTACTTTTACATCCATGTTATCGGTGTATTTCTTTTTTGTAGCTGATGCAAGTGCGCTTTCAATTGCTTCAAATATTGTCTCCCTGTCAACATCTTTAGCTTCAGAGACTGCATCAACAACTTTTATAATTTCTGCTGCCATTTTTTTCCTCGTTATTTATAGTTAGGAACGATTCGACATACATCTATCAAATCGATATCAATTATAATGTCTTGGTTATCTTCAGTAATTTCTATTTTATTACCCATTCTTGATTTCAACTGGCCCTTAAAGTTTATCCTGCCATCTGTTTTATTATTAAGCTTAACCTTAACTGTTTCTCCCAAGAATCTATCAAAGTGTTCTGTAGTGATTAACTTACGATTTAAACCAGGTGAAGAAACTTCTAGTAAATAATTATCATCTTCTTTTAACTCCAATATAGGAGTAATGACTTTTGTGGCTTTTACACAATCATCCATTGTAATGCCATCACAATGATCGATAAAAGTAACTATTTTCAGCCCTCTTTTATTAGGGCTGCACTCTATTTCCATTAATTCATAACCAATTAAATTAATGGATTTTTCAATCTGTTCTCTAATTTTACTATCTAAACTATTCATTCCTCTCCAACAAAAATAAAGCCCCAGACGGGGCCTAACCAAAAATGGTAGCGGGGGTAGGATTTGAACCTACGACCTTCGGGTTATGAGCCCGACGAGCTGCCAGACTGCTCCACCCCGCATCTGTGGGAAAGATACTAATCTTTTTTTATCAATCAATCAATATAAATGGAGAAATTATCAACTTACAAAAGTCAATAATTGGTGAAGGATAAAGCCCTATTAACAATATCATTGCACCAATTACTGATAGTGTTGATTTTTGTATTAATGAGGATCCTTTTTTCATAACAGGCAGTTCTGTTTTCTCAAAATACATATACCAAACAACTCGTAAATAATAAAAAGCAGCAATTACTGACATAATAATTGCAATGATAGAAACAGATAACATGCCAGCATTTATGAGTTCAGAAAGCACAATCCATTTAGCATAGAAGCCTATAAGAGGCGGTATGCCTACCATGCTAAACATACTGAATAACATTATTAAGGCAATCCATGGGTGTGAGGAGTTTAAATCTTTTATATCTGAGAGTGACACGATTGACCTATTCTTGTTGGATAGAACTTCAAGACACATAAATGCAACTGAAGTCATTAATATGTATACCAAAAGATAGAATAAGGACGCTTGCACACCTTCCAAGGATCCAATTGATATAGCAATCAAGATAAAGCCCATGTGACCTATTGCTGAATAACCTAGCATTCGCTTAAGATTAGATTGTGAGATTGCTATTAGATTACCTAATATTAATGACAAGAGTCCTAGGATTAAAATTAAGATGGTCCAAAAATCAGTAACTGCTATAAATGATGTAATTAGGAGTCTATATATGAGTGCAAAGGCACCTATTTTTGGCACTGTTGAGATAAAAAGAGCTACAGAGTTACTGGATCCATGGTAGGAATCAGGAACCCAACTATGAAACGGGAAGGCCCCGAATTTGAAAGCAATTCCGCATATAATAAAGGTTAAAGCTAATTGCAGTTCTATAGAATTATTGATATCAGGGTTACTGAAAATAGTTAACGATAGAGTTTGATATAAGCCGTATATTAATGAAGTGCCATATAAAAAAATTGCAGAGGCAATGGCCCCTTGTATAAAGAACTTCATTGCTGATTCTGTTGCAATCTCGGATGATTTTTTAGATGCCACAAGGCCGTACATCGAAAGTGCTAGAGTTTCTAACCCAAGATAAAGTGTTAATAAATTATTTGCAGAACATAAAATTAAAACCCCAAGAACAGCAAACAGTTCAATTAAAATTATTTCACTTTCAGCATTTAATTTATCTGTATTTGTTCCTAACATAACAATAAGAGCAGTAACAAAAGTGACTAATTTTAACCCAGTTGCTAAACGATCAATTTTGAAATGATTATTGAAAATATCAATAGGATTTTCGCCAAATAACATTAATGACGAGAAAATGCAGGCAATCATGGCTGCAGATCCAATCAGAACACCTGAATATTGTCTTAGGGATTTAGCTAAACTATTGATGAGTATTAATAGGCATACACAAGAAGCTATGATTAGTTCTGGAAGAATAAAATATAATTCGTTAATTAACATGGTATCGCTATGTTCCAGTTATCACTAGTGTCAGTAAATTAATTGATTGATTCATTAAATCAATTAACGGTTTAGGCCAGACACCCAAAATTAATATTGCTAATGCAAGCAATCCTAAAGGAATCGATTCAAGTTTATTCATATCATCTAATTGGTTTATTCTTTCGTTTGTTACAGAACCAAAAATTACTCTTTTTATCATCCATAATGTATAAGCCGCACCTATGATGAGTGTAAACGCAGATAAGCTGGCTATAAAACCATTGGCTTTAAAAGCAGCCAATATAACTGTCAGCTCACCAACAAAACCTGATGTCCCAGGAAGAGCTGCATTTGAAAGTGCAAAAAAGACCATAAGAGTTGCAAATTTAGGCATGGCTGTGACTATTCCCCCATAATCATTTATTTCCCTGGTGTGCAGGCGATCGTACATCACTCCTATTGATAAGAATAATGCTGCTGATATGAGACCATGTGAGATCATTTGAATCATTGCACCGTTGATGGCCAAGTTCATGGTTGCAGGGTTTAAAGCATCGGTTTCTATGAAAAATACAAAACAACCTAATGTCACAAATCCCATATGCGAAATAGAAGAATAAGCAATAAGTTTTTTCATATCAGTTTGTGCAATAGCAACTAAACCAATGTATATGATGGCAATTAATGACAAAGTAATCATAAATGGTGCAAGCGTCATAGAGCCTTCAGGTGTGATCGGCAAACTAAATCGCAATATACCGTAGCCACCCATTTTTAGGAGCACAGCAGCTAAAATAACAGAACCACCAGTGGGTGCCTCAACATGTGCATCCGGAAGCCATGTATGTACTGGCCACATAGGTATTTTTACAGCAAAAGCAAATAGAAAGGCCAGAAAGATTACAATTTGTTGATTGATCTGTAATGGCAGATAATAAAAATCAGTGATCAGATAGCTGCCAGACTTTAAATACAGATAGATTATGGCAATTAACATAAACACAGAACCAAGGAAGGTATAAAGAAAGAACTTAACGGTAGCATATATTCTGTTTTTACCACCCCAAACCCCAATGATAAGAAACATTGGAATTAGCATAGCTTCCCAGAAAACATAAAATAAGAAAGCATCCATTGCTGAAAAGACACCCACCATTAGACCCTCAAGGAGTAAAAACGACGCTAGATATTGATGAAGTTTATTTTTTGAGGTTGTTTTAGCTGTGTATATAACAATGGGGGTTAGAAAAGTAGTTAAGATAATTAATGGCAATGAAATACCGTCAACACCTAAATGGTAATTAATATTAAACCGCTCTATCCATTGGGTTTTGATTACAAATTGGAATCCTGAGGTAGTTGGATCAAATAAGTACAAGACATAAACAGAGAACATAAAAACAAGAATTGAAATAAACAGAGAAATTCTATATGAAAGTTCAGATCGCTTTTCACCTAGAGCAATAATCATGAACCCCGTTAAGATCGGTAGCCAAATTATTAGATCAATTATCATGAGGCCATTCCTATTCTGTTTATGATGATAAAACCTAAAAAGATTGACAGGCCTAACATCATCATCAATGCGTAATGATAGATGTAACCTGATTGCATTAGTTGGGCTCTATTTGAGAGTGATTCAATTTTCTTTGCTGTCCCATTAACAATGTAATTATCAATGAGCTTAATATCTCCTAAATTCCAAAGCCTATTTCCAAGTGAACTGAAGAATTTAGCTAGGATGTTTTCATACAAATAATCAAAATAATATTTTTCCTGAAGCAGTTTGTATAAAGGTTTGAATGTTATGGCTAATTTGTTGGGTATTTCAGGGCGTTTTATGTAAAACAAATAAGCAATGCCAATCCCTGAAATGGCAATATAAGTTACCGGACCTGAAAGTGAGTGAGTTAAGAAATTTAGTGAATTTGTGAATTCATAACCAAACAATTCTAACGAGGAAGGCTGGACAATGGAATTTGAAAAAAAGTTTTCAAAAACCATGGGACCAACTGTTGGCCAAGCCACAAGCATAGAAGGTATCGATAGTAGTATTAAAGGTAAAACAATGGATAACTGTGGTTCTCTGACGTTATTATTGTGTTCACTCAACGAACCATGAAAGACAATAAATAAAAGTCTAAAAGAATATAAAGAGGTAATAAAGACGCCAATTAACACACAATAATAAGCAAATTCATGTGCATAAACTGATGAATGTGCCACAGCTTCAATTAAAGCGTCTTTAGAGAAAAACCCTGAGAACCCGGGGAAACCTACTAAGGCTAAGGTTCCAATCAGTGATGTGGTGTAAGTTATTGGTAAGCGTTTTCTTAGTCCGCCCATATTCCTGATGTCTTGCTCATGGTGTAATGCAACGATCACTGAGCCAGCAGCTAAAAACAATAAAGCTTTAAAAAAAGCATGCGTCATCAGATGAAATAGACTCGCAGAATAAGCCGATACTCCTGTTGCAACAACCATGTAACCTAATTGCGATAAGGTTGAGTATGCAATGACACGTTTAATATCAAACTGCACAAGTCCTAATAAGCCTGTAGATATGGCTGTCAAAGAACCAACTATGAGAACAAAAGAGAGGGCAGATTCAGTTAATTCAAACAAAGGTGACATTCTTGCCAGCATAAATACACCAGCTGTTACCATTGTTGCAGCATGGATTAATGCAGAAATTGGTGTTGGACCTTCCATAGAGTCAGGTAGCCAAACATGAAGTGGCATTTGAGCTGATTTTCCCATGGCGCCACCAAACAATAAAACACATGCCAGTGTTAAAGCTGAAACTGACCAGTCTTCTGTTATGAAGAAGAACTGATCACTAATCATTGGAGCATTACTAAAGACAGTTGAATAATCAAGAGAACCTGATATAGAAAATAATAAAGCGATACCCAGTAGCAAAAACATATCGCCGACTCTATTGATAATGAAGGCTTTAAAATTGGCTTTTATGGCTGATTCCTTAGTGAACCAAAACCCAATGAGTAAATAGGACATAACCCCTACTGCTTCCCAACCAAAGAATAATTGAAGAAAATTATTTGCCATAACAAGTGATAACATTGAAAAGGTAAACAGCGAGATGTAACTAAAGAACCTGTGATAACCAGGGTCATCATGCATGTAACCAATGGTATAGATATGCACCATTAGTGATATAAAAGTCACTACCACCATCATACTGGCAGTTAAGTTATCAATTAATAAACCGATATTAAATGAGTATGATCCAATTTCCAGCCACTGATAAATATTCTGATTTAAAATTAAATCAGGTTGATTTAGGATTGTGTAAAGAATATATGATGAAACAAGAAATGAAGTTAGAACACCTGATATAGTTACAGTATTAGTAAAGGTCTTCCCAATAGTCTTACCAAGAATCCCTGCAAATATTCCTCCAATTAAAGGGATAACTAAAACCAAAATACTTAATTTATATAACATTTAATTTCTCAATGACTTAAGTTCTTGGACATCGATAGTCTTCTTATTTCTATATAAAGCGACGAGAATTGCTAAACCAATAGCTGCTTCTGCAGCAGCGACTGTTAGGATAAAGAACACAAATATTTGCCCTGCTAAATCCTGATTAAAATAAGAAAAGGCAATGAAGTTAAAGTTGACTGCGATGAGTAGTAGTTCAGTGCACATCATAATGATTATGATATTTTTTCTATTGATAACAATACCAATGACACCTATAGAAAAGATAATTGCCCCAAGGGTTAAGTATGATTGCAGGGTTAACATAATTATTTAGTTTCTTTCATATCAATTAGTTTCATACGTTTTTTTGGATCAACATTAATCTGTTCCGAAGTCACTTGTGTTTTAAGATTCTTTCTTGGTCTAAGAGTTAATGAAATAGCCACAATAATGGCCAGTAACAAAATAAATCCAGCAATCTCAAAGTCGAGTATGTAATTAGTGAATAATTCAGTTCCTAATAATAAGGTATTACCCATTTGACTTGATTGTTGAATAACTGTTGATGAGTTAGAAAACTGGTTTGAGTTGATCCAGATGATTGTGATCAGTTCAATGACAATGATCAATCCGATAAAGACTGCAAAAGGAGCGATAGAATTGAAAGATAATTTTTCTTTTTCTTCATTAATATTCAACATCATAATCACAAATAAGAAAAGCACCATTACAGCACCGACATAAACTAATATAAGGACTATTGCTAAGAATTCTGCTTCCAGAAGTAGCCAAAGAAAACCACTGGTAATGAAGCTAAGAATAAGCGATACGGCTGAATAGACTGGATTTCTAAAAAGCACCACTGCTAATGATGAACAAATAAGTACCGAAGAAAAACTATAAAATATTAACTCTTTTATCATTTATATTCTGAATCCTTGGCTTTGTCTTCCATTGTTTGTTGACGATATTTATCACCAGTTGCCAGTAACATTTCTTTAGTTTGAATGCGTTGATGATTCTCAGTCATGTGATATTCAAAAATATTAGTTTCAACAATTGAATCAACAGGACACGATTCTTCACAGAATCCACAATAAATACATTTGAAGGCATCAATTTCAAATTTAGTGGTTCTTCTTGAACCGTCATCACGCTCTTCTGACTCAATAGTAATCGCTTGTGCTGGACAAACTGCAGAACAGAGTTTACAAGCTATACAACGTTCTTCGCCGTTATCGTACTTGAGTAAAGCTAACTTACCTCTAAACCTTGGTGATAAAGGAGTTTTTACTTCAGGGTATTGAATGGTTACTTTATTTCTAAAAAAAGCTTTTAAGGTGACTGCGAAGCCTTTTATAAAGTCAATTAAGCTTATTTGTTTTATTAGCCTTAGTAATCTCATGACAGACTCCATGGTCCAATTTCAAGCGTAAACATCACGCATTCAACACCAATCCAAAGAATTGTTATCGGTATTAACACTTTCCAACCAAGTGTCATTAATTGATCGTAACGATATCTTGGGAAAGAAGCTCTTAACCAAACAAAGACGAAAAGGAAGAATAAAGTTTTAAGTAATAACCAAAAAATACTTGGTTGAGTTAAGAACTCAAAATAAGTGTCTTCAAGGAGAGTGAGACCAAAGAAAATGCTTTCCCATCCCCCGAGAAACATAATCGAGGTAAGAACTGATATTAATGTCATATTAATGTATTCAGCCAAAAAGAATATTGCAAAGCCCATTCCTGAATATTCAACATGAAAACCAGCAACAATTTCAGCTTCACCTTCTGCTAAATCAAAAGGATGACGATTAGTTTCTGCAATACCAGAAATAAAATACACAATAAATAAAGGAAATAAAGGAATCCAAAACCAATTAAAAATACCACCACTTTGAGCTTCAACAATTGCACCAAGTTTTAAACTGCCTCCAGCCATCAGTACTCCAACTAATGCGAACCCCATTGCTATTTCATAGGCTACCATTTGTGCGGCGGCTCTCATGGACCCTAAAAAAGCGTATTTTGAATTAGAGGACCAACCTGCAAGGATTACGCCGTATACACCAAAAGAGGTTAAAGCAAGCAAATAAAGGAGGCCAGCATCGATATCAGCGATTATAAAATGGGGGTTTAAGGGAACAACAGCCCATGCAGCAAGGGCTGGAATTAAAAGTAATATGGGAGCCAACAAAAATAAGAATTTATCAGATTTAGCTGGAATGATAATTTCTTTGAGTAATAATTTTATAGTGTCAGCTATGGTTTGAAGTAAGCCAAATGGCCCTACTCTATTTGGTCCAATTCTTGAATGCATGTATCCAATAACTTTACGCTCAAAGTAGACCAAGAAGACCACCGTTAAGATCAATCCAATAAGCACAATAATAATTTTCATTATTGAAATAATTATCCCAATAGCTTGGGGGCTTAGAAAGTCTAATACAGATGAAATAATTTCTTCCATGGCACTAGGTGATTGTTTTTGATTCTTTAGTTTGCTGTAAAGGTTTTGATCGCCTTAAGATGGCATCAATGCTATACATATTGAATGTGTTAGTAGTGTCAATTGGTGATGAATTACTAGTCTTAACTGGAAATTCTTTAATGTAGTTTCGATTAGCAATTGATTGATCTATAAATGATTCTAATTCTTTTATGAAATCATTGAAGCTTGGAATATCTAAGTCACGTTCGTTAACTAAATCTGTTAATAATGCTTCATTGCTATAGTAATGATTAGGCAGTAATAATTCTTGATTAAAGTCTTGGACTTGCCCTGTTAGATTGATAAAAGAGCCTTTTGATTCATAGGTAGTATTAATTGGAATGACGATGTCAGCATGATCATTAATAACTGATTCCATAAATGAGTTGAAAACTACGACTTTTTTAGATCCTTTTAAGGCTTTGGTAAGTATCTGATCATATAGACAGTCATCTATTTCAAGTCCATATAAGATTATAAGATCATGGTTTTTAGATGCTATTTCTAATGCGTTCAAACCTGCTTGTGAGGATTGACCTAAAAGATTTCTATGGGGAATACATCCCGTGATGTAAGCACCAACTGAATTTGCACCGCTTGTTAATTCACCTAGATTAGAATTAGTTAATGAAGCAAGAATATTGATATAACTTCTTATTAAAGAGAAATCTGAGTGGCTTCTTGATACAAGACCATTTAATAATAAGGTGTTTGTCTTTGTGAATAATGACTGAGCTATTTGTTTATGTGTAGCATTGGGTTCCGATAATTTATCCAGTTGTTCTTGTATATGTTGGGGCACATCCAATTGAGCAATAGTTGATGCTGCTTTAGCAACTAAACCAATATTTTCAACCAACGATTGAGTGTCACTGATAATGTAATCACTGATTGGAAAATGATATTCTCTTAGGGCAATGTCCATAAAATGGATTGACGCTCCTTTATTTGCAGCTTTTTTTACCCAATGAGATATCAAAGGTGTTTCACGTCTTAAATCAGAACCTATCACAAAGATTGTTTCCATTTCCTCGATAGTGTTTAGCTCTATATTAAGATGAGGAAAAAGTGGGTCCAGAGTATCACCAGAGAAGTCAACTTGATTGATTCTATGATCAATGTTGCTAATGCCAAGTTGTGATAAATAATTTGAAAAAATAAATTGTTCATTTAGAGAAACTGATGGCGATATTAATGCAGCAATATTATCTGTCTTGTTGGATTGTATGAGGGATGAAATAATTGCATTGAGTTGGTGTCTCGATTCTTCAATGGTGCTTTCAATCAAGGTTCCATTGCTTTTAATCAACGGCGTTAATAATCGATCCTCAGAATAAATTCCATCAAAACCAAATCTGTCTCTATCTGCGATCCAGGTTTCATTAATGCTTTCATTTTGCATTGGAACAACACGCTTAATCTTGTTATTTTTGACATGCATGTAGAGATTTGTGCCCACACAGTCATGAGGTGAAATACTTTGTATCTGATCCATTTCCCAAGTTCGGTCTGTGTAGCGATAAGGCTTGTTGTTTAAAGCGCCAACAGGACATAGATCAATAATATTGCCAGAGAGTTCATGGTTAACTGTTTGTTTAACATAAGTGCTAATATTTGACGTTTCACCTCGTCCCATAGTTCCCAATTCTTCAATTCCAGCTACCTCAGAGCCAAATCGTGTGCATCGTGTACACATAATACATCTGGTCATATCAGTTGACACCAATGGCCCTAAGTTCTCATTAGGTTTTGTTAATTTCTGCAGATCAAATCTTGAGTTATTTTTTCCATAAGCATAAGCCAGGTCTTGAAGTTCACATTCACCTCCTTGGTCACATATAGGACAGTCCAATGGGTGGTTAATGAGAAGAAATTCCATGGTTGATTGTTGAGCAGTTTTAGTTGAATGAGATAAAGTATCAACGACCATTCCATCCGTAACTGTTGTAGCACATGCAGGTAGTGCATGATTTGAATTCTCAACTTCTACTAAACACATTCTACAGTTTGCAGCAATTGAGAGTTTTTCGTGATAACAGAAGCGAGGAATATAAATTCCTAATTCATCTGTGACTTCTATTAACATTCTTCCTTTATCAACACTGTGAAGAACATTATTAATAGTTATGTTTACTTTTTTATTGCTCATATTATGCCGCTATGGATTTACCATTGTTTTTTACCATGTATTCAAATTCGTTAAAAAAGTGCTCAATAAAACTTTGGACAGGCCATGCAGAAGCATCTCCAAAAGCACAGATAGTATTGCCTTCAATTCTATTCGCTACATCAACCAATAATTCAAGATCATTATTTTTTCCATTACCTTTTGTGATGCGATCTAGAATTCTATAAAGCCAACCTGTGCCTTCTCGACATGGTGTGCATTGACCGCAGTTTTCAGCAAAATAAAATCTTGATATTCTTTTTAATAATTCAACCATGCAAGTTCCTTCAGCAATCACAATGACAGCACCGGTGCCTAAAGCAGACCCTGCATCTTGAAGTGATTCATAATCCATGGTGCAACTCTGAATAATGTCTGCCGGTAACACTTTTGTAGATGAGCCTCCTGGTATGACTGCTTTAAGAGATTTATTATTTTGCATTCCGCCTGCGTAAGTTAAAAGTTCATCAAATGAAATGCCTAGTGGTAACTCATAGTTACCTGGCTTGTTAACATGACCCGATACAGAAAATATAATAGTGCCTGGCGATTTTTCAGTACCAAATGATGAAAACCAGTTTGACCCATTTTGAATAATTTTAGGGATGCTTGCTAAAGTTTGGGTGTTGTTTACAGTTGTTGGTTTGCCGTAGAGACCAAAGTTAGCTGGAAAAGGAGGTTTAAATCTTGGTTTGCCTTGTTTGCCTTCTAACGATTCTAATAAGCCTGTTTCCTCTCCGACAATATAAGCGCCAGCTCCTAAAAAGTTATGGAGATTAAAGTCTATACCTGAATCAAGAATATTTGTTCCCAATAATCCTAATTCATAAGCTTCATGAAGGGCTTGCTCTATGCGTGGAAAACACTCAACCATAAATTCCCCGCGTACATAGTTGTAACCAACTGTTGACCCAGTTGCAAAACCAGCAATCGCCATACCTTCAATCAGAGCATGAGGGTTATATTTTAAAATATCTCGATCATGGCAGGTTCCGGGTTCACTTTCATCTGAATTACAAACGATGTATTTCTGTTGATTTGATTCTGGCATGAAGCTCCATTTTTTACCTGTTGGAAATCCAGCACCTCCTCTGCCTCTAAGTCCTGATTGAGTAACAGTATCGATTATCATTTCTGGTGAGTATTTATTGTTGTTATCAGTGAGTATGGATTTCCATGTTTGGTAACCACCGGATGATAGATAAGCTTGAATAGACCATGGTTCTTTGTCTTTAATATTAGAGAAAATAACTTGGTTTAAATCAGTCATTATTTTTCTCCAAATCATTTAATATCTGATCAACAGTTTTGATATCAAGGTTTTCAATATAATGATGATCAACCATCATCATAGGAGCGCCAGTGCATGCGGCTAAACATTCTTCTTCTTCTTTTAGAAAGATTTTACCGTCTATAGTCGATTGACCGGCTTTAATATTTAATCGTTTTTCTATGTGTTGAAGAATATTGTCGGAACCATTAAGCATGCATGAGATGTTTGTGCAAACTGCAATTTCATGCTGACCAACAGGTTTAGTTTGGAACATTGAATAAAAAGTTGCGACTTCAAATACTTGTATCTTGGGGATGTCTAAATAATCAGCCACCTCAATCATTAACTCAGTTGTTAAGTATCCTCCGGTATGATTTTGAACGGCATGCAATGATCCAATAATGGCAGATCGTTGCTTGCCTTCAGGGAATTTTCCTATCCAGTGATCTATTTCTTCTTTGATTTTAGTATTTAACATGGAGTTCTCAATTAACGATCTATTTCTCCAAAGACAATATCCAATGTGCCAATAATAGAAACAACATCAGCTAACATATGGCCTTTTGACATTTCATCAATTGCTGCAAGATGAGCAAAACTGGGTGGTCTAACTTTCATGCGATAGGGTTTATTGGCACCATCTGACATTAAAAAAACACCAAACTCACCTTTTGGATGTTCAATTGCAGAATACACTTCCCCTTGAGGAACTGAATAACCCTCAGTAAAAAGTTTAAAGTGATAGATTAGTGATTCCATGTCATGCTTCATATCAGATCGTTTGGGACTAGCATAACGATTGTCCGCAATTATCACAGGACCAGGATTATCTCTCAGCCACTGTATACATTGTTGGATAATACAATTTGATTGACGCATTTCCTCAACTCTAACAAGGTAGCGATCATAACAATCCCCGTTTAGACCGATAGGTATCAAGAAATCAAGTTCGTCGTAAACCTCATAGGGCTGTTTACGTCTAAGATCCCATTCCACGCCTGAACCTCTTAACATGGGCCCTGTAAAGCCTAAATCTTTTGCCCTTTCTGGCGTCACCACACCGATGTCAACTGTTCGTTGTTTCCAAATTCTATTATCAGTAAGCAGTGTTTCATATTCATCAACCAGTGAAGGAAACCTGTTAGTAAAATCTTCTATAAAATCCAATAAAGACCCTTCTCTATTGTAATTTAGTCGTTTAACTTTTTTCTCAGAGATGTATCGATTAGCTTGATATTTAGGCATTTGTTCAGGCAGGTCTCTATAAACACCGCCTGGCCTATAATAAGTGGCATGCATTCTTGCACCAGAAACAGCTTCATAAATATCATAGAGGTCTTCTCGTTCTCTAAAACAGTATAGAAATAGAGCCATCGCTCCAATATCTAAGCCATGACATCCTAGCCAGAGCAGATGATTCATAAGGCGAGTAATTTCATCAAACATTACTCTAATGTATTGAGCACGTCTGGGAGGGTTAATACCTAAAAGTTCTTCAATTGCTAAAACATAGGGATGTTCACAACACATCATTGACACATAGTCCATCCTATCCATATAACCAATAGAATGATTATAAGGTTTTATTTCAGCTAGTTTTTCAGTTCCCCTATGAAGAAGACCAATGTGAGGATCTAGATTTCTAACAACTTCTCCGTCCATTTCCATGATTAATCTTAAAACACCATGAGCGGCAGGATGTTGTGGCCCAAAATTTAAAGTTAATTTACTCTCTGTCATTTTTATCCCTGATAACTTTCGGAACGCTTGGACGTGTACTGATGCTAACAGGTCGGTAAATAACTCGTTCCTCGTCTTCATCATAAACAACCTCTAAGTTTCCATTGGTTGGAAAATCTTTTCTAAAGGGGTGTCCAATAAATCCATAGTCTGTGAGAATTCGCCTTAAATCAGGGTGTCCTTTAAAATGAATGCCCATTAAATCAAAGGCTTCACGTTCAAACCAATTTGCTGAGTTCCAAATTTTATTTAAAGATGGAACACTGGGAGGGTTTAATTCAGTCGTGAAGACTTTTAAAGTGAGTCTTTCATTATATGTAAGAGATAATAACTGGTAGAACACAGCAAACCGATCAGTAAAGGTCTCATCAGCTTCTGGAATAATTGTTTGTTTTACAGCTCTAGAGTAGCCTGAATTTGTGGCATCATTAGTTGTCCAATCAGCTTCCCCATAAGTTAGATAATCTACAGCACAAACATCAATCAACATGCAATAATCAAGATCTGAATTAGTTTTGAGGACCTTGCAAACATTGATTAGATCTGCCTGATCTATTTCTACGATTAGGTTTTGTTCATTTTCTAAAAAACCTACGTTAAATTCAGTAAGCTTAGTTTTAATAATGTCTATGTGTAAATTCTTATCCATTTGCAATTGATTCTTTTGCTTTGATTTTCTTCTGTAGTTCAATAATTCCATTTATTAGTGCTTCGGCTGTAGGCGGACAACCCGGAACATATATGTCAACCGGTATAATTTGATCGCACCCTCTAACTACTGAATAAGAGTGATGATAGTAGCCACCACCGTTAGCACATGAGCCCATGGAAATAACCCATTTAGGTTCTGCCATTTGATCGTAAACTTTCCTTAGTGCAGGGGCCATTTTATTAACTAATGTGCCAGCAACAATCATTACATCTGATTGCCTGGGGCTGGGGCGATAAAAAACTCCAAATCGATCAGTATCATATCTTGCAGCAGCTGAATGCATCATTTCAATACCACAACAAGCTAACCCAAGAGTGACCGGCCACATTGATCCTGTTCTTGCCCAGTTAACTAATTTATCAACCGAGGTGATAATAAAGCTAGGACCTTGTTGATCAATAATTTCATTGTCTTTATCTGTTAATCCCATTCTAGTGCACCTTTATTCCATTCATAGATAAAACCAATCACTAATACCAATAGAAAGATGACCATAGCAATTAAGCCTGTTGTTCCAATTTGTTTAAGTGCAATTGCCCAAGGAAAAAGGAATGCAATTTCTAAGTCAAAGATGATAAAAAGAATTGCAACCAGATAATATTTTACATCGAAGGGAATTCTGGCATCTTCAAATTCTTCAAATCCACATTCATAGGGTGAGAGCTTTGCTTTTGATTTATTTCCTTTACCGAAAAGAAAGCCAAGAAGAAGTAACAAAACACCAAGGAAGGCTGCTACTCCTATAAAGATTATAATTGGCAGATAATTCTCTAACATAGTGTTAATCCGAACAGTACCAAGTTTATTTCTCAAAAAACGAGTGTATTGTATCAGCTTTTATTAAAAATAAAATGCTTAATGTATTCAATTACTTAGGAATACAAAAAAAAACATAAACATTATATAATCTTATTATTTGTGAATATCATGTGGATAAATAAATGCTATAAATATTGTTATATTATTCATGGATTTACGATGAGCGATTATAAGATAGTTTAAATTATGCCGATGGCCGGACTCGAACCGGCACAGCTTTCGCTACTGCCCCCTCAAGACAGCGTGTCTACCAGATTCCACCACATCGGCTATTTTATAATTTAATTATCCTTGGGAATTTGAGGAGTCGCTATATTTGTTTCTTCGTTGGTTTCTTCGTTGGTTACTGGATTAACATTATCCAAGATACTATTTGTCTGGACACTGCCTTTGTTAAGATAGGCAAGCGTTAAACTTGTAATAAAGAATATGGTGGCTAAAACAGCTGTAGATCTTGACAAGAAATTAGCTGAACCCTTAGATCCAAACAAAGTACCGGATGCACCTGCACCAAATGCAGAACCCATATCAGCCCCTTTTCCTTTTTGTAATAGTATTAACACAACTATTAAAATAGCTGTAACTACGTGAAAACTAAGCAGCAAAGAATTGATGTCATTCATTATTTATTTCCTTAGCAATATTATAAATCTTGTTAAATTCACTTGCATCTAATGATGCTCCCCCGATTAATGCACCGTTGATATGACTCATTCTAAATAAGTCATAAGCGTTATTACCGTTTACACTACCGCCATAAATTATAGCTATTTTTTTACTTTGAATAGAATCTATTTTATCTAGAGTTTCTTGAATAAAAATATGAACTTCATTCGCAATTTCAGGTGTAGCAGTTTCACCAGTGCCTATTGCCCATATAGGTTCATAAGCAATTATAAATGACTCATCACTTAAAACATCTTTATTTATAACTGACAAAATTTGATTTTCTATATGATGAAAAGTCTCTTGTTGTTGTCGTTGATATAAAGATTCACCAACACATAATATAGGCTTTAAATTATGCGATACAGCAGATTGAAACTTCTTACTGATAACGTCATTAGTCTCATCATGATACTCTCGACGTTCAGAGTGACCTATAATTACATATTCAACATTAAGATCTTTCAACATTGATGCTGATACTTCACCTGTATAGGCTCCATCAGAATTAAAAGAAATATTTTGGGCTCCCCTTATTATATTGTTTGGTGCTAACGTATCTAATTCGTTTAAATAGCAATCAGCAGGACAAATAATCATTTTTACATCTTCATCTGTATCCGCATTTAGTGAATTACAGAAAGTTCTAGTAAATTCCTTAGAACCGTTCATTTTCCAATTAGCTGAAATAAAGTATTTATTCATGTTATATGTTTATTTCTTTGATCAAGTGCTTAACTTTGTTAACTGTTTCTTCATTATCCGATTCAATGAGAATTCTTAGTAATGGCTCAGTTCCAGACTTTCTAATAATGACTCGACCATCTTCAATTAAGGTCGATGCTTTATCTTGCAGCGTATCAATCTTCTCTGTGTCAATATTTTGAAGATCAATATTAAAATTATGTTGGTTTACCAAGGTTAGTCCTTTTATTAAATTGCTTATAGGACTTTTCTTGTTTAACGATTCTTGGATTATAATAAGTGCTGTTAGTAGCCCATCACCAGTAGGTAAATATTCAAGATTAATTATGTGTCCAGATGTTTCCCCTCCAATAATGGAGCCTGATGATTGCATCATTTTGTAAACGTTTTTATCCCCTACATCAGATCTAAGTAATTCAATGTTTTTCTTTTTTAATGATTTTTCTAATCCTGAATTAGTTATTACTGTTCCTACTACTTTAGAATTAAATGACGAGTTATCAATGTTTGCATTAGTTAAGATGTATAGAATCTGATCTCCATCTAATAATTCTCCTTGTTCATCGATAAGTAATATTCTGTCAGCATCACCATCAAGCGCTATCCCAAGATCAGCATTAGTGGCCTTAACAGTGTTTTTAATAGTTTCTGGATATGTGGAGCCACAATTTTTATTGATATTATATCCGTTAGGTGAACAGGCTATAGGTATTACCTCAGCTCCAAGATCAAGGAGTATCTGAGGAGCTATTTTATAGGCTGCACCGTTAGATGAATCTACAACTATTTTCAACCCATCAAGAGGCTTTGAATCACTGTTAAAAACTTTACTCAGAAGTTCTTTGTATTTGTCCCTAGAATCGCCAGAACGATAGGCTTTACCAATCATACTAGCTGTTTTAGTCACAGGATTATCAGTAAGTTTGGACTCAATCGTGTTTTCAAGTAATTCCTCTATCTTTTCACCATTTTGATTAATAATTTTAATGCCATTGTATTCATAAGAATTATGTGAAGCACTGATAACGATACCAAAATTAGCATCTGTCTCTCTTACATAATGAGATATTGCTGGAGATGGTAGAGGTCCTAACAAGATTACTTTTAGTCCGTAGGCAACAAATGCAGACTCTAATGCTGATTCAAACATATAGCCTGATATTCTAGTGTCTTTACCGATTGCTACTTGACCTCCATTTGGTGTTAATGTTGATGCAATTGCTGAGGCAAATCTCATAGTGAAATCTACAGTCATAGGGTATTCACCTACTTTACCTCTGATCCCATCAGTTCCAAATATTTTATTATTATTATTCATAATTCATTTCTCTAGTTAGAGAATCGACTATTCTATAGCTATTAGGGGCTATTTAGCTAATTTTTTATGCTATTTGTAAAAAAATAAATGACTTAATTTATGAGTGTTCCGTGGCTGGACCACCAATATCAGAAGACGGTTTAGTGTTATCAGATGAGTCATCATTAGAATCCCAATCTTCAGGTGGTCGTGGTTCTTTATCATTCATAATATCTTTTATTTGATCACTATCAATCGTTTCATATTTGATAAGAGTTTCAGCCATTTTATGTAATCGATGAATTTGTTTATTAATGATAGTTCTGCTTTTGTCATACGTTTCATCAATAATTTTTCTGACCTCATCATCTATGAGTTTAGCTGTTACATCTGAGACTTGTTTTGTTTGTGTAACAGATCGACCAAGAAAAACTTCTCCTTCTTCTTCACTGTAAGTTAATGGTCCTAATTTCTCTGATAATCCCCATTTAGTTACCATGTTTCGGGCAATTTCTGTGGCCCGTTCAATATCATTTGAAGCGCCAGTAGTAACCGCTTCTTTGCCAAAAATAATTTCTTCAGCAACTCTGCCTCCAAATAGACTTGTGATTTGTCCCAATAGACGTTGTTTACTCATACTGTAGCGATCATCTTCTGGAAGGAACATAGTGACACCTAATGCTCTACCTCTAGGAATAATGGTTACTTTGTAAACAGGGTCATGCCCATCAATTGATAAACCAACAATGGCATGGCCTGCTTCATGATAAGCTGTTAATTTTCTTTCATCTTCACTCATTACAAGAGACTTACGTTCTGTACCCATCATGATTTTGTCTTTTGCTCTATCAAGATCATCCATATTTACATATTTTTTATTTGCTCTTGCTGCAAGAAGTGCAGATTCATTAACCAGATTAGCTAAGTCAGCACCTGAAAAACCTGGTGTACCTCTAGCTATAATTGAGGGTTTTACATTTTTATCCAACGGTACTTTTCTCATATGAACTTTAAGAA